>JAEWQJ010000028.1 GCA_023399215.1 Methanobacteriota archaeon
GCGAAAAGGGCACCGTCCTCCCGAGACGGGACTCGGGCAGCGAAAAGGGCTCCGTCCTCCCGAGACGGGACTCGGGCAGCGAAAAGGGCACCGTCCTCCCGAGACGGGACTCGGGTGACGGAACTCGGGGACCTTATCTCATCATAAACCTTGTCAGGCTACTGTATGCATCGGAAATTTCTTTGGGGGAGAGGGAAATCTCAAAGTCTTTTCCTTTAACCTCAAGGGAATTGCCTTCGACTTTGCCGATTATCATATGAGGTACATCTTTGAGGATTTCGAGTACATCCTCGGGTTCGCCTGTAGCAAGTAGAGCTCTTGCTGGAGTTTCTGAGAATAATAGTTCCTCAGCTTTTAATTCTGAAACTTCACTCAGGTCTACCTTTGCACCGCAGTTCCTGCACATCTTCGCAAGTCCTGCGGCAATTCCTCCAAGGGAAAGGTCGTGTGCCGAGCTGAGTTTTCCGCTCCTTGCAGCTTCAATTACGGCTTTTATTATCTCAGGAGCATTTTTCGGGACAGAAGGAACTTTTCCGGCATTCTGAGCCTCGAGACAGGCATAGTATTCGGAACCTCCCATATCTGCAGTTGTCTCTCCTACCAGGATGATGGTGTCTCCGGATTTTGCAAAGAAGCTTGAAGGAAGAGGAGTCTCAAGGTTGACTTTCCCTATTATTCCTATCGAAGGGGTTGGGAGAATTGCGGTCTTAAATTCATCGCTTTCGTTATACAGGGAAACATTTCCTCCCACAACCGGGATTGAGAGTTCCCTTGCCTCATCTCCAAGCCCAAGTACGGAGTTTTTGAGTTGCCAGTAAATTTCCGGACGATCCGGGTTCCCAAAGTTCAGGCAGTTTACAATCGCAAGCCCTTCAGCCCCTTTTACTGCAAGGTTCATGACGTTTTCAATTACTATATTCTTTCCTCCGTTATAGGGGTCAAGAAGGGTAGCTCTTGGCTGGCAGCCGCAGGAAAGTACGAGCCCTTTTTTATCAGTTATCTTGAGCACGCCAGAGTCTTCTCCGGGTTTAACAATTGTTCTTAACTGGACTTCATGATCGTACTGCCTGTAGATCCATTCTTTTGAGGCAATATTGTAGGAAGAGATAACTTTCAGGAAGGCTGCCTTAAGGTCTTCCGGAGTTTCGGGGGCTTTACTTTCTTCAACCTGAGGAATAGAAGCTACTGAAGATTTCTCGCAGGTCGGAGCTCCACCTGTCAGGAAATCAATTGGAATATCTACAACGACTTCCCCTTTGAATTCAACCGTGTAGTTTGGTTTCTCTGTTAAGTACCCCACTACGGCTCCATTAAGGTCGTACTTTGCTACCAGAGCAAGTACGGCATCAACGTCTTCAGGAGCTACTTCAAAGACCATGCGTTCCTGAGATTCTGCAAGCAGGATTTCATAAGCATTCATATTGGGTTCGCGCTGGGTCACGGCATCTGCAATAATGTGGGCTCCAAGTCCTCCCTTTGCAGCCAGCTCCGCGCTTGCTCCTCCAAGACCAGCGGCTCCAAGGTCTTTGCAGGATTTTATATAACCCTTCTCCATGGCTTCCAGCGTCATTTCGATTACGAGCTTTTCAGTATATGGATCTCCCACCTGGACGCTCGGGCGGTCTTCGGCTTCGGCTGATTCGGAAAGGTCTCTGGAGGCAAAGGAAGCTCCTCCAAGTCCGTCTTTTCCTGTGCTGGAGCCTGCAAGCACAAGCTTGTTTCCGGCTTTCTGGGAGCGGGCGGTTATGACCTCATCTTCCCGGCAGAGCCCTACTGCAACAACATTTACAAGAGGGTTTCCACTGTATTTTCTGTCAAAGAAAGTCTCACCCTTGACCACTGGCACTCCTATGCAGTTTCCATACCCTGCAATTCCCTTAATTATCTGTTCAAAGAGAAACATATTTTTTGGAGTGTCCAGAGGCCCGAAATAGAGTGGGTCCATAAGGGCTATTGGGCGGGCTCCCATGGAGATTATATCTCTTACGATGCCCCCTATGCCGGTAGCAGCTCCGTTGTAGGGGTCGACATATGAAGGGTGATTATGGCTTTCCATACCTATAGCAAGTACATAGCCATCATCAAATTTTATAATTGCAGCATCGTCCCCAGGGCCAATAATCACGTTTTCGCCCGTACTGGTAAAAGTTTTCAGGAGAGGAGCACTTGAGCGGTAGGAACAGTGTTCGCTCCATAGATTTAAAAAGCAGCCCTGTTCTACCTGGGTAGGCTCTCGCCCCAGTTCTTTTTTAATAATCTTAAGGTCTTCTTCAGGTAACATTGCCTTGCCTCTGATACTTAGTCCTTTTTTGGATGCCAAAGCTCTGGTTTTTTCTTAATAGAATTGATTATTCCCTTAAATTCAAGAGTTTCAGTATTAGCGTTAACAGTTTATGCCGACATAAAGGGATAAGAATTAAATAAATATTTCTAACCCAATCCTTTTGAAAAAACTGCTTGCCTGCAAGCCTTTTGAAAAAAAGGCTTGAGTGAAAATTCCTAGCAACGTTTAAGTTTGATAACTTTATACTCTCAAACCCTATAGGCGTGATCAACCGGCGCAACGGATGCAGCACAACGGTTACGCATAAGAGTGTTAAATTACAACAAAGATGTTGAGCTGAACCAGGAAGGTTGAATTACAGGATAGAGTTTTTTCATTCTTTCTGGATTTCTGTGACTATCAAATCTTATAACAAGCTTTCTATTCTTGCGTTTTTCACAAATATCATACTGGATGAAAAGAAGACGCTGATCATTGATACCCTAACTTCCGCTTTTTTAGGCGCATATATACTTTTCGTATCTCTGTGAGGTCAGATTATTGCGATTTATATATTTTACATTGCATATGATATGCTTAAGCACATGTATCGATATCACGCGACATTTATGTGCTTAAAAATGCGGAACTAAGGTAATAAAGGATTCAAGGTTATTTTTCTGAGTTGCGTATTATGATCGATCAATCGAGTTTTCTTTCTGAAAAATAATCTTTAAATTTTTACCGATTGAAAATAAAATCGGTTTTGGAATGATCTAAGAATAAAAAGATTTAAAATAAAGTGGATAAAAGAAATATATTTAAGGTTAGATTTGCTGGATCATTTTTTCCACTTTTATTCCAGATTCGGTAAGGGAGTACATTTCTTCCTTTTTTGTAATTAATTCTTTCTGTTCAAGTTCATCGAGAGTTTTTGCAATGGTGGGATGTGCAACTCTCAGGGTTTTTGACACTCTTTTTCCTTCCATTTCTCCTTTTGAGGAAAGTAAGGAGAGCACTTTTTGCCTTATACTGTTTCCGTTTACAAAACCTATTAAATCGTTCAATTCGTTCATCAGGTGCCCCCGATTTATTAGTATGATATTTTTATACTGCTATATTTATATAATAGAAGTCCATATATATGATAGCAGGTTATAGGAAGAGATGAAATTCAAGATATATCTAACTTGTTGCTGGGTATGAAAGGCTCTATCCGGCAAAATCAGGGATTTTAAGCTTTTTTAGCTTTCTTTGTTCTCAGATTTTTCGGCTTAGATTCTTTCCCGAAGCATTAGTATTTTGAATTTCTTTCAGATATCCAGCTTTTTCACTTGCAGTTTGTACTGATCTGTATTATTCACCAACGATCATGTTGTTTCACTTGCAGTTTGTACTGATCTGTGTTATTCACCAACGATCATGTTGTTAAATTTACTCTATAAGTAAATATTATAAAACTAACATTACAAATGAATATATTAATATATAAAAAAATTGAACAATAATAAAGCTTTGGCTGGCTTTTCATATTGTCAAGAGTTTCGGGTTATTAACTGAAATTCAATATAAAGTGCCTGTATAATACCATTAGGCTTTAATACCTTCATTGATAAGTACTTTATATCTATTTAGTTATTTTTAGATGTAAGTTACATATATAATGATTACAAATTCGGAGGATATACCAACAAATGAGCAGCGGAATGTGCCCAGTATGTGGGCTTCCAAAAGAACTTTGCATTTGCGAAGAAGTTGCGAAAGAGCAACAGAGAATTACTGTGAAAGTTAATAGAAGAAGATACGGCAAAGAAGTTACCGTTGTAGAAGGTTTCGACGCAAGTGAAATAGATCTTCATGAACTGTCCACTTATCTTAAATCAAAGTTTGCATGCGGCGGTACGGTAAAAGGAAATACTGTGGAACTTCAGGGTAATCACCTGGCCCGCATGAAAGAAGTCCTCATGGAAAAGGGTTTCTCTGCTGAACAAATCAAGAACTAAATTCTGATGAGCTTCAGGAATAAACCGGGTCTGAGAAATAGCAATATTATTTAGCAATAACTTTTCAGGTCTGGAATTACTATATTTTTGTCGATATTTCTATAGCATGCGTTTTGGGTAAATTAAGAGATAAATTTTCTACTCAAAAAGCAAAAGTATACGGATATATAACTGGTTACGAAATCTATGAATGTAATCTTGGTTAAGAGAATCTCTCAAAATTTACCTGATTTATGTGGTGTTGGTCTCCCATGAAAACAACATGTGAAATTATGGTACAGAAAGTCTTGCCCGCAATTCGGGCAGAACTTTCCAGAACAATGATCTTTGAGCATGGGTGTACGCAGCAGGATGTAGCGGACATCCTGGAACTTTCAAGGGCTGCTGTATCTCAGTACGTGAGTGAAAAACGCGGGGCTGAAGTTGATTTTTCCAAGGAGACTCAGGGCGAAATTCGGAAATTTGCATTAGTGCTTCTAAATAAAGACCTATCCTCTCAGGAAAAGGTAGACGGCATGTGCAACATTTGCAGGTTTGTCCAAAAATCCGGCTGGCTATACAGGAATGCTCCTGAAGCTAAAGCCTGTATCATCTGCGAGGATACGGATTTAAAGTGAATGGAACACTGTGTATTAAATGTAAAGGAAAGGGACTTTGTGGGCGTCCCCGTTGTCCAATCCTTGAAAAATTCAAGTCTTTTCAGTCCATCGCTCCTGTAATCTCTGGAGATTCGGTTTTTGGAGCATCTCCTCCTGCTGTTTTTGTCGGAAGTTTTGGTTACCCCAGGGTCTCTGCAGGCCCGCTAATTCCCCCTCTGGCAAATGAGAGCGAAGCCTCAGTTTTTGAAGATACCTCAGCCTGGGCAAACATGCAGATTCAAGACATTATCTCCATGCGTTCCCGCATGGTCAGGGCAAATACAAATTTCCATGTAAAAGATGCCCGCAGCAAAGAAAATCCTCTTCTTGTAAAAGCGCAGGAACTTGCCCTCTCCAGAAAGCCAGTGGATACCGAAGCCTGGTTTTTTAAAGCCCCTAAACAGGAACTCAAATTCGATGCCGTACTGACGCCGATGGGTCCGTCAGGGCTTGTCAAAAACTTTGAACTTGCAGAAAATCCGAACGTTCCGAAAAAAGTCGATTATCTTGTCTACGACACTGACGCCCTGGCAAAAGATGCGGTGCTTGAACTCTATAAAGGGGATATTCCGGCTGAACATATTACTCGCCTGTTCTCAATTGGTCTGCTCGGAAAAGAACGAAAAATCGTGCCAACACGCTGGTCAATTACAGCCGTGGATGATATGGCAGGAAAGGAACTTGCAGACCGCATAAAGGATTTTCCCTGGGTCTCAGAGATCCAGCTTTTTAGCGGGACTCATTTCGGGAACCATTTTGAAGTCCTTATCCTTCCACGGGCTTATGCCTTCGAACTTATAGAAATCTGGCTCCCAAAAGCAGTCTGGGCTGGAGAATCAAGCTGGATTGGGGAAGACAGCGAGAGTTACGATGGAAAAAAAGGTTATTCTCCTCTGGCTGGAGGTTATTATGCCTCACGGCTGCCTGTGCTTGAATATCTGACAGAAATCAAAAGGCAAGCCTCGGTCTTCGTACTCCGGGAGATAACTCCAGATTACTGGGCTCCCCTTGGAGTTTGGGTCGTCAGAGAGGGCATGAGAAAAGCTCTTCGGAACCCTCCAACAAAGTTCGATTCTCTCGAAGCTGCAGTTTCAGATCTTGCGGGCAGGATAAGCACACCAAAAGCCGAATGGATGCAGCAGGCAAAGCTGCTTTCAGATTTCCGTTTTCAAACGACTCTGGATTTCTTTTTTAAATAATGACAGGTTGTTGACTATATTTAAAAACAAAAATAAGCAGGCAGGAAAACTTTAAAGCCTTTTATCTGGCTTATTCAGGTTTCCTGGCCTTTTTTCACGTTTATTCAAATATTTCGGGCACTATGCGCCGTGCAACTTCTTCGTAAGCTTTAGAAATATCGCCTTTGTCAAATCTGAAGACATCTTTGTCCATTGACTGCCCGGTCTTCTTGTCCCAGAACCGGCAGGTATCGCAGGAAATCTCATCTGCAAGGATGATTTCTCCGTTCCTCCTTCCGAATTCTAGTTTGAAATCTGGAAGTAAAATACCCTTTTTGTCCAGGTAGGGCACAAGGATTTCGTTAATTTTCAGAGCGAGTTCCCTGAGTGTGGCGAGCTCTTCCTGTGTTGCTAACCCAAGCGCAAGAGCAATATCGTCATTTAGCATGGGATCTCCATACTCATCGTTTTTGAAGTCAAAAACAAGTACAGGAGTCTTGAAAACCGTGCCTTCTTTAATGGGATATCTTTTTGTAATCGAACCTGCGGCAATATTCCTGACAATGACCTCGATTTTTATAATCTCGACTTTCTTCACAAGCATATCGATGTCAGAAAGCATTTCGACAAAATGAGTCTTTATCCCCTCGGCTTCGAGCATCTCAAAAATTTTTTTTGAGATTTGGGCATTATAATACCCTTTCTTTTCCATTTCCCCTTTCTTTTCTCCGTTAAATGCAGTCAGACTGTTTCGGAATTCGGTAATAAGGGTGTCAGGATCATCCGTCTTATAGATAGTTTTTGCTTTCCCTGAATAGAGCTGTTCTCTTGTCATGCAATGGTCCTCTAGGGATAATTCTGGATTTCCTTAGATAGAGAGATCTTAGGAATAATAGTTTTAATATACTAGTTCTGATAATGCAGAAGTTTTGATAATTCCAATTCCGTGATATTCCAGAAACAAGCTATATCGATTGAATTGTCTCTAAGATGCGAGTAAATTTACGCGGAGACGATTCGCTATTTCCAGAATTCACAATTACTCTCTGAAAGTGAGGCATTTTTCGGAGATTGCAAATGCTTTTTCCGAAAATATGCTAGACTACCGAAAGAGATAGAGTAGATGATAATGTGTTCTGCTAGATAAAGTTATCATCTCCAGTCGGTATTTTTTTCCTTTTACTGCCGGCTGCTTCGTAAATTTTATTATCGAAGAAAACCAATTACTTGGTTTAACAAATTAAAGACGAATTTAAGAACTTACCGCGTTTGAGTGCCCAACACTTGATAGTGGATTAGTCCAAGCATGCAACAGGTAAAAACATGTCAGGCACTATATTAGACATCGTAGAACTACTGCTAACTGCAGAGATCTATAATCGCTATCCAGAACTGGATGTAAATGATCTTCCAAAAAACATCCGAAAAAACTACTGGAGTAGCACAGAAAAAACAGTTCCCAAACCCATCACAGCCACATTTATTCGTATTGAAAAACTGTATGGGCTTAAGGATATCGAAAAAATCGTAAGGAACGTCCCCTTCATAACTACTGACAAGTCTCACTTTGAACTTCGTCTGAGCGCTTTCGAACTTGCTGCAGAATGGTTTGAAAAGCAGGAAGGTTCCCAGGAACGGATTGAAAATAACCCTGTCCTGGCTTATTACTTTGAAAAAATAAGGAAGGATGAGGCTGCAAGCTATGCACTTGCAAAGACGAAAATAAGTCCCAAGGAATCCGATAGGGAATGGATAGAGTCCAAGATAGCGGAGATCCGGAAAGAGGACAAAAGCGAGGACATGCTGAAACTCGCGGTCATTATTGCTCCTGAGGATGTAAAGCAAAAAGTCAGAGACCTTGTGCTCACCGGGGAACAGAAGAACGAAGTTGAAAAGATCACGAAAGCTATCGAGCACAGGGAATACCTGCGGGAGATCGGCCTGCATGATATCGGAAAACTCTTGTTTGTCGGCCCTCCCGGAACCGGAAAGACCTCGGTTGCCCGTGCACTTTCTGAACGGCTCTCAATCCCGTTTGTTGAGGTCAAACTCTCCATGATAACAGACCAGTATCTTGGTGAGACTGCAAAGAACATTGATAGAGTCTTTTTGCTTGCAAAGAAACTGAATCCCTGCATCCTTTTCATAGATGAGCTCGATTTCGTAGCAAAAGCAAGAACGTCTGACGAGAATGCTGCCATTAAGCGAGCAGTAAATACCCTCCTTAAAGCCATAGATGAAATCAGCCTTGTGGATCATGGAGTTCTTCTTATTGCCGCGACCAACCACCCCCGCATGCTTGATAGTGCAGCTTGGAGACGCTTTGACGAGATTGTTCATTTCCCTCTCCCTGACCTTGAGATGCGTAAAGATATACTGAATATCGTAACCCGACACATCGAAGGAGATTATGACACAGGGGAAATTGCGGAATTGACAGACGGCTATTCAGGTTCGGACCTGCGTGTTGTTATAAGGGAAGCTGTTCTGGGTGCTCTTCTCGAAGAGCGTAAAATACTTACCCAGCAGGACCTGCTGGACGCTGTAGACTCTTTCAATGAGAGGGCTGGCCTCAAGTCCGAAGAGTACGATAGGAAGAAGTAACAATGAGGCTAACACTGCTTGGGACCGGCGATGCTGTCGGAACTCCTAAAATTGGATGTAATTGCCCTGCCTGCGAAGACGCCCGAAAAGGTGGAAAGAGTCAACGTCTTCGTTTTTCTATCCTTGTAGAGTCCGATAAGGGTAAGATCCTCATTGACACCAGCCCTGATCTAAGGCAACAATTTCTCAAACAAAACCTGTCATGTGTAGATGGGGTGATCTGGACGCACGGACATTATGACCATTACTCCGGATTTGGAGAGTTTTACAGGGTTCAAAATAAGGTTGATGTTTATGGGGTTCAGGAAAATATTGAATACATAAACCAGTTCGTCTACTTCCTGAAACCCAGGTATCATTATGTGAAGCTCTATGAGCCCTTCGAACTAATCGGGCTGCAATTCACCCTTTTTAAGGTCAACCATCCTCCTGTAGAGGTTCCTACAGGGGTTATAATCCGTGAAGGCGATAAAAAAGTAGTGATTACAGGAGATACAAACTCAGAAATTCCCGAAGCCAGCCTGGAGCTTATGAAAAATCCGGATCTTCTTATTGCCGATGCTATAGTGCCGCCTAATATCCATATCAAAAAACACATGAACTCAGAAGAGGCTATGGCACTTGCAGAGCAGCTCAATGCAAAAAAAATAGCTTTGATCCATCTCAGTCATTTATTTCGTCCTCATCATATCGAATCCTTATTTTTACCTCTTGGATACGATGGGCAGGTTTTTGAATTTTAAAAACTTTTAAAATATTGTATTCATCACTTAACATTTTTTCTCAAATTCCTGCTTATATTGATCGAGGATCTTTGTTTAACACGATCTTTCCTTTTATTATCCTTATGTTAGCTCTATATATTCTGAATCCCAAAAACCATTAATGAACCCTAAACGTATTCGGATTATTCTATCCGGGAAACCAGGTAAAGGACCGGTTGCTTACTGGATGAGCCGTGACCAGAGGGTTGAGGATAACTGGGCTCTTCTTTTTGCCCGAAAAATAGCGTTGGAAGCCGATGTGCCTGTTTTTGTGGTTTTTTGTCTGGTAGATAGATTTCTGGGAGCTATAAGAAGACAATATGAATTTATGCTCAAAGGGCTGCAGGAAGTTGAAGCTACTCTTGCAAGGAAAAAAATTCCATTCTTTTTTCTTCGAGGAGACCCTGAAGAAGAAATTCCAAATTTTATTGAGAAATATATAATTGGAACTCTTGTTACTGATTTTAGTCCACTTAAGATTAAAAGTACATGGACAGAAAAAGTTGCAGCAGGCATTAAGGTACCCTTCTTTGAGGTGGATGCCCATAACGTCGTTCCCTGCTGGGAAGCTTCTAAAAAGCAGGAATACGCTGCCCATACTTTCCGTCCTAAGTTCTTAAGGCTACTTCCTGAATTCCTTACGGAGTATCCTGAGCTTGAAGCAAATCCCGAATTTCCTGAAATCGCCGCGAGCTCCAGAAAATCGGAAACGTTTTCAGAAGTTCAAAGAGATGGAATTGGAACTCTTCTTCCAGTGGAGTTTCTTGAAGAAAAAGCAGGTTTCTTTCCTGATTTTGCGCTTTTCGAAGCTGGAGAAACAGCTGCACGAAAAGTTATGGATGAATTTCTCACTAATAAGCTTGACTCTTACTCCACCCTGCGAAATGACCCAACTAAAGATGCCTTATCCAATCTCTCTCCTTATCTTCACTTTGGACAGATCTCGGCTCAAAGGGTAGCTCTCAAAGTAGAAAAAGCAAAAGCTGACATGGAATCAAAAAGAGTATTTCTCGATGAGCTCCTTGTGCGTAAAGAGCTTGCCGATAATTTCTGCTATTATAATCCCTTTTATGATAGTTTTGATGGCTTTCCTGAATGGGCAAAGAAAACCCTTAACTCTCACAGGCATGATCAAAAAAGTCATGTCTTTACACTGGAAGAACTGGAAACGGGAAGGACATATGATCCCCTCTGGAACGCCAGCCAGATAGAACTCCTCAGTAGAGGGAAAATGCATAGCTATATGCGGATGTACTGGGCAAAGAAGATTCTCGAATGGAGCGAATCGCCCGAAAAAGCCCTCGAGACTGCAATCTACCTGAATGATAAATATGAACTGGATGGACGAGACCCGAATGGATATGCTGGAATCGCCTGGAGTATCGGAGGAGTTCATGACCGCGCCTGGAAGGAGAGAGAAATTTTTGGAAAAATCAGATACATGAGTTACGAGGGCAGTAAAAGAAAATTTGACGTTAAATCATATATTGCAAAATATTCGGCTTTGTAGAAACTCTCAATTTTATCTAAACAACTTATACAACGTTTTTGTTTACGTTGTATGTTGAGACTTTAACTTTTATCGATAGGTATACAAGCTTATTGAAGTTTAAATTCTCATTTTTCCCCTATGATTGAAGTGCTTCGCCTGCTTCCAGAGGCAGAGCTTAAAATGAATCTGTTTCTTTATATAGACTGGCCTTTAAACTCCCTACTCAGGAGGTAAACATAATTGGCATTAAAGCATTAAGTTAATATTTATCCTGATGTTTTTATTTTATTAAAAGAATTTATACGGTGTACAAGCATGAATCAGCATTACTTTTCTCTGGATAATTTTTATAAGTATTTCATAGGTCTTGACGGCATTATACTTACTTTCTTAATAGTAAAAAGTTATCCAGCTGTCGTTAATTTAGCAACAAAAGATAGCTTTTTTATTCTGTTAGTAGGAGCATTTTGTATATTAATTGATAATTGGAATCGGAAATCAATAAAGTATAGATTATACGTTGAGCTATATGAAAACGAGTATCAAGCTATTTCTGACTATAAGGCTGGTAAAGTATTCATAAACTTAATTTTTTATGTAATCTCTATATATTTAGTATCTGGTTTATTTGGTGCGCTCTGATACTTGCCAGTGGGACTTTCATGAAGGAATTGATTCTTTAAACTGGGCTTGAGGACAAGGCTTTAATGAAATTAAATTCCTTCTACTCTATCTTTTTTCTTTAAGAAACTCTAATTCTTATATTAGTCACATATAAATACAAGTACATCGGATTTTAATATGGAGATTTTTATATTTCTCCTGGCTATATAATGTAGGAAAATAACGCAAAAAGGGAGTGATATCTATGGCAGTAAGAAATCCAGTAGATTTGCTCGCACTTATACTTGTTATAGTGGGCGGATTAAACTGGGGGCTTGTAGGGCTCTTCGACTTTAACCTTGTAGATTATATCTTCGGGGTAGGAAGTACACTTTCGAGAATTGTGTACATAATTGTCGGGCTTGCAGCACTTTATACGATTTATTTCGCTACAAGAGCTGATACGTATCAAGCTCGTGAGGCTCCGGTACACCACTAAGTTAAAAAATTGAAAAATCTCCTTTGCGGTGTAATACTGTGAAAGATACCTTAACCAGCTATGTTTTTTCAGAAGGCTGGATATGTAATTAAGATATGGGGTTATTTTTGTTCCTTTCAGAAATTTTATTCTTATTTTTATCTTTATTTTTAACTGATTTTAAGAGTAAGTGGCTTTTGGGATAGACTCATTAAATAATTATTCTTTTTTCGAGTTTTAACTTTATCCTTTATGCCTCCAGGGCAATAATGCAGCTTCAAATGCCAGAAAAGGTCCTATGAACCATCCTGCCCAAAATAAAAGCCCGGCTATCCCTAGAACCAAGAAATAAATCCGTTTTCTTATGGATCCAGTGCTGTAACTTTCATCTTTGAGGCTTAAGGCTATTGCAATAACTCCAAGTCCTATGCTGGCAAAAATTAGAATTAAAGTGATAAAAACTTCTGAGGAAAATGAACTTTTACTCAGTGAGATCAGCATCTGGAATATATATGACATTCCTGTGCCAAGAAATAAGAGACCTGCAAGCATTCCTGAGATGCGTGCAGGACTGAACCCGGCTACAGTTTCTCTTTTTAAGAAAATTACTAGAAGCCCGGATGCAAGAGTTAGCACAAGCGGAGTAAATATCAAAAACAGTCCCTGTCCCTCCCAACGGTAAATCTTTATCTGGCTCAGGGGTATGGATATCCATTCTTTCAAGGTAAAAGTTTCTTTATATCCCAGAATTAGCCCATAATTTCCTTCTCTTGAGATTTCTCTTTCCTGCAAACCTTTTTCCTGTGTTGCATCTTCTCCTTCTCTCAAACCTGCTTCCTGTATTGCACCTACTGCAGCGTAATATGTTCCACTTTCCGGAGCTTTGATATCGAGTTTGACAAGCGAGTAAAAGGCACTTGGGGTAAATCCCTCATATACCGGATTTTCAGGCAGGCTGTAGGAAAGCACCTTTACCCCATATCCTTCGGGCATTTCCAATTTCTCGGGCACTTTTCCTTCGTTCGCAAGTCCCGGCCCGATAAGAGTCAGGCTCGGGATAAAACCCTTATTTCCATCTTCAATGGGAATAATGAGTCCGAGTACTATTCTCTCTCCTTTTCCCACATTAAAACTGTAATACTGAAGACCTCCAGAAGCAAGCTCCCCGTAAAGTATCCTTGATTTCGAAGGGTCTTCAATATGGATTGCTGTTTCAGGACTTTTCCCTTCCCCTCCGAAGACCGGCACGTGGGCAAGCGCAGGAGCGGATAAAAAGTATATAGCAACCAGCAGAGAAATTCCAGAAAACCAGAGTATGCCCTGTCTCATGGACTATGTTTTCTCAAATAGTATGTAAATATGTATAAGAATAAAGAATCAGACACAGAACACAGGTATTAATTTTCGTGTTTAAACTCTTCTCCCTTCCCGAAAAACCTTTCTTAGATGTGTTAGGAATTCATCTTATGAGAATCTGGGACATACCTCCTGAGAAGATGTGCAGGCAGCATCTTCTAGGGGAACACCGTGAGTTACATGCTCTATGGTCTATAATCACCAATAACAAGAAAGCCTATGCTCATCATCCAGAAACAATGCGCTGGAGGGGAAAGCTCAAAGCGCTCTACCTGAGGCATGAAGCTCTGGTCGATGAAATGACAAGGCGAGGTTACAAACACCACACTCCTCTTGATCCTGCTCTTGCTACAGGAAAAGCTGTTCAGGACGAGTTTGTAGATTCTTATGACAAACAGGTCCAGATCCTGAAAGAAAGAGGGTGTGAGTGCAGGGTATGACTTTCTTCAGGGCAACTCCATTTCGGCTTTCCTGTACAGGGATTCTCTGGAATCTTCCGGCATCACCTTTTCGATTATCATTGAGAACAACAGGAAAAAAGGGAGCCCAACGGCTACATGGATTGCTGTGAACTTTAGTCCCATATATGAGATTTCATAAAGTAAGATGGGGAGCTTTGTGGTGGACCAGACTCCCAGGAAAAACAATATGTATGCCAGCCTTGCTCTTTTCCTTAGGAGGAGAGCCGTAATAGGGAAAGCGACATAGAGAGGGCCTGCAGCTGCGGATCCCAGGAAAAGAGCCATAAGTATTCCTTTCCAGCCGGAATCTTCTCCCATGTATCGAATGATCGTTTCCTTCGGGACCCAGACGTCCAGCAGTCCCACAAGGATGAAAACCGGAGGGAGAAGGCTGAGCATTTCTTTTGTATTCGAAACAGATATGTCAAAGGCTTCTGTTCCAACTGACCTGTTTATAAAATATATGGCTGCAATTACAAGGGCAAGACCTATCGCAAACCTGTACTTCTTCAACATGGTGGAGATTCCGGGGTTTATGGCATTGTTTTCATTGCTTACCATCACATAAGCCTCCAGATTACGACCGTAAAAATTATGGACACCAGAAGTGCCGAGATGTTCCTGATGATTGCCGTGTATCTGTTGAAATATTTTATTTCCACAGGAAGGGTCATAACTCCAACAGCCATAAGAGTGGAGACAAAAGCAGCAATCTGGGCATACCCTGCCCCATCTTTAAGAAGGGCAGCTCCCAGAGGGAAAGTAACAAAACTGGGGATAAGGGTAACCGATCCTGTAATCAGGGCAACTGCAATCCCGAATGGGCCGGACTCCGCTCCAATCAGTCTTGAGATCGTTTCCGGGCTCAGGATTGCCAGAGAAATTCCCACAAACATCATAATTGAGAGAACCTCCGGCAGAAGGGATGAGAAGGATTTCCAGGCTTTGAGGATAGCTATTTTCGTTTTTCTCCGGTCTTTGAAAAAGGAAACGACCAAAAAAATAAAAGCCAGGGCGTAAAGAATTATACCACTCAGGGGACCACCACATTTTTTCCATTTTTTAATCCAAGGGATATTTTATTTGGCATGAAAGTGCTTTCAGGTGCTTTCATTTCTTTGTGCCTGTTATTCGAAGAATTTCATGTCCATTTTTTGAATTCCAGGAGAGTTTTTTAATTTCAGGATGAACTTATTATTTTTGAGTAACCTGGGTTTACAGTTTCCTGAATGCGTTGAGGAAATATTCCAGGTTTTTCTTTCTCATTTCTATATCCTGCCGGAACTCCTCCAGTTTTTCCATCCCTTTCGGGCTTATCCTGTACCACTTTTTAGCAGGCCCGGGTTCTGATGTGTCCCAGTAGGACTCAACAGCCCCTTCTTTTTCCAGATCCTGAAGAGACCTGTAAAGGGAAGGCCCATCGATTAGATTGAAAGGCAGCTCTTCTTCCATTTTGTTGAGCAAGAGAGATCCGTAGGCGGGTTCCTTTGCAAGGAACAGTAATATAAATGCAGGGGTATGTCGCCCGTATTTGCTTCTGGACATTATGATCACTGTTTTATGATATTCGCCGGTGTAACTGGAGTGTGGATGTAATTGGAATGTCAATGTTATGCGGCGGGAATCTTTCAATATGTGTTTTACTTATCTAGATGTTATTTACATCTTAGTGTAAAACACACTAATATGCAAATAACATCATTATGCATTTTACATATATACTTTCCGGTGTGAACAGGACCTCCTTCTTTGACTATTCTTTCTTTCGGAAATCTTACTTTTTACATATAAATATATCGTAATCATTATATACTATTGGTATTAAATAGATAGAGAAACTGACTTATGGGAATAACACTGTTCTAAAATCTGATCTGATGGATATAGAAAAAAGTTCAGTGTAAAAGCCCGTTTTAAGGTCCAGTTTTTGGAGCCTGTCGGGATCTTAGTCCCCCTTTATAACGTTACTTTATAAGACTGAATCTGAATGGGTTCTGGCTCCGGAGATTGTAATGATGCTTGTGCTGGATGAAGAAGAAATTGGAGTCCTTGAATGCATTAAAGAAGTCCAAATCGAGCGTGGATTCCATATTCGAGACGTTATAAAAAAAGCAAAAGCCGGATATGGGTTATCAAGGTCGACAGTTTACGAAATAGTAGGTTATCTGGAGTTTCACGGCCTTATAAATACGAATAAAGCCGGGAACAGAGAAATTGACGAATCTGTAGCTTACTTTGTAACGTGTCAGGGGTGCGGAAAGAATATCCCGGGAAGTGAATATGTCAAAGAAAACGGAAGGCCGGTGTGTGAGGACTGTTATCTGGAAGGGCACCAGAAAATAAAGTTTGCAGACCCTGTGGCAGTGCGTTCTAAAAAACTCTTTAGAAAAAATCATGGTCTGGAAGGCACAGAAGGTCTAACAGATATTCAAAAAGAACTTTATAAATTTATACAGGTAGAAGGAGGGGTTACGCCTGAAAAAATCTCTAAACTCTTTGGGCTTACACCCCAGGAAGCCAGGAACCAGCTTGCAATATTAAGGCATTGTGAGCTTGTGAAATGGCGGAAGATGGGAGATGAAATCTGTATTGTGCCTTTTGATTCTTAATTTATTATAAAAATCTCTATGTTGAGGAAGTGAAAACCTGACCGAAAGAATCGACATGGATGAAAAGACAAAAGTTATGGCTGAACAACTTCCAGGAGTTATGGATGCACTCTCTGGGCTCCATTCTGAAGTTATTAAGGATGGAGCATTAAGTGCCAGAACGAAAGAACTCATGATGGTTGCTATTGCAGTCTCCCTGCGTTGCGAATACTGTCTATGGAAGCATGTTCCTGAAGCTGTACGTTTGGGAGCAACTCGTGAGGAGATCCTTGAGGCTGTCAGTACTGCCATAGTAATGGCTGGTGGGCCTGCAGTAGCGTATGGATCTGTGGTGGTTCTTAAAATTCTGGATGAATTGAACGTCTGAATAACTGAGGTGAAATATTGACCGAAGAGATAACTAATCCTGTAAAATGCCACATTTGTGGGTGTGAACTGGAAAAAGAAGATTGTATAGAAGAGGAAGGCAAGGTTTTCTGTGAAGATTGTTTTATAGAAGCTCACCATAAGATTCAGGTCTGTGATCCCTGGGCAGCTTATTCCAAGAAATTCTTCAGGAAGGAAGCCGGGCTTGAAGGTACAGAGGGTCTGACTGAATTACAAAAAGCCATCTATGAATTTATCGTCTCCAGTGGTGGAGCAAAAAAGGACGAAATTGCAAAAAAGTTTCAAATATCCCTTCTGGAAACCGAGAACCAGTTTGCTATTATGAGGCACTGTGAGCTGTTAAAAGGGCAAAAAAGAGCAGATGGTGTGTACCTTGTACCTTTTGAGAGTTAATAACTCCAAAAATACTTTGTTTTAGCTCAGGTTAAAATATAAAAGTAAATTGTTTTCTTACATATTCTAAAACTGATATGTGTACCCAGGAAAGTTACTTAATATAGATTAATTTAACCTATTTTCCTTTTATAACATCATGGCTATATACATTTTTACTTACTTAATTTCTCAAAAACAGAATCTTATTTATTTTATTAATCAGAACGAAAATCAAACTATTGATTTCCTTCAAATTATTGATTTCCTGCAGGTAAACACTTACGGAAAATCTTGTTTTTGATATTATTATTATTATTATTATTAAAACATAGTTTCATGAAAGGCTGGCATGAGTGAATGCTTACTTGAAGGTTAGATAGGTTTTGTGGAAAACCTATCCAGGTCCACTTCAAGATGATGAAACAAACAAAATGTATCAGGTTATTCGTCTCAGGTTGTGGAGTTCATTATTTCAAAAGAACTCTACACAGCCTAAAGATGCCCTTTTCGAAACTTACTTCGGGCAAATTTCCTTGAGACCAGTGGCTACATCAGCCAGAAGTTCGACAGGAATTCCCATAATCATTTCTTCCTCTAAGATTTTGGTATATGTCCTGCTGCCGCTGCAACCGACTGTGACTCCGATTTTGCCTTCTTTGTATACATTCACAACCCCGTCGGAGCACAGGCTCTGCTTTCCTGCAAAACTCGCTTCGATCCTGCC
>JAEWQJ010000016.1 GCA_023399215.1 Methanobacteriota archaeon
TTGCTACTTTTATTTGAAATCACTTATTTTAGGTGCTCCTACGTTTTTGTGGTAAAAAGTGGAAGGAGCACTTTATTTAAAACTGTTTTTATAATAAATGAATATTTGAGGATTTCTACAAAGCCGATTATTCCTTATCGAGCGGTCCGTATTGACAGGAAGGAGCAAACCATTACAATTCCATGTCTGAAACTTCTGCTGAACTATCATTTTTCCAACAACTTTACAAAAATTTCCCAGATAGAAATCGATAATACCTATGCTTATGTAGCAGTTGTCTTCCCGGACGACGAGCTCAAAAGTTCCGAGCACTATATAGGAGTTGATCGCAATACTAAGGGACATATTGCAGTTGTAGCGGATCCTGAATCCGGAAAAATCTGGAAGTTAGGAAAAATGCGATACCATACGCATAAAAAATATGAAAACATAAAAAAACGGCTCTATAAAATGGGCAGAAGTAAAGAATTAAAAGCTGTAAAAATTAGGGAAAAAAATATTGTAAAGGACTTGAACCATAAAATCAGCCGAAAGATTGTGGATATTGCCCTGTATAATGGATGTGGAATCAAACTGGAAAACCTTAAAGGAATGCGGAAACTCAATAGCAAGATTGGAGATGCAGGAAAAGGCGAGAAAAATAAAAGCAAAAACAGACAAAGGGAAAAAGATATAGACAAAAATAGAAGTAAGGAAATTA
Organism: Methanobacteriota archaeon; assembly: GCA_023399215.1. GTDB lineage: Archaea > Halobacteriota > Methanosarcinia > Methanosarcinales > Methanosarcinaceae > Methanosarcina. The sequence continues at coordinate 701 of JAEWQJ010000016.1, forward strand.
GCAAAAACCTTCTCAAAAGTAAAAGTACATCTGAAAAACAATCCTGGTCAAGTGAATACTCCCTGAACAGCTGGTCTTTTCAGCAACTTCAGCAGTTTATTGAATACAAAGCCAGGCTGCAAGGAGTAGAGGTAGTTTATATCGATCCCCATGCGACTAGCAAAAAATGCAGCCGCTGCGGACATATCGGCAACCGACACAGCAAGCAATTTGAGTGTCCACACTGCGGACACGTTGACCATGCCGATGTCAACGCCGCCTTTAATATAGCGTTGACGCCAAAAGGCAGCGGTCAATTCTCTGCAGAAAGAGATGCAGGGAAAGGGAGCACTGGCACCCCTCGACGGGTCCTGGACCGTACCATCTTCAGTAAACGTACAGCCAGAAAAAAAACTTCTCCACAGTTTGCGTGGGAAGTATGTCAGTTTTTAAATTAAGACCTGTTCCGGACTTCTTTAATGTATACATATGAAAACATGTTTGCAACTTTTGAAAGTATAAAAAAACTTACGGGACCATAAAAAATAAGAAAAAGGAAATAATCCCTGTCAATTAACTCACATTTTCAGGCAGCTTCGGCTGCTTTTTGAGTCTCATTAATTTTTGTCTCATTAATTTTTGTCTCATTAATTTTTGTTCCATTTACAAGTGAAAGTGCTTCACAGGGAATATAGACTTTACCAGTTGCTGGAGCGTAGACGACTATTCCTTCTAACTCATGCGCTACGCCATTCTTGATAAGAATATTCGTGTCCACTGGCAGTTTGGCATCTCCAATTTCCAGTACAGGGTTTGAGGAATTCGTCATATTTAGCAAGTATTCATTTTTATCCAGTTTCCCATCTCCGTTATCTTTGGAGAAAACCTTACCTACATCAATAAAGAGTTGCGAGTTAGTCTTGTTAAGGTCAAATCCGAGTTCTTTAGCTATGTATCCTGCAATTTCTGTATTATCAACATGGCCTGCTAGATCGTCAGGACCATAAGCCCACAGAGGGACATCGTCTCCAGAATGTCCGTGAGTAGTCCAGCCAATTACTGTGTGATTGCGGCTGATTACCTCGCTAATTGAGTAGTCAAGTGAGAGGCCTTTTCCATCGTTGTAGAGCTCAAGGATTTCAGCTATGTCCTCATCAGTAGCATCAATGCCCCACCAGGTTTTTAGCTGTTTTTTGATATTTTCTGATGAAACATCTGTCCCTATTTCTGTCTCAAGACCTGTGGAACTGAGCTTCATGCCTTTGAGAGGAGCAATAACATCTTCTATAGTTGTAGATGTATAATTGGGGTCAGAGTAGCTGCCAATGGTCATGCCGCCGGTATTATGATCCGGAAAAGCTAGAACCAGAGTATGCCCGTCTTTTTTAGCAAAATCAACCGCAGCTTTAACAGCTTTATCAAAGGCCAGGAAATCGGTTACAGCATAGTTAGGGTCATTGGCGTGGTTTGCCCAGTCAACCTGGCTGCCTTCAACCATCAGGAAGAAGCCATTTTTGTTCTGAGATAATAGTTCGATGGATTTATTGGTCATTTCAGAAAGAGAAGGCTGTTCAGGTGCAAGTACAGTACGGTCTATATCCGGCATCATGTGACTACTGGCAAAAAGACCCCAGACCTTGCCAGTGGTAAGGTTCATCATTTCGTCTCTGCTGTCAACATACTGGTAATTTCTGTCAAGAAGTACTTTTGTCAGGTTTTCCTCATCTGTCCTTTTTCCTCCTTCAGTTACAGGTGTGAGATAACTGGAACCGCCACCAAAAACCACATCAACGTTTTCATAAACCATTTGTTTTATGATTTCGGTTTCATTATCTCTGTTATCTACGTGAGCAGCAAAAGCTGCAGGTGTGGCATGGCTCACACGAGAGGTTGCTACAAGTCCTGTAGATTTGCCTTCAAGTTTTGAACCTTCAAGCACTGTTGCAAGTGGTTTGTACTGCAGTTCTTCAGGTGGAATTTCCAGTGTGCTTAACACAGAACTATTGCTCGGCCCTACGCTTAAAAAACCGTTAGTAGTTTTATATCCCGCAGCAAATGCGGTTGCGGCTGAAGAAGAGTCAGTAATGACTGAGTCTGTGCTATAAGTAGAAACCGTTCCAGTTACCATATTGTCAAGCTCAAGAGGCTTTCCGCTATACCAGCGAGCTAAAGTCTCCACACTTTGAGAACAACCATCAGGAATCAGGACGATCACGTTCTTTATTTTAGCTTCCGGCGTTACAGGAAATTCACAGTTAGTAGAGTTCGTGAAGTTAACGCTAGAATTCGAACCAAATTGTGCAGCTGCTGCAGAACCAACATTTCCCAGCAGCAAAAGTCCTATTATCGAAATAATTAATAAAGTATCGGTTTCCTTAGTCTCCATAGAATTACCTCAACATTGGGAATAATTTTTAAGTTTAGAATTTAACACAATATAAAAAATACAAATCCTAATTTTAAAAAAGAAGTCAGCTGTATTTGAATCTTTCACATATAGAATATATGCAGATACGTACTCAATATTTATTAAAGGTAGCTACGTAACTCTATTTTGCGGTATCAGCTATTTATTAAAATATTTAGAATATATACTCATTTATACACTTGATAGTTTTCCATCAGCTGTATACAAAAGAATAGTATTACAGTCTAACGAAGCTTCAGTCTGGAATTAAAAAAATACAGAGTAGACAACATAATCTGAAAAATAGGTTAAATTCCAGACATCATCCTGCTGATCATATTACTTTCAAACCAGAAACCAGAACCTGAGATTCTCTGCAGAGACAGCTTCTGTAGAACATTAGATGGCTACTTAAAGATATATGTTCAGAGGCAAAGATTTTGGCAAATAAATTTTTGGTAAATAAATTTTTGATAAATAAATATACTTTTGGGTAAAATACTAATACCTAATTAAATAATTATATAGAATGAGAAAAAATATATAAGAAATGAGCGTTATTACTTAGTAGCGTGGAACCAGAACATACTACAAATAGATCAGAAAACATGCTAACATCTATTAAACCCAAATTTCCTGTGATACTCTCTTTTAAATTGGGTTTTTCTCTAAATTTCTTCATTCTATTTTTGAAAATATACAACTGCTTCATGCAGAATAGATTACTTTTACGCAAATTGTTTTTGAAAATATTAAGCTCACAGATAATGATTTAGAGTAATGGAAGAAAGGTATATACTGGGATTGAAATAAAATGAAAGTCTTACTTTTCATGTGCGGAGAAGGGCTTGGACACACAGGTCGCTGCCTTGCTTTAGGAAAAGAGTTTCTGACTTCCGGGCACGGGGTATACTTTGGGGCATATGGGTACTCAAAAAAACTAGTAGAAAAAACAGGGTACCAGGCATATGAAATCCCTCCTGAAATAAGGCTAGCTGGAGAATCCGGAATTTTTGATGTCAAAAAATCCATTAAAGAAACCCTCCAGAGTATTTCCATTTCAGGGTTCAGAAAGCTTCTAAGGTTGATTGAGGAACTTAAACCTGATATTGTACTTTCGGATGGTTACTATACAGGCATCCTTGCTGCGCAGACAAAAAAGATTCCTGTGTATTTTATTGGCCACCAGTTCAATATGGTGGAGTTTTTTCAGAACCAGGATTTTCTGGTAACAGTAGCAGGAGAATTAACTAAAAGTTTTTACAATTACATTTTCAGAAGCGTAGATGGCATTATTGTACCTGATTTTCCTCTTCCATACTCTGTAAACAGAAAAAACTTCAATTTTAATAAAAGTATTAATAATACTATTTTTTTCAGCGGCCCCCTGATCCGGTGCAAATATAGTGACGTCGAATTAAAAACCTTCCAGCGCCCAAACGTCCTTTCAACCATCGGTGCTTTCGGATACAGAGCAACCATATTCAGGAGCATACTGGACCATACTATCCATTATACCTTTATTTCAGGGCCCGAAATATATCCCGAACAGTTTTCAAAAATCCCGGAAAATGTCGAGTTTACAGGCTTTACGGAAAATCCTTTTCCTTATTACAAAGGCTCTGACCTGGTAATCACTGCAGGAGGACATGGAACAATCCTTGAAAGCCTTTCTTTCGGACTCCCTGTACTTTCTTTTCCGGACGAAAAGCATATTGAACAGGAAAATAACGCAACTGTAATTGAAGAAGAGGGATATGGGAAGAGAATGAGCTACCTTGCAGAGCCGGAAACTATTCTTGCCTGTATTAGAGGAATTCTGGAAAAGGAAGAATACTACAAAAAGACCAGAAGCTTGAGAGAACTTGCAGAGGAACTTGACGGACCTGCAACTGTAAGAAGATTTCTTGAAGAAAAGGTTAAAGAAAGATTTAATGAAAACAGGAAAAAGAATCAAAAGTGGAAAAATTAGGGCTCGATATAGAAATCCTCTAAAATAAATCCTCTAAAATAAATCCTCTGAAATAAATCCTCTGAAATAAATCCTCTGAAAGAAGAACGAACATATAAAAAAATTAATTGAAGATCCGCAAAAAAAGAAAGTGATCTGGAGCAGACCATTTATTTTACGTACTATGAACAGAACAAAAAATAAGCTGATTAGAAACACAGGATTTTTAGGTGATTTTTTTTGCAAAAAAGGTATTATTTGGAGGATAACATTTCCCAAGGTCTCCAAAAGGAATATACAAAATTAAAAAATATTGTTTTTTGATATTATGAACAATACTTATTGAGATTGTATTATAGAAAAAAACAAAAATATATATACAAAAAATGAGTATCATTGATTAGTAACGTGGGACCAGAACCTATGAACAGACCAGAAATATACGAATAGACAAGAAAAGTATGCCTTCACAAGGAACTTAATTAATTATCCCATGTTACTTATTTTACAGTGAGCCAGTGCTCAAATCTCTTCATTTTCTTTTTTTATGGCCATGATTCAATAAGTTGACGTCTTCCAGACCTTTACATACTTACGTTTTGCGTCTCAATTCCCAAGATATGAATTTTTGTTTTCTCGCAGGTTATTTCGGAACACGTTCAGCCAAAAAAATCGAATATCAAAGAAAAATTCACTTGATTAGATATTTAACTTTATATATAGAAAATATACTTAATTTATTAATTACTTTTTTTCTCTCATATATATTGTCTAAATCGAATAACTATATATAATTTTATTAATTATTATTCTCAACCTTGAAACGCAAATGATTAAGACAGAGGAATAGAAATTAAAAGAATAGTACATATTTCAGACATTCATTTCTCAGAGACATATTATATGCCTGAGATTGCAAATTCTATGCTTGAAAACATAAACAGGAACTCTCCAGATATTGTAGTAATCACTGGCGACCTGACGGAAAACGGGCTTGCAGCCGAGTATAATGGAGCAAAGAACTTCATCGACAGGATTGAATGCAAAAACAAGGTGATAGTTCCAGGAAATCATGACTCCAGAAATGCTGGTTACCTCTTTTTTGAGGATCTTTTCAAAACCAGATCGACTTCTGGACACTTTGGAGAGGTCACTGTAGTAGGGCTTGATTCTTCCCAGCCGGAACTTGACGAAGGGCATATCGGAAGGGAAAATTACAACTGGATAGAGAATGCTTTCTCAGTAAACGGTTTCAAAGTTTTTGCCCTTCATCACCACCTTATTTCGATTCCCAGAACTGGTAGGGGAAATAATGTACTTGTAGATGCAGGAGATGTTCTGGAACTCCTGGACCGCTCAGGTGTCAACCTTGTGCTCTGCGGGCACTGGCACATCCCCTGGGTCTGGAGATTAAACGACATGCTTGTAATCAGTGCGGGAACTGTCTGCTCTGCCAAAGTTCGTGGAAAGATGTCTCAGTGTTACAATTTGATTGAGATTGATGCACCAGAATCCGATTGCAAGCGCTGGCATCTGCAAGTTTACAGAGTTTTTTCTAGAGGAGAAAAAGAGAAAGTTGTTGATAGTATAATGTAATTAAGCAAAATAAAGTTAGAAAATATGAGGTTCAGTGCTTGAGAAGTATCTCGTTCCTTCTCCTTAATAGCTTGAAAAAAGTAAAAGATATTTTAAAAACTCATAATCACCTCCTCCTTTTTTGCCTGGATACCAGGAATAATAGATGTAATTACTATGACTGCACAATTTATGAGTCTTCTTTTCAGATCTCTTCTCTTCTTTGTAAATAATTATTTGCTCATTTTTATATTTTAAGGAACACATTATTGATTTGAAATTGAAATCGATCTGATTACCAAATCCAATGATGAAAGTAATTTCAAAAATCACCCAATTCTGGAACTGAATCAATTTTTTAGGGGAAAATGATAAGATAACTCGTTATTATCAAATTCGTATTTTAAAACTCTAACATTCAGATCGGAAATCACTACATGTAATATTTGAAGCTGCTATGAGTGTTTTAGTCTCCAATCAGTTAGCCTACGTTCGAGAGGATATTAGATTCTCATAGTTAGTCACCAGTAGTAATAAATAAATTCAATTCAATAGTATCCAATACCAGTATATAGACTCAAAATTACTATCTGCTCTTTTATTAATAATAAAATTTTTAAAATGAACTGTGTAGCCGTTGACTAAAATTAAATCAATAAATATATTCTTAAAGTGGTGGGTATAAGGTGGCATATCAATATGTAAATACTTTAAGCTCTGGAAATCCTTTCAGAGATTGGCTTGTTGAGGAAGTTGTAACAGATCGACTTAAGGATAAGCATTGTTTGGTTGATGTTTTTAAATCAAATTCTTCTCATACTGTCTGCAAGTATCATTTCAAGGGCCAGCATTACAGTGTAGTGGCAAAGTTTTTTTCTGAACCTACAGGACAACTGAAAAATTATAACGCTTATAAAGGTATGATGAAGGAATATAGGAACCTGGAAAGAGCCTCTTCAATAATAAATGTTGCAAAACCGCTTGCAGTCAACAAAAAATTTAACTGTGCACTTGTAACCGAGTATATACCAGGTAAATCCTTGGGCTGGTACATAAAACATGAAAAAAAACTCGATGAACGGCTTACTGCCATTGCACATATGCTTCGCCATCTTCACGATAATACAAAGTCCTCTTACAATAAAGAAAACGAATTTAGAAATTATCATGAGGTTCTGGGCCATCTGAAACTGGATCATGATACTAGAAAGACTTTTAATAAACTGCTTGGAAAATGGTGGTACAGTTCGTGGCTCGATAGGGAATGCGGCTGTATGGTTCACAGGGATGTCAATCCCTCCAATTATATATTTTATAAAGGTAAGCCTTATGCAATTGATTTTGAAAGCTCCTGGTCGCATGCTCATCCTGTAAGAGACCTGGGAATTCTCACTGCAGAACTTAAGAACGAGTTCGAATGGTATAGAGGAGGAAGCTGGAAAGCCGAACCATACATAGGAAACTTCCTCTGGGAGTATAGCAATGATGAAAAGGACTTTACCTATATTACTAAAGTTTTGCCTTTTTTCATGAGCATAGGTTTACTTCGTTCAGCGCGCATTCATCGAGGCAGCCACAGAAATTATCTGATCAAAGAAGCACGTGAGTGTTTAAAAGCAATTAATAGAGGGTAAAATGCGGTTATTCTGGGGATATGCGAAAGGATATAGCATTTCAAATTCATTATTCTGTTCTTTTTTCCAATTTATTGCTCCAAAACATCTCCTTTTTTTTACGAGGTAATTCCTGTAGCTTGTATTTGATAGACTTAAACGGTTGAACTGAGAAATCAATAGCATTAAACTTTCAACTGTCTAAAGTAAGACGCAGTTCATAACGCCGAATGTGCTTGAGCTTATACTTTAAGTGAAGAAATTTTTTATGATAAGGAACACTTACTCTAAAAATAGTTAGTTTAGTATACTAATATATAGAATATATCCAAAAAGTATATAATAACTTCGTTCTATTTACTCATTAAAAGGTTTCCAGTACCTTCAACCAGATCTCTATGGGCTGCAGGCATCTCTTCCCCTGCAGCTCACAAATTTAATAAGAACAGTAACTGAAGGAAATCCAACCCAGCAGCACATTTGGGAATACTGTGACTTTGCAGTATTGCCTGAATTATGAAGGTTTCTACAGAACTCTAAAATCCTTTATTTAAGGTTTTATTCAGATAAATATCCATTTACCAGGGAGGTTTATTTACGAAAAGTCTAAAAATTTGTCCTGAGTGCCATTCAATACTGAAAATAAGTCAAGGCGGCGAAACTCAATACTGTCCTGTATGTAGATACTGGACAAAGGTAGGTACTGCAAGGCTTGATTCAATCATGATTTACGAATAAGGGACCTGCACGGAGGGAGCCAATTCTTCTATGTTTTGTAGTGCATGTAAAACAAACTTAAACGCAGGTTTATATTGGTAAAATTATGCTTCGCGGTAGATGTGAAAGAAAATGTGATAGCGTCAAGTTATATCTTATCAAGTTAGATTAGGGTCATATGAACCAATGAGAGTTTAAAAGTTTAATGATCATGGGCCAGTTATTGAAAACTCAAGTAGAAAGGCGGCCCTCAAATCCAGGCAAAAAAGGTGGATTTAACTTCTCTTAACTTCTCTTGTTAAACTTAATCCCAATTTGTAGACAGAACTAATTATTTAATCTCACTTTAAAAAATATGCTACATTCCATTTTTAAGTCTTTTTAATTTTTTCTTGTTTAGTTCAACTTTCACGGATATTTCCAAATTTGGAACTTACATAAAGCAAAATCGATGACTGGCTTAATTGATGAGATTCAAAAATCCACATAAAACCCAAAACATGATATAGTGAAACCAGAGTAATAGAAAAGCTCAGTCATGAAATATGAGATGCCATAGCTTGTCACTCAGGTGTTCATAAGGGTTCGAGAACTTCAAACCAACAAGCCAACTTAAATCCCTACTATTTCTACCTTTAGGTTTCGAATTACAAAAAGTGGCTATATAGAAATAAAAAACTATATATTGATATTTACATATAATAATAGTATTTCCAAAATATCTATATACTTAAAGGATAGTATCAAGATTAATTAAACATACCATAGAAAACCCAAAATTCATAATAAAGTCTAAAATAAAAGGAGGAAACCCATGCTTCAAAACGGAAAAATAAAAGGTTTAATCTTTGATTGTTACAAAACCCTTATTGACATTAAAACTGATGAAAGAAGTCGAGAGACAAATGAAAGAGTTAGCAGGTGGCTGCTTTACCAGGGAGTGAGGATAGAACCCGAGAGGCTCAGGGAAGAATACAAATGGAAAATCATAGGCAGACTAAGTAATTCAGGCCAGCAACACCCGGACATCCGTATTGAAGAGATCTTTGCGGAAATTTGTGCCGAAAATGCCTTTAAAGAAATAGATCCCTATTGGCTTGGAATTGAGACAGCAAAAGTCTTCAGAACTGCATCTATAAGAAAACTTGAAGCCTATCCTCAGAGCCTTTGGCTACTTGAAAAATACAAAAATGTTCCAAAGTGCATCGTTTCCAATGCCCAGAGAGTTTTTACGGAACAGGAACTGCGCTTTCTGGGTCTGTATGATCGCTTTAATTTTACAATTATGTCTTCGGACCACCGTATAAAGAAACCTGATACCCGGCTCTTTAAGATGGCTCTCGACGGTCTCGGGCTTGAACCATGGGAAGTGCTCTCTATCGGCGACACTCCAGAAAACGATATTTATCCACCTCAAAGTCTCGGAATGAACGCGATGCACATCCGGGATGCCTGGAGATATGTATAACCCAATCCACATTCATGATTAATATTCCAAAAAGTCAAATGTCAGTAAATCTCTTAATGTCAACTTTGAATAAATAATCATATATATTGAAAAATTAATATCTACTCTGAATAGCTAATTATAAACTTTAAATATATAATTATATATGTTAAGTAAGTAATTATTCAGTTCGAATAAATAATTGTATGGTTTGAATAAGTAATTGCATAGTTTGAATAAGTAATTATGCATCCACTGCATATGCATTTTTGCATTTAATCTCTTTTTTACTGATCAGTGCGCGTCACAAAATAAGTTTATTAACTGCCATATTCTTTGGTTTGAATGCCTGGTTACATTCTTGTTAAGACAATGGAATTTCTAGTAACTCGTTTATATGTCCTCTGATCCAAACAAAGACAGACATCAAGAGCCATTGGACTAAGGATAAAGAGCCCTTGAAATACACTATCATATTTTCTCTATTGTTTTCAGACAGTTCTTTGCTTCCCTCAGTGGATAATCCCTGTAGCTTGTATTAGACTTAAACATTGCAATTCTCAGCAGGCCGTAAGCCATGTAAAACGGAATAACTCTAGTTATTTTTCGGAATTCTTTTTCATCTTTGCTGTAATGCCTCAGAAAATGGTGAATATAAGGCTCTGCTTTCTGGCTCGATCCCTTCCGCGCAAAATAGTATTTAAGCTCAGCACAAAGTATCCCTAGATCACATGCAAAATGTCCGTGTCGGGATGCGAGGTCGAAGTCAAGTAAAAACGATTTTTCCTTATGAAATACAAAGTTTACAGGAGTAGAATCGTTATGAATCATACAACCGTTTTTTATGTCCAGGAGGGAACTGTGCCACCATTTTCCAAGCAGGCGTTTATATTCTTTTTTCATGTGCCGGTTGATTTTGAGGTGATTCAAAACATAATGAAATTTTGAAAATTCATTTTCTTTATCATAATATGTCTGCGTATTTTCGTGAAGCTTTCTAAGCATATCTGCTATAAGTTCTAACTTTTCCTCAAGCTCTTTCCTGTGCTTGAAGTACCAGAATAAAGGCTTTCCAGATACATATTTACTGACCAGAACGCAATTAAAATCTTTATTTATTGCAATAGGTTCCGGGACATCAATTATTTTTCGGGATTTTTTAAGATCCGCATACTCTTTCTTCATTAAGCTGTAACTGTCATATTTTTTGATCACTCCCGTAGGTATTGCAAAAAATTTGGCTATAACAGTGAGTTTTTCCCCTTTGAATTCATATTTACAGATCCTATGCGATGCATGACTGAGTTTAAAAATTCGAACTTCACAACCCTTATTATGTATTCTATCCCCAAGGACCTCTACAAGCCAGTCCCTAAAAGTGTCACCTGGCTTTACTGTCCGAATGTATTCAAAGGATGCTACAAAATCCCCTCCATTATAATTGAATTGCTGTGAGCCTTGATTAATGTAGCTATCCAGTGATAGTTATCTTGAGAAACATTGAAAAAAGTAAGATTTTTATTAAGGAAAACATTTTAGAATCCTTATTGATCATCTATGATTTAATTTCTGCATTTTTGTTACTTTCTAACTATTACTTATAAGTACTAATATAAAAATATAGAAATATAAAAATATAAAAATATAAAAATAATATAACAAGTGATGTAAAAAATAACAGCGAGTATAAAAATCAACGCTTTGTTTAAAAAGTATGAAACGTATATAACATAAAGTACCTTCACGGTTGTCAATGTTTGAACTGTAATAATTACAGTAGACGATAACACTTTTTGGACGGATTCTTCTTAATCAAATTTTTCAAAGAGGGCAGGATGTTTTTCTTTTAATTGTATGAACAGTTTTTCATCTAATTTTGCATTATAAAGTGTTTTTACATTAGAAAGCTGGTCAACTAATAAATGCTGAGCCCCTTCTAGATTTGCCTCCTTAAATTTAGCCCCTTGAAGATTAGCTTTTCTGAAGTTAACCCTTTGAAGGTCAGCTCCATTAAAATTAGCCTCTTTGAGATTAGCTCTTTGAAGATTAGCACCCTCAAGTTTAGCATTTATAAAGTTAGCTCCCTGGAAGTTAGTCCCTTTAAGGTTAGCTTTTTGAAGTTTAGCACTGATAAGTTTAGATTTTATAAAGTTAGCTCCTTGAAGGATAGCTTCTTTAAGTTTGGCCTCTTCCAGGTTAGTTTCCTCAAATTCAGCTTTTTTAAGGTTAGCTCCTTTAAGTTTAGCTTTTTCAAAATTAGCCTTTCCAAGGTAAGCCCTTTGAAGATTAGCTTTTCTGAGGTCAGTTCTTTGTAGATTAGCTTCTTGAAGATTAGCTCCTTGCAGGTTAGCTCTTTGAAGGTTAGCCTCTTCAAGGTCGGCTCTTTGAAGGTCAGCTTCCTGAAGGTTAGCTTTTTCAAGACCAGTTTGTATAAGACTAGTTTCTTTAAGGTTAGCTCCTTGCAGGTTAGCTTTTTCAAGGTCAGCTCCCTGAAGGTCAGCTCCTTGCAGGTCAGCTCCTTGAAGATTAGCCTCTTGAAGATCAGCTTCACAGAATATAGCTCCTTGCAGGTTAGCTCTTTCAAGATTTGCTTCTACAAGGTCTGTTCTTTGAAGGTTAGCTTCTTGAAGGTTAACCTCATGGAGGTCAGTTCTTTGAAGGCTAGCTCCTTGAAGATTTGCTTCTTTAAGGTTAGCTCCTTGCAGGTCAGCTTCATAAAGTGTGGCCACTTGAAGTTTAGCTCCTTGAAGATTAGCCTCTTGAAAATTAACTCCTTGCAGGTCAGTTGCCTGGAGATTAGCCTCTTTAAGGTTAGCTCCTTTAAAGTTAGCTCCATGGAGGTTAGAACCTATAAAATTTGCCTTTTCAAGATTAGCTTCTATAAAGTCGGCTCCTTCAAGCTCAGTCTTTATAAAGTTAGCTCCTCGAAGATCTTTTTTTTCTTTATCATCCATTTACAATCACTCAGATATAGATTTGGCAGTATCTCAAATTTGCTGTAAATTTGACGTCAAGTTTTTGCGTACTATGGAGAAATTGATCTTTCTATATGGAATTTTCTACCCAATAACTTATTGAGATTTGTAGTTCTTCAAAAAATTTGCACACTATAAACTTCAAAGCTATTAAAACCTGGAAAAACCTGGAAAAACCTATATTTATACTTAAAAGTAGTTGTCATAAAATAAGAAATTAAATAAGGTCTTGATAACAGACTTTACTCAATTTATCCTGATAGATAACTGATGCCTTGCGGCCATATAATTAAATAAATCTCAAAAGTGAAAATTCTTCAAATACTTTGTTATTTTATAAGCTACCGACTAGAACTTCTCACTTCCCAAGATCTTACTATTGAAAGTTTGTTTTTACTGCATTTCTTTATAAATTTCTTTATAAATTTTGTTTTAAATTTTGTTTTAAATTTCGTTCTAAATTTCTTTGTGTATTATTTCTTCAATTCAAAAATACATTCTGTTGCAGAACAAAATCCTTCACTTTCCAGTTCAAGCGTTGAATGCTCTATGTGATGCTCTTCTAACTTGCTTTTAATAGATTGCCTCATTTTATCCGGTGCTTGTAGATATTTGTCTTCCACAACTACATGAGATGTTAAAAGAACGGTTTCTCCTTCCAGAGACCATATATGGAGATCATGAACCATCTTCACTCCTTCAACCGATAAGATAGATTTCTTAATCTCATCAATGTCGATATACTCAGGGACGCCCTCTAGAAGAAGATTAAATATTTCCTTTGCGTTTTTAGAAACTCCCCATAATACAAAAACAGTGAATCCTATTGTCATTATGGGATCAATAACTGGTTTGTTCCAGAACCTTATAATTATTGACCCTGTAAGCAGGACGATCCATCCCAAAATGTCTTCCAGAAGATGCCAGGATAATACTTTTTCACTCTGGCTCATCCCTTTCTTTAATCGAAAATATCCCAGGCCATTTATAGTGACTCCAATGACTGCAATTAAAACCATTCCTTCGGCGTTTACAGGTTCCGGACTGATCAGACGCGGGATGGCCTGAGTAAGTACAAACAACGACCCGGCTACAAGTACAATAATAGTAAACGTTGCAGATAAGAGAGATAACCTTCGATATCCAAAAGTCATTTTACTCGTTGCAGGTTTTTTTGCTTTCCTTTCTGCGTACCAGGCTATTATTAACGCAAAACTGTCAGCAAAATCATGCAATGCATCAGCTATAAGTGCCAGGCTGTTTGTTAAGAATCCTCCGATCAGTTCTATGAATGTGAAGAGTATGTTCAAAGCCGCAGCAAACCCCACATTTTTTTCTCTGTCCCCCATAAATAGTTCATTAACTCACGGTGCTGTTAAACCTTATGTTCCAATGGAACTGAAAACTTAAAACAGTAAGTTCTGAAGTTGTTCCTGGTTTCTTAAAATATCTGTAAGGGTATTAATGGACATAGAAAGGAACAATACGAAAATACTGGACTAAGAACCTATCCGAAAAGTCCTGCTGCTTTGAATGTTATCCATGAACATGCGAAATTAAGTATAGCAAGGTAATTCTCGATTTTCTTTTCCCGTCTTATAAGCAGTCTTCTGAGTCTGTTTAGCCAGGAATGTGTCCATTCTACACCCCTTTCTTGCCCTAACCTGGTATCTCTATTCTTATATTTTCTTCTCCACGGATTTTGATATGGGCAATATAACCATATTCTTTGATCAATTCTCTGATATCAGGAAAATCATATCCTTTATCCATGCAGATATTCTGAATTCCCTCTCTGTAGACGGTCTTTCAATAATGATGGTATCAAGAGTCTCTTTTATAAGCTTTTTATCGTGACTATTTGCTTGGAGAACAGCTACTGAAAGTGGTATACCTTTACCATCTGTTAAAATACTCCTTTTTGTACCTTTGTGTGCCTTTTGACGAAAATTGAGGATATCATAGAGGGATAAAGTAGTTTTGTGGTGTGGAAAAATGTCAGGCAAGAAAGGAAGAGTCACAAAGATCACATCTAATGTTCTCATTAAGAGCAGCACATCTAATGTTCTCATTAAGAGCTTTTCTTAGACTGGAATTACAAAGAATCAAAAGTGGAATCTCCTGATTTGAAAGTACTATGAAAATTAAAAGAGTGGTGGTGACAGCATATTTAAATAATCCTCTATATACATCAAATTAATTTAGAGATTTTTAAAATTGTTACAAAATATATGCAAAAAGCCAACTGTGTAACTTCTATTTATATTCGAACCCACAAGGGCATAAATAATTTTAAACAGTTCAAAAAAATAAAAAACCTTAGTGTCGTCTGTAACTCTTACCATAGCTGCCTATCCCCTCTTCATTAAGACTCACTTACCCGAAAATGAGTCGCTGACAAAAAGGGTGTTCTATAGTAATCTGGCTATGCCAAATTGCTTTCTAACTTTTTAATTTCCTCTTCTGTTCTGGAATACTCATTTTTGAGTCCTATAAGCTTCTGTTGCAGTTCTTTCTTCTTTAGCCTAGCTTTATCCCGATTCTCCCAGAAGATGGTACCCAATTCCGATTGAGTTTTTTCATCTATATATACCACCGTTCAAGAAATAGACCTATCTGGATATATAAGCAACGAGCTGAATCATTTATTTTAATTAGGTGATTTTGGATTGTCTACATATATAGGTAGATGTTCTCAGAATAAAATACCAAAAGTGAGTTTTGATCGCGAATCGAACGCAAAATCATGAATATATTGAAACTTTACTAATTTGATAGTGAAATTGGTTTTGGGATAAGCTTCAGTTTAGATTTAGACTCTTTATCCTATGGAAGCTTTCTTTTTTTCTATCTTTTTCAGAAGAAATGTCTTCATTCTTTTTAGAGCCACGAACCTTAGGTTTGGTTTGTTCACTTTTGAGTAAGTTGATTTAATCTCGAAGTTTCTTGTTATCTCTCTTGAGGAATTCAATCTTTTCATTCTGTTTTTCAATGATAAAAATGAAAATTTGAAAGGCATTGGAACTTCTTTTATCTTTAATTTCATCAGGATTGATATCCAGTGAAGACAGCGATTGTTTTAAAGCTTCAAGTTCCATTTTTCACTCCCAAATATGATAAAGGAAAGTAGAAAAGCTATCATATTTTTCTGTGGTCGAAAATTCATTACTACTTTTACTCATACTATTTGAAGAGGATACCTTTTTTCGTTCCTTCTGATCTTCTTCTTTTAACCAATTTCTTTTTCTTCCTTTATCTCCTCCTTTTTCCCTGATCTATTTCTTTTTTTATCTTTTTTTACTGTTTGTTCAAAGGAAGGACTTTAAATTAATTGACAGGCATAATAATTAAAAAATAGATTTAATAAATGGAATAGGCACTAAAATTAAGATTTCTTTAAGAGAAACAGAGGTGGTACATTGACAGAAAATCCATTACAGGTTATTATGGATCAGGACCCTCAATTATTTTCCTTGCTTGAAAATACACGCGAACTTGCTTTCGTGGAGGACGGAATACCTCTCAAGTACAAATTACTGCTTGCAATGTCCCTGGATGCGGCTAATGGTGCGGTAAACGGAGTAAAGTTCCTTGCAGTTCAGGCGATGCAGGCAGGGGCGACAAAAGAAGAAGTAATGCAGGCGATAAGGATAACTCAGTATATTTTTGGAGTTGGAAGCGTTTATACAGCTTCAGAGGCCCTTAAGGACATTATGTAAGGACATTCTATAAGGATATTATGTAGACAGTATAAAAAATCCATTGCACCAAAGGAATCATTGCATCGGTCAAGGAGTTTTCTTGCCTTTATGTGTCGATTTTGGAGCAAAAATAGTCTCAAATTATTAGAGCGTTGAAGCGAAAACGGATAATGGCTATCAGGGAAATGGAATTATAAAGCACTCTATAAAACCAGGAACATGATCGCTGAAAATAGATCTGCCGCAAATGCGGCAGAATATTAAAACAAATGAAAAAATTACTTTTTTTTAGGCTGGGGCCCCCATGTAAACTTTATGAAGTTCCTCTGCGATATCTTCAGCACTATTGTATTTTTTGTCAGGAAGCATGCCAAGTTCCCGCAGTATATCTGGAATTGCTTTACTCTTTCTCGCTTGTTCAATAATTCCGTTTCTATCTATCGGAAAATCCAGATTGTTTAACATCTTTTGAATTTCCACAGGAAGTTCGGTAATGTATTCAGCTTTATTTTCAGTTTCCATTGTATTTCCCCTTTACTTTTGTTTAGTCTCCTTAAATTCCCTGGCGACATCTGCAGCTTTTCCGTACTCCTTTTCCGAAGATGATTATATTTGCAGAGTACCGGTTTCCAGCGTTTTTATCCTTAGAATTTAACAACATATTCCTTCTTTGCAGAATGTCAATACTTCCTAAAGTTTCAGAAGGAAGCTGAACTTTTTTAATAGGGATTATAATGACGATTTACTATTTAAATCTTAACATTATTCTTAAATAATATGTTAAAAATTAATACTTTAATTTATTTTGGTAACAATATCTAGTTTAAATTAGTAATTTTCAACGATATAATTAATAAAAAAATCTGAATAACTATATGTAAACTTAAAGAAAAAAGATAGAAATATTGGAGACTTGATTGGTAATTCATAACGGGGTCAGAGAAACAGTTTTTGAGTTTTGGAATCAGCTTATTGTGTATCGTTTTGTCTTAACGCTAGTTATGTAGCCCGATACTATTTCTGATATACCTCAGATTCAATTGAACTATTAAAAAAGTTAAATAATGCGCGATTCGATTCTGAGTATTCTTGTTGGAAATATGTTACATGTTATAATATATCCTCTAGCAGAACATCATTATCCCGAATGCTTTTTTTCTGATAATATCTTTTAGCATGCTCCACGAGCAAAGCATGGTACTCCTGGTAAACAGCCGTGTCTTCAGGCAAATTTTCTTCAAACAGGACTTTGATTTCATTGTAACCTGCCTTTTCATCGGCAAGTCCCAGGTTTGTTACTATTCTTTTAGTATAGGCATCAACAACAAAAGAAGACTGTTTGAAGGCGTAAAGCAGGATCGAATCCGCAGTTTCAGGGCCCACGCCTTTTAAAGAAAGAAGCTCTGTACGTGCAGGGATTCGATCTTCCAGTTCCGAAAACCAGCAGGCAAGGGTTTTCAGGCGCACTGCTTTCTGGTTGTAATAACCAGCCGGCCTGATAGCTTTTTTCAGGGTTTCCGGATCAAGAGAGAGAATTGCTTCAGGAGAAAAGGAGTGTATTTGCTTAAGGCTGAGGAGATCTTTAAGATTCAGAAGAGCCTTTTCAACCTGCATCCAGCTCGTGTTTTGCGTAAGCAGGGCTCCACAGATAATTTCAAACTGCTGGCTTCTGGTTTGGGGATAGGTATAGTCGGCAGGATGATATCCCTGGATAGAGCCGGTTTTTGTGGGATTTGTCCCTCCTGCTTCACGAAGTTCGATTAAAGGCCACCAGCCCTGAGGGCCGTAGGAGCCAAGGAGACGATCGTAGATCTTCCTGATAACTGGCTTCATCCCTGTTTTTTCGGTACTGAGATTTTGAGCACTCTTTTTCATTTAAACATCTCATATTCAAGAATAGTTTAAAACTTTTTTATACCAGGATTAGCCTTTATGTATTTTCATTTTTCGAACTCTACTAGCTGTACTTTTGAACTCTACTAGCTGTATAACTAACTTTACTAATTTTACTTGGTCTGCATAGGCCAAAATTTATTTTCAAACTTTTCCTTAGCTGTGTGATCAAAAAAGATAAAATAGTAACAATATTTTTTCGGTCTTCTAGAGACAGAGGAGAAATTACAGCAAAGGATAAACTGCTCAAATGTTTTCAAAAAGGAATTAATTGCTTTCAGAGGTAGCTTTGCATTTATCTAATATGGCACTAATGCCCTGTTTTGCAGTTTGCCCTTCGCTCTGTACAGTTGTATCAGCTACAGAAACCCGGGATTTTGCTGGGGAATATTTGATAGCAAGCACTCTCATTATACTGAGTACAAACAATAAAGCCGCCAGACTTAAAATAAATTGATACCCAAACTCCTGTGAATAGAGGCCGACTGCGATTTCACGCAGGACTATAAATATTGTAGCATCTGTGATATCCGTAAGCCTTATCCTGTCATTTTCCTGGTAATCAACAAAAGCTTTGAAAAGGTCAATCACAATAAAAACCGTCAATACACTTGTTACCATGTGATTGAATCCGCTTTCGAGAGACTCAAAAATAATGAGACGGATATCCAGCAAGGTCTTTATCATTCCAATAATTAAAGCCAGCAGTAGTATATAAAGAAAGATTATACTGATACTATCAGTGACCTTTTTAAATAGTTTAATACTATCCATTTTATCTCCTATATCCACTGCTTCTCATATTTTATACCCTATTTATAGTTTTTCATATAATTCTTCATATTTATTCAAGAAATATATCTTTTGGTTTTCAATTACCTCCTTCTCTATTCCTCTCTTCTTTCTATTCTCCACTTCCTTTCAAAGACAAATCCTTTCTATTCCTCACTTCTTTTCTAAGACAATCCTTTCTAAGAAATCCTTTCAGGTGAAATGATCTCCAGTAAGACATTCTTCTTTCTAACTGATCATTCATACCTCAGTGCATCTACAGGTTTCAGTTCCGAAGCGTTCTTTGCAGGCACGAGACCCGCAATCAGACCTACAACTATGGAAACTAAGGTCGAAATAAAGGTAGCTTTAAAGCTGAGAGCAAATTCGAAGGGAGCATTCATTTTTATAGAGATGAAGAAAAGAACTGCCTGCACTGCAAGTGTGCCAACGAGAATACCTATGATTCCACCTACAAGGCTGATCATTGCGGAATTGCAAAGGAAGATCAGCATTATATCCTGGTTTTTTGCTCCTATGGCTTTCATAATCCCAATCTCCTTAGTTTTCTCAAGGACAGACGTAAACATCGTATTCGCAATTCCTGTAGAACCTACAAGGAGAGAAATACCTGCAATAAATGCCAGGAAAGCGGTAAGACCGTTAATCATCTTTCTGGTACTCTCAATTGCTTCTTTTTGAGAATTTACATAAAAGTCCTGGGTGTCTTCAGTAACTTTTCTTGAGAGTCTCAGTTTGTTTTCAATTTCTTTAATGGCTGCTTCATAATCTGCATCTTTTTTGAGTTTGACTTCTATTGTGCTGTAGGCATCTGCGCTGTAGTCGTCCGTTTCTGTCCCATAAATATCCACATTGCTGGAAAGGGAATATGCATCCTGGTAAGGCATATAGATACTGCTACCGAAAAGTCCTGAAAAACCTCCAAGAAGCCCACTACCCGTTGCCAGAATCCCGACTACCCTGTACGACTTGCCATTCAATAGAATTATCTCGTTAAGCCTGATCTCCCTCTTGAAAGTATTCTTTGCGAGCTCATTTGAAAGAACCACAACATTCCGATCTCCGGTTTCCAGCATTCGGCCCTTCCCTACATCTTTATTTGAGATTTTAGGCCAGACAGCTGGATCCACGCCTGTTATCCATACATGGGTACTCTCGCCTCCGAGCTTCATTTCTGCGTCTTTGTCAACATTGACATTGATATATTCAATAGCCGGAATGCGGCGCAGGGTAAGTACATCCATATTTGTGAGTTGAGATTCCGTCACCTGCTCAAACTCGATAGAGTTAGATGTATTGTCCTGAGTTTCCTCTTTATTTTCTTCGGTCTCCGCAGTTGTCTCCGAGTAGCCTCCAGAAACATCTGAACTTCCGTCTGTATCTTCTGAACTCGCTACTACGAATTCTTCGTCGGTTACCTGGAAGGGGGTTGAGGCTACGATTGTGATTATATCACCACCGAAGCCTTCCAGAGTTTCAGTTACTTCTTTTTCGAAATATTCCCCTGTTGTGACAATCGCCATTACTGAGGCAATGCCTATTATTATCCCTATTATAGTCAGCCAGCTCCTCAGCTTATTGGCTTTGACCATACTAAAGGCAATTTTTAAAATTTTTCCCGGTTTCATGGAACACAGACTCCATTTTCCGCGTTCTTCTGATTTACCTGTCCGGGTCATCGAACTTTATTTCGTTAAGTTCATCTTCCTGTGCATTCTTCATTTTTATCTTCTTTTGACGCTTTTTATAGATAACAGCGCCTGCTATACAGATGAGTATAGCTAATCCAATATACTTCAGTGATGAGCTAAAATTACCTCCTTCCGATTCATAAGACTCGGCTGATGGGGTAAAAGACGAGGAATAAAGGGATAGCTCCTTTTCCACAGTCTGCCTGATCCCGTCATTTGAGGTGTAGCTAATTTCAAATTTAATAGGGAGTTCTTTCTCCATTGCTGCCGGCTTCAGACTGAAATCGGCAATTGTATTGTCTCCCTTTTGCAGGTTCCCAAGAACTACTGAGTTACTGTTGCCGTCCGCAACAGTCCAGTTTGCCTGTCCGGGGACAGAGATTTTGACTGAGTTTGCTGCGTTGTTTCCGATGTTCGAAACAGTGAAAGTATAATCTCCGGTCGGGCTTCTTTCCATGAACGCGATATCGAAATCCGTTGTGCCTCCGATATAGATTCCTGCCTTGCTTTTGATTTCTTTTCGCTTCTGGTTTTCGACAGTGCCCGCTTCCGTGATAGTCTGAAGTTCTTCGATATCATCATAGGTGAGCACCATGTCCATCTTATAAAGTCCTGGCTTTGTATTGACGTTTGTCAGGACTTCAAAGCTGACATTGGCAGTGTCTCCGATGTCAATCAGGTTAATGTGCTTAACATTGCTTGAGCCCACAGGCAGGATTACGTCATTAGTACAATCCCAGGAAAACATCGCGTTCTTCAGGGGAGAATTTCCCACATTTTTTATGCCAAAAACAAGATTGGTTTTCTGCCCTGGTACCATTTTTTCGACGCTGATATATTCTATTTCAGCGTTTGATTCGCTATCAACTTCTATATCAAAATCTTTTGTAAGTGTACGCCTGCTGTTGTCCTTAGTTGTGTAAATATATACTTTCAGAGGGTATTTGCCTTCATTGACGTTATTTTCAAGCCCTAGCTTGAATTTTACGACCTTCTGGCGGGTATCTTCATAACGCTTCCCAAGAGTACCTATATTCTTTACAAGCGTCTCACCGGTAAGAGCTTTGAAAGGGTACTCTGGCTTGATTTCAATAACACAATTCTCCAGGTCCTCATATCCCGTATTCTGGATCGAAAGCCTAATTTCAAGGACCTCTCCTGGTTTTACCGGATCTGGATCCTGGTTGAGCAGATCGAGAGTTAAGCCTTTATCAAGGCCCGAACTAATAGAAGTACTCTCATTTTCAGAACTATCCTCAGCCAGGACAGGTTGAACACATGAAGAGAGTAACAAGAGCAAGCAAACAAAACCTGTAAATCTAAAACCCATCTCAATTCCTCATTTTTTACTTGTTTTATAACTAAATAAAGTCCAAAAAGTTTTTATCGGGCACATATGGTCCGAATAGAGTTTTTTTGGTATGATTTGAGTACCGATATAATCCTGATAATCTGAAATAATCGAAACTTAACCTGAAATAATCTGAACCTAACTCAAATATAATTTAATCTGTTCTAAACATTCCGTAGTTTTCTCTCAGGTTTCGGCCTCCAGCATCCTGTGTTGAGTTTCTGGGTCAAGTTTTTCCTCATTCATCTCATCCCTTATGATTTTTCCATCTTTCAGTTCAATGTGCCTGCTTGCGTATTTTGCAAGGTTCAGGTCGTGCGTAACCATAACTATTGTTTTACCTTCTTCTTTCCAGAGCCTGTATAGAATTCCCAGTAATTCTTTTCCGGTAACACTGTCTAGAGCCCCTGTTGGCTCATCTGCAAGGATGATTTCAGGGTTGCAGGCAAGAGCTCTTGCAATCGAGACTCTTTGCTGCTGGCCACCTGAAAGTTGAGAAGGCTTATGCTGGATTTTATCCGAAAGCCCTAAGAGCGCAAGCATTTTCTTTGCCCGTTTTTCTGCCATCCGATCATCAATTTCCTGGATTTCCAGGGGCAAAAGCACATTTTCAAGAGCCGTCATGCCAGGAATCAGGTTATACTGCTGGAAAACAAATCCAATTGTCCTGCCTCTCAGAACTGCAAGGTCCGATTCTTCAAGGTGGGCTATATTCCTGCCTTTCAGGAAAATCTGACCTTTTGTAGGGATATCAAGGCAGCCCACCAGGTTCATCATTGTGGACTTTCCGCTTCCAGAGGGCCCAACTATTGCAATGAACTCTCCTTTTCGGAATTTCACGTTCACAGCTTTCAGGGCATTGACCTGGACTTCTCCCATTTGATAAATTTTCCAGACATTCTGAAAACCTATAAGTATATTTTCCATGTTTTCTCCTATAAAACTTAATAAACTAATTATAATTACCTATTTAAAAGTTTACTCTTTTTTGAATATTACTTAAAATACTATACGTATTTATAAAAAAGTATGATGAAATGTAAAAATAAATTAAAGAAAAAGCACAAATATTATCAAAAATATTGAAAATAAAAGTATTTTTTAGGAGCTTATTCGAAATCCGTATCTTCAAAAATAAATAACTCATCGATTGTGGTGTCCAGGCACCTTGAGATTCGGTATGCAAGTTTTAATGAGGGGTTGTATTTTCCTTTTTCAAGAAAAACAATGGTTTCTCTCCTAACTCCTACCATTTTTGCAAGGGCTTCCTGAGTAAGGTCATGCCTGGCTCGGAACTCCTTGATCCTTGTTTTCACTGTTTGCCCTCCAAATCCTTTACTCAATGTCACCTTTTCGCGTGAAATACCACCTGAAAACATTTGCTGAAATGGTCATGAAGATAAGAAGTATACCAAGCACGTTTACAGCAGTAAACTCAACCAGTTTGAAGTAGTTCGCCAAATAGAGCACTGAGATGAGTACCAGTGTCAAAAGCCAGGAATAGGTTATCCCGTAAGCTGCTAGTTTTTTTGTCCTTTCATCCCTGTCTGGAAGGTCACCCTGCCTGAAGAACCTAAAGGCTGTCATAATAAAGAGGACTAGCCCCATGATGATTAGAAAACTTGAAAACGAGGCTTCATGTTTATAACAAATTGCTGATACTATTCCGGCAAGCAGAATAATAACTCCTAAAGCAAGTTTGTAAGCATATATCTTTTTTATATTTTTCATAGTTATCCCTTTGAACACTCTTAATTTTAATAAGCCTAGCCTAGGAATCTGTTTTGTTTAACACTACCAGGGTATTGTTCCTTAGTTACAACATATTATTAGATATTGATAACATTTTATTATATATATACAACATTTTATTAGATATACACAACATTTAGTTAGATTTATTTAACATATGTTAGATCCATATAACATATACTAATATTTAAAGTTTGTCAAAAAAGAAGTCTTAGCCCGGAGTCAAAATCAAACTTTCTTTTGTATATACTTTTTTTTCTGAAAATGTTCCTCTCACGTTTGATCTGCTTGGCTACCCTGACAAAGCTACAAAGCATAATACAAAGAATAAGCACAATACAAAGAATAACGCAATACAAAGAATAAGCACAATGTAAAGAATAAGCATAATACAAAGCATAATATTTGTGAGCTGTTCAGAGCTATAGAAGATCCAGATACGAAGTCACTTATTTCGATATAATCAGAAGATATTCCGGAAGATGTGAGACAAGAAACAGCTGAAGTGACTCATAAACACAAACATCTTATAAGACAGAAGATCCCTTAAAAAGGCAGAAGATTTTTAAATAGAGGTTCTGGAGCAGATTAGAATGACCCTTGTTATAGCTTTTATCGGAAAAAACGGTGCCGTAATGACCGGAGACCTGCGGGAAATAACATTCGAAGGAGATAAATCGAACAGAGAGAAGCTTGAAAAAGAGCTTTACAACGGGACAATAGTCACGGATGATGAACTAGCAAAAAAAGCTCGAGAATTAGGGGTCGGCATAACTGTTACGGACTGCAAAAGCAAGATCTCGGAGAGAGACGGTATTTTAATAGGTGAGGTATCCTCAATTGAAGGCGGGGTCACCAAAAAAAGAAGGCTGTACGCCTCAGCCGGAAATTACGCGATTGCCGAGCTCAGGGATTCCGAGATAACATTAACCTCGCACGCAAAGGGAAGTAGCTTGATCGTTCTCGGAAACGATTTCACGAAGCAGGTAGCCAATAAATGCTTTAAGGACAACTGGACGAAGAAAAGCACTTTTCAGGATGCCGTAAAAATTCTCATGCTCTGCATGGAAACCGCAGCCAGGAAGACTGCGTCTGTAAGCAAGCAATTCTATCTGATTCAGACTACATCAAATGTTGATGTTTTAAAAATTGTAGAGAAGGATAGACAAGACTGAAAAAACAGAAAAAGCAAACAATTTTTCTAAATTCTTTTCTCTTTTGTTATTCTATAACTTAATATCTCACAGGTGATTTCAGTCAAAGTTACTTAATAATATGTCATTGAAAGGTGATTTCAATTAAAGTTGCTTAATAAATATGTCATCGAAAGTAAA
This sequence comes from Methanobacteriota archaeon, assembly GCA_023399215.1. GTDB lineage: Archaea > Halobacteriota > Methanosarcinia > Methanosarcinales > Methanosarcinaceae > Methanosarcina. Next base: position 25,879 of record JAEWQJ010000016.1, read on the forward strand.
AATGTTTCTAATTGAAGTATTTGAAAACTACTTTATCAATAATTCTAAAAAAGTAAATAACTCTGGAAAAAAGAGTAAGGGTAATTGTTTCTAGCGTGACTCAGCATCATCATGGAGAAGTTATGGGTCATCAGGATTGTTGTCATTTGGATTTAAATTACGCCAGGGACAACTACCAGATCCATTAGTACAATCGCTACCAGAGTTAACGTGTTCATTACTAACTGCGTTGCCAATAATAGGATCATTGTTCCCCTCATTTGAAATAACTGGATGGTTTTGTGCACTTGCTGCCATAGTTGTTAATGACACTACGAGACAAAATGCCAGCAAAATGGCTATTATTCTTTTGATTTTGTTTTCCATAGTATACACCCCTAATTTTCACTGCTTTTCAATATGCTGATCATGAAAAAACCTACAGTAGCCAGTTATTTTTAAGCTACTGCTCTCAAATTCCCCCGTTTTTGTTAATAATATATAAATCTAAATATATAAATAATTCAGCTATAAATAACTAATACAATTAGGATTTACGCGGCTAAACTGAAAAATCAATAGTATTAAACCTATAACTGTCTAAAACACATCTTTAATGTAACAGTTATTGTACTTGATTTTGGATTTCAACTGCGTAAGTCCTAAAGAGAAAATAAACATTGCCATTTATACGCAGCCGAGGAATTAGGGGTTAGCATAACGGTCACGGACTGCAAAAACAAGATCTTGGGAAGAGACGGAATTTTAAAAGACCTAAATAGCTGGAAAAGTAAAAAAATAACTGAAAAAAGCAGAAGATCTCTCCTCTGCCAGACTTTTTTCCTGCTTTTTTGCTTATTCACCCGCAAAAAGCTCAACAAATTCAAATTTTGTCACATCAAACAGGCCTTTATCTCCCAATTTAAGTTCAGGAATTACCAGAAGCGACATAAATGAGAGTGTCATAAAAGGCGACGTAAGTGAGGCTCCCAGTTTCCGAGCTTCTTCGTTTAACTGCTCGTACCTTGCAGCTACTTCTTTTCCGTCCAGAGTGCTCATGAGGCCTGAAACCTCCAGTGGAAGATCAAAAAGACTCTCTGCGGTCCCAACAACGATTCCTCCCTGGTTTTCCACCAGCCTGTTAACGGCTTCAACTATATCCTCATCTGTTGCTCCGACTGCAATTATATTATGACTGTCGTGAGCAATGCTGCTCGCAATAGCCCCTTTTTTCAGGCCTATGTTCTTAATGAAACCTATCTGAACAGGGTCATCAGCATATCTACTCAGGACAACCATTTTCAAAATATCCCTGGCAGGATCTGAAACCAGATTTCCGTTTTCCAGTTTTGGAAGTGCCAATTCCTGGCCTGTGACCAGTTCTCCGTCCTGGGCAACTATTACCCGGATTTTTTTCATTTGTTCCCCTTTACTCCCAGAAGCAGGCATAGCCAGTTTTACATCGTCAATTGAAATTTTGCTTCTGTTAAAAACATTTGTTGCAGGAGCTTTTTCAACTGAAAAAAGAACCTTTCCGTCATCGTAAACACAATTTCCATCAATAAAAGTCTTCAGCACATTGAACGCTTTCAGGTCGTCGACGATAATAAAATCAGCAGGATCTCCCTCGCGCAGCAGCCCGACATCAAGCCCGTAGTGTTCCACAGGATTGATCACTGCTGCCCTTATAAGGTTATAAATATCAAGTCCTTTTTCCTGCCCGCGCCTGAGAAGCTTATCGATATGTCCCTTATATATAAGAGTATCAGGATGGGAATCATCAGTGCAGAGCATAACAGACTCGGGATATTCGTCTATCAATTTGTACAGTGTCTCGAAATTCCTGGCTGAACTTCCTTCCCGGATCAGTATTTTCATCCCGATCTTTATTTTCTCAACCGCTTCTTCATAAGCAAAAGATTCGTGGTCTGTGGAAATTCCTGCGCCCACGTATTTCTGGAGATCGTCTCCTCTCAAACCGGGAGCATGACCGTCTATAACTTTGCAATACTTTTTCGCTGATTCCATTTTGGCCATTACCTCAGGGAATTCCATTACCACCCCAGGGAAGTTCATCATCTCAGAAAGGTAATGAAGATCTTCCCTTGCCAGCAGTCGGTCAACAGTCTCCGCGTCCAGCACCGCTCCTGAAGATTCAAAAGGTGTGGCTGGCACACACGAGGGAACTCCAAAATAGACTTTCAGAGGGGATCTTTTTGCATCTTCAAGCATAAACTCAATGCCCTCTTCCCCCATAACGTTTGCAATCTCATGGGGATCACTGACAACTGCAACCGTTCCTTTTGCAACAGCCATCCGGGCAAAAACCGAAGGCACGGTCATCGAACTTTCAATATGCACATGGGCATCTACAAGCCCTGGAAGGATATACTGCTCGTTATCGTGTTCCTTTTCTTCGACACGAATAATCTTTCCGTTTTCAACGGTAATTTCTCCTTTAAACTGCCGCCTGGAAACGGCGTCAACAATAATCCCCGAGTATTTTTTCATGGGGATTTATTTCGCCCCAGCAATGTATAAATTTTGCCAAAAAGCCAGGATTTAAGAACTTGAAGAAAAAGAATAAAAAAGGAAGATACACGTTAATTGGTCGATTACCTTTCATCAAATGCAAAAAAACTATAGAAATATATAGGCACTTTTTTGTTGGCTACAAACATCGGTTTTGACCATGTAAAAGTAGCACGAAAAGATAAATAAAAGGTACGCTGTTAAGTCTCCGGGGATGACTATATTACATGTTCGTCTGTAACTGGAAAATTTCTTATCCCCTAAGACATAACAGTACCAAAAAAGGAAAAGACAAAATGAAACCAACACGAGTTCCTAAAAATCCTTGTTTTTCTTCTGGGCCTTGTGCCAAACATCCAGGATATTCTGTTGAAGAGCTGGAGGATACACCTTTTGGCAGGTCACACCGGAGCAAACCTGGCAAGGAAAAATTAGCTGAGACAATTATAAGAACAAGAGATATGCTTGGGCTTCCTGATGATTATCTCGTAGGCATTGTACCGGCTTCCGATACAGGCGCTTTTGAAATGTGCTTGTGGTCTATGCTGGGGTGCCGCGGGGTTGATGTCCTGGTTTGGGAATCTTTCAGTAAAGGATGGGCAACCGACATCACTAAACAGTTAAAATTAAAGGATACCCGAGTTTTTGAGGCAGAATACGGGAAATTACCAGATTTAAAGAAGGTCGATTTCAAGAATGATGTAGTCTTTGTCTGGAATGGGACTACAAGCGGAGTCAAAGTACCCAATGGCGACTGGATTCCTGATGACCGGGAAGGGCTCACGCTTTGCGATGCCACTTCTGCTGTATTTGCTATGGATATACCCTTCCATAAATTGGATGTCATTACATTCTCATGGCAGAAGGTTTTAGGTGGGGAAGGTGCACACGGGATGCTGATTTTGTCTCCGCGGGCTGTTCAGCGATTAGAAAGTTATACTCCTGCCTGGCCATTACCCAAGATTTTCCGAATGACCAAAGGTGGTAAACTGAATAAGGGGATTTTTGAAGGTTCTACTATTAATACCCCATCCATGCTGGCTAATGAAGATTGGCTGGCAACAATGAAATGGGCAGAGTCTATCGGAGGGCTTAAAAAACTTATCCAGCGGACAAATGAAAATCTGGCGGTCTTTGAGGCATTTGTTGCTAAAAATAACTGGATCCATTTCTTAGCGGAAACAAAAGAGATAAGGTCCAGCACCAGTGTCTGCTTTAAAGTTGATTTACCCGACGAAAAGCTTAAAGAACTGATTAAAACGCTTGAGAAAGAAAAAGTTGCTTATGACATCGGTTCTTACCGGGATGCTCCTTCGGGTTTGCGCATCTGGTGCGGTGCTACCATCGAGAAAGAGGATTTAGAATGCCTCTGTGAATGGATCGAATGGGCTTACAATTTGGTTAAATAATAAAATCCTTTTTGTTATCAGCAAAGAGGGGTTAGTGAAAGATCGTTAATATCTTTTTTGCTGATAGCAAAAGGATGTTTTATCCCAAAATTTGTCTCATGCGGAAAGATATTAAATATCCCTTCAAAACCCTTTTTGCACACTTGATTTATCAGAGAAAATTTTTATATGTCATCGGTTAAGGATTTATTTCCTTTTCTTGTTACTCTTTTTTGAGTCCAATCTATCACTTCTTATTCAAACCATTCTTGTCTGAACCTTTCTCTGTTTACATGTGGATCCAATGCTTGACTTTCATATACACTCATTATAGTTTCAAAAGTTCTTTCAATTCCACATCTCTGAAGGATTACTGTCAATAAATTTGCTGCATTCTCTGCAAATATTGTGCTCCAACATAACTGCGTATATTGAGCCATTTTTTCAGGATGAGCTGTTGAGTTTCTTACAAGAGAATAAATTTTTCTGCTAACTATTAGTGTTAATATTGCTGTCCAGATTAGAGCCTCAATCACCTGTACATTCTTTGTTTCAAGGACGTCAAGAGCGTATTTGCTTTTTAACTCCAAATGTGACCAGGTATAAGCACGGTGCTCGTTCTATGACCGCTGTTATCGAAATGAGCCGTCTGGCAGGCAAAAAACGTTTTGATCTTTTAGCTCTTCCAGTTAAGAAACAACTTGATATGCATGTAGATGCAGATGAATTCTTTTTTTGACAGAAAAAGAATGGTATCAATCGATGCTCCTGCTGTGAGATCTTCCTGACCCCAAAGAGACTTCCTTTCTCAAAAAGGAAAATTCAATTGAAGAGTCCGTGGCCGCAGCTATGGATACATCTATGTGTGAGAATAAGGTGAGTCATCGAAAAGGCAAGATAAAAAAATTAGATAAAGACGCTTCTTTTGAGGAGCTTCAAGATGCTGCTGAGGATATTCCCAATAAACTTTGGGCTGTCAATAATGGCATCAGAATCCGAGAAAAGCGATTGAAACATGTTTATCTCCTGAGCCATAATACGAGAATACAAAAGTACAACGAAATATAAATAGAATACAAAAGTACAATACTACATGGGAAAAAATTATACGGAGATAAACGGGCTAAAAATCCGGAAAATGAGGCGGGATGAAGCCAAATTTGCTATCCAAATGGCAGCCGGTGAAGGGTGGAACCCTGGAATCCATGACGGGGAAATTTTTTATGAAACCGACCCTGACGGTTTTTTTATTGCAGAAATTGAAGGAGATCCCATAGGCTGTGCCTCTGCTGTTGCATATGATGATTTCTTTAGTTTTTTTGGTCTCTATGTGATTAAACCCGAATTTAGGAAAAAAGGAATTGGGACGAAATTAACTGAAAAATCCCTGGAACATCTGGGGAACAGGAATATAGGACTTGATGGAGTATTGGAAAACGAAAAAAAGTACCAGGAGCTTATGAAGTTCAAGTCTTTTTACAGCAACCTGCGTTTTGAAGGAATAGGGGGAGGAGAAGTTCCTGATGGGCTTGTAAAAACCTCAGACATCCCATTTGAAAGCCTGCTGGAGTATGACAGGGAAATGTTTCCGGCTCCAAGACATACCTTTCTGGAAAAATGGGTTAAGCAACCTGATTCTTATGCCTTTGCAGCCGTTGAATCAGGAAAGCTGAAAGGATATGGCGTTATAAGAAAATGTCAGAAAGGATATAAAATAGGCCCTCTTTTCGCAGATGACGCGATAACGGCAGAAGAAATATTTTTAGCTCTCAAGGCTTCTGTTCCGGAAGAAGTCATATATCTTGATGTTCCGGAACCAAACAAAAAAGCAATGGAAATTGCAAATAAATACGGAATGACTGTAATGTTCAAAACTATCAGGATGTACAGCCGGGAAGAGCCTGATATAAACCTTGAAAAGGTTTACGGGGTCACGACTTTTGAACTTGGGTGAAGGTTTCTAATGTCGTCAACTGTGAAAACGGAACCAATATTATTTTCCCAGAAATAGGTCTGGAACCTGAGGCATTACAAGCCATTGGGCAAATTTATTATAAGTTCTGTCAATCAGTTCTGCCAATCAGTTCTGCCAATCAGTTCTCTGCCAATCGTTTGTGCATATTATGTTTTCAGTCCTTTAAATTTGGGTGTCAGCAGTGTCAAAGGGTCGTTTCGAGATAAGTTAAACTCTGTAAGTTTTTTTATAAGATTCTCTAACAAGTTACATCACCCATTCGTCATTGATTTACCTCATTTACATAAGTAGTGGTGGGATATATTCCATTCTTTTTCTTTCCCTTCACACTATAACTTCAAAAATTTTTTCATTTTATTCAAATCTCCCTATTAAAATACAAATCTCTCTATCATTTTGGGAATAAATTCTGGTTTTCATAAAAATCTAGCTGAAACTTCAAACTCCTGATTAACAATTAATACAACTTATACAATTATTCTCTTCATGTCCCCCAAAGCCGGATGGCAGTTCTGGATAGATCGCGGAGGCACGTTTACTGATATCGTAGCCCGCAGCCCTGATGGAAAACTGATTACTCACAAACTCCTTTCCGATGATCCGTGTCACTATAAAGATGCAGCCATGCACGGGATCCGGCAGATTCTCGGGCTGTCTGGAAATGCACCTCTACCTGCTGAAATAATAGAATCCGTTAAAATGGGAACAACAGTCGGCACAAATGCTCTTCTTGAACGGAAAGGGGAACGGACTGTACTTGTTATAAACAGGGGGTTCGGAGACGCTTTAAGAATCGGGTATCAGAACCGCCCGGATATTTTTGCTCAGAAGATCGAACTTCCGGAACAGCTTTATGAAAGAGTCATCGAAGTTTCCGGAAGGGTGGGAGCCGATGGAAAAGAGCTTGTGCCTCTTGACCTTGAAAATGCAAAAAAAGCTCTTGAAGCAGCTTTCAAAACCGGTATTCGCTCGGCTGCAATCGTACTTATGCATGCGTACAGGTATCCTGAGCATGAACTCAAACTTGGCAGGCTTGCCAGAGAAATCGGTTTTACGCAGGTGTCTCTTTCTCATCAAGCAAGCCCGTTAATTAAACTCGTAAGTAGAGGGGAAACAACCGTAGTGGATGCATATCTCTCTCCTGTGCTCCGCAGGTATGTTAATATGGTACAGGAATCCCTGGAAGAAGGGAAGGAAGTAAAAGGAAACAGAGATAAGACAGAAAAAGATAGCGGAGACGGGGAAGAAAAAGAAAGCGGAGATCGGACAGAAAAAGAAAATGGAAATGGGATAAAAAATGATAGTGGGGATGGAAAAGAGGATGAAGCTAAAAGAAGTCCCAGGCTTATGTTCATGCAGTCTAGCGGAGGGCTTACGGATGCAGAAACTTTTCAGGGCAAGGACTGTATCCTTTCCGGTCCTGCCGGTGGGATCGTTGGAGCAGTTGCAACTTCGGAAATGGCAGGGGCAAGAAAAATAATCACTTTCGATATGGGAGGCACATCTACAGATGTAGCCCAGTACAGCGGGGAATACGAGCGCAGTCTTGAAACCGAGATTGCAGGGGTACGCCTGCGTTCGCCTATGATGCGTATCCATACGGTTGCAGCAGGCGGGGGTTCCATACTTCATTATGAGGGAGGAAGGTTCAGGGTAGGCCCTGATTCTGCTGGTTCGGACCCTGGGCCGGCGTGTTATCGAAAAGGCGGGCCGCTTACAGTTACCGACTGCAATGTCATGCTTGGAAAATTGCAGCCTGAGTTTTTCCCCAGAATCTTTGGGCCCAATGCTGACCAGTCCCTTGACTCCGAGCTTGTGCGCAGGAAATTCGAAGAACTTGCAGAAAAGGTTTCAGGCGAAGGCAAAAAAGAAGGCAAAACCGAAGGCAAAAATGACGGCAATATCCGGACGCCCGAGCAGGTAGCTGAGGGTTTCCTTTCGGTTGCGGTCGAGAATATGGCAAATGCTATCAAGAAAATCTCTGTCCAGAGAGGATACAACATAAAAGAATATACCCTCTGCTGCTTCGGAGGAGCTGCTGCCCAGCAAGCCTGCAGGGTTGCAGACAGCCTTGGAATCAAAAGCATTTTCATTCATCCGTATGCAGGTGTGCTTTCGGCATATGGCATGGGACTTGCAGATCAGAGGCTGATTAAAGAGCGCTATATGGGCAGTGAGCTCTCGGACACACTGGTAGAGAATTTGAAAATGGTATTTTCCGGGCTTGAGCAAGAAGGTCGCCTGCTCATGCGTGAACAGGGCGTTCAGGAAGCCAAAATTACTGCACTTTATAAGGTACATATGCGTTATGCAGGTTCGGATACGCAGCTTGTTATCGATTTTGCGGATACGGCTGCTCTCAGGAATGGTTTTGAGGATGCCCACAGGAAGCGCTTCGGATTTGTAATGGAAGGCAAAGCCATGGTTGTTGAAGCAGTTTCCGTAGAGACAATCGGAATTAATGAGAGGGTTATGGACCCTGTACTGGAAATGGGAGAGAATCCTGTTTTCTCTCCTGTCGCTGCGGTGCGGATGTACAGCAATGGCGAGTTTCATGATACCCCGGTTTTTCAGAGGGATGAACTCAAGCCCGGAACCCGTGTAAGCGGCCCGGCAGTGCTCATAGAGAAAAACACAACCATTGTGCTCGAACCCGGTTGGGAAGGCACGATTACTGAACGTGACCACCTTTTCCTTAAACGAGAAATTCCACTCCCAACTCATACAGCCATCGGAACTGATGTTGATCCTGTAATGCTCGAGATTTTCAATAACAGATTCATGTCAGTTGCCGAGCAGATGGGTTTTACTCTGCAGAACACGGCTCACTCAGTAAACATAAAGGAGAGACTGGACTTTTCCTGCGCCCTTTTTGACAGTCAGGGGAACCTGGTAGCAAATGCCCCTCATATCCCTGTGCATCTGGGTTCAATGGGAGAATGTGTAAAAGCACTTATCCAGATGCAGTTACAGGAGATGCATTCAGGGGATGTATATTTGATCAATTCCCCTTACCACGGAGGAACCCATCTCCCTGATATCACGGTTGTTACCCCAATGTTTGGAAACTCCGGAAACTCCGGGAAAATCCTGTTTTACTTGGCTTCAAGAGGTCATCATGCCGATGTTGGAGGGATCAGCCCAGGGTCTATGCCTCCGGGCAGCAGGATAATTGCTGAAGAAGGGGTGCTGAGTGAGGGTATGAAAATCGTAGAACAGGGCCATTTCTGTGAAGAAAGGCTAAAGGTGTGGCTGGGCTCGGGAAAATACCCTGCAAGAAACCCTGACCAGAACCTTGCCGATATCCGCGCCCAGGTTGCAGCAAATGAAAAAGGTTTATCCGAATTGCACAGGATGGTTGAAGAATTTTCCCTTGAAACAGTTGAAGCTTACATGGGACATGTGCAGGATAATGCCGAGGAAGAGGTCAGAAGAGTTATTGACAGGCTTGCAGACGGGGAATTCACGTATTCACTTGACGACGGGAATGCAATTAAAGTGAAGGTTACAATTGACCGCAAAAACCGGAGCGCCAGAATTGATTTTACAGGTACTTCTCCACAGCTTTCAAATAATTTCAATGCTCCCTCCTCGGTTTGCATAGCTGCTGTACTTTACGCTTTCAGGACGCTTGTAAAAAGTGATATTCCCCTGAACGCAGGCTGCCTGAGACCGCTTGAAATTATTATTCCCGAGGGTTCCCTGCTTAAGCCAGAACCGCCTGCTGCTGTTGTTGCAGGAAACGTTGAAACTTCGCAATACATTGTTGATGCTCTTTTCGGAGCTCTTGGCACGCTTGCGGCTTCCCAGGGTACTATGAACAATTTTACCTTCGGAAACTCCGATTTCCAGTATTATGAGACCATTTGCGGAGGTTCAGGAGCAGGCCCGGGATTTTCAGGAACAGATGCTGTGCACACGCATATGACCAACTCCAGGATCACCGACCCTGAAATTCTTGAAACAAGGTTTCCGGTTTTGCTTGAGGAATTTTCCATCCGGGAAGGAAGCGGTGGAGACGGTAAATTCAGAGGGGGAAACGGGGTTGTCCGAAAGCTCAGGTTCCTGAAAGATATGAATGCTGCCATTCTTTCAAGCCACAGAAAGCTCCCTCCTTTCGGGCTCAAAGGTGGAATGCCTGCAAAATGCGGAAGAAATGCACTTGTACGCAGGGACGGCAGTGTTCTTGAAATTGGAGGCCAGGCTGAAGTTGAACTGAAATCAGGAGATATGTTTGTAATAGAAACGCCGGGAGGAGGAGGATATGGCAAGAAGGAAAAACTCAAAGACTGAATATTAATAAAAGTAAAACGGCAGAATAATAAGAAATATACTAAATTAATTAAAAGAAAAACTATAATTCCAATAAAATAAATCTAAAAAGTGCAACTTGGATTCATTAAATATAACTGATAAAATAAAAAACTGTTAAACGAAAAAAATAAAAAATAAAACCAGGTGGGAAGATGTTAAAAACTGGTTTATTCAGGAAAGAAGGGTCTTCCTACATTCATTTTCACATTCATTCCCACTTTCGTTCCCACAACATAGTTTAATTTTATCTTAGAATCCTGTAAGTATATTCATAGTTTCCGCCAGGCTTTCCGTTTTCGTTTCCGTCCAGAGCAATACCGCGCTCATCCATTATGAATCCTGATCCGGTTTCGCTTCCAAGTAAAGTAATTGTTATTTCGGCGCCTGATTCGTCCATAGGGTATTTGCCACAAGGACGGAACATCAGCATTCTGGCCCCTATGTCCAGTAATCCGTCCACAGGCTCTTTTGATGCAGAACTTCTAACTATTACGGTTTCTTTCGTAATGGTTGCATTGTTCATAGGCTTATCGAACTCAACCCAGATAGGGTGGTCATGCCTGAAAGCAAATGTCTGCCTGTCAGGATAGATAGACTTTACCTTCGGAGGAATCTGTCTGTGCTTAAAAGGAGTGGAAAACGATTTTAGAGCTTCTGGAAGAAAACTGTTGAAGGACATATGTTTTTTCAAGGCATGTATAATGGCAGCTCCTGCAAGCACACCCAGAAGGACTTTACACCATTTACTTATTTTGTGCAGGTCTACCCTCCCCCAGGCTTCATCCCACTTCGATTCTATGACCTCTTTTTTTAGCAGCACGCCTTTTAACAGCGTATAAAATTGTTGCGCCTGCAAGAACACCAAGAATTATTTTACCTATTGTCATTAAAGGTCTCCCCTTACCTTTTTCAGCTTCTTCTTCTTCACTAAGCATTATTTCTTCCGGCTCTAATTCGGCTTCTATTTCCTTTTCAAGTTTCTCTGACCGGAGTTTATTCAGAAGATATGCGCCAAGGGCTAGCTTAGCATATTTACGTAATATTCCCTTTTTCCCTGGAGATTTGACTGACTTCATTTTCTTCATGACATATGCACTGAGCAATAGCTTACCATATTTGTTTATATATTTCAATCTTGAACCCCCAAAATTTTTCCCTGACCGGAGAGCCCCTTGTAGCAATTTCGTCCGGAAAGGAGAGTACTGAATTTAATACTCCTGTATGTATCCTATGGCTCACATATTATTTAACGGCAACTATACAAAATACTAAATAATTTTTAACTGAATGCCGGTTTGTGGGTCTGTTTGTGGGTCTGTTTGTGGGGCTATCAGATTCCCGGCGAAAAAAACCGGAAATTATTGGAATTGGTGCACCAACCCTCATTGAAAAACTGTCTTTAAGACCCTGGAGAAAAAAATCTTTCGAAACAGTAAAGAAGAAATACTTTCTATTAATTTAAGTACAGACGATCCATTTATAGAGTACAGATAAGTTCCGTGTATAAGTACAGATGAAATCATTATGAAAAGTGGGGTATGGAAATAAGTGCTTAAAAATGGCATAGTGTTGCAGATATAAGAAAAGAATTTGAATTTTTCCAGAAAGCGTTCAGGGTAATAAAAATACAGGACGATAAGTCACGAAAACATTTTGTATTATCGAAAAGAAAAGTAAAAACATGAAACAATCAATAGGAGCAAAGCCACTCTCATTTCCGACTCCAACCTGGGTTGTTGGTACCTATGACATGAATGGAAAGCCAAATGCCATGACTGTAGCCTGGGGAGGAATCTGCTGTTCGAACCCTCCATGTGTCAGCGTATCCTTAAGAAAAGCGACTTATACCTATGCCGGGATCATGGAAAACAAAGCATTTACGGTCAGTATCCCATCAGAAGCTTATGTAAAACAGGCCGATCACTTTGGAATCGCAAGTGGGAAGGATGAAGATAAGTTTGAGGCCACCTGCCTTACACCGGTAAGAAGTGAGCTTGTACCTGCCCCTTATGTGGGTGAGTTTCCGGTTGTTCTAGAGTGCAAACTTCTGCATAACTTTGAGATAGGGCTTCATACTATGTTTGTAGGAGAAATCCTGGACATCAAAGCCGATGAATCCGTACTCGATGAAAAAGGAAATCCTGATATCGAGAAAATCAAGCCTGTTATATATAACCCGGGAAGTAGAGATTATTACGGCATCGGGTGTAATCTTGGAAAAGCTTTTTCGATAGGGAAGGAGTGTTAAACGAAAAAGCAATATAAGAAACTAAAAAGTAAAGTAATTAAAAGTAATAAAAATTATGCATTTTAAATTCTTATTTATTCCTTCCTAAACGTCTTTTTCGCGAAAATCTTCCATCCTCTTAGGTCTTTTCCCTCAAATTTTTCCTTCACAGCTTCGAGCAGGGAAGGAATATCCAGGTGCTGCGGACATTTTTCAGCGCATTGTCCACACTGGACGCATTGGGAGGCATACCCTGGCACGTCGCCTCTTATTATTCCTCCGGGTTTTGATACATACATAAGTTTTGCTTCCCTTTCATTGCCTGACAGGTAAAAGTTATCAAAGATCTCAAAACAGCCGGGAATGTCCACGCCTGAAGGGCAGGGTAAACAATATCTACAGCCCGTACAGCCGGTTTTCATAAGTTCCCTGTATTTTTGTTCCACTTTTTTTACAAGCTGCATTTCGGCGTCAGTAAGAGAATTTGGATAGGCTTCATCTGCGATCTTCAGGTTTTCTTCAATATGGGACTCTTCATTCATTCCTGAGAGTACAACCGTAACCTCTGGCCGGTTCCAGATCCAGCGAAGGGCCCATTCTGCAGGGGTGCGCTTTACAGGAGCTTCATTCCAGATCTCCTGAACTTCAGAAGGTACAGGATTTGTCAGCTTTCCTCCACGCAGGGGTTCCATGATAATAATACCCAGGTCTTTTGAAGCAGCATACTCAAGCCCTTCCGTCCCTGCCTGGTTCTTTTCATCCAGGAAGTTATACTGGATCTGGCAGAAAGTCCAGGGATACGCATCCACGATTCGTTTGAAATCGTCAACAGTTCCATGGAAAGAAAAACCTGCATTGACAATTCGGCCGTCAGCCTTTGCCCTGTCAAGAAAGCTCAGAACATCAAGCTTTTCCATTTTGTCCCATAAAAGCCCTACAAGCCCGTGAACAAGATAATAATCGATATGGTCAGTCTTCAGCCTTTCAAGCTGGGCATTCAGGATCCTGTCCATATCCTCTCTGCTCTTTATTGTCCAGGAGGGAAGTTTTGTAGCAAGTTTAATTTTTTCTCGGTATCCATCTGCAAGGGCCCGGCCAAGGAAAGGCTCGCTTTCTCCCATATGATACGGCCAGGCCGTGTCGATATAGTTTACTCCGTGATCAATTGCGTATCTAACTTGCCGGGTAGCTCTTTCTTCATCTATCTTTCCGTCCCTGACTGCAAGGCGCATGCACCCAAACCCAAGTATAGAAAGTTCATCTCCGTTCTTTGGCACTTTTCGATACAGCATTTCTATTACCCTTCTGTTTTAAGCGTTTACATTATTTTAAGGGTTCTACGCTCGAATTGCGCCTTGTCACTTGAGTTCCGTCACCCGAGTCTCGTCACCCGAGTCCCGTCTCGGGAGGACGGTGCCCTTTTCGCTCACTTCGTTCACTCAAGAGGGCTGAATTATGGGTAAGAAAATATATGTTTCCAACTTACGAGTCCCGTCTCGGGAGGACGGTACCGTTTCGCTCACGTCGTTCGCTCAAGAGGGATAATTTCTAGATAAAGACACTAATTTAGCGTCTGGAGGACAGTCAGAGTTGCACTTTAGAGAACGGGGCCTTTTGCCAACATAAAGAATTTAGTAGTGTGCCATTTCATATGTGTCGGATTTTCTGAAAAATTATAAATCTCAATAGTTATTGTTTGGAGAATTCAATATCAAAAGATCTGTTTATCCTTCAGCATACTAAAAGTTGACTTCTATTTTACAGTAAATTTAAAACAATACTATAAATTCTCTCAAATTATATTAATTTTAATATACCATGTTTTAATGGAAAAGTTTAACTATATAATTTCTCAAGATATTATTAACATTTTTTAATAAAGAATAACTGATAAGGGCATATTATAATGAAACGGGTGGATAAGTATTTTTCAGTAAACTTAATGTCGTCAACTCTGATTTTATTCCTAATTCTCTTTTCATCTACGACATCTGCAGTTACTGAACAAAATAGCACGTCTATAATGACAGAAAATAATACCATATACGATCCATTATATTTAGATAATCTATGTTATGGTAACCTCATAAAGAATAAGACGGTGTATGTAGCTGGGGATGGAAGTGGAGACTTCAACTGCAATGGAAGTGATAATCAGGTAGAGATAAATCAAGCTCTTAAATATGTTGCGGAAAATCCGCAGTTTACAACTGTTCATTTAAAAGGCCCATATACATACGTTATCTCAGATAGTATTTTTATTGGAAATAATACGACTGTGGAAGGCGATCCTACAGCCGTAATTAAACTTATAGACAATGCGAGCTGGCCAGTTGATGAGCCACTTATAATGCAGATGGACAGCAACGAAATACATGGAGTAACTGTAAAAGGATTTGAAATCAACGGAAACCATGACAATAATCTAGATAAAGAGAATGGGTACGGATTTTACAATATGATCTACTTCTGCAATTCCACGGACATCCAAGTTCATGATATGTACATGCATGATGGACATGGAGAAGGATTGGAAGTAGAGCGCAGTTACAATGTTCAATTTTACAACAACACTATATATAAAACGGGTCATAATGCTCTTTTTGCAGAAGATTGTCAGAATTTAGAGGCCTGGAACAATAACATAACCATCAGGACTGATTGCGGTCTTAGAGTTTTAAATTCAAATCATGTAAAGTTTCATGATAATGTAATCGACTCCTTTTATCACTGGAGTGCAGGTGGTTCTGGCATTCTGGTTGAGAAAACAACAGGTGTCGTTAACGACGTAGAAATATATAACAATACTATCCATGACACTTACGGGCCTGGAATCTGGTTGATAGGTTGGTTAGATTCTTATCCCAGGGAAGAAGCCCAGAATGTCCACATTTTTGACAATGTCTTTTATAATACTGGCACAAACCCAAATATTGACCTGGTAGGAGGCATAATAACAAGTGGGTTTTACGATACTCTAATTGAAAACAATACCTTTGACGGGGTATATCATGCGGCAATTATTCATATGCTTCCTACAGAGACCCCCACCTATCCGACCTATGAAGTTCGTCCCAGTCTTTCACCCACAGGCACAGGACACACAACAATTGTTCGTAACAACATAATCGTAAATACCCAGAAGCGCAAAAAAGACCCTGAGGGAACGGGATATGCAGTAATCAATGATCTTCCTGAAACGCATTCTTTTGTGCTGGAAAACAACTGTTTGTACAATAACTCTGCAGGTAACTACCAGAACTGCACATCAAATACAGATATCCATGCAGATCCTCTATTTGTAAACCAGAGTATACACGATTATCGTTTGAAACCAAACTCTCCTTGCAATGGTACCGGATATACTTAATATACTTATTAAAACTCATAAAAAATACTTGACAGATTCAAATAGAAAGATATAGTGAATAATGTAATACTGTTAAATGTAATACTGTTAAATGTAATACCTGTTAATGTAAAACCTGTGTATGTGGATTCGATTAAGGTGCAAACATAAAAAGTTATTACATCGGAAGCGCGCAGGGTCATTAATATCCCCCTAACTGCTTCGGGACCTATAAAACGGAGATTTCGTGGAAGTCGTGAGCCATCTTGGTAGTGCAGAGGTTCTTTTGGATGGGGTTCTAGCTTTAAAGAACTTTCAACCTCTAATCTTTTCTGAACTTTTCTCTTGCAGCTTTTTTCCAGGTTTCCAGATCCGAGCCTTCAAATTTTTCTGTAATGATCTTAAGTAAAGCAGGTATGTCCAGATGCTGCGGGCATTTTTCAACGCATTGTCCGCACTTGACGCACTGTGAAGCGTAACCAAGGACGCCATCTCTTATTATTCCTCCTGGTTTTGCTGCGTACATTAGTTTGCCTTCGGCTTCATCGCCCGAAAGATATACGTTATCGTAGATTTCAAAGCATCCAGGAATGTCCACGCCAGAAGGACAGGGTAAACAATATCTGCAGCCTGTACATCCTGTATTCATAAGTTTGCGGTACTCCTGCTCAACTCTGTCAACAAGAAGCAATTCTGCTTCTGTCAAGGATTTTGGGTAAGCTTCGACTGCAATTTTCAGGTTCTCTTCAATCTGCGAGTCCTCGTTCATGCCAGAAAGTACAACCGTTACTTCGGGGTGGTTCCACACCCAGCGAAGACCCCATTCGGCTGGCGTACGGTTCATAGGGGCTTCCTTCCAGATCTGTTTTATTTCTTGAGGTATCAGCCTTGTAAGTTTACCTCCGCGCAGGGGCTCCATGACAATGATACCCAGACCTTTTGAAGCAGCATATTTAAGCCCTTCAATCCCGGCCTGATTTTTTCGATCCAGAAAGTTATACTGAATCTGGCAGAAAGTCCAGGGGTACGCGTCCAGAATTCGCTTAAAATCCTCAATTGATCCATGGAAGGAGAAACCTGCATTATTAATACGTCCGTTGGCCTTTGCACTGTCAAGGAAATCGGTTACGCCGAGATTTTCCAGCCTATCCCACAAAGTCCCAATAAGTGAGTGCACAAGATAATAATCAATATGATCTGTCCTGAGCCTCTCAAGCTGAGCATTCAGGATTCTATCCATATCTTCCCTGCTTTTTATTATCCACGAAGGGAGTTTTGTAGCAAGTTTAATCTTTTTCCTGTATCCATCTTTAAGAATTGACCCAAGAAATGATTCATTTTCTCCCATATGATATGTCCAGGCCGTATCGATGTAGTTTACCCCGTGGTCGATTGCATAGTATACCTGGCGTTTTGCCTTTTCCCTATCAAGCTTGCCATCTTTTATGGGGAGGCGCATGCACCCAAAACCCAGTATTGAAAGCTCGTCCCCATTTTCTGGAATTCTTCTGTAAAGTATCCACTTTTCCCCCCTTACTCCCAATTTTTTCTCTGCCTTTAAAATGACGTCATTAACGTAATTATACGTTATCATAACTTTATTAAAGGAATTAAGTATTTAAATTACTTAAAAACAAAAATTATTGATCCAGATATTTTATTGAGCTCAGGTATAAAAATCCTGAATTCTACTTAAAAATTAGACTATTCATACGGATAAAACACTCTCCATATAGGATTTGCTTTCTCCCTTCTGGAAATCTTCCTTAATTTATATTTCTAATATCTGAAGATCGTGGGATAATGCAGTGTAACCTTCAGGAATTCAAGAGCTTCTTTTAAGAGGGTTAGCGATAGTTACGTAATAAAAGCCCTGTCCAGCGCAGTGCCCAGATTAAACCGGGGAGTTACAAGGTCAAAGGTGTCAGGGAGACAACGCTGAACAGGTAATAGTTATATTAACCAGTTTGTGAATTGTTTTTTAATTATCTTTCTTAAAGAGTTTTTTAGCCATGGTTATCCTTTGCTTCAGGTCAGACCCTTCAAGTTCCTCTGCTACAGCTTTGAGCAAATCAGGTATTTTTAAACTTTGGGGACATTTTTCCATACATTGACCACACTCAATGCACTGGGAAGCAAATCCTCCGGGTTCAGTGTTTGTAAATACGCCGCTCATTCTGACTGCATAAGTAAACCTGGCACCCTCTACATTACCGAACATATGAAGGTTATTGTAAATTTCAAAACATCCAGGGATATTTACTCCTGAAGGGCAGGGCATGCAGTACCGACAACCAGTACAACCAATTTTCATGAGTTGACGGTACTTTTGCTCAACTTTATTAACAAGCTGCATTTCGGCGTCAGTCAGGGAATTTGGATAAGCCTCAGATGCGATTTTCAGGTTTTCTTCTATATGGGATTCCTCATTCATGCCTGAGAGTACAACTGTAACTTCTGGATGGTTCCACACCCAGCGAAGAGCCCACTCTGCAGGTGTACGTTTCGTTTCGGCCACATCCCATATATTGTTCACTTCAGCAGGTACCGGGCTAGACAGATTGCCTCCGAGAAGAGGTTCCATAACAATTACACCCAGTCCTTTCGAGGCTGCATACTCAAGTCCTTCCGTTCCTGCCTGGTGCTTCTCATCCATAAAATTGTACTGGATCTGGCAGAAAGTCCAGGGATAAGCGTCAACAATTCGCTTAAAGTCCCCAATTGGCCCATGAAAAGAAAAACCCGCATTGGTAATTCGCCCGTCGTCCTTTGCCTTATTAAGAAAATCAATCACACCAAGAAGCTCAAGTTTATCCCATACTTCTCCTGCCAGACCATGGAGCAGATAATAATCTATATGGTCTGTATTGAGTCTCTTTAACTGGGTATTCAGGAACTTATCCATATCTTCCCGACTTTCCACAAGCCAGGAGGGAAGTTTCGTAGCAAGCCTGACCTTTTCTCGATATCCATCTGCAAGGGCCCGGCCAAGAAAAGGCTCGCTTTCTCCCATATGATAAGGCCAGGCCGTGTCGACATAGTTTACTCCGTGATCGATTGCGTACCTAACTTGCCGGGTAGCCCTTTCCTCATCTATTGTCCCATCTTCTTTCACAGGGAGGCGCATGCATCCGAATCCCAGTACTGAAAGTTCATCTCCATTCTGTGGCACTTTTCGGTACAACATTTTCATTACCCTTCTGTCTTAGTTGATTTCCTGATTTTTAATAGTTTTCCCCACAGGCTTTTTCAAAAAAACTGTTTGCCCACAAGCCTTTTAAAAAAAGGCTTGAGCGAAAACTCCAGTAACGACATAGTCTGCGTGATCAACCAGCGCAACGGTTGTGGATCAACAGTTGCATTTAAGAAAATTAACCCGTGATTTGAAAGTAAAATCCAGAGCTGACCACTTCACGGCTGAATTCTTCACGGCTGAATTATTGAATTCCCTGAATATAATGAATGTGTATCCTATTTCCGCCAGATACGTAACAAGTTCAAAGTTGGAGTAAAATAGTGGGCCAACTGTATACGATATGTAACTAATATAAAAAATTAAAAAAGCAAAATAATCTTGGGATAAAACACAAATCTCCAAGAAGTTTCTGGGTAGAAAATTCCGCATCATAAGATCAATTTTCTTCATGGTACGCAAGAACTTAACTTCAAATTTACAGCAAATTGAGACACTGTCTATTCCATGCCTTTAACTCTATGATATTTTGAATCTTTTGGCTGGAACTGTGTCGAATGCTGGAAAAAAACATGAAACTCTTCAAATTTTTTATCTGATTATTTGCTAGCTTTTTCTATTGCTATGTCTAAACTTATATACTTTAGTTTATATTTCCTTATAAGCAATTTATAATACTTGCAGCCTGCCAGATCTTTAATCTGCCGGCAGGCTCAGATAAAGTGCACTTCAAGGTAAAGTACTCATAGGCGTACTGTCATAACTTTATCATAACCGGGGGTTTAACCGAATGGATGTATCTAATATGGATAAAGAGAAAGGAGATCACATTTCTGGAATTGACAGAGGTAAGATTGTAATGTATGGGCTTAGCACCTGTGTATGGTGTAAAAGGACAAAGAAACTGCTTACCGATCTTGGTGTGGACTTCGATTTTATATACGTGGATAGACTTGAAGGAGACGAAGAAAACCAGGCTGTTGAGGAAGTAAGGCACTTCAATCCTTCAACTTCTTTCCCGACAACTGTTATAAATGGGGAAAAAGCGATCGTGGGTTTTAAAGAAAAAGAAATTCGTGAAGCCCTTGGATTTCAAGGATAAATTAGACTAAAAAAAGTTTTCGATAAAACTTTTTTGAACAAGTTTTTGATAAAACTTTTTTTGAAAAAGTTTTCGATAAAGCTTTTTTTGAAAAAGTTTTTGTTTAAGGGGGAATTGGGCTGAAAGAAGAGGAAGCCACTGAAGAAGGCATCACCGATGAATTGGTGGACAAAGTCTACAGGCGTTTGAATGACCAGGTCGAAAAGTCGGGATATCATCTCAACCCTGACGTTGAGTTCACAAAAGATCTTGTATGGGGGCTGCTCGCAAACGAGAGACGGTACGGCTACTGGTCCTGTCCATGCCGGCTTTCTGCCAACAACCTGGAAGAGGACCTGGATATTGTCTGTCCCTGCTACTATAGAGATCCTGACCTGAATGATTACGGAGCCTGTTACTGTGCACTTTACGTTTCGGACGAGGTTATCCGGGGAGAAAGAAAAGTAGAATCGATTCCTGAAAGGCGCCCTCCGAAAGAGCAGAGGGACGCCGAAAGAGACGAAGAAAAGAAAAGAGCCGAGATGATGGAAACTATGGAATTTACAGGGAAACTTTCAAAACCGGTGTGGAGATGTAAGGTTTGCGGATATCTCTGTGCCATGGATGAACCGCCTGGTGTCTGTCCTATCTGTAAAGCGAAAAAGGAAAGATTTGAACGATTTATATAAGTTTTTTCCTATAGTTTTCTTTTTTTCAATGAGCTGATACCAGAACTCAAAATTACTTCTCTGAATCCAGGATCCCAAATAATCAATCGATTTCTGATTATGAATCTAATTTTGCTAATTTTGAAATTTTACTAATAAGTCGATAATGAGAACATCTGCTTGAGGCTTTAACTTCAAGATCTCAGCTGTCACATCGCCCAGACCACAAGATCAATTATCTTGGGATTCATTGGCCCTAGTTCGATTGCCACCTTTGAAATAATTGACAATATTTCTTTCCTTTCAGGTATAATTATATCAGCTGTCTGGGAATATTTTTCAGCAGCTTCTGGGTGAGCCCATCCTTCTTATTTCTCTTTTTCCATAGCCAGTAATATCTCCTTAATTAGTTCTAAAGTCCAGCTATAATATTATTGAGCTAATCTCAAAACTCAAAATACTTTTCTATAAAATTATTTTTGGATAAGTTCAATAAATAAGGTACTGAATGATATATCCCGCTGAGACGCTTATACCAAACAGTAGAAGCAATATAACCAACACATTTTTTTTGTCTTTTTCCTCTTTAAGCAGGACTAATAATCCTACACCTCCGCTGACGCAGAGCCCGGCAATCACTGAGCCATAAGCGATAACACCTTTGAGATATAGCATCGTTATTGCGACAGAAGCAGCACAATTTGGAATAAGCCCAAATAACGCCACTAAAAACGGTTGGAAAACACTATGCATTAAAAATATTTTTTCAAAAGTTTCCTCCCCCATTTGAGCGATAGCAAAACTTATTGCAAACGAAACACCAAAAATAAATATAAAAACCTTGATTGTATGGATTATAGGGTGAAAGATAATCTCTTTTGGATTAAATTCTGTTGATGAAGGGCTTGTGCTGTGACCACAACAAGCTTTTTCTTCCAGGATTGTTTCGTGGTTATGATATTCGTTATCGTGACCTTCTGCATATGCCTTAATGTGGGCTAAGGTCTTTTTGTTTGATTCCTTAAACGCGAAATCAACAGCATATCCACCGATTAGAGCGATAATAATTTTTGTTATTATCAAAGGCACAATAATTTTAGCATTTTCCGGTTGAGATAGAATTACCGGAATTGCTTCGTCTGAAGTGGACAGATAAACTGCAAGCAAAGTGCCAATAGTGATTAATCTTTGCGTGTATAGAGCCGAAGCGACAACGGATATGCCGCACTGAGGAAAACTACCTGTCACCGCTCCTATGGCAGGTCCAAGTACTCCAGCCTTTTGTACCGTTTCCCTGATATTATTTGCATATTTATATTCAACTAACTCAGTTCCAACAAAAATAATAAAAAGTAACGGAATCATTTTTGCGCTGTCTGTTAAAGCATCTAAGAAAATATCAAACAAATAATCTGCTTCCATCTAATGGGCCTCTACTTCGATTTAGTTTACCATTTTTTTCGGGCTTTCTGGGTCTTCACTCCACCAAATTTGGGAAGTAAACCTCAGTAACCTTTCACACTTCATCTATTTTGTCAATAACCTATTCTCTTAGTGAATCCTGGTCTGGAATTTTGTTGAATTTTCGTGTTTGATATTATCTTTATGCGACAACTAAGATGGTTAAGAGAAACTCTTTCTAATGCGATGTTCTTGAGGCGCTCTTTAATATGTAATTAAAATTTTATAAATGTATGCAATTTATGTAAAAATAAAGCTCTGTAATAATAAGGTTTATCCGCTATAAAAAAACATTATCGATTGGGGGAATTTTATGGAAACAATGGACGCAATTTTAACCCGAAGAAGTATCCGAAAGTATTTGCCAGACCCGGTAAAACGGGATGTGATTGAGAATGTTTTAAAAGCCGGAATGAATGCACCGTCCGCAGGAGATGAACAGCCCTGGCATTTCATTATAATCGATCAACATGATCTGCTTGAGAAAATCTCAGAGGTACATCCATATGCAAAGATGCTTAAGGGTACTCCAGCTGCAGTGCTTGTCTGTGTGGATCAGCACGCTCCAAAATTTAACGATTTCTGGATACAGGACTGTTCGGCTGCAAGTCAAAATATGCTGCTTGCCGCCCACGATTTAGGGCTTGGTGCCGTCTGGATTGGGGTTTATCCTGTTGAAACGATGATTCAGGAACTCAGGGATTTGTTAAATATTCCGGCGCATGTAGCTCCGTTTTCGATTATTGCTCTGGGTTATCCGGCAGAGGAAAAATCAGGCAGGATGAGGTATGATACCTCCAGAATCCATAATAATTCCTGGTAAAATTTCTCGAACCCGAGTCCGAGTCCAGAACAATGCCTGACCGAAATCGTGCAGCCTTCCAGCTAAATTTTCGGAGGCGTGTGTGTTACTGAAAGGTATGGTTTATACAATTATTATTTTCACTGAAGCTTTCCTTTATTTTTAATTCTTTTTAGTTAAATTTTAATATTTGTTTTAAATAATTTTTTGGAAAGATCATCCGATTAAAGAGAGAGAATTAAGTGCAAAATTAAACAGCAGTGTAAATAAAGTACAAAATTAAACAGCAGTGTAAATAAAGTGCAAAATTAAACAGCAATCTAAATTAAGTACAAAATTAAGCAGCAATCTAAATTAAGTACAAAACTAATCAATAGTGTAAAGAGGGCTGATTTATGGAAAAGAAGCTGGTATCAGGGCTTATTTTACTTATAATACTTTTTACTGCACTGCCTTATTCAGCAGTAGCTGCCGATGAGAATTTTCTTAAACATACAAGCTCAGGAAATACCTTTGGGGGTGGTGAGGACCTTCAGATCGACCAGGACATTCCGGGAGACCTGGTGCTTGCCGGGTCCCAAATTGAAGTAAACGGGAACACAGGAGGTAATTTCCTGGGTGCAGGCGGGGAGATAATTGTTAATGGAAACGTTTCAGGAAACATTCTCGCACTTGGAGGCTCCGTAAGGGTAAATGGAAATGTAGGTGGAGATGTGGCAGCGCTAGGTGGCCAGATTGTTCTTTCTCGGGACAGTGTGGTTAAAGGTGATATTCTGCTTGGCGGAGGGGAAGTAACACTCAACGGGATAGTTAATGGAAATGGGGACGTCTCGACAGGAACCCTCAAAACCGGAGATGACTTCAAGCTTAAAGGAAATCTTGCACTCCAAGCCAATAATTATCCATCCAATCTGAACGATAAAGTTGGCGGAAATCTGAATATTACACAGGTAAATACAAAGGAAGAAAAGCATGAAAGTGTTTTCGAAGGGTTTAGCATTTTCTCTTTCATCCTGAGACTGCTCGCGTCCCTGGCTCTGGGCATGGTCCTGATCTACCTTTTCCCGGGGTTCGTAGGTGGAGTTGCGGAACTCGTAAAAGATTCACCTATTAAGGCAGGATTACTGGGTTTTCTAACTCTAATTTTCCTTCCAGTACTTTCGATAATCCTGCTTATTACTTTCTTTGGGTGGAGCCTTTCGATCCTGATTATCCTGCTTCTGATACTTGCGCTTCTTATCGCGACAGTGCCTGTGAAACTGCTTGCAGGCAAGATAATCTATAATAAAATCTTAAAAAAGGAAGCGGGAAAACTGATGTACTATCTTGTTGGGACAGTCCTGTTTGCAATTATATACGAAATTCCTTTCCTGGGAGGGCTTGTAAGTTTTATTGCCCTCATTATTGGGTTAGGGGCAATAGTAGTATGGCTTGCGACTCGTGCCAGACCAACTGTTTAAGCGGGTGAATTTTCTAAGAGGAAAAATTTCAAGTTTTCTCATTCAGGTGACTTCAGGCAGATTTTCAAAAAACTTGAGAAAACTAAAAAATTTATAGGAAATCAAGAAATATGGAGAAAATAGGGGAATTTGGAGAAAATCAGGGAATTTGAGTCATGAATAGACTCATTATTTAGGGCCTATCTGAAAAGTAGTTACCTGCTGTAACTTACAATCAGCAATATGTAAAACCAGAATGGATAGCTGGATATCACAGCTCGATTGTGATTTTTCAACATGTACTACTGACTTTTCGGATAGGCTCTTAATGAGTTATAAGCAAACAGTATCTATCAAATCAAGAATGTGTAGTGTAGCGTAGCGAAAAAGACCTCGTGCAGTTTACAATATAACCTTAAAAAGTCTCCACTTCCCTTTAATTTCAAAGCAAAACTCGAGAAATTCAGATTTTGAGGCAATAGTTGTTTTTCCAAATGATCTTAACAGAACACAGTGATAGTCTAAATCGAAAATTGAGTTCTGCTGAACTGACTAATTAAACCTATTTTTAAAATGGAATATTTTACCGGGAGGACCATAAGTGCATGAATCAACAAGCTTCACGACTACAAATGAAACTACCATGAAAAGAAAAGGACCCAGTAAAATGGCCGAGGGAATTACCCTCCACCGAGTCGATGAATCAAATAAGTCCGAAGAATAACGGATATTTTATGATCCGTATGCCATTCGCTTCATCAATCCGAAAATTCTGGAATTTATTCGCAGTGATCCTGAGAAGTCAAGAGCTGAGACTAAGCGATACGATCGTTTTCTGCCTGGTACAATCAATTCCGTAGTGACCAGGGTTCAGGTATTTTGACGATTTCGTAAAGAAGTCGATAGATGAAGGACTTGAGCAGCTAGTCATCATGGGTGCGGAATACGACCCAGAGCATACAGGATCGAAGGACTGAAAAGCATAAAGGTGTTCGAAAATGAACTTTAGGTTTCGATACATTTACTTCGTAAATCAGAGAGCTAAAGGTTTTAATGTTTGAGAATCAAGTGCAAGAGTCAGTTTCATGCTGATAAAGAAACCTCTATGGGTTGAATGTCACTATTTGTATTATTTGTTTTTCTGTATTATTTGTTTTTCCAGACTTTCTTTGGCAATCTTTTTTGCATTTCAGTCCAGGTTAAGGTTTATGTCGGTGCTGTCAATACTGGGGCCTGAAAAATGACTTGAAATTAAAAAACAAATTGATGCTTTATTTCACAAAATACCGCATATTGAGTTTTTTATTCAAAAAATACGTATAATTTTTGTTTAAAAATCTGTTTAATATAATTTAAAACCGTAAAACTTAATTATAAGGGCTTATAAATCTCTTCTGATGACTACTCGTGAAACATCTGCTTATCCAATTGAACGAAGATTTCAAATGGAAATTGTTTTTTGAGATATTAGACTTTTTAATTTTGCCTAACCAGTCAGATCTTTTCACAGTACGAAATATTGTCTCTTGATAAACCAATACCTGTTCTGAAAATCGTCATTCTGAGAATGTATTTTTGCCTGAAGATTTCTTATGTAGTCAGAGAACTGGAAGAAAAGAAAAAGTTGCGAAAATTCATGAGAATCAAGTCAGTTCTTTCTGAAGATATTGTTACCGAAGTATATTTTCCTGTAAGAAAATAGTAGCAAGACCTGATATTTTCCTTAACGCTCGCCGAACGAAACAAAAAGAACGAAATAAAAAATGTATTTTAGGAGGTATTTATAATGCAAAGAAACTACTGGCTAACTACAGAATGGCAAGCTGTAAACCCGGCAACCTTGAGAATGGACTCTGAAAAGCTTTCAGAGCTTGAACCTATGATAAAATCTGAATACAGCAATATAAATGGTATTGTTATTGTGAGAAATGGATATATTGCTTATGAAAAATATTATAATGGCTATTGCCTGAATGATACTCACCATATGATATCTGTAACGAAAAGCATAATATCTGCCCTCATTGGTATCGCTATAGATGCTGGATATATTAAAAGTATAGACCAGAAGGTGCTGGGTTTTTTCCCCGAATACATTCCTGATGATGAAAGCGAAAATATACAGAAAATAACTATACGTCATCTTCTTACTATGATCGCCCCCTATTCTTTTGAAGACTGGCATGAACCTTTTGATAAGCTGTGTACATCACCTGACTGGGTGAGATATATTTTGGATATGCTGTGGGGCAAGGTGGAAACATTGGGACCTTTAAGTATTCCAGCGCCGGAGCGCACCTTCTTTCAACCATCATCACTCATAGCACAGGAAAAAGCGCCCGTGAGTTTGCCAACGAATTAGCAATTGCATCAGAGTTCGTTATTAATCCTCACGATAGGTGGACACTGATTAAAGACCATATCATCCCGGCTATAATAGACTAAACTTATTACCACCAAGCCTGGCAAAGATATTCTACTGTACCTAATCTCGGAAAATTAATTGATAGATATGAGCCTATTCGAAAAGTTCAAAATGAGCAAGGAATTTTCCTTCCACCTAATCGATGAATCGCTCAAGTTTAATAAAGAACGGATCTGTCATAATGAAGAACTCCAGGACATAATTTTATTTTTCAATAGTCTCACTCCTGGACGGACAGCAATTATGCCTTTTCAGGCTTTTTCAGCCTTAACATGAATGATCAATGTAAAAACAGAAACCTTATATTGTCTGACTCACATTCTTATAATGACTGATAGTCATATATTGGGTATTGGTCATAATGGTGAAGATAATGGCAACCGCTGACAGAAAAGAAAGAGAAAAGGAACAAAGGAAGAATGCTATTATCGATGCCGCTGAGAAGTTGTTTTTCTCCAGGGGCTTCGATAACGTCTCTATGGAAGAAATAGCAAAAGAAGTGGAACTTGGCAAAGGTACGCTTTATCTTTACTTTAAAAACAAAGACTCTCTGTTTTTTGCCATCACTCTACGCAAGATGCGTAAAATGCATGAAATTTTGGTAGAGTGCGTAGAGCTGAAAATATCGGGCCGGGAAAAATATAGGTTGATAGGAAAAAAATACTTCGAATTCGTCCGGGAAAACAAGGAATACTATCGGATGATCTGTGCCACTGGACCGAAACTGTTCAGGAAGAAAGAAAACGATGATATGAAAGCGCTCATGGAGCAGCTAAAAGATGACTTTTTCCTTAGCCGGGATGTGCTTAAGGAAGGAGTGGAAGACGGAACGATAAGAAACGATATCGATCCATTTGAAATGTCTTTTATCATGAACCTTATGTGCAACAGCGTCATCTGCATGGATCCTAACTATAAAAAAATTATGGAAATCGGAGGGATCAACTACGATCAGTTTGTAAAGGATTTCCTCCTCTTTATCGGCAACGCCCTCGATAAACGTCCAGATGCGGATGAAAGAAGTTTAGATGGCAGTGCCATAGATAAACCCTGATTCTATTCCTTCCCGGAAATAAGAAAAGAGAGAAAGACCGGGCTTGTATTAGGATAGCGGATGCTATTGAATGTCATCAAAAAATGATTGATAACGAAAGAGTGATCGATAACGAAAAAGTGATCGAGGCGAGAAAACATGCCAACTGAAAAAGTAAAAGATATCAATATGTACTACGAGATCCACGGCGAAGGTGAATCGATGACTGTCCTTTGCGATCAGATAGTAAGGAGAGCTGGATATGCAGCAAACAAACAATAGAAAAGAGACAATCGAAAACGGCAGCAGAGGCAGGAGCCCGAGCAAAACTGCGGAAACCCTTGCCATCATCAGGGCGATGGAATCCCGGAGGCCCGAAGAAGAGCGCATCTATTACGATCCTTACGCCTTTCTCTTCATCAGTCGGGAAACCATAGAGTACTATAGCAGCCATACAGCCGAAGCGCGGGCGGTGTTGGAGCAGTCTGAGCGCCTGGTCCCGGGTGTCGGTGTCTCCTGCCTGGTCCGGGCGAGATACTTCGACGACGTCGTGAAAGCATCGATTACCGATGGCCTGGAGCAGCTCGTGATACTGGGCGCTGGGTACGATTCCCGCGCGTATCGGATCGAAGGGCTAGAGCATGTCCGTGTCTTCGAGGTCGATGGCCCGACCACCCAAAAGCTGAAGACAGACAAGGTTAGAGAGATCTTCGGCGTGCTGCCGATCCACGTCACTTACGTCCCGGCAGACCTCGCTGTCGACGATCTGAGCCAGAGGCTCGCTGAGAGCGGATACGACACTTCCCGGAAGACGCTGTTCCTCCTGGAAGGGCTCGTCTATTACCTCCCTCCGATAGCAGTAGACAAACTGCTTGCCTTCATCGCGCATAGCTCAGGCAGGGGCAGTACAATGGTCTTCGATTACATCCCTGCATCAGTGGTGGACGGCACCTGCAGGCAGGAAGCCGGCAGGAACTGGCAAAAAGGCGTGACGGATGCGGGAGAGCCCTTCCTGTTCGGCATCGATGAGGTGGCGCTCGAAGCGTTCCTCAGCGAGAGAGGCTTCACCTTGCAGCAAAAGATGACCAGCCGGGATTACCGAACGGCCTACCTGCGCGGGAAAAACAAGGGAAAACCGGTCAACAGCTTGCTTTCCTTTGCATATGCAGCCGTCAGGTGATGGAAAATCGGACATGGAATTATAACCTTAGTTTAAAAACTTGGGAATACGACCCAGCAATTGGAAGCAAAACTTATTAATTCTAATATTTGTGCTTATGTCAATAAGGAATATACTTTTTAATTTGATATTCTAGGTGGCTAATCTGTTTAGCAGATCAGCCACCATATTTAAATCGTTTCCATAATTTATAGTATAGCTTTTATTAATTTTGTCGTCTCACACAGTAGCTATAAACTTTCCAAATGCATAAGGATTGTGCCCCGCATTTATTGTTTTTATACGGCTGTCAGTTACAGTGTTAATTACAGAGACGGTGTTGCTACCAGAATTAGCTACATATGCCTTTTTTCCGTTTGGTGTGATTGCAACTCCGGTAGGCCAACTTCCACTTGAGTGAGTAGTTTTGTAGTCAAGATTTATTGTATTAAATATAAAGACACCATCACCCGTTTGGGTCGCCACATATGCCTTTTCTCCATTTTGAGTAGCTACGACTCCAGAAGCGAACCCTCCTACAGGAGATATCCTACTATTTCCATTTGATGTATCTACCACTGTGATACCATTGCTTATCTCGTGTGTAACATATAAATATTCGTTTGAGGTAGCCTCAACTCCTATAGGAACAACTCCTACATTATCCCACGTGTCTATAACAGTATTTGTGGCAGCGTCAATCACAGAGACACTGGCTTCTCCATGATTTGCCACATACACTTTTGTTCCATCTGGACTGACTGCAACTCCCAAGGGTTCAGAACCTACGTTTATAGTCTTAATAACATTGTTACTTGAAGTATCAATTACAGAGACGCTATTGTCACCATTGTTTGTCACATATACTCTTTTCATTTTAGGATTTACTGCAACTCCTATTGGATTAGAGCCAACGTGTATAGTATCGAAAACAGCATCGGTTGCAATGTTAATTACAGAGACGGTTCCATCTCCATAATTTGGAATATATGCATATTCATGCACTGTCGTATGTGAAGCATTTTGTTCATTACATGCTAATGAAGTAGACGAAGCAAGAATTACAAAGTAAATTAAGACTACTAAAGTTAAAATTATTAAGTGTAGATTGTCCCTGCTTTTCACTATTCATTTTGGTCCCCCAAAATTGAAATGGAATAGACTTTTTAATAAGTGATATATTGTTAGCGAGAATTATTTTCACTTCGTATAATTTAGCAGACAGCGGTTAATTTCCTTTGACAATTTACAAAATATCTGAAGGATATGATGATAGAGTAATCTTTTCTCCACTGTTGATTTTTAATTCCTTTCTTAAAGCTTGATTTTGGTTGTAGTCTCAAATGAACGATTCTAAATTTGAGTAACCAAGGATGGAACGGTCGAGAATTTTCTTGAGGAGAGAGGATTTTCCATAGTTCAAAATGTGACTGCTGAAGAATACAAAAAAATGTACTTCCACGGAATAAACAAAGACAGAGAAGTGTGCAGCCTCTTATCCTTTGCCCATGCGGTGGTCCAATAAAAATAACAATAGACTAGAATTTATAAATGAGACGTTACATTATTAATAATAATCAAGTGATGGAAAAATAAATTATGGTGAAACTTTTATTCAATGGAGTGAATATTTATGGAAACCCTGGACGAGAAAGAAAACAAAATTTTGAATATTATGAATAGGAAAAGGCCCAGCAGCAAAACGGCTGAAGGAGTTGCACTTTACCGACTGGGCGAATCAATCAAGCCAGAAGGCGAACGCATCTGTTACGACCCGTATGCTATCTATTTCATCAACCCTGATATTCTGGAATTTGTTCGCAATAATCCTGAGAAAGTAAAGGCTGATGCAGAGCGGTACGAAAGATTCCTTCCCGGTATGGTTAATTCTGGAATAGCCAGAGTCAGGTATTTCGATGATTTTGTAGGGAAGTCAGCAGATGAAGGGCTTGAGCAACTGATCATCCTTGGTGCAGGATATGATACCCGCGCCTATCGGATCGAAGGACTGAAAGAAATAAAGGTGTTCGAGGTAGATCACCCAGATACTCAAAATTTGAAGATAGAAACAATCAGGAAGATCTTCAGCTCCCTCCCGGATCACGTCGCATACGTCCCAATTGATCTGGAAACCGAAAATCCTGGCCAGAAACTGCAGGATGCAGGGTACAATAAATCTAAGAAGACCCTCTTTCTTATGGAGGGGCTCTTATATTACCTTCCTCCAAAAGTTGTGGATGAGATACTGGCTTTTATACGGATGAACGCGGGAACAGGAAGTTCCATCCTCTTCGATTATTTGCCTGAATCCGTAATCAATGGAAGCTGTGAGTTAGAGGTGGGGAGGAATATCCATAACCATCTGGCACAAGTTGGAGAACCACTGAAGTTCGGTATTAAGGAAGGAACGATCGAAACTTTTCTCACGAAGAGAGGATTTTCCGGAGTCCAGAACGTGACTGCTGAAGAATACAAAAAAATGTACTTCCATGGAATAAACAAAGACAGGAATGTATGCAGCCTATATTCTTTTGTCCATGCTGTAATTGAATGAGTGAGCTTTGCAGGTTCCAGGAGCATAAGTGGTTAGACTTGAAATGAGAAATGATAATTTTGCAACAGAACAAAATAAAAGTTAACTTCAACGGCGTAGCGCGAACTTCCGTAGCGCCATTGTATGCTCGAGCGAAGGTGAGTAAAGAACACGGCTCAATGTTCTATGATGCCAAAGCGATTGAACTCGTTGAACGAATGGATTCCGATTTAATTTCAATTAATAAGGCAGATATTAACTATTTAGATTTTAGTTTTGTGGCACGAGCAATTCGATAATGTGGTAAAGGCACACATCAAAGAACAACCTCATGCATCGGTAGTTAATCTTGGTGCTGGACTTGATACTGAATTTTACCGTATTGATAACGGTACAATTCGCTGGTACGATCTCGACCTTCCTGATGTCATCGAAATCAGAAAGCAGATACTCCACAGATAGGGCTACTTGCATCGCAAAGTCTTTTCTCGACCCTAGCTGGTGTCAGAATATAGAAACTGAAAGTGGCGTGTTTATGATTGCTTGTGGACTCTTGTGTTACTTTAATGAAACGCAAGTACGTCAGTTTTTTTCACTGATAGCAGACCGTCTACCAGGCTCCGAAATTGTATTTGATGCTGAATCAAAATCAAGTAGTATTGTTGATGGAAACTCCGGAGCCTACGGAGTAGGGTGGAGTGATGATGAACCGGAGAAACGAGTGCACTACAAACTGAAGCTTTAATGGCGTTTAAGAACGTGTGGTTGAGAGTTCCAAAAGATGTAAAAGATAGGATGGTCGGAGCTTTAAAAACACCGACTAAACCGCAAAGCACATAGTGGGAGGATTTCGAAGTGTGGTGGAACCAGCTCAACGCCAAAGAAAAAGGCAAAGAAGAAAAAGGCAAAGCGATGAGCGATTTCCTTGATGGCCATTCCAAGGACTTAAAATGCGAATGTCCATTGGAAGATGCGAATGAAATGACAATGTGGGATAACCGTATCACAGTTGTTGATCAGTTTCCTCTGTTTTTTTAAAGTCATTCCTGAAGCATATTCCCGAACAGACAGCCTGTTACGGTTTGCCAAGGATAAGATAAATGTGGCTTTTTCGTTTACACGCAATTATAAGAACATGACTCATGGGACTATTCCTTCAAATTTAGAAAGACTCAATCTTCAAACGACATACGGAAATCTTCAGATCAATCGCATGGTCTTTTTGCCAGTACCAGTGAGGCAGTCCCATTGATCCTTGGAGGATCGGGGCTGGCGGAAGGATTGTATTTCGCTTACTTTTGCCGAATCGATACAAAATGAATCAATACAAAATACTGGTTTTTCCCGCGAGCCGGACATGATCCGGATACGGAATCGAACGCTTGAATATATTGGTTTCCCAGAAAAAGTGAGTGAAAGAGCGATTGAGTAATAATATATGCAAAAAATGTTTCCATGGTCAAAGTGAGTAAGGTTAGCTATTAGCTTGTTCCTGTTCGTCTGAAGGCGATAGGATGTTAAAAACAGCTTAATTACATAAACTTATGTGAAAAATCGTCCTCCTTTCACAAACAGAGATATAAAGAAAAGTAGATAATTGCTGTGAGTAATAAATCTACTCTTAATGGGATTTGATATAATAACTCATATTATAAAACTATAAATTTATGTAGTGATATTACACTGACTTTTATCACCAAATTTTGGAACTTAGTCGAATGAATGCGAATTAAATTTATTTTTTGCTCAGAGATAGGTGAGAGAATGGAAAAAAGGCATTTTTATATCTCAAATAATAAAATTCGTATTCCTGCCATTCTGTGGGGAAAACCGAGTGAAAAGCTGTTGATTGAAGTTCATGGAAATCTTTCTAATAAAGAGGACACCGTAATTTCCATGATGGCACAAAAAGCCGTTGAAAAAGGTTACCAGGCACTAAGCTTTGACCTGCCAATGCACGGTGAGCGCGTAAATGAGGAATATGCCTGTATTCCTGAAAATTGCGTAAGTGATCTGGCCGCTGTTTATGAATATGCAAAATCACTTGCACCTGACATTTATTTGTTTGCGTGCAGTATGGGAGCCTATTTCAGTCTGCTTGCCTATCACGACCTTAACATAAGGCAAGGTTTGTTTCTCTCGCCCGTCGTCAATATGGAACGCATCATATACAATATGATGGAAGGTTTCCAGGTAAGTGAAGAAAGACTAAAAGCAGAGCATGAGATCCGGTTGCCGATTGGGCAAACACTGGAATGGAACTATTATTGCTACGTGAAAGAAAACCCAATTTGTTTTGAATGGAAAGTACCTACTGCCATTTTGTATGGTTCTGACGATAATCTCTCTGAATGGGATGAGATCTCAGCATTTGCAGAGAGGTATCAATCAACAGTTAAAGTCCTGGAGCATGGAGAGCATTACTTCCATACGGAAGATCAATTGAAGGTTTTTGATAGATGGGCAGATGAAAATCTGCTGTAAAACTTGATGTTATACTGCAAACAGAGAAGTATGCAGTATTTATTATTTTACTCACGCAGTGATCGAATAATTCATGTTTCACAGATTGAGAAATAACGAAAAGCAATAAACGCTGATGATCAATATATCTGTCCAGAGGATTTGATATGATGTCTCACCTTATCGTTGATCAGGATCGCTGCACAGGATGCGGCCTTTGTGTAAAGATGTGCTCTTCGGGTATTATTATCCTTGATGATAAGTCAAATCTTCCTCAGATGCAGGAAGAAAACGTTTCCCACTGTCTCTATTGCGGCCACTGCGAGGCATTTTGTCCGTCTCAGGCCCTCATTCTTAACCTCCGTCCTGATGAAAAAGTTCCCCTGCCTGCCGGTGCTGGCAATATCTCTTCGGAGGATATAACCTTCTATCTCAAAAAACGCAGGTCTATCCGACATTTTACCAGGGAACCCGTGCCAAAGGAGAAAATCCTTGAGGTCCTCGATATTGCCCGTTATGCAGCATCTGGAGGTAACGGTCAGCCGGTGCAGTGGCTGATAATCCATGATCCCGAAGAAGTAAAGAAGATTGCCGGGCTCACTATTGAATGGATGAAAAACCTGCTGAACACCGACCACCCTATGAGCGGGTTTGTGCCGATGCTTATTTCTGCATGGGAACAGGGAATCGATGTCATCTGTCGGGGCGCTCCACACCTGCTTTTCGCCCACATTCCAGAGGACAACCCTATTGCGCCTACTGATGCTATCATCGCCCTCACCCATTTCGATATCGCTGCACCGGCATTCGGGATCGGGACATGCTGGGCGGGATTCGTTGCGGCTGCTGCCATGTCTTATGAACCTCTCCAGAAGGAACTCAACCTGCCCGCAGGACGAAAGTCTGCCTATGCAATGATGTTTGGCAATCCGGAGTACAAGGTTTATGGAATCCCCCGCAGGAAACCTCTTGAGGTTATGTGGAAGTAATGTTAAAAGATTTTGAGAGAGATTAATACTATGATAAAAATTGCCGTTCTCCCGGGAAGCCCTTGAAAGAACGGCAGCACCACTATTTTGCTGGGATCATGGCCCAGAAAAAAGCCTGGCTCGACTAACTCTTCCCATATACAGACATGGACCTGAGTCCAGAAGTACCTGAGTCCAGAAGTACCTGAGTCCAGAAGCACCTGAGTCCAGAAGCATCTGAGTCCAGAAGCGCCTGAGTCCAGAAGCACCTGAATCAAAGGAGTCTCTTGAATCAAAGGAGTCTCTTTCATCCTCACTTTAATACAGTTACACATATGAAAAAATTATTACACAAATGGTAAACGCTGCCGATTGACTACTCCCAGTTTTAAAACTGATCATTAAAAGCATCAAGAATAGTTCACGAGTCTTTATTAAACACCTGCTTTATCAGCGTCCGTCGAACCTGATAATCAATCCTGTCTTAGATTTACACTCAAATCCAGCATTTTCGTAAAACGGTATAGCTTCTTTTCTTCCTGTAAGGAGCATAATTTTGTAACAGTCTTTTTCTCTGGCTATCTCCTGTGCCCTTTTTAAAAGTCTTGTTCCAATTCCCCTTTTTCTATAATCTGGATGTGTAACGACACTCTCGATAATGGCATAAGGACTTGCGCTCCTTGTCAGGTTCTTGATAATAATCATTACGCAGGTGGATACCAGTTTTCCATCTACTTCGACCACAAGGTAGTGCTGACTCGGGTCTTCCAATATTTCTTGCCATAGATTTTTGAGCTCAGCATCCTCTACAAGATCCGGATCATCCTTGTTCAGGTACTTATAAAGATCTAGCAGTTCTCTCAATTCATGCTTTTGAATATAGCGAATAATTTCACTCATAGTCAGTCCTTTTCCTAGTTCTCTTTTCTTAGTCCCTTTTTCTTAAGTACTCAGGAGCCTGTGGAGTTTTATGCATCATACCATAAGATCTGCCTGATGGGTAGTACTCGGCACCGAGCTGAATCTTTCCTGCTGTTTTTTCATCTGTCATATATTCAATAAATGCAAGCGCAAGATCAATGCCAGCAGAAATGCCTGCCGAAGTCCAGATATTTCCGTCTCTAACAATTCGATCCTCGACTACCTCCACATCACTCAGATCTCGCAGTTTCTGAAGTGAAGCCCAGTGGGTAGTAGCTCGCCTGTTTGAGAGCAGGCCGGCACGGTGAAGGATAAATGTGCCGGTACAGACCGACAGCACAGCTTTGCAATGTTTGGCTTGCTCGGTAGCGAATTGAATTAGGGATGGGTTCTCAACTTCTCTCTGTGTGCCTTCGCCGCCCGGTACAAGGAGAAAATCAAGTGGAGGGCAATCTGCAAAGGTGACATGAGGATTTATGGACATTCCTTTGCTACAGATCACGGGAGCGGGATTTTCGGCAACCATGAAGCATTTCTCAGGTCCCTGGGCAAATTTGCTCCAGAGTGATATTATTTCCCAGGGGCCAACAAGGTCCAGTTCTTCCATCCCTTGGAAAATCAAAAATCCGAAATTCATGTTACAAAGTTTGCGGATGTTTTGTAAATATTTTTCTCTATTATATGTTATATCTCAAAAATATGTTATATCTCAAAATTAGTTCGTTTTTTTAATTTTTTTATTACAGTAATGTAACGTATCCAGGTAACCAACTATTTCATTTAAACTTCGAATTTTTTTTATTTTATCTAATCATTCCCCTTTACTATAAAGAGTTAAAATTACCCAATGTTTAGCTTATACCTTACTTGCTGTTGTATTATTTGTTTAAATTTTTATACAATCTGAATCTGTGAAATTATTTCAGTACACAGTAAAATTCTTTTAGGTTTATCAATCCTTTTTAAACCCCATTTGAGTATACTGGATGTGTATGCAGAACAGGTTGGGAGGACTGATGAGGCGACTGGGATGACCAATGAGACGACTGGGAGGTATGTTGAGAAGCATGGCTATCAAACTATGTAATGGGTCATAACTATAAACTGAAATAGCTGATTTCTGGTAAATTGTGGAAACTTCGTTGGTTCTTACTGGAAATAAAGAACTGTCTTAAGATCCAGTATAATATGACCTTCTCATGGTCCTTATTTTTAAGTTTGTAAGAATTGAATACAGTGTTGAATGGATTTGTAGTATTATATTCTCTTTTTTTAAATTTGTATAAATTGAGACTAGTGTTGAATGAATTTATAGTGTTATAATCTTTTAAATAATAAGATAAAGTTTTATCAAGTTTTAAACTTCCATTGCGTTTTTTATTTAATTTTTTGAAAATAAGTATGCTTATAAAATAATTTCTCCTGTAATTTTTTACTACTTGTACTCCCTGATAAAAATAAAAAAAAACAGGAGGATAATATGAAAAATAATAGAAAGTCTATATGGAAACTAACAATCTCTGTTTTTACTGTAGTAATGATACTGGCTTTATTGTCTCAAGGAGTCTGTGCAAAATGTATTGTAACCAAGACTCCTCTAGGTGCAGGAACTCCTCCGGCAACACAACGCCTAACAGGTGGAAATAATCGTATTGATTATACGGCGGTAGCCGCTTCGCGTACTGATCCTCGAATAGTAAGATTTAAGGATTTATCAAAAGGTAAAGAGACATATATCAGGTGGGACTTTGGAGATGGAACCCATAAACAAGGAACAAAAATTACTTCATCACTAAAATATCCGGTTCACAAGTATTCAAAGACTGGTTATTATATTAGTTGTCTGACTATAAAGTGTAAGGGTTATAATGGAAAACTGTGGGTTCATAAAACGATTGTTATTAGATAAATTTGGAAAAGTTAACGTTTACTTACCTTTTCCGGCTTTTATAAGCAGTGTTTTTATATTGAGCTGATGCCAAAACTCAAAATTACTTATCTGAATCCTGTATTCTGAATTATCAGTAAAGTTTCAGATCATGAAAATAACTCACAAAAAACAACTTCAAAATTTTATTTACGCATAAATAAAATTGGTTTTGGGATGAGCTCAGTAATAAAATTTTTTGCTATGTTTTTGATTAAAATCGCAATCAGCTACTCTTAAATTAATTTTACTATCTGTTTCCTTACTGTTTTTGCATTTACCCTCTTTGTCGAAATTAATAAGGAATTCATATAGTTCATGGAATAATTTTTCCAAACAAGTATTCTCAAAAAATTCATATTTTTAGTTTCCAACTTTGCACATCATTCTTTTTAGAAGTCTACCACCCAAAGGCTACATAGGACCTGAAATGCTTCCAAAATATGTTTCACGATGTATATTATTTTATTAATACAGTGTTTGTATATATATTTTTTAAGTTTTTATTATAAATTATTAAAAAATATTAGTTTACAATCCCACCAATTTTCACTGCCTATTTTCACTACCTATTTTCACTGCTATTTTCACTGCTATTTTCACTGCTTATTTTCACTGCCTATTTTCACTACCTATTTTCAGGCTGATTATTCCAAGATAAAAGGTCTCAAATTACATGATGACCCTATATCCAAACCAATTTCATCCTCCAGTCAGTAAATTTTCAGAACTGATTTAACTGATTTTTTTCAGAACTGATTTAACTGATTTTCATGATCAAAAACTCGATTTATAATTTGGAATGCAGATTTTAGAGAGAGAAGCAATTTGAGTTCTCAGATCAACTCATAATCTGAGGCTCGATTAAATATTTAGAATATGGATTCAGAGAAGCAGTTTTGAGTTTGGGGATTAACTCTATATTTGATTCAAATAGAAATACGGAAGAAAAGAAGCTTTACGAGAAACCGGTTACAAAGTTTAAGTCTTTGATTGAAAATTGAAGGCATAAAAGCGTTATTTAAAAGACTTAAAAATTATTTAAATAACTTATTATATATTCCGAAAATCGTACTTGAGATATGTTTTTGCTTTGTGTTCCCGGAGATGCTGGATATGAAAGGATCGACCATCCGGTTATAAAAGGTCTTTGATAGTTCTACGCCCGTCATGTCGATGTACTTGTAAAACAGATAGCTCAAGGGTATTATTAATAGTACAGACAAAAAACACGAAATAAAAACAGCTAGCCAGTATGGTAATATCGGGTGCAGTGCGAGGAACAGTGCGCAGGTGAAACTGCTTATTATCAGGAAATGTATCAGGTACAGCGAATAGGATATTTTTCCGAGAAACACTGGCACTGGAGAGGAAAAAACTTTTTGCATCCACCGGCTGTTCAATAAGACATACATTATCATGCCGGCGCCCAGGATATGATACGTCAACTTTGGGATTTCAAAGAGGCCGTTATTAAGAAAAGCGTATAATGAATCGTTTGTCACGGTGCCGATAGGATACGACCCGAGAAATAACCCTGAAAACAGTATAACAGATAATATTATTTTGTTATCGGTTTTAAATATCGAGGTTTTAAATATCGAGGTTTTACTGTTGAACGCGTCAGCAAATCCCATCCCTATAATAAAGGCAAAATAGTAGGAATTGAAGAAAAGCACGGATGCAGCAAGGTAGAATGTCCAGCGGTTCCGTTGCACTCCGAAC
The DNA here is from genome assembly GCA_023399215.1 of Methanobacteriota archaeon. GTDB lineage: Archaea > Halobacteriota > Methanosarcinia > Methanosarcinales > Methanosarcinaceae > Methanosarcina. The sequence goes on from JAEWQJ010000016.1 coordinate 65,441, forward strand.
AGTAAGGCCATTGCGAAAACAAGCATAGACCCATAAAATTCTGTTGTCATTGTCCATAAAACCGGGTTATAGGTGGCATCACCTGTAAAAAACGATCCCCACACAGCCCGCTTAAGCGCATCGACAATGTCCGGAGTAAAAGTCCAGTAGTTGTCGTAGTTATTATTTCCGGAAACCATTACGGTTTCAATATAGTAATGGAAGATTCCAGTTGATGCCATTAAAAACGATAATATTGTTACTGCCAGCACCGGAACAAACAACCGGATATATCGGCGCATTGCTCCGCTTATAATTATGTTTTTGTCTTTAGTTCTAAAGTATTTTTGGGTTAATATGTAGCCACTGAGAACAAAGAAAATACAGACCGAAAAGTTCCCGGCGCCAATTAATCCCAGGGGTGTACTCGAGAAAATCTGTTCAAGATTTCCCAGATGTGAAGGCATACGATCACTATAAATCATCGCCGGGACTAATATGATGAAGAAATGCATTATCATTACATTAATCGCAGCTACACCGCGCAGCCCGTCAAGATAGTTTATCTTCTCGGTCATACTTATTGCTCAAAGAGAATTTTACTTAAACAGAATCTAGAAATTTCCACAACAAAACCGCATTTAATGGTCGCATTTAATAAATGAGGTTCAGTTCCAGCTTAATCATGTAATACTCTTAACTATTTTTTGGTAGATCTTTCTTGAATAACGAGAGCTGCAGATAAAATAAGTCTTTCCATTTGTTCCAGTTCCTGTTTTAATGAGTCTAGTTTTTCGAGTCTGAGAAAGTGTTGAAAATAAGTATTGATGTTTAACACTGAATTCCGGATCAAGGCTTGCGGATTAGAAAAATCCCTTTTTTTGCTTTGTGTTTTCTAGCGTAAAAAGATCTACTGAATATGGGCAAAAAGAGTCTACTGAATATAGGGTAAAAAGAGTAATAGTGGAAATCACTTAGATATAAAATGTTTTTCCAAATTGAATTTTATATTCCGAAAATTGAATGAAAATTCCATAAATTGAATTTTATATTCAGAAAATTGAATGAAAATTCCGAAAATTGAATGAAAAAGTCCTAAAATTTAAAAAATAAAATAAAAAATTCTAAAAATCTAATAAAAAATTCCGAAAATTGGATGAAAATAAAATGAAAATTTAGACGATAAATAAAAAAGCCTAAAAGTCGAATGAAAAATTCCGAAAATGGATTCCATCGAATCCAAACAATCTTTGTCTATTTTTTCTAAATACCATAAACTTCAATCTTTCAGAATGGTACTTCCATCATCACAGTTAGCTATAAACACCCCATTATCTAGGATGCCTCCGGGAACATTAATTATTCTGTCCTCTATCCAGATTCTGTAATTCTCAGAAATTAAACATCCGACCTCTTTTTGGAATATTGACGAGTGTTTGAAGTAGTTCAATTTTACAGTATCCGGGGTTTCCTCATATAGTCCACATTCTTTAAACTTTTTATTCATATAGACGTCAAATGTGCCGTCATCGTGGAGAATAAAATGGGTTGTCTTGTTGGTGTATTTTCTGGGCATAGGGATCACACTGTTACTACATTAAGTTACGTGAATTCGTTTTTCAACTTAATTAATTGGGTGTTGCTTTGATGTTTTTCGATTTCCTATATATAATATTTTTGTTTTTATAATTATTGTATTTTTAACAGCACCTATATCAGCAATAAACCATAGTAATATAAGTTTTATCATTATAAAATAAGTTTTATTATTATGGGAGCGCAGAGGGTCACGAATACTCCATTCTTTACAAGCTGTCCGACAATTACTTGCAGTAATAAAAAAATTCCTTCTTTTTTGATTTAAAGGGCCTATTTGCTTTCTTTTTAGCACTTTTTTATTACTACCAATAATAATTGTCGGACAGTCTGTTTAGGGTGGGGTGGCCGCTCGCAATTTGATTTTTTTCTTTTTGCTCTTTTCGGACTGTTCCGAGCGTTCGCTTGGTGAAAGAAAAACTCTGGACGATGAATATGGTTTTTCGGGACTATTTACTACATTACTTTTGTTTTTAGGCAGCAGCTTCTATATATTAGTGAATTAGCTGAGCCAGAGCAACGTCATTAGCCTTCTTAAACCGAATTTGTCACGCTCGACGCAGGAGAGCGGCCTTTCAAAAAAAGAAGTCAAAAAAATAGCTTTATTATGTTTGTTTTTTAAGAAAGGAAAATCCACTGACTCCTGTATGTAAAAAACTTTTTATTTTTGTTTCTTGCTTCTTCTGCCTGGCCCGAGCTTCGCTCGGTGAAAAACATGATCTGGATCTCGATTTCTATTTTTTGGGTAAGATTTATAACTTTAATAACAGCTTTTATAGTTTTTTTTCTGAACTCTATGTAATAGTAAACTCTAGGTAATTAATTTCCATAGTAAGGCTCCGACCAATATTTTTCTCTTTTTATCTTGATATCTCCGCAGTATTCACATTTATAGTAACGGGTTTTTATGAACTCCCCAGAGGATAGTTGCTGTATATCCGGTTTCCGAAATTCTCTAAAGATTCTTTGATATTGGCACTTTATACAAACTTCAGAGATTGTCTTAGGTCCAAAAAAGTTATAATCTCCCTTGAAAGCCTTAATTACATAAGGCTCTTTTCGAATAATTTCATAACCACAATACCTGCACTTAAAGTACTTTGTAATTATTACCTTATAGTCTTCTGGAGTGCTCACTTCGCGAATATCGGGTTCAACGATCTCCTTGTAGGCAAAATCCCTTAAACATCTATTACATTTATAAAGCATCACTTGCGCATAATATTTATCAACCTTGGATTCGCTAGGACTTATATTCAAACCTGTGAGCATGTAAATCAATAAAAATAGCACAAAGACTATTATGAACGATGAACTCTTATTAATAACAAGAACACATATTGTTGACAGGAGAATAACTATTATGGAAACTTGCTCTATTTTATTTACCGTTTCATCCTTTTTAGCCTGAGTTCTTTTTAACTCTTGTTCTTTATTTTTAAGATCTTCGTTTTTAAGATCTTCAAATTTATTTTTTGACTGATCCAGATATTCATCTGTTTGATATATATAGTCCAGTTTGTATTCTATAATTACAGTATCTGTCTCAAGATTGACCTCAATTTTCTCATTTTCTGTCTTTTTCATTGTCTTTTTTTCAGACTTTTCGCCTTCAATCTTGGGAAGAAAAAATTCAATCAATTGAAAACCCCTTCTCAAAACAATTACTAATTAATTTAAAAGTTTAACAGATTAATAATCTTTTCTATGTAGGTACTTTTTGGGTAGCTACTCTAGATAGTGGAATTAATTGAACCTGAACAACATCAATTAACATTTTAAAGAAATCTTATCACGCACGCAGTGCGGCTTTTCAGAAAAAAGTAGAAAAAAAATCGTTTCATTGCTTTTGTTTTTTAAAAAAGGAAAATTTATTGACTTTCGCCTGTTAAAAGTCCTTTATTTTTGTTTTTCTTCCTGAAACTGACCCAGCGTTCTATTTTCTGCAAATAGATATCCGATGTTCAAAGGTTTAAAAACTAAGAAATTTACTGTGTTCTATGTCTAAAAAATTTTTTATTTTTTTCTTTCTGTTCTTTTCTGCCTGTCCCGAGCTTCGCTCGGTGAAAGACAGGTTTTAGAATATAAATATGGTTTTCGGGGAGTTGTACCACAGTATTTTTATTTTTATCCAGCGGTTCGCTTTAGATTAGTGAATTAGCTGAGCCAAAGCAACGTCATTAGCCGCCTTAAACCGAATTTGTCACGCTCGACGCAGGAGAGCGGCCTTTCAAAAAAAGAAGTCGAAATAATAGTGTCTTTGTGTTTTTTTTAAGACAGAGCTATTTACTGACTCCTGTATGTAAAAAACTTTTTATTTTTGTTTTTTGCTTCTTCGGCCTGTTTCGAGCGTTCTATTATGTGTAAATATAGATACAGTGTTCATAGTTTCAATAAATACAAAATCTACTGTATTCTGTATTTTAAAAGCCTTTTATTTTGTTTTTTGCTTCTTCTGCCTGGCCCGAGCTGCGCTCGGTGAAAGACAGGTTTCAGACGATGAATATGGTTTTCTGGGACTATTATCCATTACTTTCATTCTCTGGAATCTTATTCTCCAAGTTTTTATTTTCCAAAGTTACATTCCCTGCGCTTTCATTCCCTGCGCTTTCATTCTCTGCACTTTCATTCCCTGCAGTGCCATTGCTCACACTTGCATTGTCAACTTCACTGCTGTTATTGATTTCTTTAATCAGATACTTCAACTTCGGGGAAACATTCTCAGCCCTGTCATCCAGATTAACTGAAGACAGGTTAAAGGAACCACAACCAGGAGAACTATATATTGGTAATTGCGTATTTGGCGTATTTTCATTCTTCAGATACTGTATTCGAGGGTTTATATCTCCCCTAAGCTCTAGCTGGACTCTGAAAGGAGGATAATTCGTGTCATTGTTTTTTGATATGTTAAATGAAGGAAATGTCGGCTCCAAACCCGCTTTTGAAAGTATCAGGAACCCTGCTATCAGAAACAGGAAAAAACAACAGGCATATCCTGCAATTCTTTTCTTTTGCCAGGTTTTATTCTTTTTTGGAGGCGTTTCCATAATTTTTGGAAAATCGCTACCTTGCACGTCATCAAGATTAAAAGCATTCCTGTACTCTTTTAGACTTTCCTTTTGAACTCGTTTTCTCATTTCCACCGGATTTGCCTTATTATCATGCGCTGCAGAAGCTCGGATTTTTCCGTCTTCAAACGTAAAATCAGGGTCAGTTTCTCCAGGACCAGCCGAGATATCAGTCTGCGAAGGATAAAGGGACAGAGCAAAGCTGAAGCCTGGAAAGATAATGGATTTTAACTTAAATATCAAACCGGCAAGCAGAAAAAGCCCGTTTGAAAGGTCTGGGGTCCAGACTGAAACCTCCTCCCCTAAAAGAACCTTTTTCTCCAGACAGTCAGGAAGGTTTCCAGCGCTTTTCGGAGGAAAAAGGTCGAAAATATCTCCCTCTTTCCACAACCCAATTACCTGATACCTGATTGATTGCAGTCCTTCGGTTTGGTTTTTTGCATCCGCATAAAATCTCCTGATCCAGCCTGGTATCTCGGTGACAGCTTCTTTGGGAAAACACTCTATAAATACGGCTCTTTCTTCTCTTCCTTTCCGGATTTTTACAAGGAGGCTGCACCCGAGAAGAAGTTCTCTGCCCCGGACCTCTGCGTAAAGGGCACTTCTTTTAATGTCAAGCTGTTTTGCAAGTTCTGAGTACTCCCAGGCTTCCTTAAACCTTCCACTGCCCTGCAGCAGCTTCCCGCTCGAGCTGTAAACTGCAAAGCCGGAATGGGAATCCTCAAATTCAGAAGGCGAATCCTCAAATTCAGAAGGTGAATCCTCAAATTCAGAAGCCGAATTTTGCAATTTCACCCACCCTCCAGGGAAAAATCTGGGTGATTCCCTGTTGTTCCTCAGGCAAACCCTTTGAAGCTTGAGGAGAAAGAGTTGCATCCACGCTTACGGTATAGAAATAAATAGGGACTCTTTTTGCAAGGTTCTGGATTTCCCGGAATGTGTAAATTCTGTCAAGGAGGCTGTAGATCTCGGCCTCAATCTCCCCTGCTTTTTCGGAATTATCCGGAATTTCGGAAAGGTCTTTTAACTTATCTGTTTTTGTCAGCACAAGAGCATAGGACTTCTCAGGTCCGAGCTGGGTCATGAGCCGGAAATAGTGCCCGAAAAGGGTTGTCAATTCTTTTCGGCCTTCTCCTTGATAATCCAGAATGTAATCCCCATCTACCAGAAAAATAACCTTTCCCGCAGTCTTCATTTTTTTGTAGATACAGGCCAGAATAAGGTTATGAAACTGATCCCCGACTTCCCTTGAATATTTGTTTTTCAGCAGCTTAAGAAAACTTAGAGTCCCGATCTGCCTGTGAAGGGCTTCCACACTGAATCCGGGTAGCTTCTCACTTCCAGATAACTTTTCATTTCCAGATAACTTTTCATTCCCAGATAGCTTTTCATTCCCAGATAGCTTTTCATTTCCAGATAACTTTTCATTTCCAGATAGCTTTTCATTCCCAGATAACTTTTCACTCAGGCTGCGGAGCGCTCGAGAGTACTTTTTCGGTTCCAGATCTTCGGTATATTCTCCACCATAGTCAATAAAAGTAAACTCTACCGGAAGTAAGCCATTCTTTTTTCCGCTAAGTTCATAAATTGCCAGATCTGTACGGTTGGTACTTTTTGGAGTTATTCCTCCCTCAAGTTCAGCAAGCATGGATTCAATCCTTAGTTTTTTTTCGCTTTTCTTAGAGAGTTGCCAGACTTTTTCCTCTTCTCTATCGGAAGACAAAATAATTTCCCTGTGGGTTCCTTCGTAAAAGTCCACAAAATGGCTGTATAAAGCAAGCAGCAAAAGAGTCTTGCCCGATCTCGAAGGTCCGTAAACAAAGACCTCAGAAGCCTGAATGCCCCGAATGAAAGTTGTTGACATTAGCAGGAAAAAAACTGCCAGAAAAGCTATCCCGAGATTATTAAGTTCTTCGGAACTAATTTCGAAGGCCTGCCGTATTCCTTCGATTGAAAACGGGTATATGAATTCGAGAAGCCTTATAAGAAGGTAATAGCTGAGAACAAGAAAGAAAAATCGAGATCCTGACCTGGCATACCTGGCAAGGGAACTGAACCGGTTTCTGGAAAGGACCTGCAAATCGAGCAGGCTCCCTGCAAGAAATCCCAGAACAAAGCCGTTTGTGCTTAAAAAATCATGCTGCGAAAGAATGTGAAGTACAGGCAAAAAGCCTGCAAACAAAAAAAAGCTTCCTCTCCTTGACTGCTCGTGCAGAGCCAGCCCGAAAGCGTTTGCAATCAGGAAAGCCGGGAGAAAACTCAGCCAGAAAACTCCAGGCTCTGAAATGCTCGGAACTTCAATCCGTCCTCCGTAAGTTATGAGAAGAAAGGATAAAAGCAGGATAAAACCTGCTGCAGGCAGTTCAGAGAGCAATCTCCAGTTTCCTTGAATCCTCATGCTGCAATGCCTCTTTTATGCTTTTTTCCTCGTATAGCCTGTTGATCCTTTCTCCTACATTTCCCCCTCTTTTTTCCAGGTTTGCCAGTTCTCCGGCCTCTCTGAGGTCCAGAAGTGCTTTTCGAGTAATGTATTTCCCTTCCTGGAGTTTCAGCACGTGGTGCAGCACGTTATCCTTATTGTTTTCATATACTTCCCAGAAGCCGCCTCCAGCGGTCAGAGGAGATATATTGTCCAGAAAACCGGCTGCAGAGAAGAAGGTAAGGGCAATATCCCATGGCCCTGTATGGTTGTGGGTTGCAAGTTTTGCATCATTGATGTTCTTTAAGGCAAGGACCCCGTTTATCTCATCTTTGATTGCATCGGCTATGCGTTCGCTTGTAAGCTGGCTTGAGATGTAGGACGACCTTGAAGAAACAACAAGAGCCGCTTTTCCGAAGTTCCAGCGTTCAGTTGTATTGATAGGGATCATCAGGTTGTGGACCCCGAGCTTGTAGCTTTCAACAAGGTTCTTGTATGTGACCAGAATTTCCTCAATGAGTTTATCAAGTTCATGTTTTCCACTGTCATCCCAGTCAAGGTCAGTCATGTCGGAACTTGCATCAATCAGGGAGAGAATCTTCGGGTTTATATCCCCAAACTTGGTCATATAGAGGCTGATTGAGGTTTTTCCTCCAAGCCCGTGGAGGTTATTCATCCTGGTAACCTCCTCATAAAATTGTCCGTAATACCTGTTCAGGTCTCTCCGGTTTGCAAGGGTTTCTTCGGTCAGAGTTTCGACTTTCTCAATCAGGGATGAAAGGGCATGTTTTTCCTGAAGGCTTTTTTCAAGCTCCAGTAATTCCGTTTCGACCCGGCCAAATTTTTCAGAATAGTCTTCCTTTTGAAGGGTCTTTTCAGTCAGGATTTCCCTAAAAATGCTTCTCAGTTTTGGCCGGTCTCTGGACTTAAAACCCTGTTCGATTTCCTCAAGCTCGAAATCCTGAAGATCCATCCCAAAAAACAGGGATTTGAGCACCTTATCCTTAAGTTCCTCAGACTTTCTGTTCAGGCTTTCACTCAAAAAGCGCTCAGGAATCGAGAGTTCGAAGGGGCTGCTTATCTGGAGATATTCCCTTCCCGTACTCTTGATATATTCCTCTTTGTTTCGTTTCTTTGCTTCATAGTTCCTGAGGGACTTGGTCTTGTTTCCCTTTATTGCGCCAAGGATTTTTTCCTTTATTCCGGCATTTTCGAGCCGGTTGATTTTGTAGTCATAGAAATAGTAGAGTGCAATTGCTTCAAGAAGACTTCCGAGCTCGTTTAAATTCACGTCAAGGTCCCTGGAAAGCGTTTCAAGCTCTCTCTGAAGGTCAGGGACCCCGGCCATGAGAAGCCAGCTGTCCTTATCTCCACTTTTTATATTTCCTTCCTTGAGATTGCCAAGAAACGCGTCAATTTTTGTTTTCAGGTCATATTCGTGTTCCTGAAGCACCTTCAATTTCTCTTTCTGGCTGAAATATTCCTCAAGCTCCAGGTCGTTGTCGTTTAAGGCTTTGTCAACGGCTTTTTCAACCTGAATGTGAAGTTCATTAAGTAAATCCCGCTCACCCTTTTTCCTCTGAAGTTCGGCTTCTACTTCCAGGGTCTCTTCTTTTAAGCTTTTAGCTTTTACATTCAACCTGTCCATAAAGGAAACAAGGTCCTGTTTTCCTTTCAGGACATTTATAAGCACGGACCCGACAGTTTCTTCTTCAATCCCTGCAGTCCGTTTAAATAGCCTTGCAGTTTCTTCTATGCCTGAGAGAGCTTCGGGAATCAATCTAAAGAGCACTTTATCGTTTTCATCTTTTAGCTCATCTTCCTTTACACTGAGAGTAAAGGTTTTCACCTTTGAAAGGAAGCTCAGCATATCTTCGTAGTTATTTATTTTTTCGAGACTGGTTTCAGCCGAAATGTTATTCTGGATAAAGAATTCAATCGCATCCGGGCTCTGGTAGTTGAGAAGTTTTTCAATCTCGTTCTTCCAGACCTTTTCAAGGTTTCCGTACTCCTTTTTAATATATTCGGAGTCAGCCCGCGTGGGAGACACTTCCCTGAACAGGTTCTGGCTGTCAAGCAGGGCTTTTACGCTCCTGTTAATTTCTTTTCGTGTCGCAGTAATCGCTTCGAGTTCCAGGATAACTTCTTCATACTGCTTTTTCAGGGCCTTTAGTTCGTCCACAGGGTACTCGATTACGTGGGCATCTGCAAAAACAAACGAGGAGTAAAGGTGTTTTGAGTCGCTCAGGTTGATGTCGCCTTTTTTAATATGAAAGAAATTTGTCAGGATGTGAGGGAACATGGAATCGAATTCATGCACTTCAACCTTTGCCTCTTCTCCTTTTTTATATCCTGTAGGTCCAAGTGAGGTCAGGATTATGTGATTGAAAAGTCTCTCGTTCAGGTTCAGGTATTCAAGTTCGGTAAGGGCGATTGCAGCGTTTAGCTGTTCTTTTTCGCCTTCTTTTGTTGTCGGGATTACCGCAAAGAGCCAGATCTGGCTGCTCTCTCCTTTAAGTGCACGTATATACCTGGCAAGGTCAATAAACATCCCTGACCCTGTACCTCCTCCAAGCCCGACAATAAGGGCTGTGGTTCCTGTACTGGGAAATGTAGGAAAACCACTTGCCTGCCCCTGACTCAGTACCTTGTAGAAAATAGCCTTTGAAATAGCCCTTCTCCGGTGTACGCCTCCGCCAAAGTCATCGATTAAAAAAGGGTCAATAGATCTCAGTTCCTCAAAACTGAGCCCAAAGTCTCCTGAATCGTTCATCCACCAGGTTTTGACAAGAGGCTCAGACTTCCTGTCTTTTATCTTTTCTGCAACTTCCTGGCTTGCCAGGTCTGAAACCTGGGTTATGTTTGCAAGAGAAGGCAGGTAATAGTATTTGTATTCGATATTTCCGCCTGCTCCCATTTCCTGAATTCTGGACTTAACCCTGCTTCTGTACCATTCGTCATCAGCCCTTTCGTTGGCATCCGTATCCATTGTATAAACCCTGAGCCTTTTTCCGGGCACAAGGTAGCTGTCGAGTATCCAGTCATGCCTGCAGACCTCTTCACACAGACGTTTTCCACAGCCTCCAAGCCCCACAATCGTCAGGTCCATAGGAAGCTGCAGTGAAATATTTCCCCCTCTGTTCATTCTTCGTCCTCCGAATTTTTAAGTCTTAATCCGATTACAAAGCCAATCAGTGCAGTTGCTAAGAACCCAAGGGCGTACTTCCATTTCATGCTCGACGCGTCTGCTTTTTCCTGGAGCAGATAGTCTGCAAGTTCGTTCGATTCGTTGTGCAGCCCAAGGTCAAAGAAGGCCTGCAGCTTCATACCCAGGACCGGATCGGAAAATCCGTTCAATTTTTCCTTAAACTGTTGACTTTCTTCTTCGGTAGCAAGACTCTCGGTTTTCTTTTCAATCAAATAATCTGCAAGCTTATTTGCTTCGGTGACAAGCCCGCGGTCAAACATATCCTGCAGGTACATGCTTAAAAACGGGTCTTCGATTTGTGCTGCCTTCTTTTCAAAAGAATCAACGTCAGTAACTGCGATCGTGAATGTGCTCGTATCGCTTCCCTGAATGGCATTTCCTTTTTCATCGGTAGGCTTGATCCGATAATAGGCATACCCTGTCCTTTTAGAGTCATATTTCACCAACGTAAGTTTCTCATACTGCTGGACCTCAGTGACACCAGGAACCTGTCCGTTTAGCTGGACAACGATTTTTTTCATATCATCTTTGACTGGAAGCTCAAAGTGGCTCTCATTACTTTGAAGATTCAACTCTGTAAAATTGTAGATTGGCTTATCATCATATTTTTCCAGATCCGTATCAAAATACAGATAATCAGCAGCACTGGGAATGCCGCTTATTATCAAAACGCAACTTATCACCTGCTTTTCCTTAACCTCAGCCGGATGGTCTCCTTCTACGTTGACTTCAACTGCTGATGCAGGCACTATAAGCCATGAGAAAAAGAAATATAGTAAACATAGCGTAAGCGTGCAGGCCGCGTGGCCTTTTCTCATACCTTATCCCCCCTATAAAAATAAGAATAATACGTTCTAATAACCCCACGTAATCTCTACATATGTCAATAAATACTTATTTTTTGAATATTTTTGCAATGATGGGTTAATAAAATTTTTATTTTGTAAATAAATCTGCATAGTTGTCTAATTAATTAAAAGCGCGGTTTTTATCCCAGTTCCAACTACCAACCGGGTTTTCTATTGTGAAAACAGTTCTTGAAAACCTTAGTTCTCCGAAATGTTCTCCGAAAAAATGAGTTTTAGGATGAGTGGCCTGAAATCAGTGAAATGAATTTTGGAGTAAGTGGCCTGAAATGAGTGAAATGAATTTTAGAATGGATGTATTGAAATGAGTGAAATGAATTTTGGAGTGAGTGTCTTGAAATGAGTGAACCGATATTTTACCCATCTAGTGTATTACGTAGAAAAATAGAAGAAATAAACAATTGTGGAGGCCCCCTGATTCACAATAAAGGATATAAAAAAGATTAGCTCATTGATCTCTGGCCCTGAGAACGGTTCGCTTACTCATTCAAACTCCTTGTAACCGAACCGGTTTCAGGATGTAACCCTCTTTAGTTTTCTGGGGAACAATTTGTTCTTATACTTTTTTTATACCTTTCCCATACCTTTTCGTATTTTTGTGTTACTCAACATTCTTTGTTTTCGGTCCTCACACTCAGGCATTTCGGAGAGGCTGCAGATCCTGCAGTTCTATTAAAACCTGCAAACACTTCTTAATACTTTCAAACATAAATAGTTATTTATTAAGGAAGTAAGTAAGCTAAAAGAAGTATCTAATTCAGATTAGGATGACATAGGGTAGTGATTATTTAGAACTTAAATTTATATTACTATTAAATAATATATCACTTTTTATCTTTTGTGAGACTCCCTAACCAAGCTTGCTAACTAAACTCCCTAACCAAGCTTGCTAACTAAACTTGCTAACTGAGCTTGCTAACTGAGCTTGCCAACTAAACTTGTTCTATAAAATAAAATTCCGGAAATAATTAAAATCACTTCAATTCTGGCCCCTTAAAGCCTGAAGATTGTCTCTTATCTTTCCTGATTTCAATCCACAGGTCAGGCTCTTTTCACATTTTGGGTTATATCTTCTATAATACCCTGGAAATGAGTAACTTCTCCTTCCTCATTGCGCTGGATAAAGGTTTTCTCATCAATCCAGCGGACGTCAGCGGTCTGAGTAAGAATCCGGTACTGACGGTTGAACTCCTTTCCCCCTTCTTCACAGTTTTCTTCAAGTTCAAGTTCCACAAGGAGCAGGTCTTCGGGGTGGATAATCTTTCCGTAAAGGATTTTTCCGGAAATGAAGTCCTCTGGAGCGTACCCGAACTGCCTGACATTCTCAGACACATATAGCGTGGGCCAGTATTTTTCAGCCTTCCAGAGAAATACTACCATTGAACTGTTGTTAATTACGGTTTCAAGGATTTTTTGCCGCTCAAGGAGAGCTTTTTGTTTTTCCATGAGGGCTTTCTGGCTTTGAAGAGCATCCTTCAGAGCCTTTTCATTTTTAATCTCCTGAGTAACGTCCCTGACTATTCCCTGGAAATTCACTACATTTCCGGTCTTATCACGCTGTATAAAGGTCTTTTCTTCCACCCATCGGACTTCCCCATTACCGGTAAGAACCCTGTACCTCTGTACAAAGCTGTCATTTCCAGCCTCGCAGCATCGGGTAAGTTCCTTTCTAACCCTATCGATATCCTCGGAATGGATTATATCTGAATACATTATCCTTCCAGTAAGGAAATCTTCTGCGCTGTATTCAAGCTGGGTTACGTTTTCCGAAACGTACTTGGCAGGCCATTTTTTATCCGGGGCCCAGAGAAAAGCCATAACCGGACTGTTATTAATTACGGTTTCCAGAACTTGCTGTCTTTCCAGTGCTTCACCAAGAATCAGTTCGTCGCTTTCAGCCAGTTGATTGAATCCCATAGCTATTATCTCTCCAACAACCCTTCCGGATCCAAAATCCTTTTACTGCCTCAGGTAATATACAATTTTCAAATCCTTAAGCAATATATAATATATTTTGACATCTTATAAAATCATGTCTTTCTGCACACAGGAGGAATGTTCTGAGTTCCAGACCCGCAGCAGGAAAAGAGGATACCTGGACAAAGAAAAAGTCCGGGAAGAAAACATCTGACATTGTACAGCAGACCAGAGAAGAATATGGGAGATATTTTGGGATATGCGGCTCATACCATAACCTTAAAGCCTGCACCTGCAAAAACTGTCCTTCTTATCCCGGTGGTGCAGGGATGTTTTGCTCCAGGGGCAAGCATATAGAAATGGGAAAAAAACAGGGCTGCCTCTGTGAAACCTGCGAACTTTTCAGGAAATTCCGACTTGAAGGAGAATACTTCTGCCTGAATGCCGAAAAACCGGAACTGTCCGAAGAAAAGCCTGAATTTCTCCTGAAGAACTGCAGAAAAGTTCCTGAATCCAGTGGAAAGACCAGGTTCTGTGTACTGGGAGAATTAAAATAGTAAGTACATGAACTTGAAGTGAAATGAACTTGAAGTGAAATGAACTTGGAGTGAAATGAACTTGGAGTGAAATGAACTTGAAGTGAAATGAACTTGAAGTGAAATGAACTCGAAGTGAAATGAATTCAAAGTGAAATGAATTCAAAGTGAAATGAATTCAAAGTGAAATGAATTCAAAGTGAAATGAATTCAAAGTGAAATGAACTCGAAGTGAAATGAACTCGAAGTGAAATGAATTCAAAGTCGCTGAAACCTGAATAACCCTTGTATTTTCCTGAACCTTAAATTAAAGTAACTGAAGCTTTCTTATCATAACGATTTCAGATTTTTTATTCACAGCATTTGGGATTTTTATCTGGAAAATTGTAGTCGCTTTTTTAATCTGTTCTGGCTTTAATCTGTTCTGGTTTTCTTTGTTTATAATCAATGGTTTTCGTTCCAGGAATCTCGCAGGTTTATTATTTCTCGAAAACAAATAGCTGGTGCGTTCTGGAAAATATGAAGACACTATTGTTCAACTGATAGAATGGACTCAACGCGCACCCGCAAACGATATATCACAGGTTGCTGAATGAGTCCAGTAGAGCTTATATAAATCGAGTAATAATCAAATGGTAAGAAATTGTTTTAATCGCATTCCGACATCTCATAAATTTCAACACGATAGGAGGACGCGCCTTGAAAATAGCAGTTGTGGAAAACGAGAACCAGAAAGCGAGTTCAATATTCGAACCAGGATTCATTGCAATATATGAGGAAGACGGTGGGGAATGGAAAGTTCTGACCCGGTTTGAAAATCAAGTTTGCAACGCGAGAGGTATGGCTGCGGTACGCACGTCTGTAGCGGATACAATAAAGCAGCTTGGCGACGTAAAAGTGATTGTTGCAAGTGAAATCCCAGGGATAGCGTCCGGGACTTTTCAAGCAGCGAGTTTTGACATATTCATTGTGGAAGGTAATGTGCTGGATCTTCTTGATTCAATCAAAAAAGAAATGCTTGAAGCAATTGAGGAACGTCAGAAAGAACCGCCCAAATTTGACATTATGCAGTTTCTGGAACCCGGTGTGAATAAAGGTGATTTTTCGATTAATATCGAAGACGTCATGTTTAAAAATCCGGACCTGACTTCAAAGAAAATTCTGATCCCCTATCTGAAAAACGGAGAATTTAACAGACTGGATGTCATTTGCGGTCATATTCCGAAGTGGTTTGTCACAAATTTAGGCGCCATGGGGTTTGAATATGAAATTGTGAACGATTTGCCGAATAGAAAAACTGTTAGAGTAGTGCGCATGCAAACTTCGTCATCGAAGTAAAAGCCATAGCTTTTTGGAAAATCAGAATATAGGTAAATCTTATTATCGTTTAAGGAAAGTAATGATATAATGGGCGGAAGGGGAGCAGAAAGAGGACCTCTGCAACTGGACATAGGCATAGTTGTATTTTGGACTATATCTCGGACCATCATATAATCCGTTTCGGACTATAGGACCAAGTATCGGCATCGGTTTGGTCATAGGGTCTAATGGTTTTCTGGCTGCAAAATTAGGCATCCATTTCAGAAGAGCATTCGGTTTAGCTATGCTGTTTCCTATAGTTCCTATTTATGGTGTTACTGGAGCAAGCTTTTTAGCTGCGCTGCCTATTTCAGAAGGAGCTAAAGCTGCAGCAACTATTCCTTTACTGTTAGTGCCGGCAGCATTCGTATACCAGGGAAATTTCAAAGAATTACGTAGGCGCGGAATAAAAACTTTAACGGAATTGAGAACACATCTGCCAGGAAAAAAATATTAATTCATAAAATAAAACCTGAATCTATTAAACCTGAATCTATTAAACCTGAATCTATTAAATTTGGATCTATTCTTATCACATGAGTAAAGGATGTTTTTGGTGACAGCTATGGGGTGCAGGCAGGAAACAGTCTGTTGAGCTGCTAAACGGTTTAACTTCGCAGCAACACCTTGATTGTAGTCACTGATTACTTTCAGGAGCCCCATTAGCCTGTGATTACAGATCTTAAAGATAGACAAGGGGTCTGGAAGTAGCAGAATGATAACGGATTAGATAGGAGGAATTATGGACAGCACGACGGAAATTCAGCCCCCTGTGCCGATGGTCCGACGGAATGGCTGGTTAAAGGTTATAACCACAGCAGCAGTCTTCTACGTTCTCTTACTGGTGGCCTTGCTGCTGACGAAGAACTCAAACCTTTTTCCCACTCTGGCAATGGTTGGCAGCTTTATGGTCCCTGTCGCTTATGTGGCTTTTATATACGAGCGCAGGCACCTAAGCAGCTTGACAATGCCAACGGTCTCCCTGGCTTTTATATATGGCGGGCTTCTGGGTATCATTGCTGCGGCCTTTCTAGAACCATTTTTTATCAGGCAGCTGAATCTTGGGTCAATTTTAAGAATCGGACTCATCGAAGAATTTGCTAAAATCCTGGGAGTGCTGGTGATTGCACGCCGCAGACGGCATGACTCGGAAATGGATGGATTGATTCTGGGTGCGGCAGCGGGAATGGGATTTGCAGCTCTGGAAAGTAACGGTTATGCCTTTACGGCTCTTTTGGAAAGTCATGGGAGCATTTCGGCAACAGTGGAAGTGACTTTACTTCGCGGTCTGCTTGCTCCGCTGGGGCACGGAACCTGGACAGCTATTTTAGCCAGTGTATTGTTCCGGGAAAGCAAGAGTTGCAACTTCCGCATTAACTGGCAGGTAATTAATGCTTATCTGCTTGTTTCCATTCTACATGCAACGTGGGACGGGCTGCCCCTGGTAGTTTCTTCTATCTTCGGCCAGGATTTAGGCGTGTTAATTGCATGGGGTGCGATTGGTGCTGTTGGATTGTTTATCCTCTGGATGCGCTGGAAAGAAGCAATCAGGTTACAAATGGTTTTGCCATCAAAAATCGAGGAAACGTGTACCTAAAGGAAGACTACGTGTAACCTCAAGCCCAAACTGATGTAAGTTTGGAGAAACTTCGGGACACAGAAAAGCTTTAGGACAGGCATGAGGTGATCAATTGACAACTTCAGGTATTGACAAAAACAGTTCTTGGCGTAATAGGCTTGGATCATGGGCAGTCCTTTTTTCTACCCAATAATTTCTTGAGATTAGCAGGGATCCGGACATTAATAAAAGAGTAGAAAGGATAAAGGAAAACAATACAAGAGAAAGGAAAAAGAAGATCAAACTTCCTGTCTCTCACTCAGGTATAAAATGGGGTCTCTATTTCTTTTGACTGCCTTTTTCTCAGGCCACTCTGTACAGCCTGGTAATATTTCATGGTATCAGGAGTAACCGAAGGCCCGGTTTCAGTAATCGCTTGAAGGAAATGTTTCTGCTTTACCTCTTTGGCATGAAGGTCTTCGCGAAGTGCATCTCTTCCTGCTTTTTTGCATACAGCTGCAATATCAGCACCTGTATACTGATCGGTCATAGAAACGAGTTTATCAATATCAACATCCTCTGCAAGCGACATTTTTGCGGTATGGACCCTAAAAATTTCTTTTCTAGCTCCCGCATCTGGAACGGGAACGAGAATTAACTCGTCAAAACGTCCAGGCCTTAGAAGAGCAGGATCTATAATATCAGGACGGTTGGTTGCACCTATTACCACTACAGCTCTGAGTTCCTCAAGCCCATCCATCTCAGAAAGAAGCTGATTCAGGATTCTAGCTGTAACCTGTGGCTCACCTATGGCAGCCCCGCGAATAGGCGCAAGAGAGTCGAGTTCGTCCAGGAAAATAATAGATGGAGCGACCTGCCTTGCCCGTGAAAAAACCTCAGCAATCCTTTTTTCGGACTCTCCGTACCATTTGGAAAGCAGATCGCTTCCTTTTGCGGTGATGAAATTAGCTTCGGACTCATGGGCAATGGCTTTTGCAAGGAGAGTCTTTCCAGTACCCGGAGGACCATATAGAAGCACTCCTTTGGGAGCCTCAACTCCTATATCCCTGTACGATTCCGGACTTTTAAGGGGCCACTCCACAGCTTCCTTCAGAAGTTGTTTTACTCCCTCCAGGCCGCCTACATCTTCCCAGCTCACATTAGGAATCTCGATAAGGATTTCTCTTATAGCAGACGGCTGGACATCTTTAAGGGCATTTTCAAAATCTTCCCTTGTGACCCGAAGTGTATCAAGGATCTCACTTGGAATTTCAGGTTCATTGAGGTTAATCTTAGGGAGAATCCGTCTCAAGGAACTCATTGCAGCTTCTCGGCAAAGCGCAGCAATGTCAGCTCCCACAAACCCATAAGTTATCTGAGCGAAGTCCATGAGATTTACGTTTTCGGCAAGTGGCATACCTCTTGTGTGAATCTGGAAAATCTCGAGTCTTCCTTCAGTGTCCGGAACCCTTAACTCAATCTCTCTGTCAAATCTACCAGGGCGACGGAGCGCCATATCAATTGCTTCAGGACGGTTGGTTGATCCTATCACAATCACATTCTTGCGAGCCTTAAGCCCATCCATCAGGGAAAGGAGTTGAGCTACAACTCTCCTTTCGACCTCTCCAGTCACCTCAGCCCTCTTAGGTGCAATGGAGTCTATTTCATCAAGGAAAATGATTGCAGGAGCATTTTTCTCTGCTTCTTCGAAGATGTCTCTGATCCCTTTTTCTGACTCTCCATAATACTTGGACATAATTTCCGGACCATTGACTGAGATAAAGTAAGCATCGGTCTCGTTTGCAACTGCTTTTGCAAGCATTGTCTTACCTGTTCCAGGCGGTCCATAAAGCAGTACCCCTTTTGGAGCATCGATTCCCAGTCTGTCAAAAAGTTCAGGATGCTTCAAAGGTAGCTCTATCATTTCTCTTATTTTGGTAATAGCCTCTTTAACCCCACCCAGATCTTCATACATGACAGTGGGAACATTCTGTTCAGGGGTTATTTCTGCAGCTTCAGGTAAGAGCTCAACTTCTGTCATATCTGTAATCTTTACTATCCCGGACGGGGAAGTGGAGACCACCTGTAACTTTATTTCTCCAAGCCCAAATGACTGTCCCATACCTGGACCAAAAAAGTCCTGGAAGAAATCTTCGAACATAACTCCTTTGCCGAAAGTCTCTCTTTCCCGGGACCGCCTCAAACTTGTGGTGGAAATAAAATCTCCCTTAGAAACCGTGCGATTCATAAACACGGCTTTAAGAGTTTCACTTGGAGCATAGATCTGCATGCCCTTAGCTACAGGCGCAAGAGTTACACTCCTTGCTTCTTTCCAGTCAGCCTTGCGAATATCCACATACTCCCCTATGCTGGTTTTTGCATTGGTACGGATAAGCCCGTCCATGCGGATAATGTCCAGACCCGAATCGCTGGGATATGGACGTCCTACCAGAGCTGAAGTCGATTTTCCTCCTCTTATTTCCACAACGTCAAAGGGCTTGAGGCCCAGCTTTTCTCTGAAACTATCGTCAACCCGGACGATTCCTTTTCCGACATCTCTTTGATCAGCTTCTGCGACTTTTAGTTTTGCAGTTATCTTTTCCCTGTCAACCAAATAACAACCCCCATCTCCATATTAAAACTCAACATTTATCGAAAAAAGCTATAGTAACTAACTATAATCCTCGTGATCAGAACTTTTAACTCTTATTTTAAACAAAAACTCATCTAAATAGCCACGACCTTATCAACGAAAATTACCTGTTTTCCACCCTCCATTTTGTATTATATTGATAATTATATAAAAAAGAATTCAATTAAAATGTTTGTCAGCAGATGATTTTTTTCGCTATAGTAACCTTTTGTTTTTTGTTAGTTAACTTATTCCAAACAAAAATACCACTTATGTTTTCTATCATTCTTTCATTAAAGATCATACCCTGCACCTTAATTTTTGTGTTTCTTGGGCAAGGCTAAAAGAGTTCATGTCAACAGTTTAAGAGCAATAAGCTGATTCCAAGCCCGATGAGTATCACATCACCAATAAATACATAATAACCAGATCCAGTTTTTTAAATTAGTTTAACCAAATCCATTTTTTAAATTCGTTCTAAAAGTAAAGGTTTTTGGGTTGAAAGCAGGGAGTAAAAAATTAGTACTAAGGTTGGTTAATTATCGAACGTCATCTCATTAACAAAATTAATATAGTCTGGAAATAACCTCATCGATACAATCGGCCACAACTCGCAACTTCATATAGAATCTTATTTACAATCTTCATCCGGCTATTGATAAAACTGGGCGTCAACCATTTGGCAGATCTCTGATTGGCTACCCGACCCTATGTTGTACCATTTTGTGGTGTTGGGATACAGTTGTGAGTTTATAGAGAATATCTCGGACATAATTATTCTACCCTGTAAACAAACTTATTAAAAAATATAATTACCTTGTCGTTAATAATAGGATGGTGCTTTCGTCATGAGTATCTGAAGTTTTACGTATTGACAAGTTGGTATAGCGTCATGATTTGTCTTGCAAAATATCATGATTTGTCTTGCAAAATAGTTAGAATTATCAAAAGCTGAAAGCTCGTTATCTTTTGCATATTCAAAAAATGCCTGTTTTATCTTCTTAACTTTTTCTTTCTCTCATGTTATCACACAAAGATTTACAAAAAGTCCCCCACTCTTCTTTATGCTAAATCAGTTTTACTTTTTTACTAAGGTGCTCATTACTTTTTAACTGTAATATATTCAGAAATGGTTTTAGTATTAATGCCAGCAGTATTCTTTACTGTTAAACTGACAGTGTATACTCCTGTCTTTGAATACTTATGAATTGGTTTCTGGAGGTATGACTTTGATCCATCTCCAAAGTCCCATTTCCATGAAGTAGGTGAACCTGTGCTTGTGTCAGTAAATTTTACATTCAGTGGTACTTTTCCTGAAGTAGGAGATGCTGAAAAGGCAGCAACTGGTTTTGTTACCACTTTTATATAGCCTTTTTTTGTTACCGTGTTACTGCCTTGAGCATTCTTTGCTGTTAGACTAACAGTATATATTCCTGCCTTTGAATACTTGTGAATTGGTTTCTGGAGGTATGACTTTGATCCATCTCCAAAGTCCCATTTCCATGAAGTAGGTGAACCTGTGCTTGTGTCAGTAAATTTTACATTCAGTGAAGACTTTCCTGAAGTAGGAGAGGCTGAAAAGGCAGCAACTGGTTTTGTTACTACTTTTATATAATTTGTTTTTGTTACTGTGTTACGTCCTGCCGCATTCTTTACTGTCAAGTTAACAGTATATGTTCCTGCTTTTGAATATTTGTGAATCGGATTCTGAAGGAATGACTTTGATCCATCTCCAAAGTTCCAGAACCAGGAAGTTGGAGAGCCAGTGCTTGTATCAGCAAATGTTACCTTCAGCGGAGCATTTCCAGAGGTCGGGTTCGCAGAAAAGTTTGCTACAGGAGATGCACTTCCTGCTGTAGTGAAGGCCTTAATACATACATTCGCATCTGTAACATATGTCGTTATGTCGTCCCAGTTTTGTCCATCAGAACTAATAAAACTCTCTCCAGCATTTGCTGTTGCTTTACTACTGTAGCCTGAGGACGGCATTTCTAAGGCAACCGGATAACCATATCCAGAAGTCGTAAGCTTCAGTACTACTGAAAACTTTTGACCGGCTTTGAGATTAACTTTGGAATCCAGAGGAATCGTGTGGTAGCCTGCATAAGGGATTTTCTCGCTCTTTGAAATAACCGGGCCGGCTTGAGTTACAGGGCTGGACGAAACGTCAGTATATATGTAAAGAATATACTTACAGTTTGAGTCTGTAGTATAGAAACTTACGGCTTTGAGAATCTCATCGGATTTTGCAGTGAAGATATTTGCACCCCATAGGGTAGTAGAAGTGTCATCTTCGCCGCAATCTGTGACCCATCCAAGTGGGTCATACTGATATATATTTTTATAATTGCCAGTATTTTCTGCCGTGAAGACAGCGTTTGTAATGCCTATATTGGAGTCATAATAAGAAACATAAAAATATCCGTTTTCACCAAAACCTTTACCCCAACTATTTTTCACGATAAACGCTCCATTTCCGGGCGGAACATGGGTAAAGTTATTCTTATCATATGAATCGTCCCAACCCACAATAGTCACAGCATGGTCAGAGTACGAAGATCCATCATAGTAAAAACTATTTGTATCATTAGAATAATAATCGTCAAAGTCGTAATCGCCAGTATATATGCCTGTATCGACGGCTCCGTATTTTTCAATTGCAGATTTTATTTCGTTGTTGTCCGTAGATCCCTGCCTGCTAGGAAGGACTAAAACGTTCTGTACATGTTGGTATACAGGAAGTCCTAGTTCATCTGGTGAATATACTGATGAATCACCATAAGGGTCATTACTTTCCTTCACGGGTCCACTCCATCGAGCCAGGTAAGCAGTAGACATAAGTATATTTCCCCCTTCTGAAAAATCAAACCCTTCTGGAGCATCAGTGGAAAGCACGTTTTTAAGATTATTTTCTGAAAAGTCCCAGCTTTTTCCAGGCATTAAGTATGACTCCAAAGACCCGTAGGTTGCAAATGTCCAGCAAGTTCCTGCTTTACCCTGATCTTTCACAGGAGTTACTTTGTTCAGCGTTCTGAGGTCATATCTAGCTGGATAAGATGCCGTGCTGCTAAAAACAGTGCTGAGATGACTAAAATCCACAATTGTGGGGACTAAACCCGTTTTGTGTCCGTCAATAGATAGTTGACTGGAAATTTTTTCCTGTTGATACTTTACAAAATCAGGGTTTTTTGGCGCAAATAAAAGCTGTGAAGCTTTGTTATTGTCTGATAAGTTCGTATCAGCTATCGCTATCGATGAGCTTATAATCAACAGCAGGACAAGAAGTCCGCTGAAGATTACTACCCTTTTTCTTACATTTATATTATTTTTTATATTATATTTTTTCATCATGATTAGAGCCTTCCCTATATCATTCAGGCCATTTTATAATAATAGATATTTTAATATATGCCACTTCATGCATATATTATCCATCAAATTAATGTTTCAAAAATTTCGATTATAATTTTTATATATATTCTAATTATTTTGATAAATGAGTAAAATAATAAAATAGTTTTCTTTATATAGTCTTTGTGACTTATATGATGACCAATTTATATCCGATTGGTATTATATATTTCAACATCATATGTTTATATAATGAGAAAACGAGGTCCAAAACCACAAATTCTTTGACGTTGCTTGTCCGAACAAAAACTGCAAGCTCTATGGTCTTACTAACCAGGGCAATATTACTGGAAATGGAACTTACATAAGTCGTGGAAAGAAAACAAGAAGATATGTTTGTCAAGATATGTTTGTCACCGGTGTGACAATTATTCAATGATCATACAGATACTTTTTATCACAATTAAGACCTGGATGTACCCAAGATAGAAATGGACGAACAAAGGTTTCAAAAGAACAATAAAAGACAATTGAATTGAAAACTCATTATAATCTGAGGAAATCGGGATGAGGAAAAATGACAGAATCAGTGCCTGTGGCAGGACTCTAAATTACGAGATCGTATACAGTAAAAAGCGAAAGACAGCAGCTATTTTAGTCCGCCCGGACATGAGAGTCGAGTTTCGGGCACCTCAGGGTCTGAGTGCGGATACTATTCGGGGAATGGTTGAAGGAAAAGCTCGGTGGATATTTAAAAAGCTTGAATGGTTTGAGGCAAACAGACTGCCTAATCAAAAAAAGCAGTATTGTGAAGGGGAAGTTTATCTTTATCTGGGCAGAGAATATCCTCTGAGAATCACACCCGTGAATAACATTAAAAAACCTATGGTTTTTTTCAAGAATTCCGAACTCACGGTTGAGATTTCTGAGAATACTTCTGAAGATCAGATTCCTTTTCTGGTGAAAGAAGCTGTCTGGAATTTTTATAGCGAACGTGCCGAGGAAGAAGTTGAGAAGCTTCTGAATATTTACTCGAAAAAATTCGGGGTATCCACTCCGGTTTTTAAGGTAAAGTACCAGAAAAAGCGCTGGGGGAGCTGTTCTACAAAGAATGTATTGAGGATAAATTTCCAGCTTATAATGGCCCCGCCGAAGCAGCTTGAGTACGTAGTAGTGCACGAACTCTGTCACGTAAAAGAGAAAAATCATTCTGCAAGGTTCTGGAAACTTGTCCAAGAACTCATGCCTGATTATGAAAAATACAGGAATAGCCTGAAAAAAGACGGCTGGAAATATGTTCTTTGAAGCCAGTAAAAATAATCTAACTTGATGAGTGGTTTGTAACTCTATGAGTGGTTTGTAAGCCAGCACAACTAATACTAACTCTATGAGTGGTTTGTAACTTTATGAGAGATTTGTATTGAGATACTTTATGACTTTATAACTTGAAACACTGAATATAATGAAAATATATTACAGACTTATCCAACTTGCAGTATAAAATTTATTAATATCCTAATATATAAAATTATAGTATACTTTTTGATACCTTCATATTATATATTCAAAAAGCGATCATAAGTACGGATATCTGAGAAGGTGCGCTTCAAAACAAATTAAGAGTTTTGATAGACTCTCTAACCTCGTCCTTTACAGATGCCCATTCTCTATACACACCATTTTTTATTTTTTTTCAATTTTATATTGAGCTTATCCCAAAAGCTACTTTACTCTTACTCGTTGGGAATTCTTAGAATTGTTTTCACGATCATGAGCTTGATTGATTATTCAAAATACAGGGCACAAGAAGCAAATTTCAAGTTTTGGAATGAGCTCTATAAAAATAGTATTTTTAAAGTCCAGATGTGAATCTGGACTACTGAATAATTCATGGTCTTAATTGAAGTTAACTTGCATATTATCACACATTTATGGTCTTAATCGAAGTTAACTTGCACATTATCACACATTTATGGTCTTAATTAAAGTTAACTTGCACATTATCACACTTTATTTTACTTTTAGATCCCTGAACTGCACTTATTCTATCACTTTTCTTTCTTTAGTTTCTTCTTGTAATCCCTACTGCAGTTGCTGAAGGATCAGAATTGGGAAGTCGATTCTTTACTCCAACAACCCGCACAACCACCATACTGATCTCAAAGAAAATCACCATAGGCACGGCAACCATTATCTGACTGAAAACATCGGGAGGAGTGATAATGGCTCCTGCGACTAAGAACAGAATGTATATATGCTTGCGGTAGGTCGCAAGAGTACTATATTTTACATATCCGTTACGGGTCAAGAAAGTAAGAACTATTGGAAGTTCAAAGATCAACCCAAAGATTGCTGTGCATGAAGCTGCAAATGAAATAAACTTAAAGATCGAATAAGTTGCAGTCACTCCTGAGACTGCTGCATCCATGTAAAGGTATTTCAGAAAGAGAGGCAACATGATAACGTAAGCGTATGAAGCCCCAAGAATGAACATGACGATGAACGCTAAACTCAGGAAGGTAAACTGCCCCTTTCCAATAGATACTGGAACTTTAATAGAGTACTGCTTCGAGATAGCCCTATAAGCATAGAACGCAATAATAGGCAGGATAAGGAGCACTCCTATTATGATAGAGAGCTTTAGCTTCAGCATCATTACTTCAAGGGGAGACACATAAACCAGCTTTGCGCCCTCTGGGAGAAGGTCAACTTTCATTCTCTCAATTATAGGACCTGTAAACTGGAAAGAGAGAATAATGCCTGCAATAAAAACCCCGAAAATCACAAGTAACTTATTTCGCAGGGTCAGCAGGATTACACTGAGGTTTTCAATGGCTTCAGACATATGGAGTACCTATCCGGAAAAGCAAAAGAAAGTTCTTTATCCCAGTTAAGGGAACTCTTATTCACTGCAGGGATTTTTAGCAGCAACTCTCTTTTTACCTATTTTGTTTTTTCGCTTTGGGTTTATCCGGCTCTTTTCATGGAATCCTTCAAATATTTCCTGAAACTGCCAGCCATTCAGGAGGAATTCGATTATCGGAAGCCACAAAGTTCGAGTACGGAAACAATGGTGTTCAAGTACCGGGAAATAGTAGTTATCTTAAAAATTTATAATAAGGACATTATATTTATTATCTTAGTCAGGTTATAGTAATTATCTTAATTGAGTTACACCAATTACCATAACTATATTATACAAATTCTCAACTAATTTATATTATTAGTTACGATATGTATATTATATAAATTATCTTAATTAAGTTATACTAATACCTTAACCGGATTAAGATAGTTTGTTTAATCTGGTTATATGTTTGTTTAATCTGGTTATATTAATCATTTTAAGTGTTTCTATTATAAAGTGTTTCTATTATAATGACTCGGGTGACATAAATCTTCATATATGCCACTATCAGGTTATGCAAATATATAGTAGAAAGATATTGTGAAAAAGAACCATAAGCTGCATCCCGAAGATCTCCTGCACCTGAGAACCGGAATATCTCGAATGGGCTGCAGATTCACATTTAATATTATGTTCAGATATTAATATATTTATCCAGGTACACATAAGAGCGGAAAAAATGGACTCACAGCACACAGCCAACGGAACAACAGCTCCTAACGAAAAAACATCGGGAATCAATTCATATGTCTCCGGTGTTCCGGGAGATGTCGAAGAACCCATTACGTTCCATCTGTTAGAGCTGAGGAACCGGTTGGCAATTGTTTTAATCTGGCTTTTTCTGGGAATAATTCTCGCTTACCCATTCTCGGCAAAAGGGATGTTGCTTATCTGGAAGGAATTTATAAGTACTGACATTTACATGACAGCATACTCGCCCCTTGAATGGATCTTTGCTCGCCTCAAGCTCTGTCTTGTATTCGCCCTTGCAATCTCGATTCCGCAGTTATTCTATCAGCTTTACAGGTTTGCAGGCAAGGGACTTTATCCTCATGAGAAGCGCTTTTTCCTCAAGGTCATCCCTGCATCTTTCCTGCTTTTCATCTTCGGGGTCGTTATAGGTTACTTTATCGTCCTGCCTGTAATGTTCAAGTACATTCTATTTTACTCAGGCGATGCGGCTACAGCGCAGCTTTCCGTTCAGGATACTCTCTCAGCAGTAACCACAATCCTGGCAGGTTTCGGCATCGTATTCCAGCTCCCCCTGCTTGTGGTTTTTGCCGTGAAAATGGGACTTATAGAATACCAGACGCTTAAAAAGCAGAGAATACTGGTCTACAGTGTGATTATGGCAGTTTCACTATTTCTTTCGCCTGATCCTACATTCATTGCCCAGATCCTTGTGGCGTTTTTACTGGTAGTCCTCTTTGAGTTCAGCCTGTTACTTATCAGGCTATTTTGATAGCCAGTTTTCCTATTTATGAGAGTTTTTATTTTTAAAAACAGATGTTTTTAAAATAATCTCAGAATAAGCCAGTTCACCGATTTTGCTACAAGAACTTTTATATTAGATTGTTGATAATAGCCATTAATGATAGGTACACCAGAATTGATAGCAATTCTTGTTGCTGCTCTCTTTCTCTTTGGGCCCCAGAAGCTTCCTGAGCTTGCACGGTCTTTAGGAAGTGCGATGGGAGAGTTTAAAAAAGCCCAGCGCGCTTCTGAGCTTGAGCTCAATCAATTCGATGCCTATACCCGAAAGGCTGCAAATACCGCCGCTTCTGAGAAAAAAGAGAAAGAGAAGGAACAAAAAGAAACTCCAAGTAGTAAAGAAGCAAAAACCAATACAGAGCTGAAAATCGATACAGAGCTGAATACCGGTACAGAGCTGAAAACCGATACAGAGCTGAAAACCGGTACAGACCTGGAAAATAAGCCGGAAGCTGGAAAATCTATCTCTGAACAAGAAGAGCCTCGAAAAAGCTGAAGCATTGGGACCAAGCTAAGATAAAAGGAGATATATAAAGAGATAGACTGAATAGATCAAAATCAAATAGAAAAAAATAAATATAAAATATTTAAAATATAAATGGAAATAGAAACTTTATATAGCATAAAAAATCTTAGCTTAATTTATAGATATTTTCAATTTATTAGATCATTATTACTGCTGAATTTTACTTATTTAAGAAAACGAAAAGCTTGAGGTTAAGCCATGATAGGTCCACAAGAACTTATACCGATTTTCGCAATAATTGTACTCCTTTTTGGGGCTTCCAAACTTCCCGAACTTGCAAGATCCATGGGAAGTTCAGTAGGCGAATTCAAGAAAGCTCAGAAGGAATCCGAACTAAGCCTTAAGGAATTTGAAAAATCCATAACAGACCCCATAACTCCAAAGAGCAAGGTACAGGAAACTGCCCAGAAACTCGGGATTGACATAAGAGGAAAGACCGATGATCAGCTTCTGGAGGAGATCCAGAAAGCCGCAGAAAAGCCAAAAGAGGTCTCAGAACCCTGAAAAATCCTGAAAAGTGAATTTCTTTTTTCTTTTCATGGCATTATTCCAGGTTTAACCTTTTTTAATGAAATTTCTCTTTTTTATTTTAACCGCAATTTTTATTTTTTGTCCTACCAGAATAAGGGTAGTGAAACAACTTAATAGGAGTGTTTCTGTGGCAGAGCTAATCACTGAAGTCGACAACAACGATAACTTTCTCGGGCTGCGCGAACGAGAGGAGTTTTATTCGGGAAAGTATATTCACAGGGCTTCCCAACTTATCCTGCTTAACCCTGAAAATAAAATGCTTATCCAGAAAAGGGCACCTCAAAAACGGTGGTTTCCGGGCCGTTATACATACTCGGTAAGCGGTACTGTAGCAAATGAGTCTTATGAATCCTGCATGGCACGGGAAATGCTTGAAGAAATAGGAATCTCGGTTCCATTCCAAAAATTATTTAAAATTCCCTGCGTCGTCGAAAACAAAGGAGCCTTCCATATGGTATTTTCAGGCCTTTGTTCGGAAAAAAATGCAAGCTTAATTCAGCCTGACCCGGAAGAAGCCGTATCTGTAGAATGGGTTGAACTTGAAGAACTGCATAGGGCTGTCAAAACTGAACCTGAGAAATATACGCCGTCCCTGAGAGAAGGAATTATAAAAATTTTCCACGAAGGGTGCGAAAAATATATTTTTTGAGATCTAATGGAACTCTCTCAGTGAGAATACAGATTGGTTCAGTAGAGAATACATGATTGGTTCAGTAAAGAATACCTAACTGGCAAATTTGCGGTTTTGCCCTGGAGTTTCTTACCGATTCTTGTCTGGTGCTTTATTCTTATCTGTCGTTTGCTGAATACTCCGCTTAATATCCGTATTCACCCGGTGCATGTTTTGGACTGACATATTCACCTACTATGGGAATGTGTTCCCCACATTTCGGGCAGGTTTTCTCAGGTGTGATCTCATACTTTTCAATGTCGAAATAGCCACGCTTAATTAACATTTTTCCGCAGTTCGGGCAGAAAGTATTGTTGCGGTCACTGCCAGGAACGTTGCCCATGTAAACATACTTCATCCCTTCCTCAGTTGCAATTTTACAGGCTTCCTGCATGGTTTTTACAGGCGTCGGGTAGAGGTCCTGCATTTTGTACTGGGGATGGAAACGGGTAAAATGCAGGGGGGTCTCAGGTCCGAGATTTTTATACACCCATTTTGAGAGTTCCCTTATTTCATCAAGGGAATCGTTTACACTTGGAATAATGAGGTTTGTAATCTCAACATGGATTCCAAGTTGTTTTGCAAGGGCAGAAGCCTCGAGCACAGGGGCGAGTTTTGCGCTGGCGACATCGTGATAGAATTTTTCAGTGAATGCTTTGATATCGATATTCGCGGCATCCAGATAGGGCGCTATATGCCTGAGGGCATCAGGCGTCATATAACCATTTGTCACATAGATTGTTCCAAGCCCTGCCTCTTTTGCCAGTTTTGCACACTCGTAGGTATACTCGTGCCAGATTGTAGGCTCATTATAGGTCCAGGCAATGGAGCTTGAACGTGAGAAAAGCGCCTTTTCAATAAGTTCGTCAGGTAGAATATCCATTGTGTAAGCATCTTCCAGGCAGACCTGAGAAATCGACCAGTTCTGGCAGTGCTTACATCGGAAATTGCACCCTATTGACCCGACAGAATAAGCATAAGACCCTGGATAAAAGTGATAAAGAGGTTTTTTTTCTACAGGGTCAACCGCCTCGCTTGAAACCGTCCCATATATAAGAGTATATAGTTTTCCATCCCTGTTTTCCCGGACTTTGCAAAAGCCCCTTTTTCCCTGGGAAATTTTGCAACTATGGGCACAGAGCTTGCAGTGTACTTTATTATCTCCGATTTTCTCGTAGAGCATGGCTTCTTTTATCACAGCAATCCCCATCTAGAAATTGTTTTGCAGCATAATAACGTTGCTGTTTCAGATTTTTTCAGTTTTTCAGAAAGAAATTGTCAACTTATGGGTAAGTTTCTGCACCTGGTAATGTTATCTGGGACAATAGGGTTTAAAACAATACGATCTGGAACAAAACGATCTGGAACAAAGCGATCTGGTACGATAAGGCTTAAAATAACATGATCCGAAACAATGTGGTCCGAAACAATGTGGTCCGAAACAATGCGATCCGAAACAATCTCATGCTTTGATACCATTGCCTGTGCAGAAAAAAAAAGTTTAAAATTTATTTTTCACTTTGAATCTCATGCTGAACTCGGTTCCGTTTTTTCTTTTCAGTTCTCTCGCCTTCATGCAATTCCTCGTGAATTAAAGCAATAGAGATTCACCGATCCTGGCTTTGGGGTGAATATGCCTTATCCATAACGATTCATCAATATTTTTGAATTCTTCCGGAGAATATCCTGTTACCTCCCGGATAGCTCCTGCCCATTCAATCTCATGTGTCTCAAGTATGAAATCAAATACTAACTGCCCTGTCTGCTCGGCTGCGGTGCGGTATCTTTCCTCACTTTCCTGCAGGCTTTTGCTGGCAAGCTTCAATTTATCGTCAGCCAATAAGTTAAATTATATTTTATGATAATTAATAGTCATATCCTCAGGAAAAAAGGAAATAGTAATTTTTAAAATTCAGAAAATAAATTTGATGGCCGATAATGACTAATTGATTATATCCTTGCTAATAATGACTAATTTGAAGAATAATAGCCATAGTAAAGCAATTAATAGAAGAATAGTAACTGAGTAAAAAATGACTGAGATAAAAGTAACTGAGAAAAAAGTAACTGAGAAAAATAGTAACTGAGATAAAAGTAACTGAGAAAAATAGTAACTGAGAGAAAAGTAACTGAGAGAAAACGACTGAGAAAAATAGTAACTGAAAAAAATAACTGAAAAAAATAACTGAAAAAAAACTGAAAAAAGGTAATCCTCTTGCAAATTTCAGGTTGCTTTCCGTGCAAATACAATCCTTGAACCGTCCGTCATGTCAAGGGCACGGAAGACTTCAAGCCCGTAATTGCCAAGCAGCTCTATATAC
Organism: Methanobacteriota archaeon; assembly: GCA_023399215.1. GTDB lineage: Archaea > Halobacteriota > Methanosarcinia > Methanosarcinales > Methanosarcinaceae > Methanosarcina. The sequence goes on from JAEWQJ010000016.1 coordinate 96,377, forward strand.
TCATTAAAGGGGACACTGTTTTCGAAACTGTAACCTGACCCTCCTTTTTTCACACCTTCAAAAGTCCAGAGGTTCCAGTCAAGGCTGAGAAGTGGGCTTGATTTTATTTTTTCATCAGGCATCTGTCTGGTTATGAAAATGCCTCCAGGATTTAAGGCTTCAGCAAGTTTGGGGATAAGGGAAGGAACTTTTCCACCGGGGTTAAAGGAAGAAAAGATAAGGTCATAGTCACTTCCGAATTCATCTTTAAAAAAATCTCCCGGAATTGTATCCACTCTTGAAGCCCCATATTTCTCGATGAAATATCCTGTTTCTCCAGTGACAGGAGGGAGGTCGAAAACAAAAGCCTGAAGGCCTTCATTCAGCTTTGAAAAAGCGATTGCATAAAGCCCGTGTCCTCCTCCGATATCAAGCAGCCTTTTGACATTTGTAAAATCAACGTTTTCCATGACAACCTTTACAGTTTCCTGAAGCAGACCACAGCGTGCGTTTTCAGCCATACAGTGAACAATTTCCCCAAAAAAAGGCCCTTTCTCGACAATGTCGGGTCCCTGCTTCATAATCTGAGGAATGCGAGCCCAGCGTTCAACATTTCTAATCCTTTCGGCAAGGTAATGCTGCTGAGAAAACGGAGAACTTTCTAGGAGATAAGTTGCACTGAGTTCCGAGACAAGATACACTGCCTCGCTATTCTTTGTTCCATTATAATGGTCCTCAGATCCGGTTTCAGATTTTCCGGTATCTTGACTGGCGATTGCATCTATTTTTCCAATCTGCGCCTTTTCTTCTTCCTTGTTCATCCCTTCCTCAAACCTGTCAAGGAACCCGAGACTATGGAGAGCTTCACAGAAATGAGGCATGAGCAGAGGATCACAGCCAAGTTTCTCAGCCAGTTCCTCTGCTGACAACGGAGATTTAAGTGCTTCAAAAACTCCGAGCTCAAGAGCCGAAACAATCAGTTTGTACTCTTTTAAACCCTGAATAGAAGAATCTATAAACTTGAAAAAGCGATCGAAATCGATCTCAGGCTTTTGCATTAAATCCAGAATTTTTCCAGCTTCTTCTTCATTTTTAAGCTTTACACTGGTGTCGAGTTCATTTTCTAATCTGTTTTTATCTGTAGCCTGTACATTAACTTCAGTATCAGGTTCTGCTTTATCATCAATTTTACTTTCCATGCCCTATCTCCTTTTTATTAATTCTTCCATACTTTTCACAGATCAATTCACAGATCAATTTTAAAAATTTAATCTTCTCATATATTTATCCACTGTAAATATCAATCTTATGAAATATTGTAATAATTAATAAAATAAAAAATTTGCTTTATATTAATATCAGTAAACATTGTTAACTAAAGGTACTACTCTAAGAAGATAAAGCTCAAGGTGAAGATTGAAACAATCGAAAAATGTTATTATAACGAACTGGTACATACGGCAACCTGCATAGAAACTTTCTTTCTAGCCTTAAACACTGTTAAGATAATTTGGATCAGTTAGAGTTAGAATTAGTTAGAGTTAAAGTGAAAATTAGAATTAATAGGGGAGTTAGGATCAGTTAGAGTTAAAGTAAAAATTAGAATTAATAGGGGAGTTAGAATTAGTTAGAGTTAAAGTGAAAATTAGAATTAATAGGGGAGTTAGGATCAGTTAGAGTTAAAGTGAGAATTAGAATTAATAGGGAATATAATTTTAAAATATAATTCGGATTTCTACAGGCAGATATAAAATTCGATACTATTTTATATTATAGTTTTTATATAAAATTTGGATGCAATATGGAGACATCAAATCTTTCATAACTATTAATATTTTCACTACTAAACTGGGACTTTTCTTGCTAATAGCAGGAATACTCTATGTAATTAGTCTTGAGAATTATCTTCTCTTTCGTATCACCGTAAATTTATTTAATGTTATAATAGCTTACATGGTTTTCATAATAGTCTGGAAATCAAAAGTTATTTCAGAAAACCGATACCTTACCTTTATCGGAACTGCACTCTTTTTCATAGCAGGTCTCGGTTTTTTACGTGCATTTTCATATAAAGAAATGGGCGTGTTTCCCGAATATGGGACAAATCTTCCTGTGCAGCTCTGGATAGTTATGAGATATCTTGGAAGCATCTCCTTTTTTGTGGCTCCAGTTCTTTTGGCACGGGTTTCAGGGAACGTAAAAAAGGATGAAAAGACCAGTGAAAACGATCAGTTTGCCCAGAGAGTATTCTTCATATATGCTGTAATTACGGCAGTCCTTCTGCTCTCAATCTTCAAATATAGAAACTTTCCGACCTGTTATATTGAAGGTTACGGATTGACCGATTTTAAGATCTTCAGCGAGTATATTATCTCTTCCTTATTTATTGGCTCGCTGGTTCTCCTGCATCGAAAGAAAGACAGGTTTGAAGGTTACGTATATAGAATACTTATAGCAGCTATAATTGTATCAATCTTTGCAGAATTTGCCCTCGCATACTATACAAATACAAGGGAAACTTTGAACTTTATCGGACTGGTTTTTAATGCCCTGTCTTTTTACCTTATTTACATAGCAATAGTGGAAACAGGCTTTGAAGACCCCTGCAACCTTTTTTTCAGAGAACTTAAGTTCAGGGAAGAAGCCCTGAGAAAAGAAACTACTTTCCTGAAAGATGACCAGGGACGGATTTACAGAATGCTCGGAGTTGAGAAATGTATACTCGAGCCTGATATTGAGATACTGCAAGATCAAAGCTTGCAGAATGAAACTAGCCTGCAGAATGAGACTAAACACTTAAAGTCACTGGTGCAGGACATTCACGGGCTCATATATTTCCGGCTTAACAAGAAACGCGTTCCTCTGTTTATGGATGGGGCTGTGGAAGAAATTACTGCGTATAATAGAGAGGATTTTATCTCCGGGAAAATTAAATGGACTGAGATAATTGTACCTGAAGACCTTCCATTATTTATTGATGCTACAAAAACGGTAGAGTCAAACCCAAATTCCTCACTGGAACTGGAATACAGGATAAGGAGAAAAGATGGGGAGATAAGATGGGTTCGGGAAATTATGCAACTTATTTCCGGAACGTCTGGTACCTCCGAGAAATTTCAGGGTTTTATTCACGATATTACTCAACGTAAAATGGCGGAAGAAACTCTCACCAGAAATGAAGAGGCCCGCATAAAAGAGATTCATCACAGAATCAAAAATAATCTGCAGGTTATTTCCTCATTACTCAGTCTTCAGGCTGAAAAATTCCATGATAGGGAAAATCTCCAGTCCTCAGAAGTTTTTGAAGCATTCAGAGAAAGCCAGAACCGTGTAGTTTCCATGGCTCTAATTCACGAGGAGCTATATCAGAGCAAGGACATGGAAACCCTTGAATTTTCGGCTTACCTGCGCAGGCTGACTAAAGATCTTGTTAAATCCTATACTTTAGGAAATAGGAATGTCAGTTTAAAATTGGAACTCGAGCAGGTCTATCTTGGAATGGATACAGCTGTTCCTTTAGGAATCATAGTAAACGAACTTGTTTCAAATGCCCTGAAGCATGCTTTTCCTGCAGGAGAATACGGAGAAAGAGAAGATGGAATAAGAGAAGATGGAAAAGGAGAATACGGAGAAAGAGAAGATGGAATAAGAGAAGATGAAAAAAGAAAAGATAGAGAAATTCACATAAGTCTCTTTGCACCAGAGTATACCAATAGAGAAAATGAAGCCAGGGATGGCTGCAAAAACGAAGGAGACTTTCCGTTTATTCTGATAGTTGCCGATAACGGAGTAGGCATTCCCGAAAATTTCGACTTCAGAAATACCGATTCTCTTGGGCTTCAACTTGTAAATATTCTCGTAGAACAGATCGAAGGTTGTATTGAACTTAAAAGGGACTCTGGGACTGAGTTCCGGATCATGTTCAAAAAGCAGGAAAAATGAATGTAAATGAATGTAAGAAACAGGGACTTTAAACTTAACCTTCAGGCCGATCCTCTAAACTGAACTGTTCACATAGAAAAAAAGGCAAAAAACGATAAATTTAAAAAAGAACTTTAGAAGGATGCGTCAACGTAATCGACAGGCCTTTTGAAAACAGCTGCTATCATACCATTTTCGTCTATCTCGTCCGCAAACTTGATGAGCTCCCAGCCTTCAGTTCCGAGGCTGTTAAGATCTTCTTTTGCCTTTGACCACTCACTGAACCTTATCTCTTTAACATCATATTCCCAGATGGTCACTCTAATTCATCTCCAGTAAAGTTGGGTAAGATTAACTCATATATTAAGTGGTGGCATCTGCTATATTTATCTTTTTAAAAAATAGATTTGCGGTTAAAGCAAATAAAGTTGATTTGTGGATTGATTTAAATATTGGGTAAAAATTGACCTGAAAATTGATTTGTAAATTGATTAAGAATTGACCTGAAAATTGACTTGTAAATTAATTAAGAATTGACCTGAAAATTGACCATAGTTAATCCTTATAACTAAGCCTATACTCTCAGAGCTTTTTATTTAATGAACAAATAAAAAGGAAAAGTTGTTGAGAATTGATTTCTCTCAATATTTGAAATGGAGAACCATGAGAGTTCATTCTTTAAATGAGGTCGAATTTCAACCAGTCTTTAAAACAACTCAAATCTCTCAGTCCATCTTTAAATAAATTCAAATCTCAACAAGTTCATACTCACGGCTTCCAAACCCGATTTCTTCTCCGTACGTGAGCTGGTGGGTTCCATCGATCATTGGCCACGCTCCCTTGAACTTATCGGCTCCAGCTTCGTGGTTGCATTGAAGGGAGGAATTAACAAGCCCTCTCTGCCGATTTACGAGGTCGTAACTTGCCTGGTCAAGGGCAACAGGGTCTTTTGAGGCAATGATTCCTATATCCGGCACGATAGGAGCATCACTCCAGGGTACGCAGTCGCAGTCAGGTGTAATTTTAAGCAGGAAATTTATGTAACCTACTTTTCCTTCTTTTCCTTTTACTGCCCCATAAGCGTACTCAGTAAGACATTCCAGGAAATTCGGGATATCATGTTCCCAATCTATAGTTATAGCTCCCGCAGGGCAAACTTCCATGCACTGTCCGCAGCTTATACAGATATTGGGATCAATCATTGAGACTTCCCCCAGAAGATAAGGGGCTCCTACAGGACAGATTTTAATACATTTCTGGCAGCCTATGCACTTTTCTTCAATAACATGCGGGCTTGTCGGAAAATGCTGTTCCTTCTTGCCGGATGCCGGAGCACAGCCCATAGCAAGGTTCTTGATAGCTCCTCCGAAGCCCGCCATAATGTGCCCTTTAAAATGTGACATCACAATCATGGAATCCGCAGCAGCAATATCCGACCCTATTTTTACGGACTTAAAATGCTTCTTCCCGATCTCCACATCTGCAACGTTCTGGCTCTTCAAGCCGTCTGATATGATGAGTGGAGCCCTTACAACTGAATAATCAAAACCGTGTTCAATCGCAGTCGTCAGGTGGTCAACTGAATTATGCCGGCTGCCTGAGTAAAGCGTGTTTGTGTCCGTAACAAATGGTTTTGCTCCGGCTGCCCGGATTTTTTCTACGACCTGTCGCACAAAAACAGGATTTATATATCCGTCACTTCCGTACTCACCAAAATGAATTTTAATTGCAGTCAGATCACTTTCTCCAAGGAGTTCAGCAAAACCTGCTTCGTCAAAAAGCTTCTGGATCTTGCTAATCGTACTCTCCTCTGGATTTCTTGCTCTGAGATCTGCAAAATAAACTTTACTTGCCATATCAGTGCCTCCTAAATCTGAATTAATGTTTTTATAAAACTATGAAGTTAAAAAAGTGTTGTTTATTTTTAGGTATTGCGCTATTTGGAGAGAATGAGAGAGAACTAAAAACGCTGCTTCAGTCGATTAAATTCAGTCGATTAGCTTCCGTCAGTTAGCTTCCGTCAGTTAGCTCCAGTCGATTAAATTCACACAGCACGCCGAGGCAGTAAAATATAATACAATATACTGAAGAGGCTGATAAATTCCATAGACTGATAAATTCCTGATAAAACCTGCCTAAAAATACGCTTTTTCACAACTTGCCTGTAAATTTCCGATATTTCTTTATATCCACTGCTATTTTCTTGCATTTCTCCTTTTCAAGCCGTTTCAGCCCAATTTCTGCTTTTTTTGACTGGAATATGAGTTCTTCAGTTAACCTGTGATAGCTGGCAAGCCGTTCCTCAGGAATAAGCCCGTCTTCAACCGCCTTCAGTACAGCACAGCCCGGCTCGTCGCGGTGAGTGCAGTCTTTAAACTTGCAATTGCGGGCTGCCTCAACGATTTCAGAAAAAGCTTTTTCAAGCCCGTCTGCAGAGTCTCCAAGCTGGATTTCTCTGATTCCGGGGTTGTCTATAAGAACCGCTCCGTTTGGAAGCAGGAAGAGCTGGCGGACTGTGGTTGTATGTCTGCCTTTTTCATCGTCTTTCCGGATATCTCCGGTTTTCTGGACGGTTTCGCCAAGAAAAGCGTTGATAAACGTGGATTTTCCGACGCCTGAGGAACCGATTAATGCAACTGTTTCCCCAGGGTTGAGGTAAGGGATAAGTTCGTCAAGTCCGGTTTTTGAAAGGGCGCTTAATGGAATAACCGGCACGTTACCTGCAATGGACCGGATTTTTTCTACCAGCCGGGTTGGGTTATCTTCAAGGTCGATTTTGTTAAGTAAAATCACAGGGTTTGCCCCGGAAGAATACACAATGGCAAGATATCTCTCAAGCCTTCGAAGGTTGAGATCCTTACCAACGGATGTCACGATAAAAATGGTATCAAGGTTTGCAGCAATTACCTGCTCTCCGCCACCATCTCCTGCTGCTCCTCTTGAAAGGCAGGTCCTCCTGGGCAGAACATTCACAACCATGCGTGAGCCCAGTTCAGGCTGGTCAAGCAAAACTACAAAATCCCCTACAACCGGCTGCTTCCCAATTTTCAAAAGTGCGCCTGAGATTCCCGCCTGTAAGACAGTTCCAGAGACAAGGACCTCGCAGACCGTTTTATGCCTTGATGCAACTCTTCCGGGAGTGTAGGGACCTTTGTAGGCAGAAAATGCCAGCTCAAGATCTTTGTTCCAGCCTGGAATTTTATTGGCGTCGCAGTGGATGGAATTATGACCTGAACTTTCTGCTTCGTTATGATTGTTCATAAGATGGAAGTATCCGATTAAATGGATAAATATTTTGAGATTTTGTCCTGTAAAAATCCAATTGTGCCTGAAAATTCCTTCTTATTCCGGCTGAAAAAGTTCCCTGTTGGAGAACTGACTTCATTTTAAACTCTTTTTCTCTTTTCAAACTCTTTTTATAGTAAAGTGGCAAATTAAAAATAATGATTGATTCTGTATCTTTACAAATAATTGCAATTTTTATTGTCATTTTTATAGCCGTTTTACTTATATTCTCACGTTTAGGGAAAAGGCTCGATAAGGTTGATAAATACATTAAAAGCTGTGCTAAAGAGGAAGAAAATGAGAGCGAAAATGAAAAAGAAGACGCAATGGCGATTGGACTTTCCATTGGTATGTCATTCGGTTTGATACTTGGCCTTATGATAGACAATCTAACCCTGGGAATTGCTCTCGGGCCTGCCTTTGGAATGATTTTTGGAGCTTTATATGGGGAAAAAGAGAAGAAATAGTACGTGATTCAATCAGAGTGGAAATATAAGAGCATTTGATCCGCTTATTCAAATGTTAGATGATTTTATACAAATACATATGTAAGAAAGTATTCAGCAGAAGATCTTAAGAGCCTATCTTTTCTTGAATTTTTCCTTTTCAAGTCGTCTCAGCCCAATTTCCGCTTTTTTGACTGGAATATGAGCTCTTCAGTTAATCTGTGATAGCTGGCAAGCCGTTCTTCTGGAATAAGCCCGTCTTCAACTGCCTCTTCCTGGGCAGAATATTCACAATCATGCGTGAGCCCAGTTCAGGTTGGTCAAGCAAAACGACAAAATCCCCTACAACCGGCTGCTTTCCAATTTTCATAAGTGCACCTGAGATTTCCGCCTTTAAGACAGCCCCAGAGACAAGGACCTCGCAGACCGTTTTATGCCTTGATGCAACTCTTCCGGGAGTGTAGGGGCCTTTGTAGGCAGAAAATGCCAGTTCAAGATCTTTGTTCCATCCTGGAATTTTATCGGCGTTGCAGTAGACGGAATTATGACCTGAACTTTCAGCTTCGTTATGATTGTTCATAAGATGGAAGTATTCGATTAAATGGGTAAATATTTTGATATTTTGTCCTGTAAAAGTTCAATTGTGCCTGAAAATTCGTTCTTATTTCGGCTTGCGCAAAAGGGGTTCATCAAATACACCAGCAATAAGATCACAATGACCAAGATGAGTTGTGGATTCAGAGCCAGAGAGAGTCATTATGGTAAAATTAGGTAAGGTTTTATAAAAAGTAAGCACATGATTTAAAAAATGTCAAATCCAAAAATTTTACTCGAAAAGTGCGTTTAAATGTACAAATTCGCGATAAAAAATAAAATAGTTTTTTCTTGAACGTGTTAGAAGTTTATAGAAAATTTACAAGTAAAAATTATCTATTGTAAAAGGCTGGAAAAATATGTTCGAATCTCTTTCACAGTGGCTAATGAATCTGGGACATACTTTAACGAATTTAGGACTTAGAGTAGTTCCTTTATCTGGAATTGTCTTTTTACCATTAAGGTTTTTCGAATATTCTTATGATTCTAAAAGTAATTTCTCTCGTTTAGTAAAATCAATATGGTATTTAGCTATGGGACTGTTGTATTTACAGAATGTAGTAGGCGTTGATACTGTAGTTACTACTGTCTGTTTTATAGAATGTTTTGATCTTTTTTTCCAATTTTTAGAAGGAGTAAAATACCAAAATAGAAAATAAGTTAAAATAATAATTTCTTGTTTTTCTATTTTCATTGTCTGACTCCTCATAGATAAGGACAAAATTCCAGGGGTATTTTTTGGATCTGACTTTCCGCAGATGTTCTCAAAAAAACAACAATTTTCCTGCTATCGGTTTTGGAGAATTTCTCAAAAATCTCTTGTTATTATCTCAACTGAAGCTTTGGGAAATCGAGTTGAAAGTTTTCATTGAAGGTAAAAATGCCGAAAATTGTAGGACATTTTAAAAATATATCTTTGAACATCACATGCAATTAGCAGAAAAAACGATAGCAGAAAAAATTGTGAAAATTGTAAGGACATCTGCGGAAAGAGAGTTGGATTCCTATTTTTGCTTATATACTCAAAATTCCTATGTCCTTGATACCTGCAAAATAGGTTGTGAAGCATAGTTTAATTGGCTCAGACCTCAGCCAACTAAAGTGAACAAGTCACTCGTTTCGTTTTGATATTTCTATCTCAAGAAGATATTTCAGAATAGAGCATATTACCTTAAGTTCATTTATATCATTGTCGTGATTCTCAACTTTTTTAAACTTATCATCGAAATTTTTAAACTTATTATCAAAGATTTCCAGTTTACTATCTAACCCTTTTATTCTATTGTCATAAGTATATATTTGCAAGCCAGCATTCTCAATTTTTTCAAATTTATTATCTAAATATTTAAGCTTATCATCGATATTTTTAAATTTATCATCAAAATTTTTAAGCCCGCCATCAAAATTTTTAAATTTATTATCAAAGCTTTCCAATTTACTATTTAAATATTTTATTCTATCGTTAAAATTATATATTTGTAAGCCAATAAATGCAAAGACGCTGATCCATAAACATATAGTATCTTTGTTAAGAGAATTTATCACTTTTGGAAAGTTTATTGAGATTCCGCAGAATATTAGGGTATTGATAATAGTTGAAATATCAATTTTTCCACTCATTTCAGTACCCCTCATGTTTTAATTTTTGGTAAACAAAGAATAGTAGAGAAGTTATTATTGCTAGGTACGTCCATTCAGCACTACTATTTATCATTTTGAATTTCAGTAATAGAAAATAGATAGCGGAAAACACAAATATGAACTTTATTAATAAATAAGTATTTCTAAAAAGGATATTTTTTCTTCCTACTGAACACTCTTCTCCCACTACAGTTCTTCTGGCTCTTACTTCCTGTTGCTCAGCTTTTTCTCTAAATAAAAATTCTTCTCTAGCTTTTCTTCTTATTGACTCTTCTTCTTTGGATGAGGCTTCTCTTCTGGCTCTTACTTCCTGTTGCTTAGCTTTTTCTCTAACTAAAGCTTCTATATCTTCCCTAGCTTTTCTTTTTACTGACTCTTCTTTGGCTTTTTCTCTAACTAAATCTTCTTCTACAGCTTTTTCTCTGATATGTACTGTAGGTACTAATGAAATAATAGTAGATAGGATCTCATATTGCTTTATTATATCTTTCTCAGACCTCATTTCTTCAATCCTATCCAGAATTTCTTTGTTCTCAGGAATTGGAGATATTTTAAGTTTTAAAACAGAAAGTAATTCTTCAATCCTTCTCTGTACTTGGTCTTGATCATTGCCTTCACAATTTTTAACCTTCCTATTAGTGTCTCTTATAATTTCTTTTGTTGAGACTATTTGATAATCAGGGACTACTAGTCGTTTCTTTGGTAAGTATAAATATACATCATCAAGAGGATCGGTTAACCACCGACGCGGCACGTCACGGCCTTTATCTTTGGTTAGTTTAATTAAATTGTCCGATGCCTGTTGTTTGTCTGGCAATTGAGAGAACGTAGAACCAAGAGCTTCAGCAGCATTATACCTCACAATAAAATTGTCATCATTAGTCAGTCTATGTAAATCATTCCAAGCTTGTCGTTTGTCCGGCACTTGAAAAAAAGCAGAACGAAGAGCTTCGGCAGCACTAGCCCTCACAGAACTGTCTTCATCATTAACTGGTTTATGTAAGTCACTCCATACCTGTTGTTTATCTGGATTATCAGAAAACACAGAATCAAAAGCAGAGGCAGCCCTAAACCTCACAGAACTGTCTTCATCATTAGTTAGTCTAATTAAATCACTCCATGCTTGTTGTTTATCTGGAACTTCAGAAAAAGCATCACCTAGAGCCGAGGCAGCACTAGCCCTCACACCACTGCTTTCATCATTAGTCAGTCTATGTAAGTCATTCCATGCCTGTTGCTTATCTGGCATGAAAGAGAAGAAATTATTTAATTCCTCTAACGCATGTATACGCTCTTTTGGATCATTGCTTAGGCATTGATTGTGAATTTTCTCTTGGTCGATCAACTGCCAAACACCACAAATATAATAAAAGGTAATGGTTAAAAATTTTCCTTTTTGGTTTTAAGAGTAGAGAATAAAGTTCTGCTATAAAACCTATGTATTCTGAATACATAACTTTAAAAAGAGTGAAAATTAGTGAACTACTGATTAATTTATACTTCATCTAGGTATTTCTGCAGCTTATCCGCAAGTTTGCCAATATGAATACCATCAACAAATGCATGATGAGCCTGGACTGCAAACGGCATCATAAATTTGCCTTCTCGTTCTTGATATTTCCTCAATCAAATATGGGCTGCGCTTTTTCCCTGTTTCCAAAATCCGTGTGCGAAATATGCGTAAATGTTATCCACGGCAAGGCAGAGAATTGATATACATCACTTTCTACAGGTCCTGTAAAATGTTCTTTTTGATTTTCTGCCTTTACAGTTGCCAATTGTACAAACTTCTCAATCGTGTCTTTGTAACAGCAAATATAAAAGTCTTAAAATTAAAATATCTCAATAAGAACTCAATTTTCTTTTTCAACGTTCAGGAAACCTGCATAATATATGACAAACGTACTGACTCTAACACCAGGAACATTTCTTCAGAGTAGTTTTGATAAAGTCGGCGATGGCCGTAAATATGAAGAAGTAGAGCTCAAAACAACGGGAACGAAGACAACATTTACGGCCAAAACTCCTATTCAGCTACATCCTGGCACGACCATAACTGGAGATGAAAAAGCAATCATCCAGCTAATACCATATGCTTCAACGTGCCTCTGGAAGCCACAGGTACCAGTTTTCAGTTTCTCTGGTGAAAATTATCTGTTTGAAGGGTTCACGTTTGATGGGCTGGCTGATAAGCAGAATGTGCTTCATGGGAAAGGTTACCATAATCTATTTGGAGGAAACAGGGCTTCAAAAGTCAAAATCCAGAACGTGAAAATTCAAAATTCAAATGGTGATGGTGTCAGGATTTTAGACTCCAGAGATGTAACCGTCTCTGGAAACAAAATATACGGCATCGGACATGATGGTTTCTATTGTGAAAGGTGTGTTGACGTAGAAGCTTCAGGAAATGAGATCTATACAAGGATTAATTCAGGCCTTCGCTCTAAAGGTTCCAGGAATGTAATTTTCCGAGACAACATAATAAAAAGCACTAAGAAATACACACCTCGTACAGGTCCAGGCATTCAAGTTGAAAACTCCAGGGCAAATGAATCTACATCGAATGTCCGGATACTCAACAACGTTATTGATGGGTGTCAGGGTCCAGGGATCTGGGCGGCTGGTCATACTGCACCTGCCTTGGATGCAGCAACCGGACTTACAATTAAAGGAAATACCATAACAAACTGCGGGCAGATGCCTGTATTTAAAGACAAAGAAACTGCTGATAGACTTTCATCTGTCGCTGGAATATGCCTGGATGGGTGGACAGAGGCAGACATTCAGGAAAATGTCCTGGATGGTAACTGTAACGGTATCCGAATAGGGACCTACATAACTACTTCTTCAGGATCCGGGTATGTTGTGCATCTTACAGGCAATGAAATAAAAAATACTGTGGCTCCTTTTAATAGGGATGCATATGCAGGGTATGCAATCGCTGTTACGGTGCCTGATAAATTCAATGTTATAAGTGAAGGAAACACGTTCAGCGGAAACTTAAAAAATGTCTTTGGAATTTAATTAGAAATAGGTTTTTGGGACAAACAGGTTTTGGGACGAGTACAGTAAAACAATAAAGCGCATTAAAACAATAAAAATGAAGATATCCCTAATAAAATGATACATACTGGATCTAGTAGACAATAATATCTGGATTTAGTAGACAATAATATCTGGATTTAGTAGACAATGATGAAAATTTTGTTACCGATGTCATTGACAGTACAATCCGCATTTTTAAGCTTTCTGTAGATTTCGCAGTAGCGCTTGTTACAAGCTTTTGTGCATATGTATCCGGAACATCTTAAAGCATATTCACAGCTGATATCTAACATATATATCCCTTTTACACTTCAGTGTCCCTACTTTATTTTCAAGCCTATCATAAAGCTCAAAATTACTTATCTGATTTACTTATCTAATGCTCAAATTTTAAAAAGAAAACAGCACAACTGGCTAATGTAAAAATTTAAACATCAGCCAGTTAAAATTTGTTTTAGTTATATTCAACTTTTAACTACAGTTATACGTTTTTATTGCGAATACCAATAGTTCGAGTTTGGGGTGTAAATACTTAAACATCAGCCGGTTAGGATTATTGTCTTTTTTCTGCTTTAGCGGTAGCATTTATGATAATTGTTGTAAAAATTGCAATAACCTCTGTACCAGCCGTTATATTTTGAATACCAGCCGTTATATTTTGTCAACCACATCATATACATTTTGTGCCAGTTGTCATAAGATTTGTCGTGTTTTTTGTGGCTCCACTCATTCTTTTGTCGATCCCAGTCTTTCTTTTGTCGGTCCCAATTGTTCTTCTGGCGGCCCCAATCATTTTTTTGCCTGTCAAAATCATTTTTTTGGCGAGCCCAATTGTTTTTGTTTTTGTCCCAAATATTCTTATTTCCGTCGATCTTCTTATTATTAGCCACCGGAGCTGCGCTTACTGACGCAACTGTTACTGACAGTACAAAACAGACTGCCAGGAAAATTCCCAATATCTTTTTCATTTTCAACATATACCTCACTCCAAATATCTGCTGTTCAGATAGCCTTACTTTATTTTCTTAATTACTTCGCTGATTGGTCTCAGCTTGACAATCCTAACATGACCCAGATAAAATATAAGCATACTTATAAATAAGAATATATAAAAGTGAATTTTATTAATTAAAAAACAGTTTTTAAACGGTTAATAATCAAAATAACTATTTTTAAACGTTTAAATTATAAAATAATACATAAAAATAGATAATTCGTAAAATAAAGGTTTTAAAACTCTTATTTTATTATCGTTCTTTTACATAATCAAAGTTGCGCTGGCGCACCCCGCTGCAAGCAACGAGTTATGTTTGTGCCACCGCTCTAAATTCCGTTATAGAAAATAATAACCCTAAACAATTTAGTTTTGAGTAGAAGTTAATAACCGAAAAATGGAATTGATAAATTATATAATCATCAACGGTTACTGGAGAAGTTTCCATCCTCGCAGCAAGCTAGCGGGGTATTCAACTGAACTCAGTTTTTTCTGCTGATCTAACCTAAGGTCTTAAAGAAATCAACTTCAATGCACAACTACACACATTAAAAAATATGTTATCAATGTCAGTCAGTTCATTTTCGAAAAATTTATATTCGGCTGATATTTATATATCCTGTGTAATAGTGAGATCAGCGGAATATGTCAAAAATATCTGCTATTTAATTGCTCTATTTTGCAAACAAAAGCATAATATGGCTTTTTGAAACCCTATTGCAAAATAACTTCCAGCAAAACAAGAATTGAAACAATAAAAAACGAAGGAGGAAAATATATAGAAAGAAATGAAGATGCCTGGGATAAGGAACTTAAACCAGACATGAAACACTATCGAGGCTGGCATTTGATAGTTCTGGTCCTTCTTATGCTTGTCAACGTATATATAGAAATTAAATGGCTTTTCTTTGGGTGACTACTCCCCTCACTGAAGTGAGGGGCATCTTCCGATTTTACGGTCAGATTGTAATCCCAATCTGAGAATATTTATAGCAGCATTAAGATCACGGTCAATAGATAATCCACAGAAAGGACAGTTATGTACCCTTTCTGAGAGGTCTTTTTTTACCAACATTCCACAACCTGAGCACATTTGAGACGTATTTTTAGGGTTAACAAGTATTACTTTTCTACCAGCATTTTCAGCTTTGTAGGAAGTATAAGTTACAAGCTTACTCCAAGCTGCATCAAGAATATGTTTTGCCAGATTGTGATTTTTTGTCATGTTCTTAATGTTAAGATCTTCAAAACAGATAATACCGTAATTATCTACGAGCTGCTTACTGAGTTTTTGAGTAAAGTCTTCTCTTTTATTATCAATTCTTTCATAAACTCTACACAATGTTTTAAGGCATTTTTTTCTTTCAGGAGTTCCTTTTTCAGCCTTTGAAAATCGTCTGTTTGCTTTTGCGAGTGCTTTTTCTTCTTGAATGTAGAATCTAGGATTTGGTACAAAAGTACCATTTGATAAGGTAGCAAAAGAAAGGATTCCTACATCAATACCTACTGCTTTGTCTGTATGTTCAAGAGGCTGATAAGAATCGTTATCGGTAAGGATTGATACAAACCATTTTTGTGTTGAGGTTTTTCTAATAGTTATTCTTTTAATGTCCCCTTCAAGTGGTCGATGTAACTTGATTTTAATATCCCCAATTTTGGAGAGGGTTAATATATTTTCATTTAAGGAAAATCCAGATTGCAGGTAAGTAATACTATCATACCAACCTTTACCTTTAAATCTAGGATATCCCGGTTTCTCCCCTGCTTTAACTCTACGGAAAAACGCTTGAAATGCAAGATCTACTCGCATAGTTACATCTTGAAGAGTATGAGAATGAACAGTTTTGAGTTCTGGTTTATCTTTCTTCCAGATAGGAATCATTTTTTTAGAATCATAATAGCTGATTCTTTTTTGTTCAGATTCCCATGCATTCTTCCTTAATGCCAAGGTTTCATTATAGACCCATCTACAGAGTTCCAGAGTCTTATTTAACTTTGTAATCTGTGATTTTGTTGGGTAAATTCTATAA
>JAEWQJ010000020.1 GCA_023399215.1 Methanobacteriota archaeon
GTACGACAACTACCTTTACGAAGTATCTCCTGAAGGTCTTTGTTTGAACAATTTATCTCTCGTATTGGAGGACTAACCGATGCTTAGTAAGTTCTAATCAGCCCAAATAACTCGCAGCTTGTGGTAATACTAGCTCTAGTGCATCGATTCCAAATTATGAATATATAACTGAATTTTAAAATCAACGCTGATCAGTGAGTTTCCCATGGAAAACTAGAGATGGACAATGATACACACGAATTGAAACTGTCTGTGTTCATCTACGTTTGTCCGTGATTTATTGAGAATATGTGGAATCAATGTACTAGATATAACAAGCTCTAAGAGAAATGGTCGGAATATCTTAAGTGTAGCTAGAATGGAGCTGCAAGAGTAGCATTGGAGCAATATAATCTGACAGTACTTTTATGATATGTCAGATGGTTACGCCTACTTTTCATTTCTCTTAACTTCCGTAATCTTCTCTATTTTTCATTATGTTTTCCTGGTAATTTTCTATCTTTTATGAAATTTTAGTCTATACGTTTTTTACCTTTGATCATTTGTAAAATCGTCTTTTAATGTGTCTAATTCTCTCTTTTAAGGTAAAAGTAAAAAGTTGACTTTGCCAAAACTATGTAATATATTATCAAGAAAAAGCATTCCCTCAAAGATGAATATCTGTAGTTTACTTTCCAAGTTTGTTTTTTGTGTAGGTTTAATAAAACTATGTTTTAATTTTGGCTTTTCTTATTCCAAAGACTTATTTGTTATCTCTATCACTATGCAACTCTTTGAATATTTGTCAAGTTTGAACAAATATTTTTATAACATCAAGATATAGTTTACAGTGTTGACTATAGAAATTTAATTAAGAGCTAATACTCAGCTTATTCACTATGTTTCATGGGGGGAATTAGGTGAATTCGAGGAATTGGCCTGAAAATCAGGGAGATTTATTCTGAGTCCCTTATTTATTGTATCTTATCGGATTCAGTAGCTTTTGCCATGAATAAATTCTCCAAACTTTTCTATAGCCTTGAATATCTGAGAATAAGCACTATTTAAAAAATCTTGTCCACTTTACAAGAAATCGAATATTAAGTTTAAGTAAATTTTGACAAACAGTATCACATTTTGCGGGGGTATTGATACGTCGCCACATGAAAATCTACCTACGAAAATTAACAATATGCGCTGTTGTGATCAATCCCAGGTAATCTCGATATTAAAACGAGAATTAGGAATCCTTTTCTTGGTAGGTTTCCTTATTCTTGCACTCGTTCCTACTGCTCTATGCCGAAGCCCTGCACCAACTGTTTATGTTGCAGGGGATGGTAGTGGAGATTTTAACTGCGATGGAAAAGATGATCATGTACAGATAAATCAGGCTCTTAAGTTTGTGGCCGATAATTCTGAATATACCACTGTCCACCTTAAAGGTCCTTTTACGTATGTTATTAACGATACTCTTCTCATCGGCAGCAATACTATTCTTGAAGGGGATTCGACTGCTGTTATCAAGCTGGTTGATCACGCAGGCTGGGTTACGATGAAACCTTTGATCCAGCAGATGAGCAGTTCCGGAAATAATAATATTGTAATAAGAGGGTTTGAGGTTAATGTGAACCATGACGGTAACACCGAGTTCGCTAAGGGTAAAGGGTACTATAATGTAATGTACTTCCTTTATTGTAAGAATGTAACCGTATGCGATATGTATATGCACGATGGTCACGGAGACGGGCTGAGGATAAAATATGGTGAGAACATCGAGTTTTACAACAACAGAATATACAAGCTCGGACACGACGGTCTGTTTGCGATTCAGTGTCAGAATGTAGAGGCCTGGAATAATACAATAACCTGCAGGACTAACAGTGGTCTTAGAATCTGGAACTCGAACCACGTAAAATTCCATGATAATGTAATAGATTCTTTCTATCACTGGAGTGCAGGCGGGCCAGGGATTCAGGTAGAAAAGTCTGCAGGCATTATGGATGATATAGAGATTTACAATAATAAAATCAATAATACCTATGGCCCTGGAATCTGGCTTTTCAACTATGATAGCTCTTCTGCTACCCGAGACCAGGCAAAAGATGTCTATATCCATCACAATACTTTCTATGACACGGGCACTAATCCTAGCATTACCTGGGTAGGCGGTATCATAACTGGCGGATTTGAAGACACTGTTATTGAAAACAATGTCTTTGATGGAATATATCACACTGCAATCGCTAATATGTATATCAATAGTTATTCCCCAACCTATGTACCAGAAGGTGACGGATTCACAACAATTGTCCGCAATAACATAATTGTAAATACCAGGCTGCGCACAAAGTATCCGAGTGGAACAGGGTATGGAATTATGAATTATCTGCCTGAAACGCATTCCTTTGTGCTGGAAAATAACTGCCTCTACAATAACTCCGCAGGTAACTATAAAAACTGCGCATCGACAACTGATATCTATGTAAACCCTCTTTTTGCAGATCCAGAAAACCATGATTACCATCTTCAATCGGTCTCAGGTCGCTGGAACGGAGAAACCTGGGTTAAAGATACAGTGAGTTCTCCCTGTATTGATGCTGGATGTTCTTTCTCGGATTACTCTAACGAGCCCGAAGATAATGGAGACAGAATCAATATAGGAAGATGTGGAAACACAATCTACGCGTCTCTTTCAGGAACCCCTTTGAATCTCTCTGGCGAGATGTACGACAACCGTATGCGTGAAGCTTCTCCTGAGGATGTCTTTTCGGATAAGTCATTTCTCGATGTCGGAGGAATTAGCAGCGTTGGTAGATACAGAGATCTTATATGGTTTAACGTAAGCGAATACACCAATGCTACTGAAATCAGTAGTGCAACTCTTTCTCTTTTCTGGTATTATCCTTCCAGCACACGACCAAATGATACTATTATCGAGATTTACAGGCCTGTTTCCTGGAATCCTGATTATGTGAGCTGGAATAAGAAGGGTAAAGACATTGTCTGGAACAACTCAGGAGGAGATTGGTATGATAAAAATGGTGTCCTTCAGGGCAGCACTCCATATGCTACACTAACCCTGAGAGCCAGTAACTTGCCAGATAACCGGTACTATGAGCTCGATGTAACCGATCTTGTAAAAGAATATGTCAGTGGCAGGTACGAAAACACAGGTTTCCTTATAAAGGCTCGTAGTGAAAGTGATAACTATATCGCCTTCTACAGTGCTGATTGTGGAAACACAATCCAGGAACCAAATCTTAATATTAAGAAAAGGGTAACTGCAAATGCAACTATTACTGGCGCAAAAGACAACCGCCTGCGTGAAGCCTCACCGGAGGGTGTCTTTTCTGACACATCATTTCTCGATGTAGGAGAATTGGGCAATGTTGGAAGATATAGGGATGTTATATCGTTTAATTTAAGTGAATATACCAGTGCCACAGAGGTAGAAAGTGCAACTCTTTCTCTTTTCTGGTATTATCCTTCCAGCACACGATCAAATGATACTGTTATCGAGATTTACAGGCCTGTTTCCTGGGATCCTGACTATGTGAGCTGGAATAAAAAGAATAAAGACATTGCCTGGAATAATACAGGAGGAGATTGGTATGATAAAAATGGTGTCCTCCAGGGCAGCACTCCATATGCTACATTAACCCTGAGAGCCAGTAGCTTGTCAGATAACAGGTACTATGAGCTCGATGTAACTGATCTTGTAACAGAATATGTTAGTGGCAGGTACGAAAATACAGGTTTCCTTATAAAAGCCCGCAGTGAAAGTGATAACTATATCGCTTTCTACAGTGCGGACTGTGGAAACATGAGTCAGGTACCAAAACTGAATCTGGTTTACAGGTAAGATTTACATTCTCAAATAAAAATTTCCATCACTTCTGACCTGATAATAAATTTCTGCTGTCGGATGTTTTGGAACTTTTTTCTTTTAATGTACGAAAAACATGAGTTTTTAAGATTTTCCAAAAAGAATCTTTTTAAGTGAGCTAGTATGGTTTCTAGATCTACTAATCAGGATTAATTTATTTGTTTTTGCTCCCAAACTTATTCTTTTTTGTAAAAATCTAAAAGTTTTATTATAAGGTCAGGACATCTTTTGGATTTATACCTACTTTGTGTAAAATCTCTAATTATGTTTCCTAATAAGCCAGAACTTACGGGGTTTTCATTCTTAATTCTTTTTGTCTCATCTTTATGCTTTTTAAGAAGTCATACTTAGAGGTGTACTAAACTTCTACTAAAATTGATCTTAACACAAAGGCTTTTATCATTTGTAGAAATTTCTTATTGGGGGCAGTTGAAATTTAGTTCTGGTTGAAAAAAAATGTATCTAAATAAAGTTAAAGTTAACACTGACTATAAGTATGATATCTCCAAACTTTTATTCAAAATTAAAGGTATTCTATATGAATGAAACTTATTATAATATAGTTATAAATAGAACCTCTGCTGAGAGATTAAAACTTGAGCAAAATGATCAGTGTTCAAAAGGATTTAAATATCAGTCTCTGGATAATGAGCCGGGTCAAGTCGTAAGAAAAACTTTCGTGTAAGGCTATTTTCATGACTTCTCTCAATGGTAATTCTTAAAAACGGAATTCTTTTTAAGGTGATATGGTGTCATATCAAAAATTTGCAAAGGATGT
This sequence comes from Methanobacteriota archaeon, assembly GCA_023399215.1. Classification (GTDB taxonomy): domain Archaea; phylum Halobacteriota; class Methanosarcinia; order Methanosarcinales; family Methanosarcinaceae; genus Methanosarcina. The sequence continues at coordinate 4,644 of JAEWQJ010000020.1, forward strand.
TGGTTTTATCGGGGCAGTTCAGGTACTTACAAGCCTGGGAACTTTTTTCCTGCTCCCGATAATCACAAAAACCCTTGGAACATACGACTACGGGCTCTGGGCTCAGATCAATACCACTGTATCTCTCATCTCTCCCCTTGCACTGATGGGCCTCTCTATGGGTTTTGTCAGGTTTTTATCTTCTGAAACGGAAATCAAAATAATAAGGGAAGCAGTATATTCAATTCTCTTTTTTGTAACTATATCCGGCCTATTGGCCTCGTTTTTACTCTATACGTTTGCAGAGCCTCTTGCCACCTTCGGTTTTAAAGACCCTCATGCAACTTATTTTATCCAGGCAGGTTCCCTTTTAATTCTGCTGAGCGTGATCGAGTCGATATCTCTTTTTTATTTCAGGATTTTCAGGCAAATTCAGACATTTTCTTACTTAACCCTTTTTGAAACGTTTGGAAAATTGTTTTTTATTCTCTTTCTTCTCAAAATGGGATACGGGCTTCTTGGTGTAATAGCAGCTACTCTACTTGTACAGGGCTTCATTTTTTTAATTTCTCTTCTGATGATCATATCACAGATAGGATTCGTTATCCCGCGATTTACTTACATAAAAGAGTATTTGCAATTTTCTCTACCTTTAACTCCCAATTCACTTGTAAGGTGGATTACAGAGTCAAGTGACAGATATATGGTTACTTATTTTCTTGGCCTTGGAAGCGTGGGAGTATATTCAGCAGCCTGTTCAATTGGCAGTCTTATACAGCTTTTTGTAAGTTCTCTTCAGCTCATTCTTCTTCCCGAGTTATCAAAGCTTTTCGATGAAAATAAAATGGATGAAGTAAGAATTTATATGTCTCATTCTCTAAGATATTTCCTTCTCTTCTCAATTCCTGCAGTCTTTGGGCTCTCAGCTCTTGCAAAACCTTTGCTCGGGATCCTTACCACTGATGATTTTCTTTCGGGTTGGGTTGTAATTCCCATTATTGCCTTCTCAGGTCTTCTGGCAGGAATCTTCCAGATATTTGTCAATACAATGCTCCTTATCAAGCAAACAAAAACTTCGACCTACATTAATATTGTTGCAGCAGTTTCGAATGTATTGATTAACCTTTTATTGATACCTTCCATTGGAATTGTTGGAGCCTCACTGTCAACCTTATTTTCTTACTTTTTAATGGCTGTGCTTTGTATGCATATTTCCCTAAAACACTTTAAACTTGATTTTTATCTTCATGATATTGCAAAAAGCGTTTTGTCCTCAGTAGTTATGTATTTCTTTGTTTCCTACTTCGCTATATCAAGTATCATTGAGCTTTTTGAGATTGCAGGTATGGGTGTACTTATCTATCTGGTGATGATGTTTCTGGTAGGTGGATTCACAGACCACGAACTTTCTTTAATACAAAGGTATGTATTCAGAGTCAAAAGCGAAGTCAAGCAGTAATTTTGCCTTTGTTTTATACTGATCAACAAAAAATTGTTTAAGAAAAACTGGAATAAAAGTTAGTCTACTAACTTTTCCCTAAGTAATGCTCTCGCCGTTTCCCTAATGCTTCTCTCCGATGTATAGACCGGTTTCCAGCCCAAACTTTTCATTTTTTCAATCCCTAATCTCATCCTTGGCACATCGCCTTTCCAGCCCCTGTTCCCTCCGGTATAGGTAAATTCAACATTAGAAAGCTTCATCTCTTCTATAACAGCCTTTCCTATCTCTGTGGCACTGATAGTATCCTCGGAACCGATATTATAGATATTTACCTTTTCTTCGCTGTTCTCGATTAAAAACAATATCGCATTAACGCACTCCGAAACATGAAGGTAGGATTTTTCCTGTTTGCCATCTCCCAGGATTTCCAGCAAATTAACATCATCCCTCAGTTTTTTTATAAAGTCGACCGTAATTCCGTGTGTACTGCGTGGGCCAACGATGTTTGCGAAGCGAAATATCCAGGCCTGCATATCAAAGGTATGAGAGTATGAAGTAATAAAGGCTTCACAAGCCAGTTTAGAGGCACCGTAAAGGGATATCGGAATAAGAGGGCCGTAGTCCTCTGGAGTAGGCATAATACTCGCTTCCCCATAAACTGTCGAGGTGGAAGTAAATGCAATTTTTTTAGTATTGTTTTTCCTCATTGCTTCCAGAAGGTTATAGGTCGCCAGAATATTTTGATCTAGATGAACTCTGGTATCCGAAGCTCCAAGCCTGACATCAGGATTTGCGGCTACGTGACAGACAAAGTCAATACCTTTACAGGCCTTCTCTATCGCTTCCTGGTCAAGAAGGTCTCCTTTTATCAGGGTGAAGTCTGGGTTTTCAAGATGATTTTCTATGAATTCCATTTTTCCTGAGCTCAGGTTATCAAAAACAGTAACCATGTTCCCCTTTTCTATAAGGTGATCTACGAGGTGGCTCCCTATAAAACCGGCTCCTCCTGTCACAAGTATTTTATTCTTTGCAGGCATGGAAAATTCTCCAAATACTCTTTCCAAATACTCTTTCCAAACAATCTTTCTTTCGATTAATACTTTGTAATATCTTAAAGTAATCAGAAAATACTTTTATCTCATTCCCTATAATGTGGAGTGAGTATATAACCAGAGGAAATTAAACATGTTCTGGTTAAAGAGTATTATTTACCTAACTGTATGAATAACTTTTCACCTAATTCTTTCACCGGAGAGTTTATGTTGACCGTTAAAAAAGCACTTATTCCGGCGGCTGGTCTTGGGACCCGTTTCCTGCCTGCCACCAAGTCGATGCCAAAAGAGATGCTTCCAATTATTGACACACCTGTGATTCAGTATGTTGTAGAGGAAGCCATTGCCTCGGGAATTGAGGATATAATCATTATCACAGGCAGAGGTAAACGGGCAATTGAAGATTATTTCGATGATTCTCCTGAACTCGAGATGCATCTTGCGAAAAAGCACAATACTGAACTTCTTAAGCTTGTCCGGGATGTTTCCTCTCTTGTGGATATTCACTATATCCGCCAGAAAGAACCTAACGGGCTAGGGGATGCGGTTCTCAGGGCAGAAAACCATATTGGAGACGAACCTTTCGCCGTGCTTCTTGGAGACGATATTATTGTGAATGACAAGCCTTGCACTGCTCAGCTCATAGATAATTTTGAAAAATATGGGAGATCCACGCTCGCAGTGGAAGAAGTTCCTCGTGAAAAATTAAGTAGTTATGGGATTATAAAGGGCAAACCTCTTAGTAATTCTCTCTATGTACTGGAGGACATTGTCGAAAAGCCGTCACCTGAAAATGCTCCTTCCAATCTAGGAGCAATAGGCCGCTATGTCTTCACCCCTGAAATATTCGATTGTATAAAAGAAGCTGGGACAGGAGTAGGAAACGAAATCCAGTTGACTGATGGGATTCGGATCCTTAACAGGTCGCAGATGATCTACGCATGTAGGTTCAAAGGAAAAAGATTCGATACTGGCGATAGGTTAGGGTACGTGAAATCAATAGTAGATTTTGCCCTTGAAAACGAAAATCTTAGAGAAGACGTACTTGAGTACTTAAGAGAAATTCTAGCAGAGGTAAAGGAACCTTCAAGCAAATAAGATTCCATAAATAAGGCAGTTAGAGGCCAGCAAAGTTATACTATATAAGAAGCCAGCAAAGTTATACTACGTAAATTTACATAATAAGAAAAAATAATTTCTGCTGGCTTTTACCAGCAGAGACCCTCATAATCTATATTTTTCGCTTTAATTACCCGCCTTCCATCAACTACTATCTTTCTTTTCATGACTTCAAATTCAGAGTCAAGTTTCTTGAACTCGTCCCATTCTGTCATTACAAGGCAGGCATCAGCACTTTCAAGAGCGTCTTTAGCTTTCCCAGAGTATTCAATTGTTGGAAAGATTCGCTTCATATTCTCGGTTGCCATCGGGTCGTAAGCCGAAACCTCTGCTCCTAATCTTAGAAGTTCAGCAATGACCGGGATAGCTCTGGACTCCCTTATATCGTCCGTGTCGTTTTTAAAAGCAAGCCCAAGGACTGCAACCTTTTTGCCCGCAAGGCTTCCTATTTTCTTCTGAAGTATTTCGGTCATCAGAATTGGCTGTTTTTCGTTTACTCCAATTACGGATTCCAGAAGCACTGGAGAATATCCTATTTCTTTTGCCTTTCCTATAAGTGCTTTTACATCTTTTGGGAAGCAGGATCCTCCAAATCCTGCTCCTGAATTCAAAAACTTTGGGGATACCCTGGAATCCTTACCTACCGCTTTCATAACTTCGTAGGTATCAACGTTTAACCTTTTGCAAATATTGCCAATCTCGTTAGCAAAGGATATTTTGGTTGCCAGAAGGGAGTTATTTGCATATTTGATCATTTCCGCTGTTGATACACTTGTGCGGGTGACCTCACATTTAAAGGTCCGGTAAAGTTCTGAAACAAGATCTCCTGATTTCTGGTCAATTGCTCCCACAACTATTTTATCAGGATGCATGAAGTCGTAGACGGCTTTTCCTTCTCTGAGGAATTCGGGGTTCATTGCGACTCCAAAGTCTTTTCCTGCAACCTTTCCTGAAGTTTCTTCCAGGATTGGAAGAACAAATTTTTCAGTTGTCTCGGGCACGACTGTACTTTTAACAACCACTACATGGTACCCTTTTTTCTTTGCCAGTACTGCCCCTATACTTGCTGTTGCCGCACGAACAATTGAAAGGTCTATGCTTCCATCTTCTGCGGAAGGAGTTCCTACGCAGATAAAGGAAATGTCCGTATTCTTGATCGCAAATTCATAGTCAGTGGTTGCAGTGAGACTTTTTCCTGCATATTTTTGCAAAAGCTCTCCAAGTCCTTCTTCATAGATCGGGGGAATGCCTGCATTTATCTGATCCATCTTTTTCTTGTCGATATCTACGCAGACTACTTCATGCCCGACTTCTGCAAAACATGCGGCTGTGACTGAGCCCACATATCCTGACCCTATAACGGAAATTTTCATAAATTGAACCTCTTTATTGAGAATTGGAGAGTAATCAATTCCAATTCTTATTTATTTTTTGATAGGAACTCTTTTCAGGTTTACTATAGAAACCTCCAATCTATACGGGTTTCTACCGCAAGTTCCTAATAATTCTTCGCAAGTTTATATAGTTTAAAGGCTTATACTTTGTATAGTTAGGATTTAATACATGTTTTGATAACTCCTTTACAGAAGTTTTGGGGGATATTATAATGTTTTCAATACTTGGCCTGGGTGCGGAGTTTGTAGTGGGGAATTCTCTTTCAGATTTAGGTATCTGCTTTCTCCCAACGGATTTTGGAATCCCTGTGTATTATCGGATAACGGTCGTGGGACTAATCGCTCTTGTGGGTATGAAGGAAATGCTGCTGGCCTCTAGAGAAGAAGATGAGTTTTCTATGGACTCAATGGATATGGGAATTTATCCTCTTATAGTATGCTTTATTGCTAGTTTCCTATTTGCGAGCTTTGATATAATTCTTACAAAGTAATCCTCCTAACAATTATAAATTTATTTATTTAGTATTTATTTTGTTTCTTCCAGTAAGTTTATTTTCTTACCAAGTTAGAAAAAGCTAAATAATGTTTATTTTCCTATTTTTTAAAATATAATATCTATAATTTTCAACACTGATAATTCTCTTTATCTTCGTTCAGTAACTATGTTTTCCATAGCTATTTATCTTTGAGATATTTATCTTCTAATCATAATATTGTTTGTTAATGACTCTAACTAACTTAAATAATTTGATCTAACAGGGGCACTATTAAGGGGGGGCTCCAGCCACTGGAGACGGACAGTTATCACTTTTTAGCATAATATGGGGGGAGAGTTCTATCTGATAGAACAGTTTGAAATCGGGGTTGAGTGAAAACCAGGATTTGACTGCATATTTTTGTCAAAGTAAGAGAGAAAAAGGCAGGAAGATTTCCTGATTTGTTGATATTAATTTATCTCATATACTTTAAAATCAGGTTCAAGGTTAGTTTCTGACTCTCAATCTCGAAAGACTACTCAAGCAGACAGACTTTCTTTTGGTATTATAGTCATAGGAATTATTAATTGGGGAGTGAAAAATTGAGAGTTCTTGTCGATATAGGGCATCCAGCCCATGTTCATTTTTTTAAAAACGCTATATGGAGTCTTGAGAAAAAAGGGCATCAAGTAATGGTAGTCTCGCGAGACAAGGATGTAGTAATAGAGCTCTTGAACGCCTATGGAATTCCACATACGGTTTTGAGTAAAGTAAAACCAGGAAAGGTTAATTTGCTTGAAGAATGGTTCATAAGAGAGTTTAAGACTTTTAAAATTACCCAGCAATTTGATCCTGACCTTTTTATAGGTATCCTTTCTCCAGCTGTAGCTCAGGTAGCCTGGATACAACAGAAAAAATCCATAATTTTTAATGACACCGAACATGCAGTACTGGCACAGAAGTTAACCTATCCTTTCTGTGACATAATCTGTACTCCTTCATGCTATCTAAAAAATGAAGGGTCAAAACAGATCAGATATAGTGGATATCATGAACTGGCTTATCTTCATCCATCTTATTTTACTCCCAGTCCTGAGATCCTGAAAGACCTCGGAGTAAAGGAGGGGGAGCCTTTTACAGTCCTTCGCTTTGTTTCATGGGGTGCGCATCACGATGTCGGACAACATGGAATTAAAAATAAAGTAGCACTTGTCCAGGAAGCTGAAAAATTCGGAAAAGTATTCATAACTTCAGAAGGGCCTCTGGAAAAAGAGTTTGAAAAGTATAAAGTCTGTGTCTCTCCAGAAAAAATCCACCACTTGCTCTATTATGCTACTCTATATGTGGGTGAAGGGGCAACGATGGCTGTTGAGAGTGCAATCTTGGGAACTCCATCAATCTATATTTCCACTCTTGCAGGAACTATGGGAAACTTTTCTGAACTTGAGAATAAGTACGGTTTGCTTTTTAATTATAGTGATTCGCAATCTGCACTGACAAAAATCACAGAACTTTTCAAAGATTCGGAACTTAAGAAAAGCTGGGGTCTTAAAAGGGCTGCTCTTCTCAGGGATAAAATCAATGTTACCGAGTTCATGGTTAATCTCATAGAAAGTCTTCCTGATGAAAAATCTGGACTTTCTTTATCTTCAGTTTCGGATGGGTCTTATGCATGAATTACTGATGAAAAACCAGGATGTATGGGATCTTTTCACCCGAAAAGAAGAGTATTATCCAGAAAAGCTGGATGAACACCAGCGTTTTGTTTTCTCTGAAAAAGATCTCCTAAATGCCTCTGAGCCCGGGGTCTCCAGATACCTTATGGAAAACGGAATGCAGGTTGAGTTCCCTGAAAATAAATCATTTGCCGTTTGTTTGACTCATGACGTAGACGATGTTTACCCGCCTCTTGCCCATAGCTTGTTGTCATCAGCTTACAGCCTTAAACGGTTAAATTTCAAGGATTCTGCAGTTCAGTTACTGTGGAAATTGAGGGGAATAGACTACTCTCCTTATCTTAATTTTTCTAAAATTATGGACGTTGAAGCCAGTTTTGAAGCAGAATCCTCTTTTTACTTCATTACTGCAGAAGACGATCCAATAAGATTTAGGTATGATATAGAAGACATAGAACATCATCTGGGAGAGGTTTTAGATAGAGGATGGGAGGTTGGTCTTCATGGAGGTTACTATTCATACGGCAGTCCAGATAAAATAAAAAAAGAGAAAGAAAGACTTGAAGCAGTTCTGGGTAAAAAAGTAATAGGTTTTCGTAATCATTACCTCCGGTTCAAAACTCCAGACTCCTGGGAAATACTTGCAAATGCTGGTTTTAGCTATGACTCCACTTTCGGGCATAGATACTCAGTCGGCTTCAGGAATGGAATGTGCCATCCTTTCAGTCCATATAACCTTAACACAGGAAAAAGAATTGACATCCTCGAAATTCCACTTATCGTCATGGACACTGCTCTTTTTGCTACTTCAAAATCTTTTGAGGAGGCCTGGGAACGCACAAAACGTCTGATTGATACTACAGCAGGTCTCAATGGTGTTATTACCCTGCTGTGGCATAATTTCGCGTTCAGTTGCAATTTTCGAAAAGATTGGGTGAGGCTGTATGAGAAGGTGCTTCAGTATTGCTCCGAAAAAGGGGCATGGATGACAAGCGGAGAAGAAATCTACAGGTGGTGGGCAGATAGGAGCTGAATTAAAAGGAAAGTATCTGCTGGTTACGCCTGCAAAAAACGAAGAACAAAATCTGCCCGAAGTTTCGAAGGCTGTAATCGGACAGGAATTAAAACCTGATTTATGGATTATAGTCGATGACGGAAGTACAGATGAAACACCACGTATTCTCGAAGACCTGCAGTCAAACTGCTCCTGGATCCAGAGTATAAGATTACCTCCAAGACCAAGAGACATTACTTTTCACTATAGTTATGTCTGCAAGCAGGGCTTTGACTATGCGCTTGAGTATTGTAGGAAAAATAATATTGAATTCGAGTATGTAGGCCTTCTTGATGCTGATACGGTGCTTGAAGAAAATTATTTCGGAAAACTTCTGGCTGAGTTTAAAAAGGATAGTTCTCTAGGAATTGTAAGTGGGGGAATATATTATGATAATGACGGAAAACTTTCCCTGGAAGTAACTGCAAAAAATCTTCCTCGAGGTACAGGAAGGATCTGGAAGAAAGAGTGCTTCCTCGAGACTGGCGGTTATCAGGTTGAGCCATCTCCAGATTCAATTTCTAATATAAAAGCTCTTTTGCGAGGCTGGCGGCTCATGCAGTATACTGAGGTAGTCCAGATCCAGAAGCGTAAAACGAGTGCAGCTAACGGACTCTGGGATGGATATCTCAAAAATGGCTGGATGGCTTATTACCTTGGCAAAAACTATTTCATGGCCCTCTTAAACGTATTTTATCTTTCCATGAAGTCTCCCTACTACACAGGCATTGCCTACTGCTGGGGGTATTTTGGCTCGGCAATTCGAAGAGATAAAAAAATCCAGGATCCTGAAGTAAGGGCTTACTACAGGAATCAGGGGTTTTCAGGATTGTTATCCAGAATCTCAAAAAATTTTGGCAACAACTCCAGAAGTGTACAGGAGAGGGAGCAGTGAAGATTAGTAAAGATCCCAAAAAGGCAATTCATTTACAGGTGATAATTTGAAGATGCTTTTTCTCGATATGGTAAGACCTCTTTCTCTTGCTGATGGCTCGCTTATTCACAGGTATGAGCTTGTTAGTAATCTTGCGAGTCTTGACAATGAGATCCATATTTTTACTGTTGGTCAGACTTCCTTTTCGGGCATGGTCAACGTTCACAGCTATTCTGTCCCTCCTGGTAATTTCTTTTCACTCACTGTGAACTATTTCAGAAGCGCCATATGCCTTCTGGGTTCCGAAACTTTTGACGTGCTATACACCCGCAATCCTAATTTTGGCTTTCTTGCTGGATTATTCTGTAAAAGCAGATGCAAAAGAATTGTTTATGAATTAAATGGAATTCCTGAAGACGAAAAGAACCTCTTCAGGGAAAAATCTGAAGGAAATAAATTCTCGCATCCTAGAAAAAGAAGTAATTTCTCAAACCGATATTTCTCTACGCATGGTAGGTTACAACTGTTTATTCTTAAGAAAGCTCTCGGGTTTTCGGACAAAATAATTTCTGTGACTCCTGGGATAAAAGCAAATCTTGAGAAGGACTATAAAATCCCTGGAAACAAAATAGTCGTAGTTTCCAATGGGGCAAACACTTCCATGTTCCGGCCTCTGGAACAGGAAACCTGCAGAAGAGAACTTGGTCTGGACCTTGAAATTCCTTTTGTATGCTTTGTGGGTAATCTTGCTCCCTGGCAGGGGGTTGAGTATCTAATAAAGGCAGCTTCATCCGTACTTTCTAGATTTCCGGAATGTTGCTTTTTGATTGTTGGAGATGGTGTCATGAAAAACGATCTTATGAAGCTTTCCCGGGAACTCGGAATTGAGGACAGATTCATTTTTACGGGTGTGATTGCCTACGATCGTGTGCCTCTCTATATTAATGCCAGCGATATCTGTACCGCTCCTTTTATATTTGCCAGAAACGCAAAAATAGGCCTATCTCCTTTGAAGTTATATGAATACATGGCTTGCGAAAAACCTGTAGTTGCAAGCAATATCAGTGGCGTATCCGACGTACTTGAAGCTTCTGGGGGGGGGGTTTCTGTCCTTCCTGAAAACCAGGGTGCCCTTGCAGAAGGTATCTTAAAGCTACTTGAAAATCCCGATTTAAGAATGAAATTGGGTTCAAAAGGTTTAAGTTATGTTACTGAAAATTACAGCTGGTATAGCGTTGCGAAAAAGGTTAACGAAGTCTGTAAATCAGAAATTGAGGTCAGGAAATGAGGGCTTGAAATCAGTCTTCTGTTTTCCTATAACTCATCAGGATAGGAATAGTCATCTATTTAAATCAGTCTTCTGTTTTCCTATAACTCATCAGGATAAGAATAGTCATCTATTTAAATCAGTCTTATGTTTTCCTATAACTCATCAGGATAAGAATAGTCATTTATTTGCACGGGGCTTAAAATGGACGAAATTGAAGTTAGAGAATTAGCGCCATCTGAATATAATGAATGGGATTTGCTCGTAGAAAAAGCTCAGCCTGGTACACTCTTTCATACCAGTGAATGGCTTGGAATCTGCAGGGATGTCCTATCGAAGGAGCTTAGAATTTATGGTTGTTTCAGAAAAGGCGAGCTTGTGGGAGGATGTCCTCTTTTTGTTAAAAACATTAAGGGAGCTTTGAAAGTCGCGAATTCGACCTGTGATATGACCAGTTACAGTGGGCCTCTTATAAAAGAGAGTGCCAGCTCCAAAGCAAGTAAACAGGTACAGGAAGTTCACGATATTCTTAATCCTCTCAGGGAATTCCTCTGCAAGCAGGGATTTGATAGTATTCACCTTACGTTCGCTCCAGGTTTTAAAGACATAAGACCTTTTACTTGGAACGGATGGGACTCCACTGTGCACTATACTCATTATTTGAATCTAAACGAAGATGTAGATAATAACATTTCAAGAAAGATCCGAAGAGAACTTAAAACTGCAAATGAGGCCGGACTTAAAACCAGGATCTGGAACGATCCTGAAACATATTACCATCTGCTCTCAATGGTCTACGAAAAACAGAAATTAGCTCCTCCCCTTCCCAGAGGATTCTTCGAAAGAGTGTTTAAGTTAATTCAGGAAAAAGATATTGGCTATATGTTTGTCACAGAGACTCCTGAGGGCGAAGCTATTGCAGCTCACTTAAATCTATATGGAAAGAAGTGCACTGTAACCTGGACCTCAGCCCTGAACCCGGATTTTGGCCGTTTGGGTCCCAATGCTCTTCTGTATTATAACGAGTTTCTTGACCTGAAGTCCCGAAATTTCGAGTACATGAATGTAATGGCAGCAAATATTTCCAGGTTTGCGGATTTCATTATGGGCTTTTCTCCTGAGCTAATTCCCTATTATAGTGTGACTCTAGAGAGCAAAAAATATTCAATCGCAAAAACCATGTATAAAATTACTCATAATGAAACTTACTGATAAAAATCGAAATTTTAAAAATATAAAAGTCGGGTAAATCCCGAAATTATTTTTTCATTGTTTTTCTAATGATCTTTCCTTTTATTCTGAATGATTTCCTTTTATTCTGAATGAAACTCTGCTTTTTCTTTATAACAGGATCCTTAAGAGATCAACTTTCAGTAAGTTTTTTTCTAAAAAGGGAATTAAACCCTTTCAGGTTCTATTTTTTATATTCACGAGAAAAGCTGAAAATATCTTCTTGAAAGTAGGATCGTCACGAAGAGCTATCCCATAATATATAGGGGTTATGATGATAGCTACAAGCATAATAATATAAAAATTCGCCGAGAGTGTTTCTAGTAGAATCAATGGGATTGAGATAACTACCCCAATTGCTGTATATTTAATGAGGATTTCCAGGCTTTCCTTTTTACTGATCCCTACAAGATTAAGCAAGTATGCGTTATTCCAGAGAGCGAATATAACTCCTGTGAAGCTAAACAAGCAAAGGGAAAACTCGGCACTTTTTGCATAAATTCCTCCTATGCCAAGTGCTACGAACCTTGAGATTAAAAGAGCCGTACTGTAAGTAAACCAGACTTTTTGCTTTTCAAATACACTATAGAGAGTTGAAATAGGTAAGGCAAGGAAAACAAGGAATATGAATGGCACAAGGATTTTTACATAAGTGCCTGCTACATACCAGTTTTTTCCGAAAGCAAACGTAAATATTTCTTCTCCCAGAATTAACAGGAGTATCATAGGGAATATTCCTATTAAAATTAGCTTTTTGTAAACTTCGCTTACAATAGCTTTCATATCGCCACTCGAATTTCCATTTTTTACCTCACTGATTTTCTGGAAGAAAACCTGTTGTATAGCTGTTCCAACAAGTCCCATGGGCATATTTACTACCTGATTTGCAAGTGAGAAATATCCGACAACGCTTGTGCTGTAAAAATATGCAAGCAAGAAAGTAGGCACCTGTGGCGAAATTGTATTTGCAAGTGTAGACCATGAACTAAATAAAGGAAAATTTTTATATTCAATAGCCATTTCTTTCATTTTTTTAACTGAAATTTTTTTGAAGATCTTTAAATCTTCTTTTATTCCCTTGAGCATGGCCAGGTCTGCAAGTCCATATCCAAGGGTATATCCTGTGATTAGACCCAAAGGTGATGCAGTCCAGAAAGGAATTAACTGAAACATTTTGGCCGATAAAGCATTTAACACTCTGGACCCTGCAATAACTCCAAAACGTAGTTTTCTTGAAAGCCAGTAATTCTGCACGAAAAAAAGGCCATTGAGGAATACTATTACAGGAAGATAGATTAAATACTTTGAGGATCCCTTAGTATGAAATATATACTCAATAATATGCTCAATATCTTCTGGAAAGGTTATCACTGCTATAGCTACGAGTATGGATATAAAAGTGACTAAAATCGAGGAAAGGAAAAATATATTTGCGGAATCCTCTTCGGATTTTGGTAACATAATAGCAAACTGGTATGAAAAAGTAGAGAAAATTACCAGTATACCTGATACTGCCACAAAAAGCTGAAAGACTCCCATATCGTCAGGGCTGTAAATTCTAGTGACTATTGGTACAAGAAGTATACCCAGAATCTGTGCAGCAACACTTCCTGATACAAGTTTTAACACATTACCGATAAAATTTGACATAATTATTTCCAACTTTAAAACATAAATCCCAGCATGTGGGTTTTTTTTCATTCCGCAATAAGTAACGGAGATTATCCTGGGCTCTTAGTTTAGGGCCGTTTTTCCTTCCTTTGTGTAAGCAAATACCTCGTCGTTATCATATACTCGGGCATAATCATGTGTGTTGAATCTGTTGAAAAATCCTTCTGGCAATGTCTGGATAATATTTACTCCATAGCGTTCAGGATCATTGATAGAGATCGGTTCTTTAGCAGTTGACTTTCTCAGCAAAACCGTAGGACTGCCATTAATCTCTCCAGTCTGTATATGCTGAATGTTAAAATATGTTGCGTTCCTTGAATCATATGCTCTGTCCCTATAAAAAAGACAACTATCATAGGGAGAATCCATCAAGATATTTCCCGAGTACTTTAAGGTTACTGTTTTTATGGCCTCGATTTCAATACTTTTAAATTGGTTTCTTACGGTTGTGTCCTTTGCCACAAGTGGGTTGTCTTTATTTATGCCTGGTGTTGTAACCATTACAAAAGAAAATAGAAAAATGATTGTGAACATCACAGGGATCATTGCTTTTTTTGAGTTAAGGAGACTTACCAATTTCAACATATATGAGGCGGATACAAGTACCAGGAACACTGCTATCAGTGGGAACCATCGACTTGTAAGGAAATTCCTCATTCCAAGTAAAGGAATCCCATAAGCAAGACCGTACAGGATTATGACAACTAAAGCAATAGAAAATTTGTTGACTTTTTTGATATCTTCGCGAGAAAGCCATGCTAATACCCCCCCAATTGCGAAAAAAGGTAGAGCAAGATAGCTTATATGGAGTAAGAGCGTTTCCAGTGTTTCCTGATTATTTAAGGGACCCATAATAAGTTCAGCACTTGAGTAGCTTGATCCGATTTGAAGGACATCCATAAGAGGACTGAGAACCATTTCAAGAAACGAGGTATTTGAGTTAACATACGTAAACATCCAGTATGTTTGTAAACTAATAACAAAAAAGAGGATATAATTAAAACTGTTTGTTTTCGCGAAAAGACTTTTGTATACATGATTGTGCAGATATTTGCCTGCGCAAATTGAGACTAAAGAAAGAAGTACTACAAAAGTTGTCAACTGATGGGTCAGAACCATTAGAATAGTAATTAACAGGATAAACCCTGTATATCTCAAGCTCTGTTTCTCGCTAAAGATCGCGTATATAATGAATATAAAATAGCAAAGAACAAGAGAACCAGGAGTTATATTTGTAATGCCTGCAACGATATTATGATTATTTAAGTTTATTAGTAAAGTCGCCAGCAACCCCATCTGAGCGCCTTCAAGTTTCTTTCCTATAAGATAAATACCTACCGTACTGAAAACACTGGCAAACCCTATAGAATAAAATATTGCGTCTTTGATGTCGGTTTCGCCCATTACCTGAATAATTGAAACAAAAATATGAAAAAGCGGGTAGTAGAAGTACTTACTGCTTGTTTCAATCGGAGCAACAAATCCGGTATCAGTAATTGCCCGTGCCATACTGGCATGGAAATAAGCATCATAGCCCATTAGACTTGGAAAATTATAAAAAATTCCAACTCTGATAAGAATTGATAGCAGGAATATCTGCAATAATAAAGAGGTCACTCCGTCCCCTTCTCTAACATAAAGAATCTGGGAGGCTATAATGGCTGCAAGGATACATATCAATATAAAGGAAGATATAGGCCTGTAGTACAGATTCGTGCCATATATAAAAATGCATGCCAGAAAAATGAGATAAAATGAGATTCCCAGTATACTTTTAAGCCTGTCTTCTCGGGAAGAGATTGTGGTCTCACTCTTAAATTTATTTCTAAATATAAAGTAGATCAAACAGGAGGAAAGAATGGCAATTCCAATATCTTTCTGGTTCAGGTCGATGATGTAGTACAAAGAGATAATTAATAATCCTAAACCGAATCCCATGACGCTGAGAATCACATCAAGATTTGTTGTAACTCTCTCCGCGTATCCTTTTGCAGTTTCCATACAACCCCACAACATAATAATTTTTATAACTTATTTTTTCAACACAAAATATTCTTTGTTGTAAGTCCAGACGACTTTTTACGGACTTCTTCTCCCCTTTCATGTCCTTTTCCTTTTGCATTTCAGCCTGCTTTAACTTCTGTATTATTCATCCACCATCTGTATACTTCAGCTCCTGATACCGCCCAGGCACCCTTTTCAGTGCAGTACTGAAAATTTTTTTTGTAAAACTCCAGGTAATCCCCCTGCATATATGTATTATGCCAGAGAACCGTAAGTACGCCTCTATGGAATTCAACTGTATCAATGAGCTTTTCAGTAAGCTTCCATGCCTGATTGAAGTCAAGATGCATCTGGTTGAAAAGAGTGGTATCCATTATACTTAGTGGGATTTCGAAGATATCAATTTCTTTTCCTGTGTTAAGGTTATAAGGACTAAAAGGATGGCACATTCCATTCCTGAAGCCGACTGAGTATCTATGCCCGAAAGTGGAGTCATAGCTAAAACCAGCATTTGCAAGAAACTCCCCGAGTTTGGGAGTTTTAAACCACGAATAATGATTTCTGTAGCCCATAACCTTTTTCTTCAATGCTTTTTTCAATTTTTGTTTTTTACTTTTGATTTCTATAGGATTGTTATAAGCTTCATGTCCCCCATGGAGTCCTACCTCCCATCCACGATCCGAAATATGACCAAGTTCTCCTTCCAGTTCTTCAATATTAAAGGTGTAATCTTCGTTCCCCGGATCAAGGGTCAGAAAATAAAAAGTGGACTTCGCTCCGTAATTTTCTTCCAGTTCCATAATTTGCCTAAAATTCCATAAAGGTCTCCAGGTTTTGTTTATTCTTGAAAATGGAAGGATAGAGGCCTGTGCAAATTGCCCCTTTTTGAGAGCTTTTATGGTTCTGGCGGCAGTATTTAACATTCCGGGACATACAAAATCGATGTCATGAGTAAGGCATACAGCGAATTTTTTTCCGTCAGGATATTCGGGATTCAGGCCGTTTTTTATCAGAAAGCTCGAGACCTCAGGCTCAAAAACATTTCTTTGACTGCTTAAATAATAGGAAAATCTTCCGTATTTATCTAAAAGGATAGGGTCGTACTCTTCTTTTTTTGTAAACAGCTCCCACAGCTCTTTGTCTTGTTTCACTTTTTTGATCAAAGTATCCCCCTTAACCATACTTCTTGGATCTTTAACTTTATTAAATATTTGGTCCACTCTATTTTTGTTATTCTCATTTAGAAAAACCTATCTCGATGATTCTGTCATATCAATCTCGTCCCAACTGAAACCCCGAATATATATTTCTCACAGATATCTTATATCTTTCAAATCACAACTGTAAAATCTTGACTTCTATCTCTTCAGTAAGGGTTTTTCCATATTCTACAATTTTTTAATAAAAAATATATAATTTTAATTGTATAAACAATATATAATTTTAATTGTATAAAAAATATATAATTTTAATTGTATAAAAAATGAAAATTATCCTATTAATTATTAGATTTGCCATACTAATAACGGAATATCAAAAATATTTTATTGCCATGTCGATATGTCGAGGTTCTGAAGTCATAATTATCTTGTAATGTTTGCCCTTCAATTAATAAAAATTATTATAATGTATATTTTGGCATTGGGCTAAAATTATTTTTTCAGTGTTCTCTCACTATTGTACTATTTTGCTCATTTTGCCTGTTGATATTTAAATTGTTCAGTATCTTCCAGCCTTAGTATTTCTGGTAGCTATCCTCTAGAAAGTCGCTCACTAAGTTTTGGCTTACCCGAGATTGGGAATTATAGTTTGTATTAAGCATCAAACCTCGCTATACTGTATGACATTGCCCCTCTCAATATACTAATCAAACCTTTGCTAAACTTGTGAAATTACCTTCACAATGCACTAATACTTATTTCAATAATTACTTCAGTGGCAATCTTTGTTCTTTTCTATTTGAATTATTCTTCGATTTTATTTTCCTTACTGTTTTATCTCTTCAAGATTACTTTTTCAAAAAAATAGAAAATTATTCTATCTAGTAAAATATTTTTGTAAAAATTTGCTTAATTAAAATACAAATACTCTAGTCATGTGATTAAGTAACGTCTTTGTAAATTTTTATACCCATAGCCTTATACAAATTGCACTTTGTCTAATATTGATTGTATAAGGAGGCCTTAGCCAGTCAATTCATTTCTTTTATTTTTATTCATAGAGATCATTTTTAAGGATAATTTTTCCTTATTAATATTTTTACGAGACTTTCTTTGTCAAATGTTAACCTTATATATATATTATTCTAATAATTTTTAGTATGATAGCCTTTAATATTTTTCCACTTATACAGATAAAGGGGGTTATAGCATATGCATATGTATAAGGGGGTGGATTGGGTTTGTTTTCAGCCCTTACTCTTGGTCTTAATTCTCTAATCTCTGATCCTATTAGCATAGTATCTTCGTCATCTCAACTTCCCGATAGGTTACTCAGGCATGAATTCACTGTCTTAATTCCAGCTCAGAATGAGGAAACTTCAATTGGAAGCAAAGTCTTGATTGCGGCAAGTTACGCGGACCGTGTAATCGTTCTTGATGAAGGTTCTACCGATCGAACTATGGAAGTAGCTGCTTTGGGAGGGGCACGAGTTGTTCCTGTCTCAGGTGGGGAGGAGGCATTACTTGATGTTCTCTACAAGGCATCTCTTGATTCTGAACTTGTGGTTCTTATCTATCCGGAATGCATGCAGGATATGGATTTGCTTTCTCATGTCCTTGAACCTCTAAGACAAGGGTTTGACCTATCTGTGGGTTCGTGGCCCTGTCGCATTTCCTGTGAGCAGGAAACAGTAATGCTCTTTAATGGAAAAAATACCTTTAAGGAAAAAATAGGCTTTCTTGCAATAACTGCAGACTCACTGCAGAAAATCAGTTCAGGTAAACAGCATTTAACTTTAAAGTCCTTGCTTTCTGCAGCAAAAACCGAAGGACTCAAGGTTAACTATCTGAGTTTTGATGTGGATCCTATATTCAGGAAGCTTGAGAGCACACGTATTGGAGTTGTCGTGCCTGCTTATAATGAGGAATTACTTATAGGTGAGACTCTAAGCGGTATCCCTGAATATGTGGACCGAATTTACGTAATTGATGACGGTAGTATAGATCGGACAGGAGAAATTGTAACAAAGTTCGGAGACTCCAGAATCGTCTATTTGCGCCATGAAGTAAACAAAGGTGTAGGTGCAGGAATAATTGACGGGTATAAACTTGCCCTGAAAGATGAGATGGACATTGTTGCGGTTATGGCCGGAGATAATCAGATGGATCCTATTCAACTTCCCAGGTTGATTTTTCCAATCATTGAGGGAAGAGCTGATTATACAAAAGGCAACAGATTACTCACTGATAATTTTAGGACCGGAATGAGCAAATGGAGATCTCTTGGAAATCTTCTCCTCAGCTTTATTACAAAAATAGGCAGCGGTTACTGGCAGGTTATGGACCCTCAAAATGGATATACAGCTATTTCCAGGCAGGCCCTGGAGGTTGTCGATTTAGATTCAGTCTATCCTTATTATGGCTATTGTAACGATCTGTTGATCAAGCTTAATGCCTTTGGAATGAGAGTGATGGATGTGGTAATGCCCGCCCGGTATGGTAGAGAGAGATCGAAGATTCACTACGGCAAGTTTATTCGCAAAGTAGCTCCCATGATCTTTAGAGGTTTTCTATGGAGGCTGAGGGTCAAATATATGGTGCTGGACTTCCATCCACTTGTACTATTCTATTTCCTTGGAATGGTTGCCTTGCCTGTGGGTGTTATTTTAGGACTTTGGGGCTTTTTGCAGGTCTTGTTGCAAAATCCTCTTCCTTCCTACTACCCTCTGCTTGGTTTCCTTGTACTGGGCATGGGGCTTCAGATGCTCCTTTTCGGAATGCTTTTCGATATGCAGGTCGAGAAGAAAAGGAATGAAAGAGTAGGACTTGCTCGTTAATATCTGGAATATTATTCTTCCGGATTTTTTGTTTTCATTTTCCCTTTCTTTTTTATCCATTACCTTTTGAATGACAGTGTACCGATTTTTCGGTAAAATCACAAATCTCAAGAAGTTATTGAATAGAAAATTCCCTATCGGAAGATTAACTTCTCCATAGTATTCAAAAACTTGGCTTCAATTTTACAGCAAACCCTTACAGCAAACCCTTACAGCAAACTCTTACAGCAAATCCGAAACACTTCTCGATTTTCCTATTGTTTTGTCTATTAAGTTAGTCAGGGGAGTTCCAATAACAAGATGTTTCGGGTCTACCAGAACCTTCAGTTGAGGTATGGAAATCCCAAGCACTAAAGGCAACCCCAAAGTAATCCCAGATGTCCGAAGAGTAGCATGAAAAGTTAAATACTCATTGATTTATATTTAAATGTTTCCTTCTTTTTCATGAATCAAACTATTTCCAGACTAACTTTAGCGACACTCAGGTATACTCTATAGTGAGTTTGGGTCTCTGATTTTTATTTTGCCAGTTAGAACTGTAGAAAGCTATATAGTTTTCATCTTCCTCGCGAGCCTTTATAAGGAAACCTGTATTCTCGTACTTTCCACTTATATATTCCTGCACAAGTTCTGTTACATCCAGGTCATAGTAGCGGTTGTCAGGGTTTTCATCTCCACTGATGGTTATCGTGGTATATGGTGTGCTTCCCTGGAAGACTCCATTCCTGTCATACCAGTCTCCTCCAGAGTTTTTCCAGGGGTCATTAGATTCTCTTTGCTGCCAGGTAACATGTTCTCTGCACCATTTCATAGGTCTGTACACTTCCAGTATAGTATCCTTTGATCTTGTTTGGTTCTCCGGGTAGTACCAGAATAAAGATAGAGTTGCCTCTTCAACCTGGTCAGTCTGATTAAGTGAACTCAGCTCAAAGATTATAACGCCTCTGTAAATACCTCCATCGGATTTTTTTCCGACATCGATATATTCACTATCACTAAAAGTGGTATTTGGGGCTTCTTCTCTCAGCCTGTTGTCAGAAATAATGAAAGGTAAAGCAATTTTAAGGTTTTCTGCCTTGTCAAACTGCATCGAAATATTTAATAATAATTTTTTCAAGAACTTTATAAACTCTGAAAAAGCTCTTTTAAGGCTCGACTCAAAGCTTTCTTCCTGTCCGGTCTGGACTTTGCTTTCATTTATCTCATAAGGCGTCTGTGGTCCCGCAGAAATAGCTTCACTCCAGGGAAAGTCCTTACCCAAAGACTCATTGGTGTTTAACTTTGCTGCAAGTTCTGAATCAGCTTCAACGTCTGAGGTAGAGTTTGCACCCATATAGTTCCCTCCGGCGTTGCCTGAAAGACAATTGTTTTCCAGGATAAAGGAATGGGTATTTTTTAGCTGGTTGTATACAGCATATCCTTCTCCAGCTGCAGGACTGGACTGTGTATTAATTATTATATTATTTCTCACGATAGTTATATAGCCTGAACTTGGGGCCGAAAATTCATCACTGACCTGTTTATGGGCAATAGCAGCGCCATAGCATCCATCGAATTTATTGTCCTCTATCAAGGTATTTTGGAAACCATTAAGCACTATGCCCCCTGCCCAGTCCGCACCCTCGTTAATACCGGTTTTATAAAATTTATTATGATGTATAACTATGTCTTTTGCAGAATCTTTTGAATACCCGGATCCGTAGCCTGTAATCCATATGCCTGCTGCGTTCGTCTCATATACCAGATTATCGTAAATTTCAATATCATTCATCACAGTTGACGAGCCAATTTTCTGGATTTCAATTCCTGCCCCCCCCTCTCCTTCTGAGTTAATTATATTGTTATAGAATTTTACATGGTTTGTATTGTAAATTCTCAAACCGCTATTTGTCCTGCACGTTATTTTATTATTCCAGGCTTCTATATTCGACGAATAGATAGCGTAGAGGACATCATGTCCTAACTTATATACCCGATTATTGTAAAACTTAACACCTGAACATTTTACGACTTTAAGCCCATCGCCATGGCTGTCATGCATATACATATCGTGAACCTGTATATTCTTGCAATTAAGGAAATTGATCAGGTTGTGATATCCTTTCCCCCTATTCTTTTCATTATTTTTGTCATGATTCCCGTCAATCTCAAATCCCCTTATAGTAATATCATGATCTTCAGCGCTGTCCATTTGCGTAATCATAGGTTTTTCTAGAGGCCAACCTGCTTTATCTTCAAGTTTAATTACGGCTGTCGTATCTCCCTCGAGAATAGTGTTGTTTCCAATTAAAATACTGTCCGAGATGATGTATGTACTGGGGCCTTCCAGATGAACGGTTGTGAATTTTGGGTTTTCTGCAACATATGCAAGAGCTTTGTTTATCTCTACCTGGTCGTCACTTCCATCACAGTTAAAGTCTCCACTTCCATTGGTAGCAACATAAACTGTTGTACAGGATGTCTTTGATAGAGTGAGGGTTATACTTACAATTATACAAACAAAAATTACACTAAGAAACAATAACTTTTTTTTGTCTCCCCATTTATACGTTCGCTTCTTTCCATTCATCTCAAATCCCCAATACATTGAACTATAATTCTTCAATACTAAAAAATTTATCTTTTCAGGACTCTAAATAAACTTCCCTTGAAAATATTTGTATTCTTCTCGTTGTTTGAATTCCAGGACTAGAATTCTAAGAAGTGCATCTTAACTTTAAAAATTAAAGTAAACTCATGGGAAATCTGAATTTCTAATTTTTTTGATTTTAATTTATTGAATGAGTTCGTCCCAAACTAAATTTTGTTCCCAAATTGATAGGAAATTCAGAACTATTTCCCACGATAAAAAACTCGATCGATTATCCAGAATACGGATTATGATACGTAATTTTTAGTTTTGGGGTCAACTCAAATTTAAAAATTTGCCTGTTAATTTTCACTTCAATGTTGAAGTAAAACTAACCATTAATAAGTAATTCTTATAAGAAATACTCTTACTCTGATTTTTATATAAATCCTTACCATAATTGATTGAATTGTTTACGGTTATATATTTTAGGCTTCTGAACGCGTAAATTTCTTTAATCCGTAGGGTTTATTGGTTTGCCTATATTCTACTTCAGGGAGTTTGGGAAGTTAAACTTAGCAGATTCTAGGAAATATCGGGACTTCTAAATTCTGCAAAAGTAAGTACAGGGGTATAGTTATTATTAAATCAAAAGCAGATTACGATTTCTACGTCAGAGCAGACAAGTTTGCTTTAGGGAAGCATTGTAGAAGCCCTAGACTAATTGGTGACGATATATGGAAATTTCAGAGATTACTACGAAAAACTGAGTACTATAACAACTGTAAAAAATCTTTAATTTCCAAATTGTATCTCAAATACTTATTATTCAGGTTCTACACGATGAGTGTCCATCTAGGGTTCAGTATTCCAATAAATGTCTTTGGTCCAGGATTGTGTATTGCCCATAGAGGAACTATCATTATAAACAAAAATACCAGGGTTGGAGAGAACTGCAGAATACATGCCTGTACTAATATAGGATCTAACCGGGATGAAGTTTCAGCCCCACAAATTGGAAATAACGTATATATCGGGCCTGGTGCCAAAATTTTTGGAAATATCATAATTGCCGATAATATAGCAATTGGGGCAAACTCAGTCGTAAATAAATCGTTTTATGAAAAAGGTATCTCGATTGCAGGTATCCCTGCCAAAAAAATAAGCACTCAAGGATCAGATGGCATTATAGTTGCAGCTACGCAAATTGTAAAAAATAATCTCTGAATCTAATAAGTGAACACTCCGTAAATGAACATCACGTTCAGGTATGAATTTTACATTGTTTTAATCCTGTTTTTGCCATTGATGTCTCAGACTTTTCCCGTTCATTTTTATTCCTATACTTTTTTAGTCTTAACTCTCAAGGCATGAAAAAAGCTATCTTCAGAGAATATTATCAGTTAAATTTTAGCATAGATTAATATTTTTTTAATCTCGTAGACTGTATGGTTAACCAATGTAAAACTTTGCCGGCTTCTTTCTCTTAAAGCCTCTGAAGCTTCTGGATAACATACAAAACAATATTTATTAATTACGGCAGTGTGCAAGAAGTTTGTTTCAGTTGAATACCCCGTTGCTTACTCCAGGTGCCCCAGTGCAACTTTAATTCAAAAAATTTTTTGAGCTATTATTGCTAATTAATAAATTTACACAATTGTTTTATTCTCTATGCAATGGAGTTAGATTCGGGCAATGTATTCTTAACTGTTTCTTCAATCTTCCTGCAAAATAGTAACACTTATCCTTGTTTCAATTTCTACAGTTTCCTTAATACCAGATATCACACTGCAACCTATTCTGTAGTACTCGGGCGTGGCTCGGAAATACTGAAAAAAAAGATTCCTTCATTTTTGAGTAATTTATTATGAGATATGTATCAAATTAAATTTTATAAGTATTTCCAGGTTCTCTAAATGGAAGTTTGTCTCTCGATCCTACATTTATATCTATCTGTCCTTTTAGGCTCACAATTAAATTTTCAGTGTTAAATATAAAAATACTTCTAAAAATTATTTTCAACTTTCTATTTTAATCATATACTCAAAAATTTTTTTATACTCTGGCGTCCCTTTTTTAAACATCAAATTTCTAACAAAGTGAAATTCTCATTTATTCCTATTCGCATGTAATTTCACTATAAGTTAGAAATTTGTTATGTTATTATAAGCGCATTTGGTCGCGCGGTGGGGGCTTATGAGGGGGAGTTTTTCAGTTACAGTGGATCTTGAAGATTGGTACCATATTCCTTCAGTCTGCAGTTCTCCTTATGCTGTTTACAGGACTGTGAATGAGTTTTTTGAAAAATGGGAAGGCAGGTACGATTACCTGACTGAACCTACAAAAAAGGCATTGGATATTCTCGATGAGTTCAACGTGACTGCTACTTTCTTTGTAGTTGCGGACATTGTAGAACACTATCCTGGACTTGTCGAGTCAATTGCGGAAAAAGGGCATGAAATTGCATGTCATGGTCTGCATCACGCCTGCAAAATCAATCCTGAGACAAAAGAACGATTAATGAGTAACGATGAATTCGAGCAGAAAACATTTCTTGCGAAAAAAATTCTTGAAAAAGTTAGTGGAGATAGAGTAGTAGGCTACAGGGCACCAAATGCCTTTGTAGGTGGCTGGATGCTGGATTCACTTGAAAGCATCGGGTTCAAATATGATTCCTCTGTTTCTGTAAATTCTCTTTATAATAAAACAGATTCGTCCCTTAAGACAGTCTCATCTTTTCCTTACTACCCCTTAGAGAACGGGCTTGAGGTAGGCGGCGATAGAAATTTTATTGAGTTTCCCTGGGCATATTATCAGAACGTGTTTAAAATTCCAGCGTCAGGAGGCCCTATTCTCCGATTTCTTGGAGCTCCTCTGGTATTGAATGGGCTTGTCCAGAGTTTGAAAAGAGGACATACTATCTTTTATTTCCACCCAATTGATATTTCCTGTACTAAATTTCCTTCAGTAGGAAACAACAGGCCATTTTACTGGTGTATGAAAGGAGAGCCTGTAGAATGCAGAATTCGTCATATTCTGAAAGCCCTTAATGATGTTAAAAAAGTGTGTCTGAGGGATTACTCAGGAATATAGACTTTAGAGGTTTTCTATATTTAATTGCTAATTTGAAAGGAATCTTAATAAGTCTAAATTTTTAAACCATATCCTATTATGTCTTATTTACTCCTCTACTCCCAGTTGTCGCTTTGAATCCTCAATATGATTTTACAGTGATCGAAGTATTTGCCAGGCTGATTTTTCTTAACTCCTAGCTTTTCTTCTGTATACCTGGTAGATGTGCAATCTAAAGGACAATAAGTTAACAATATTGCAGAATAACATAGCAACGAGTATAATAATAAGTATAATAAAGAATAAACATATAATAAAGAATAACCAACCCCGCATATTAATTATATATGATAACTATTTATGTCGCAAATATCATTTACTTATTCAAATAGGTTCTAATTATATCTATTTTATACGATTTTGCGGCATATCACTCCATGTATTCCCTCGCTCCATCTATTTCTCAGGGAAAACACCTAATTATTCTGATCTTAAAAGAATGCTTTCTTCTGAAAGACTAATTTGGGGCATGCAGCGCTGGCAGAAATAACGAATAAATCTATAAATGATGTTCACTTCGTAAGGCTAAAACTGCATATAGTATTAGCAGGATTTGTACTCAAGAAGGATATACTTAATATACTGTGAGTTACCTGTGACGGAAACACTAAAGTCTCTGGATAAGGGTATAGTACCCGAAAGCCTTTAATTGTTGAAAAATTTTAACCCATCAAAACATTAATTAGGTTAAGGCAGGTATATCAAATTTCACTTAGGGCACAACCATTAATTATTTGTTGGGCCGATTGAATATAGGAAGAATACGAAAGAGGAGAAACAAATAAACAAAATCTTCGGATCGAAAGTTTTTGGGCCTGTGTGCTGCCTGTAAAAGAAAACCTCTTTAAGAGTGAAACCAAGTTTTCAGGAATAGATCATAGTTAGGTGCGGAAACTGGACTCTGCAATTTTCAAAAAGGATGGGGGACACATTGTCTAAAACTACTAATAACATATTAAACCTTATAACCTCAATTTCTCTATTACTACTGGTTTATAGTCTTTTTATTCTCAGGGGAATTCAGCCCGAAGGATATGCGGTTGATATCTATGAACAGCTTCCTTTTCATTTTTACCTTACCCTGCTCCTTTGTTACGTTTCAGCTTGCGTTTTACTTCTTGCATACCGAAAAATGAGTGCAGTTCTTATACTGTTTCTTGTTCATACTGTAGTACTGATAACTCCTCACATGCTTGGCTATGTTTCAATAGGCAGGGGAGAGGAATTTTCTTACCTCGGGCTTGCAGGACAGGGTTCATTTTGTAACCTTTCTGGCTTCGCCAACCTTTCTCCCACGGGTCCTCTGCTCGTTTCAGCCCTGGCTCAGATTTCAGGCCTGGAAACATCGGCACTTTCATACTTCTTGCCAGTATTTTTTTCAATAATATTTATTACTGGAATGTTCCTGTTCTATCGTCTTTTCATGAGCAGGGAAAAATTAGTCTTAACAGCTTTTCTCTCCTCGCTTATTCCGTATTTTGGCCATTTCCAGACCTCAGCAGTTCCTTATTATCTTTGTTTTTGCCTGATACCTCTATACCTTCTTGTGCTGAGAAGTGTAATTTCGGATAAAAACAGGGCAATGGCTGTTTGCCTTCTTTTCATGATACCATTGATTCCTTTAGCCCATCCTTTTATTTTTGCATATCTTGCCTGTTTCTCCCTTTCCCTTGCCTTCTCGAGTAAAATACCGAAGCTCGAATTTCTCCGTAATATCCTGAGTCTCAACTCTCTCTTCTCTGGCGCCTCCCGCCCTACAGGAAAAAAAATGCCTATATTTGTCTTCCTGTCACTTATCTTGGTAGGCTTCCTGCTTTGTGCGAAATATACTCTTCAGTTCTTTGGTATATCTATTTCAAACCTTATCCTGCGCACTAAAATGCTAATGTCTGCAGGTTTTTCCACATTTCCATCAACTGAAAACGGATTTTTCGAGTTTGTGCATCTCTTGAATCTTTACTACGGCAAATACTATATTCCTTTGATTTTTATCCTGATCAATTCTGTAATCGTATGGCAGAATCGTAAAAGGTTTTGCCAACATTTTGTTCGCAGGTACCCCCGTTTTCTGGTCCTCTATATAGTAACCTTTTTCCTGGAGCTTGCTTTCCTTTTAAACCCCTTCATTCCTTACCCTCCAGATAAGTTTGCAAATTTGAGCTTCATTATTTTTGCCCAGATTCCCTTGTTGGGGTATTCCCTTTACATTATTTTCCTTAGAAAAGGGTACACTCTTGGCCTTGGCTCTGCAGTGCTGGTCCTTTGTCTGCTCTGGACACTGGGATTCTTCACCTGTTTCAGTTCACCATATACAGGTGGAGTTTCTGAAGCAATTTCGGAAAATGAGGCAGATGGGATTCAGTGGTTGTCTGGCGTGAGAGAAGCTTATCCATATGTTATGTCTTGTACAGATAAGTATGAAATCATCACCCAGCCTGAGAGACTTGGCAGCAATATGAGTCGGACTGATCTTGATGATGTTTCCCAAAAACTTCTTTATACCTCTAAAAATGATTCTGAAGGCGGTATCTCTGTAAAAAAAGCAGCAGAAAATGAAACTTTCTATATTGCGGAAACAACTTATTCTGAGGCTTTGAGGGCCAGGGATCAGGGATCCAATAAAACATCAGTTTCTACAGGTGGAAGCACCCTCAAATCCCAGGCTGTTTATCCTGTATATAAGATCTATGATTCCCTTAATATCAAAATTTATGAATATGTTCCGTAAACCCTATGTTCCGTCTGGAGATCAGGTCTCTGAGGAAGGTAACTTCCAGTTTTCAAATGTTTAACTTTTCTTTTAAATGTTCAACTTTTTCTCTTTTTTATACTACAAATTATCTTTTTTCTTTTCACTAATATATTTGCCAGTAAGAAGGACAATTATAATCAGTCCGACGATTTCTGAGATAAAAACTTCTGTAAATCCGGGGTTGTACGATCTACTAAGAATTATCATAAGATACTCAATAAAGCTTGCTGAAATCGTGTCTTTCGGAAACTTCCAGCCCAGGAGTGGCCAGAAAAATACTTCAGGGCTGTTCCATATCTGATCTTCAAAAATATGGCAAAAAGATGCTCCTGCAATAATCAGGAGTTCAGGTTTCCCCTGGCTATAGAGATAGTACCCTGCTAGGGCTAGCAGAAGGCTAAAAAGTAGAGTATGAGCAAAAATTCGCCCGCTTCCTATGGTTTCGGCAAGAATTATCCTGCCAAGAGGTTTATCGATAAAGTCTGGAAGGAGTGCTCCGAATGCAATCCACGGGACCTTCCCCCAGAAGTTATTTTTTGAAAATAATCGGCTCAGAAAATAAAAAATCCCCAGAGTAATTCCAATATGTCCGAAAATAAACATCAGGTCAAAAATAGTTATTTACTTATAATTCTTTTTCGGCAGGTCTGCCTGATGACCTGCCGGTACAGAACTTCAATTTTAAATTAAAAGAGTTTTTCAAGCCTGGCATTCAGCTACAAGCTTTTCTACCAGTTCCTGTCGGATTGCATTTGTTCTATCTCCTCCGCAGACCATACCACGGACCCCGATAATATCCGGTCCGATTTTCTCAAGCACTGGAAGATCCTCAAATTTCAGGGAGCCTGCAATCGCGTTTTCAAGTCCGCATCCATGGGCAAGGTCTGTGAACCTTTTAAGTTCTTCCTTGTCCATAAATTCGAAGGTAGATTTTCCATCCTTAATTCCTGTATCAACCATCACCACATCTGCCCCAGCTTTTGCGGCGATTGAAGGAAGCAGTAATGGAGATATTGAATTGATGCGCTTGTAGTCCGAATATCCTGAGGCAACAACTTTCTTTGTTGAGTCATAGTCTTTTACAGCCTTTGTTATTTTTGTGATAAGCTCCAAGGCCTGATCTTCAGTCTGGATATCGTAAAGGCCAACTTTAATATAGTCTGCTCCTGCAACGGCTGCTCCAAATGCTGCAAGGGAAGCAGTTCCTGGTTTATAGTTAAAATCTCCTATAGTTGCGCTTATGGGCTGTCTACCGTCTACAGCTTCTTTTACGTCCCTTATTACCCACGGGAAATTCGCACCAAGGGAACCTTCTTTCGGGTTCTTGACATCTACAATGTCTGCGCCGCCTCTGGAAGCAATTATTGCTTCCTCTTTATTAATTGGACTTATAAGCAGTTTCATAAAAAGCCTCTAAATAAACATCTAATTGAAATCTTACTGTGAATATTACTCTTTTTATACAATATTCTTTATTTTATACTTTTTTATAGGATGATATAGCTATTGAATAAGTATGTTCCGAGTAGTCTTTGTAATGGACATATTTAACCGTAACGTAGTTCTTGCAAAGGGCGGGGTCAGGGAAAAATACCGTCCGGTTTCAGATTCAAGTACTGTATGTAGCAGCTCGGACCCTGTGGATATAGTGGAACTCCTGCATCCGAGTGAAGTCTATATTGCCGACCTTAACGTGCTTCAGGGCAAAGGGTCTCTCGAAACGAATGCCAAAGTAATTCGGGAAGTAAGCTCAAAGGCAGACACAATGCTTGATTTCGGGATTTCGGCTTCACAGGACGTGGAAAAAGTCCTTTCTATTGCAGGAACTGCTGTAATAGGCACAGAAACAGGTACGCTCTCGGCAATAAAGGATGCAGCTTATGGAAACGCCGGAAGGATTAGTGTTAGCATTGATATAAAGCATGGTAAAGTCCTGAAAAATGACCCTGAGATTCCGGAGTCTCCTTTTGAAATTGTAAAACTGTTAAATAATTTACCCTTGAAAGACCTTATTTTCCTTGATCTTGATAGGGTTGGGACAGCCTCAGGCTTTGACCCTGAATTCCTTCGAAAACTAGTTGAATGTTCCAGGCATAGTGTGCTTCTTGCCGGAGGGGTCAAGGATATGGAGGATCTTTTTACTCTTGATAAGCTAGGAATAAAAGGAGCCCTTGTTGCAACTGCCGTTCACTCGGGAATGGTTCCTCCAGACGTGCTGAGTTCAGGGCTTAAATCGGATGACTTAAAATAAAATTTAATAACAAAATAAAATTTAATAACAAAATAAAATCTAATAACAAAATTAAATCGGATAATAAAAACTAACTGTTATCTGGAAATCCTTTTATTTCAGCCCTATATGTCTTGTATATAATCGAGTATTTTAGTATTGAGAAGAGTTGAAGATTCCATTTAATACCAGAAAATTATGAGGTTTAAATATGGTAAAGAAGGATACATCTGAAGAGAATATTGAGGAAAACGCTGAGGAAACAAGCGGAGATGGATATGTAGAGATTAAGATGGGGGGAGGCTGGTATATGACGGTCTCCCTGGCGCATAGTGAACGCTTTGAGAAAGAGTATGTCGAACTTGCAAAGGAGCGGGGAGGCGTAAAGAGATCCAGGTTCAACCTTAACCCCGCCCATGTCAGGATGTTGGGAGAAACCCTGATCAAATTTGCGGATGATAACAACCTCTAATGGTTATTTTGGTTTTAATTTAAGTTCAATTCTTGAATCTGGTCAGTTCCTGCTCAGGAACTCCAATATTTTTTTCACAACTTCCTTTTCTATGTATTCGGGAGAGCGGGAAGCATCGATTACAATAAAACGTTCTGGATCGTCTGCCGCAAGCTTGAGGAAAATCTCCCTGACTCCCCGTAAAAACTCTAATTTCTCGAACTTGCTTTGTTCTCCTCGTTTCCCACAACGTTCAATTGAAATTTCGGGCCTGATATCAAAGAGAAAGGTCAGATCTGGAACAATAGTCCAACCCCGGTGCAGATCCTTTACCCATTCAAGAGGATTTTCCAGGTGAGTTTTCAGGGTCATTCCCTGGTAAGCATATCGGCTGTCGGAATAGCGGTCAGAAATTACTATTTTTCCTTTTTCAAGTGCAGGTTTTATAAGTTTTGCCAGATGTTCGGCATGGTCAGCTGTAAAAAGGAAAAGCTCGGCAAGCTGGTCAGTATCTGACTGAATAGCTTTTTCCACGGCATTTCCAGTTAGAGTGCCTCTTGTTGGTTCCCTAGTAAAAACAGGTTTAAAGGCTTTAATTTCAGGATTCTTCTGAAGTTTTTCTGCAACTGTGCTTTTGCCTGAGCCGTCAATGCCCTCAAGTGTGATCAGTTTCCCTCTCATAAATACCGTCTTTTTTTTAGAGATTTTTAGTGAAACGCGTTATCTGTATTTATAATCTACAGGTCTTCCGGACTCATGATCAGATCCCAATTCCATGTATAGCTGGTGATTCAGGGCTAAATTCCAGACAAAATAAGTATCTATTTATGCAATATTAAAAATAGCTTAGAATAATATGACTGTAATAGGAGTAATTACGCGGGGCAAGTACGGGCACCGCCTTATTGATACTGTCAGGGAGCACAGCGATTTTTCAATCGTAACTGCGGATCTGCCTGAATTCGTGCCTGTATTTATTGAAGAGCCTGATGAATATCTGGAAGCTCTTAACTTCGATACACATGTGTTCTCTGCCGAAATTATAATTACTTACTCTTTGCATCCGGATTTGACATCTGCAATTGCAAAGCTTGCGGCAGAAGCTGGTGTGCGTTCTCTTATAGTGCCGGGTGGGCCATCCAGAGCTTCAGTTCCCGAACTCAAAAAGATCTCCAAAGTTTCAGGTATGGATATCGAGGTAGATGAAATCTGCTGTAGTCTTGAACCCAATGATTTCAACAGGCCGTTTGCGGAACTCTTTGGGTCTCCTATCTTGAAGGTAAAAACAAAAGATGGAAAAATTGCCGATGTCAAGGTGATAAAAGGCGCCCCATGCGGGAGTACCTGGTATATGGCAAAGGAAATAGTCGGAACGGAGGTAAAAGACGCACCTCCCAAAGCCGGACTGTTGATCCAGCATTACCCCTGTCGGGCGACACGTGGCGAGATTGGTGGAATTCATGAGTCAGGGGAACTGCATAAACAGGCGTTTATAAAAGCCCTTGAGAATGAGGAGTGATTATATATTCTTTGAAAAAACATATTCTAAATATGACCGGAAAGTCGGATCCAGCTTTTCATTTCTGAGAAGCCTTTACTTTGTGTCCTGCCCGGTCTCATGTAATTTACAGGGGTGAAAAGATTACTACCCTATCTATCTCAGAAGATTCAGGGCCCGAAGATCTCGAGACGCTCGCAGTCGCAGTGCACTCGGTCATTGGACTTCCTACAACCATTCGCAGTCTCAAGCGAAAAGGACTTCGCCTGGAAAAAGGTCAAATCCTTGATAGAGACTACACAGGGCCTGTGCTCGAAGAAGTATTGAAAACAAACAAAGTTGTCCACAAAGTTCCTACAGAAGGAGTGTACAGTGGAAAACCTGTAGTTGTTGCTCCCATTCACTCGAAAGATGGAGAAGTTATTGCAGCTCTTGGCGTTGTGGACATACTGGCTACTATAGATCTTCACTCTGTTTTTCAGGAATATACATCGGTACTGGAAGAAGTTGAAGATGCTAAAAAATAACGTTCGTAATATATAGCCTGAAGTTTGCATAATAAATTGAAGAATTACTGACATTTAAATAATAAATTGAAATATTACCTGCCACTTGCATGGTAATTGAAAAAAGTAGTTGTTGGAGGATCAACTCCCGCTTACTTTCCCAGGAGAATTATTCGCTCCTCCATTTAAGCTTCCGGTTTAAACCTTAAGTTTTCCGGGTTTACTCTGGCTTCTGGTATAATTTTACTTTCTTCAGCAGGGTACCATTCTTTGCATGGGGCTGCCTGAATACAGTATCATTGGATTTTTCAATCTCTCTTGCCTGTATTGCAAGCTGCGCAGCGGCTCCCATTATTTCGTGTCCGGCTGCTGCTGTCAGGCACACCTGGTCGATTTCCTTTAACATGAAACATGCAGGGAAGTTAACCTGTGCTACTTTTTCAGCCATGTGGAGGGCGGCAAGAGCTTTTGCTTTTGCATAGGGGTTTGCAAAGCCTGCGTACTCAACACATTTTTCGGGTTTTGCAAAAATGTGTGGAAGCTCCAGCTCCTTTCCTGACTTTCCGGAAGCAACCTGGGCAGTCACCTTGTCCAGTTCTTCTTGGACGAGTCTAACAACACCACAAACGGATAACACTTTCATTGCATCGGAATTGAAGGATGCCATCTCTACAGGGTCAAGAAACTCTCTCTTGGCTCCGATAAGAGGGTCTACTGGGAGGATCATATATCCGAAACCGTCCTTCTCAAGAGTCTCTCTGGCTTCTTTCTTTGTTGGGCCATCTGAGACCACAATGCAAGGGACGTCCTTCCATACTTCACGAGCTGCTTTGGGACCCGGAGCTGCTGCGTTTGGGCTGATAATTATCACAAAATCTGCATTCCACTGCTTGAAACTTTCAGAAGCTGCAGCTTCTGCAGGGCTCATTTTGGCACCTGTACCAAATACACGTACCGTAATTCCCTCTCTTGCTGCAATTTCATCCTGGACCAGATTGATAACCTGGCTCATTCCCAGGTTGCCCATTTTTATAAAACCTATGTTGACCATTTTTCTCAAAATCCTGTGTTAACCAATTTTTTAAATAATGGAATTCCTAATGGGTTTATAATCCTTTTGGCAGATTATATCCTTATCAACCTTCTTTTATAAAAATGTATGCGATATATCACTATTATTCAATATCTTTCTTTGCCTCTCCGAAAAGCTTAAAAAGGATGTGATTTATTTCACTCAAAAACGTTGACATCATTGCTGTTGTTTTGTGGTCTTGTTCACAGAACCCGTATTATAATTTGAAAACTTTATCCGTTGGTGGGCTTTTAATGTCAGGGCAAATTTATTATATTAAATTGCGGGGGTACCCCTGAATAAGGTACACCAGGCAGCATGCCCTTTTTCGGGAAATTATCCCGCTATATCTAATAGTTATTCAGGTCCAGGTTTTGATTGAGTGAACTGTCCTATACATAATTTTACTGGAAACAAATTGATTGTTTTTGATATGGATAGCACCCTTATAGACGCTGAGACTATCGATGAGCTCGCCAGGGCTGCAGGTGTTGTAAGCAAAGTAGAAGAGATTACGAAGAAAGCGATGTATGGAGACTTTGATTTTGAGCAAGCACTTATTGAAAGGGTCAGGCTTCTTAAGGGACTTCCTCTCAAAACTGCCCTTGATGCGGTAAACCAGATCAATCTGATGCCGGGAGCAGCAGAACTTATCCTTTATGTCAAAAGTAGGGGTTATAAAACTGCAATGATTTCCGGTGGATTTACCATTTCTGCCGATACGATAGGCAAAGCGCTTGGCATTGATTTCATTGTTTCCAACGAACTGCTTGTGGAAGACGGCTTTCTTACTGGCAAAGTTGTCGGCCCGATCACTCAGAGCGACTCCAAAGCAAAGGTTTTTGAAGAACTCACCCAATTAAACGGGGTTCGGCCAGAGCAATGTGTAGTTGTTGGGGACGGCGCAAACGATGCCTGTGTCTTTGAGAAAGCAGGTTTTGCTATAGCTTTCAATCCCAAGCCCATCCTGAGGGAATATGCGGATGTGGTCATAACAAAAAAAGACCTTAAAGCCGTTATTCCTGTTCTTGAATCTCTTTCTTATCAATGTTGTAATCAGGCACAGCATGTTGACATCGAACAATAGAGCTACTAAAATGCCAGCTTTTTTGCTGGATCGGGAGGCACAATAAGAGATGCTAAAGGAACTGCAGAAAAAAAGATCAGATTTGAAAGACATTTCTGAAGAAGCCAAGGAAAAAAGGAATACTTTAAACGCAGAGGCTAGTGCACTCGCTGCAAAGCGTAATGAACTTAACAAGAAGACAAAAGACCTTATTAACGAAGCTCAGGAACTAAAAGTTCTCAGGGACGAAATTAATGAGAAGGTCAGCGAATACAAGAATAAGCGCGATGAAACCAATGCTAAGGCAAATGAGCTCTTTGCAAAGGCTGATTCCATCAGGAAGCAGAGCAACCTGGGTGGCCCTTCGATCAAAGCTCTAAGAAAAGATATTGATCGCCTTGAATTCGCTCAGCAGACTGAAGTCCTGAGCACAAGCAAGGAAAGGGAACTCGTTGGAAAGATCACTCAGCTTCAAAAACAATATCACGTCAAAAAAGTCCAGCTTGAGAGCAACTCCGAACTGAAGGATCTTCTGGACGAAGCTCAGAAAATCCGAGATGAAGCCTCAGAATTCCATACCCAGCTGGCTGAATATGCCAGGCAGGCTCAGGAATATCATGAGAAGATGATTGCAGCTTTCAAAGAGGCTGACAAAACCAGGGCAGAGTCTGACGTTGCCCACAGGGAATTTGTAAAAGCCCAGGAAGCAGCTGACGAACAGCATAAGGCTTTCATCAATGCCCAGAAGGAAATCCGGGATCTCGATAAAGAAATCTTTAAGCTCAGGAAGAAAGACAAAGAAGGAAGATCTCGCGTTGTCAAGTCCGAACTCCAGAAGGATGCCAAGTCCATCTTCGAAAAGTTCAAGGGCGGAGGAAAACTCACCACTGAAGACCTGATGACTCTTCAGAGATCGGGTTTAGTCTGATTCGTCTCATAAACAAAAATTTAGCTGAAAGTTTTCAATTTACGTTGCAGGTATATTTCAACCTGCATCCTAATTTTTCGAGTTCATTCCGGCTTATTCTGTGCTATTACTGATTCTGTTCTTGATTCTATTTCTATCCTATTTGCCAATTTATATGGCAATGTGCTTAATTTTCTGTAAAATCACAAATCTCACAACGTTATTGGGTTGAAAATTCACTATCCTACGGCCAATTTTTTCACGGTATACAAAAATGTGACTTAAAAAATATACCGCAAATTCACAACACTGCTCTTAATGAACTAAGGCCCCATCACAGAACAATCTATGCATATTCCCGATTGAACGTGTGATTTTCGCTATCAAGGCCGACAGTCAAAGTTACAATAAATTATAAGTTGCATAGGTTATTTCGTTGCGGGCACTAAATCAAATGAGTAAGTTGAAACTACAGGGAACTGAATAGAAAAGACATAACTAATCAGAGAAAAAAGCTTATTGAGTGGAAAGTGAGAGCTTTCCACTCAATTTGAAAAGGATACTAAACTTCTACTTAAAATCCATTATATTCTAGAGAAATGTCCGTTGGTTCGCCATCAACTAGGAAGACAAACTGAGAGTCAGTCTTACCCCCAGGGCCTACATCAACAAGTTTGTATCCTGGCATGGAGAATGTCGAAGCATCAGTTGTATAGGTAACTCCATCTGCTGTTAATTTCCAATAGAATGCATTTGTGCTGTAGGTATCTGTTCCAGTATTGTTAAAGCGGATAGTTACAACATAATAATTCTTACCTGAAGGGGCTATTGTGTAATCATTAATTTTAGTTGTCTTGTAGTAATCCCAGGTAATAATATCATAGACGCTGCTTGTTTTCTGTGTAGAAGTTTCAGTCGGCGCAGCTACTTCTGTTCCAGTGGATTTTTCTGTTTCATCAGGAGTTTCTTCTTCTGTTTCATCAGGAGTTTCTTCTTCCTCTTCTTTCTGTTCAGCTAATTTTGTTTTATATTCGTCCGAAAGCTCGTCTTTCGTTTGATCTTCTGTCGGAGCTGCCACTTCATTTCCAGTGGATTTTTCTGTTTCTGTTACTGTTGTGGCAGGTGTTTCATTTCCAGCAGATTTTTCTGCTTCTGCGGATGACTGAGCTACAGAAGTACTTGTTGTGGCAGGTGTTTCATTTCCGGTAGATTTTTCTGCTTCTGCGGATGACTGAGCTATAGGAGTACTTGTGGGGGCAGAACTATCCTTTGAATCATTAGATCCAAACATTCCGACTACAATAGCAAGCAAAAGAAATCCAACAAAAAATCCTAAACCAATTTTAACTACAGACGTCAAAAATTTTTTCATCTCAAGACCTCGCCAAATTATAAGGTACTTATTATCTAATTGTTTTTTATAAATAAGAGATGGTTCAAAATTGAGCATCTAAATATCAGCGTTTCCGCTACTGTAATCTGTCCATAATACTTTGTTAATATACATGGGTTGTATACTGTCTATGATGCCCTATAATTTTATATGAAAAACTAAATAGTATTCTATATTCGGCAGGTCGACATTTAATTTTTTATAATTTCTGATAATGACGATTTTGGAAAATAATTTCCTATTATTGTGTGAATCTATAAGGTTTACATATAATCAACTATTAATCCCTAATATTAAACTTTTACAGAATGTGATCGAGCCGATCCCAAAACTCAAAATTTGTTTCTTTGGATCTTGTATTTTAAGTGATCAATCGAGCTTTTGGTTATAAAAGAAATCCTGAATAATTTTAATATTGAGATTAAAACTGTGTTTTGGGATGAGCTCACTTAGCGTATATATATCGGGAGAGTCAAGCCACAAGTTACCAGTTACAAACTTTGTATATTGTTGGTTAATATTCTAAAACGGTATCAAAAAACATTTTAATTTTTAATGTCGACCTGCCAAAAGTAAGATAGAACGAAATAAAAGGACAGTACTGAAATTACAGGTAAAAATTACAGGTAAAAATTACAGGTAAAAATTATAGGTAAAAATTATAGGTAAAAATTAAAGGAATAGAATTATAACTTTATTCACAATTTACTCTGACAGACTCAGGTACTTCTCCCTGAACTCGGGGTTTCTCATAAGGCAGCACTTTGCATTATATGCAGGGTCTTCCCTTATCTTTTTCCAGATGTCCTTTATTCTGTCTCTATGAACATTTCCATAGGAAATGGGGATACAGGCGCAGGGAAGAATATTTCCTTCCGGGGTTATATGGAGCCACTTTCGGCCTGCCATGCAGCCTGTGGCATTCATGATCAGTGGGATAGGAAATATTCTGGGGCCTTCTTTCTCCCTGGCTCCTGATACGAAATTCTCAAATTTTCTCAGATCTTTTGGGGTCAGGATTTCAGAGGCGTGATCCATCCACCTGCCCGTGGGAACTATTTCGTAGAAGGAGAGTTCATGGACTCCAAGCTCGGATGAAAGAGCATATAGTTCTTCAAGCTCGTTCACATTATCCCTGGAAAGTACCACATATATATTTACAAGCAGTCCGGCCTTAATTCCATTTTTGACGGCTTCAACCGCACTTTTGAAAACTCCTTTCCTGCCCCTTACGTGATCGTGCTTATCTTCATACGCGCTGTCAAAACTTACAGTAAGAGAATAAAGGCCTGCTTCTTTCAGGCTGTTGGCTCGCTCTTCAGTCATCCCCACACCTGAGGTAAACATACCTGTGATCGCTTTTTCAGGGTTTACGTACCTTATCAAGTCTTCCAGGTTAGGATATGTCAGGGGCTCGCCTCCATCAAAGATCACGAAAGTTGTGCCCATTTCGAGCACCTGGTCAATTGTAGATTTTACGATTTCGGGGGCAAGTTTTTTCCGGTTTTTCGTGTCAGGCAGAGCGCAGTGAATACAGTTGTTAGGGCATTCTTCAGTAACAGAAATAGTTACCTGGTCCGGAATCGTTTTTCCCAGCATGGAAAAAATCTGGCTTTTTACCAGGCGGTCAAAACCCGGGCTTGGCACCGGTGGCATCCAGGTTGAACAGATGAGCCTGTCGGCCTCGACTTTTGCAGGCTTTTCGCCTTCAAAAATTGAGAGGTTTTTCTCAAGAGTTTTCCTCATAAGGATGGACGCAACCCCGCTGGTTTTCATCCTCATGTGTCCGTCTTCGATCTCAGTATAAACTCTGAAAAGAGGGCTTTTATAGAAATCGTATTGCATATTGTTCCTGCACCTGACATTTGATAATGTCCATATCGGTTCCGTTCTCTTTTGCTCTTTTAAATTTCAGTTCATTTATTCCTGAGGAGTGCTCTGAACTTTAACATCGCAGAGGGTTTTTTCTTTAGCATGAACGCAAAAACCTGCATAGCCTGTTCAACTGAACTTCCATGAATAAACGAAAGGTCCTCCTTTTCAAAGACCTTAACCATCTCATCAATTTCCCTATCCGTCATTTTCCTGAGAGTCTCAAGCCCTATTCGGCCCAGGTAGTGTTCGGCCAGAAATTCCTTTTCCCAGGTCTTCCGGTAAGCCAGGAGGGCAGATTTTGATACATCTCCTTTGCTTATGGCGTCTGCAGCAACATCTCCACATATCTGGCCTGCTCTCATTGCATATCCTATTCCCGACTGACCTGCTGCCCCGCCAACGACCATTATCCCATCGGTTATGTACTCCTTCGGAATGGTCACAATAGGGTCTCCTCCGGACAGTTTTCTTACAACTTCAAGCTCTTCGAGTCCTTTAAGCTTTTTGAAATTTTCAACCCAGGCATTAAGGTAAGGCGTTGCATCAGTTCCGCACCGGCGCACATAGGCTCCGATTGCGGCATTATCGCCTCCTCTTGGAGAGTATGTAGTTTTCCAGCCTGGGGCATGATTTCCTACATAATATTCAAACATCTCTGGTTTCCCAAGTCCAGGACTTTTAATATCCAATTCAATTCCCCAGGCAATATCTTCAGGATGTTTCATTGTCTTCAAGCCCACAAGGGAAGCCATTTTTGAATTTATGCCGTCGGAGATAATAACCAGTTTTGAGGTAAATACTCCGGCAGAGGTGTTGACAGTAAATTTATCTCCTTCCTTCTGGATATCCTGCACTTTAACGCCTGTTCGAAGATCTACGCCGGTTTTCATTATTTTCTTTGCATAAAACCTGTCGAAAGCCGTTTTATCAATGGCATATCCAGTAGTCTCAACTTCGACTGTCCTTCCTGACGGGGAAATAATCTTCATGCCTTTGAGATAATGCAGAACATAAGAAGAGTCTACCTTTTCTCCGCATTTATCAAGCATCCCCTTAAAAAAAGAGTTTGCAGGGTGGGGAGGATGCCCTATCTCTTCTTTTTTTTCCAGCAAAAGGACCGATGCTCCTTTCTCACAGGCGTTCCTTGCAGCCATCAGTCCTGCAGGAGATGCCCCTATTACGATAATATCCGCGTCCATTTTTTTCTACCTGTTTTACCAGAGAATGGAGGTGTAGCCCCCTGCATAAATGCACAGCACTACGTCAAGAATCATTGATCCAAACATAATTGCTCTATAATTTGAACCATTAAGAAAGAGCCTGCCACCTCTCTCCGGGGTAGGATGTTTGATAAAATCGAGACACCGAGTAAGCATCCAGAGTCCTGAAGTAAGGGCTCCTGCAAAGTATATAGGTCCAAGACGAGCCGACCAGCCTATGATTATTGAAGCGATGACTCCAACAATCCACCAGAAAGTAACGAATCTGGCGGTAAAGGGGATTCCAAAGGTTACGGGCATCGTTGGAGCACCCTTCATTCTGTCTCCTTCAACATCTCTGGAAACTCCTCCAAGGGTAAAAGCCCAGTCCGTAACACAAATCATTAGCCCGAAACAAATAGCTGGCAAGGGGAGAATTACTCCATCGCTGCCTTTCAGGATTCCTGCAGGGTCAAAGGCAAGCCAGATACCTACAGGTACAAGCCCATAAGAAATACCTACTGGCAAAAAACTGAGGAAAGTATTCCTTTTTGCAAAGATTGAATATATTGTGATAACTGAAGCCGCAATAATAAGGGTTACGAGAGACTCAGGGTTCA
This sequence comes from Methanobacteriota archaeon, assembly GCA_023399215.1. Taxonomy (GTDB): domain Archaea; phylum Halobacteriota; class Methanosarcinia; order Methanosarcinales; family Methanosarcinaceae; genus Methanosarcina. Next base: position 45,148 of record JAEWQJ010000020.1, read on the forward strand.
GGTAAGCCGCTGCTGATCCTGCAATTACTAACAAAAAGACGGCATAAGCAAGCGCAGAGTTCTTTGACAATTTTGATGAGGGTAAGGGACGGCCAGGCAGGTTGATCGTATCGATATCTATATCACAGCAGTCATTGAATACATATGAACTTGTAATGGCTGCAAAGCCACCTATTACTGCAATCATGAAGGGAAGAAGTTCGGGAAGCCCTCCGGTCGCCAAATACGAAGCAAGGATCGCACTTGAGGCAGGTAGGGTAAGGTCCATGTAGTAGAGTTCGGGTCTCATTAGTCGCAGATAAGGACTGAGTTCGCCGATTCTTGCTGTAAGGGACAATAGTTTCACCTAGACTTTTCTGGTTTGTACGAAAGTTTTTGTGTCGAGCGTTGTATTTCAGCTCTTTCCCTGTTTAGAGGGTTTTTGCAGGTAATTCTATAAAGGTTTGCACCACAAAAAAGTTTTCTTTTTATCTCTTTTGAGGCGCGTTTTGATTGCCAGTAGCTTTGAGGATTTCAAGGTATCAGGAACTAAAGGTATCCTGTACTCTTAATCGGCTACCCAAAATTTATTTTTTTCCAATTTTTCCTGTATATTTATTCTTTTTTCCAATCTTTCCTGTATACCAGTTTTGCCCTTTTTCTGATTTCTTCAATTAGAGGGTGCTTGAACTCCTCCTCGCAAATAAAAGTAAACTCGGCTTCCGGGTTCAGGTCCATCAGTTTTAAAGTGTTTGAAAGAGCTGTATTGAGTGATTCGTAATCCGGAAATTTTGGAACTTCAGCATTGAAAGGATACACTTCTTCCATTTCGACAGGAAACGCTCCAAACGGTGCTTTGAAAGTAAGAATCTGGTCGTAATCTTTCTCTCCTTTTACTGTCCCTGTCCTAATAATTACTGAGCCTTGCAGGCTGAACCTATCCAGCCGTTTTCCAAAACGCAGGATTTCGGGGCGGGAGGAGGACTCAGGTCCGCAGTAGAAGAAGGTGCCTTTTGTAGCCGGATCAAGCTGTTCAAGCCAGGAAGAATGGGTGTAAAGCTTCTTCAGCCCATCCAGAAGTTTTGGATGCGCACGACAGCGCTGCTCTACAAGTTCGAGCAATTTTCCGTCTTTTATGCACTGCTTAATCAACCGGATTTCAGCAAAGGTCGCGTAAAGGTTGTGTTTTCCCAGAAGTTCTTCCCGGTTATCGGCTTTTTTCAATTCTTCTGCCGTGTACTTTGAACAGACTGGACAGGAACAGGGCAGATAGTTCAGCTTTTCAACGTGGTAAGTTCCATTTACAGTAATATAGCGCCCATCCTTGGCATAAAGAGCATAGGCTGCCGAATCAAAAAGGTCACATCCCATGGCTACTGCAAGGGCAAACATCATTGGGTGGCCTGCCCCAAAAAGGTGGACCGGAGAAGCCGGAGAGAGCCCTTTTTTAGACGCAGCAATCACGTCAACAAGTTCCGCATAACGGTAGGCTTCCATGAGCGGGACAACTGCTCCAAGTGGATAAACTTCAAAATTAAGATCTTTCAGGTGGGAAGCAGCTTTTTCCCTCAATTCAGGATAGGTTGAACCCTGAACTGGTCCTGCAAGAAGCTGCTCGCCCTGGATAAACTTGCGTGCCGCTTCCAGACGTTCGGCTGTGATTGCAAGTTCCTCTTCAGCCCGTCGGTAGTGGACATCAGGGGGTGTAGGGATGTCCAGAGGGACAATAATGTCGCTTCCTATCTTTTGCTGGAACCCAAGAATTTCCTCATTCGTAACTTCGACGGACCCATATACAGAAAGCTGGAAAGAACCTGAATCCGTCATAATAGGCCCATCAAAACCCAGGAGCCCATGCAACCCTTTTTCCAGGGCGACACTTTTCAGTTCTTCCTTGCGGTAAATAATATAGGAATTAGTAATCAGAATCTCTGCCCCGAAGTTTCGCATTTCTTTCGGGGGAATTAGCTGGATATTTGGATTAACCACAGGCATAACGGTAGGCGTTTCAACAGTCCCATGGGGAGTCCTGAGCCTTCCTATCCTTCCGCCTGCATCCTTGTCGAGTATTTCGAATATTGCTGACATGCCGGCGTTATAGATGTCTCTCAGATATATTTATCTTTGGGGAATAGCGAGAAGCCAGGGTAATTCTAGTAAATCACCTGAGCTTCCTCATCACTCTCAAATGAAGAGCTGAATCACCTGTATCAAGGATTTATATTTCCCATTTTTTCTTGTTTTTTTCTTGTCTTTTTCTCACCTTAATCTTCTTTAGCTCGCGGCATGGCAATAATCTCCCGAATCTGAAGGGAGAAGAAATCTCCACTGTGGGCTGGCCTGAGCACAAGTGCTACGTCTGCACCATGCCTTGTGCCTCCTATCGCTATAATCTCTGTGTTGTCGGAAACAGGGATATAACCTGAATCGGCCGCCATAACTGCGACCTCAATGGCTACCTTGAAGCCTTTTCCGAAGAGAGACCTGAGGGTATCGGAAATTACTTCCAGTCTAGAATAACCCCCGAACTTTTTTGTAATCGAGCGCTCAATTCCGGAAAACATATGGGATTGAGTGGTTATTACCGCTCCAAGCTCTTCGAGCTTCTTTTTGTATTCCTCTTCTACTTCCCATTCGCCTTTCTTATTCTGCCCGTACTGGTGGCTTATTCCAATGACTTTTATGCCGCTGCTCTTCACAGCCTCTGCCATTTTTAGTGCGGTTTTTCCACTGGTGCTTGCCACCACAATATGAGATATCTGAAGCTCTGCCGCCCTTTTCGCTGCTGCTGTAATAACGGCATCCGTATTTGACTCTCCTACATTGTCAAAATAGAGAATAGATTTTTCCATGATTTTTCTCCTCCTGTGTTCTGATGTTTCTTTCTATGAACTTTTTTACTGTTTCCTTTACTGTTTCCTTTACTGTTTCCTTTACTGTTCCCTTTGTGTATTATGCTTTTTTCTTTTTCATATTTTATAAAATCAGGTTTCTGTCAGTTTTTCCAGTTGGAAGATGAGATTTGAATTTATTATATCTCTTTATCAAAGTTATTTTTCCCTATCAGGAGAAAAGATATATATTAAAAAGATTCTCTTTTTAGCAAAAAGAGGGTTCTATGGTCGGAGCCCGGGTCCATTGTATATTTCTTATTATGTGTATGCAGGAAGTAGCGTAGATCGGACTGCTGAGAAGCTTGTTTATCTAGGATTAGCTCAGATATAATCATAGGGGTTGTATTTCGCTGAGGTGGTTACTTGTCAAATACAGATTATGACAATAATGACGTGAAGATTATTACCAAACCTGTGCAGTCAAAAAATCCTGTTTTGATTGAAGGTTTTCCCGGAATCGGGCTTGTGGGGAATATTGCAAGTCAACATATGATAGAAGAATTGAAAATGGAATACATTGGCTCTATTGAATCAAGGTATTTCCCCTCGATTGCAGTGCTTTACGAGGGACTTATAAATATGCCTGTAAGAATTTATGAAAGCGTGGAACATAACCTGATTGTTGTAATCTCCGATATCCCGATCAGCCACACTGTCTCCTACGATGTTAGTAATGCTCTGGTGGACTGGGCTGAGTCTATTAACGTAAGAGAAATTGCTTCCATTGCAGGAATTGCCATAATGGACGGAGGGCAGAAAGTCTTCGGGGCAGCCACCACTCCGGAGATGCTGAATAAAATTAAGGAAAAAGTAGAAGTTTTCCAGATGGGAACCATCTCTGGGATTTCAGGTAGTGTAATGGCTGAATGTCTGCTGCGTGGAGTTCCTGCATTTAGCCTTCTTGGTGCTACCAGAACCCAGAATCCTGACCCAAGAGCTGCTTCTGCTGTTATCGAAGTTTTAAACGAGCTCTATGGGCTTTCAATAAGTACAGATCGGCTTATAGAGCAGGCTGAACGCATAGAGATCGAACTCCAGAGGCTTGCTGAAGATGTTCAGACTGCAGAGCAGAAAGGAGAAGTAAAGAAGGAGTTCCCAATGTACGGGTGATCCCATGGAGTACATCGCGTTAACAGGAATTGCTGATTCTCTCATCGAGGTCCTGAAGAAACACCATCTCAGGACTCTTGAGATTCGGAGTCCTCAAAACTTCGTAGGAGTACTCGGGCTCAATGCAGGAGATAGTGTTCTCCTGACTTCTACCAGCCTTCAGGATCTCACGAATGGGACTCAGGGTCTCATAGCAAAGGTTGTACAGAAGCAGATTTCGGTTCATTCCATTGTCAGTTCAAACGATTTCTACATTGAAGAACGAGAAGCTATGTCAGCTCGTATCCAGCTTCAGTGCAGATGTATGGCAAGGGTAAGAGATGTTATTTCAAACGAACTTGGGAAACCAGTCCGGGTAGATGCCAGGGAAGTTTCCTGCTATGAAGCCAGATAACAATTTTCACTGGTCATGTTTCACTTTAAAAATTCAGTAACATGCGGTATAAAAAAACTCAAAAACGCTTTTTTTAATTTTTAAATATTTTCGTTTGGGGACCCTAACTTTCCAGTTTGTTTTTTGTTTGAAATGCCTGGGCTTTTCTTTATTTGGAAAAATTTTCGTGGCTTTATGTACAAATTGACTTACATAAAAGGAGAATCCATCATTGAAAATGAATTCTGAAAGAAGTCTCTAAAAACGATTTCTGAAAATAATTCTCCTGGAAGCAATTTCTGGAAAGAATATTTAAAAAAGATTTTTAAACGAATTCCTGAATGACTATACCGATTTAAAAAGAGAGTTTCAGGATTGCTGAAAATTTCCAGCAATCCTTAATTTATACTTCTAAATTTATACTTCTAAATTTTACATCATCTCAGGCATTTCGCCTGGCATTGCTCCCGGGCCACCTACTTTGGCTGGACTGGATGAGGCAATTACATCATCGATTCTGAGAACCATAATTGCGGCTTCAGTGGCTGCATTGATTGCCTGGGTCTTGATCCTGAGAGGTTCGACAACGTTGTCTTCGAACATGTCCTCGATCTTGCCAGTGTAAACATTGAGTCCTGCACGCTTGTTTCCTTTCTCATGCTGGGAGCGCATTTCCACAAGCATGTCGATTGGGTCAAGTCCTGCATTTTCTGCAAGGGTGCTGGGAATAATCTCAAGAGACTCAGCGAATTTCATTACAGCAAGCTGCTCCCTGCCTTTAAGGGTTGCTGCGTATTCCTTGAGCCTGAGGGACAGTTCAATTTCTGGAGAGCCGCCGCCCACAACAATCTTCTGGTCTTCAAGAGCAACGCCCACTACTCTGAGAGCGTCTTCGAGGGCTCTCTCAATTCCTTCAACTACATGCTCGGTTCCGCCGCGCAGAAGAATTGAGGTAGCTTTGCTGTCCTTGCAACCTGTTACGAAGGTCATTCTTGAGCCTGTAACGTCCTTTTCTTCCACGAGACCGGCATAGCCAAGGTCAGATTCCTCAATTTCGTCGAGGCTGGTGATAATCTTTGCACCTGTTGCACGGGAAAGTTTATCCATATCGCTCTTCTTCACCCTGCGCATACCAAAGATTCCTGCTTTTGTCAGGTAATACTGAGCAAGGTCATCGATTCCCTTCTGGCAGAAGACAACATTTGCGCCTGTCTTGATTACCTTGTCCACAATTTCCTTGAGCATTGCTTCTTCCTGGTCTAAGAAGAGCTGCATCTGGCCAGGATTGGTGATCTTTATTTCGGCTTTAGTTTCGGTTTTCTTGAGCTCGATTGGTACGCTTAAAAGCAGGACTTTTGCATTCTCAACTACTTCGGGCATAGCTGGGTGGACACGCTCTTTATCGACAATTACACCGTCGACAATCTCGGAATCCTTGATACTTCCACCGGGTCTCTTTTCCACCTTGATGTCCTCGATGTCTACAGTGATCTTTCCGTCTTCGCTGATCTCAGCAACTGACTTAACGGCCTTGACTGCAAGACTGGAGAGATGTTCCTTTTGAGCCTCTGCGCCTTTTCCTGTTATGGCTGTGGCTGCAATTTTTTCTAGAGTCTCGGTATCCTCAGGAGATGCACTGATAGTAATGGTATCGATTATCTTTGTAGCCTGATCTGCTGCAAGCCTGTAGCCGCTTGCAATTACTGTTGGGTGTACTCCGCTTTCAAGCAGGTCTTCTGCCTTTGTCAGGAATTCCCCTGCAAGTACGGCTGCGGTGGTGGTTCCGTCTCCGACTTCGGCATCCTGGGTTTTGGCTACTTCTACGATCATCTTTGCACCTGGGTGCTCGATGTCCATTTCTTTGAGGATTGTTGCTCCGTCGTTGGTGATAACAACATCACCCATGGAGTCTACAAGCATCTTGTCCATACCCTTGGGCCCAAGAGTGGTTCTTACCGCTTCAGCAACCGCCTTTGCGGCCATAATATTGTTGTGCTGGGCATCGGAACCATGGGTTCTCTTGCTGCCTTCCCTTAAAATAAAGATCGGTTGTGCTGCCAAGCTTTAATCTCCTTTTTATGATATGAATTTCTATGAATTTTTATTAATTGTATTCCTGAGCACGTTACCTTTGTGCGTATTTTCCTATTCTTAATGCAAGCACTTCTATATAAGAATTTCTCTGGAGCGTAAAATCTCATTTTAAAAAAAAGAGGCTCCTGGGTCTTTTAATGGCTTATTTGGGTTATTCTTCCTGGTGTATAAAGAGTCTATCCGAAAATCAATAATAGAATATTGTAATATTTGCAAGAAAGTTAGTTTCAAAAAATCCAACAATTTGTATTTTAAATCAAAGGTAGATTTTATTCATCTCTATTAATCTTGCTTTTTCTATTCTAAGATATTTGTCCAGATAGATGTTGTTTTTATATGCATTCCTGAAAAGTAAGAGATTTCTTGGGAAAAATACTATTTAATAAGTAAATATATGCTAACATTTGACTGAATAACATCAGCATTTAATTTATATCGGTTTCTTATTTATATTTCTCTAGATATTATATTTGATAAATACAGTTTTCTTGTTGATACAATTTGAAATCACTCTCATTGGCGCATAAAAGGACTATAAATCAAACATAAATCAAACAGATGCAGGTGTAAAATTGTATCAAATTGATTCAAATGTTTGAAGTGAACAAATTCAACAGAAAATAAAACCAAAATACAGGGTAAAACCAAAATATGGGGGAAAATCAAATGCAGGAAAGTGCTACTGAAGTACACAATGCGATTCAAAAAGCTTTACAAGCTTTTCAAGAGATGAAATATCCTGTAACGAAATGGCAACTTATTGATAAAGCTAAAAGTCTTAATGCCCGTAACGAAGTAATACAAGCTATTGAAAACATTCCAGACAAGGAATACCACAGCTCTTCGGATATTCTACAGGAATTCAAAGGTATTCAGAATGTTATGCAAGCTTTTAGAGATGTAAAGTTCCCTGCAACAAGGAGTCAACTTATAGAGGAAGCTAAAAAACTTAATGCTCGTAGTGAAGTGATAAACGTTCTCGAGTCTTGTTCAGACCGGGAATACACAAACTTTTCCGATGTCATCAAGGAATGTAAAGGTAAAGGTGAATTGGCAAAGCCGCGGTAAATACAATACCTTAATTTATAGATAAGTTCATCAGGGTAGCTAAAACCATATTGAGAAGTCGATGAATCGTTCAACCAATTTTATTTCCAATCCTGTTCTGGTCTGGGAATAGAAAGTGCTTGTGAAAAGAGTCTAGCTTACATAAAAGAGCAATCTACTGATAGCTTTTAAAAAGTAAAATCGTAAAAAATTGATTGAAGGGATGTTAAAATTCTCCCTTCTACTTTTTCTGAACATATTTTTTCTGAACATATTTTTTCTGAACAATTTGTACAAAAATGCTTAATGTGTTTTTATATACTCAATCATCCTTGGAGTCAGCAGAGGTATCAGCTCCGGAAGCATATTCGGCATCAAGTTATCCATAGCCTTCGGCATAAGGACAGGAAGCTGCTCTCTCATGTAATCAGGCATAGGAACTTTCTTTTCTACAGCTTTCAGCATGTCAGGCATGACTTTTGGCATGACTGAAGGCATTAGCTTTGGCATCATGATCGGCATCATCGGTTTCATCAGAGCATCCATGCCTGGCACATATTTGACCATCTTCATCATTGCCTGAAGCGGTGCTGGCATCGCTGCCATCATCTGAGGCATGAGTTCAACCATCAGTTCGGTCATATTCTCAGGCTGCATGAGGGCGATCATCTTTTCAAAGGGAGCCCAGGATTCCAGAGTATAGGCGGTTGAGTCTGGGAGGTTATACCCAAGGCTCCTTGCCACCAGGGCACCCAGATCCTGAATCTCTATGTCAAGATTGTTTTCCTTCGCTGCTACACGGAACTGGAATACGCAACACGGGCAAAGCGCTGCAACGATGTCGGCTTTAACATCAATGGCTTCCTGGAGTCTCATATCTCCCAGTTTGTATGCAACAGGGGGCTCGGCAATAAGGCTTACAACCGAACCGCAGCAGTGAGCTCTTTCTCGGTTGTATTCAAGTTCCCTGAACTTTATTCCGGGTATAGCTTTTAGCAGTTCTCTGGGCGGCTCGTACACTTTACCTCCTGCCCTGCCAATGTGACAGGAATCGTGCCAGGTTACCACTTTATCCAGAGGCTGTTTGAACTTTGGTTTCAGGACATCGAGACGATCCGCAAGCACTTCAGAGTAATGTTTTGCCTCAAGCCCGTATTCGATTCCCAGCTTTTTCGCCCACTGGGGATAAACTGTATGCCACATTAGCCAGCAGGCAGGGCAGGAAGTTATTACGGTTTTTACACCTTTCTTTTTCATGTTTGCGATGTTCATTCTCATTGTCTTTTCAAAAACATCCCATCTTCCGGCAACGAGCATGGGAATTCCACAGCAGGATTCTTTGTCAAAGAGCCCTGTAAACTCCACACCTGCATCATCAAGCATACGGACAGCCCCGACTGCCACGTCTTTTTCAACAAAGGACGCCGTACAGCCCGCAAAATAGGCATAATCGGCTTTATCCTTCATCTTTGCCCTGATATCCTCTGGAATCCATTTGTCCCTGTCTTTTCTGTAGTTTGCCCAGATGTTCCTCTCTTTAAGAAGGCTTGCAGCCATGATCTCAAAGGGTGGGAAGGTCATCTTTTTCTCTTCTATAACCAGCTTTTTGCGCATGGTCATCCAGGCATCTTCGATCGGCATATCCAGTTCACATCGGGAGTTACACATCTGGCAGGTTGTACAACCGAGGAAGGTATTTGTCTGTCTCTGGTCAAGTTTTTCCCGGCCTGCCAGGTATTCCTTGATAAAGAACCATTTTCCACGAGGTGACTGTGACTCCCAGCCTCTGCCGTAGTACTGGTCGCACTCACTCACACAGTATCCGCACTGAGAACAGGAATACGCAAGTTCTGCCACTTCTGCAGGGATTTCTTTCTCATCTTTGAAGGAAACCTTCCCAATTCCTGACATGTTCCCAATTATCCTGCCAAAAGGTTCGAAAGTAGAGCCCATTGATACGGCAGTGTTCAGGAGGCTTCTTCCCTCCAGGGTTTCAGGGTTCATGATTCCGTTGGGGTCAATTTCTTTTCTTAAGGCTTCGATTTCAGCAAGTCTTTCCCCAAAGACACTTTTTCTCTTTGAAGCGAAGAAAATCCCTGATGCATAAGCCCTTCCGCCATTATCTTCTGCAATCTTCAAAATGCTCAGAGAAAGAGCAAAAGCTGTATTAAAGAGCACGGAGCGCTCGGAATGGCGCATGAAACAGAGGAGGACCACGTACCCATCGTTTATAACCATACCTTCGGTAAGTACAGGCAATTTGATTTTCTTCCCCATTTCTTCAAAAGCTTTGTCCATTTTCTCAAGAGGCACCAGGACTTCTGCCGGGATAAACGAAGGACCCAGCCTCTTTACTTTCATGGACTTGAACCATTCCTCGGTCTCGTATTTTGCAATTTCTTCCGGAAGGATTGTTCCACCTGCACCTTCGATTGCTTCTTTCAGGCCGGAGACATTTCTCGAAGCAGGGTACATGAAAGTTGAAACGTAAGAGACCGGCAACATTGGTCTGTCTTTATCCACTACTTCTTCATAGTGGAGTTTCCTGGGCGCTTTATTCTTCATATCCGCCCATTCGGGGTTCAGGAAGGAAATTGACCATAGAGGGATATTTTTTCTTTTTATATCTTCGACTGCTTTTTTCAGGGCTGAAGCGCTTGGGAAACTGGCAGAAACGGCTTTTCTCTCTTCGAATTTCTGGACTTTCAGGGTAATCTCTGTAATGATGCCTATGGTTCCCATTGTCCCGATTAACTTTTTCAGTTCAGGGCCTGAAAACTCCCGGATTTCTCCTGTGGGAAGCACAACTCTGGCTTTTTCCATGCTCTCGTGGCCCCAGCCAAACTCATAACTTCCGTAACCGGCTCCGCTCTGGGATAACCATCCTCCAACTGTCGAAGCAGGAGCGCTTGAAGGAATTGCTTGTAATGAAAGCCCCTTTTCTTTTAGTTTCCTTTCAAGCTTTTCCCAGATTATACCGCTCTGCACAACCGCTTTCTGCTTTTCGGGATCTACGCTTATGATCTTATTCAGTAGTGTAACATCGGCAACTATTCCTCCTTTTGTCGGGATTACCCCTCCATATCCTGAAGAGGCTCCTGCGCGAGGTACAACTGGAATCTTATGCCTGTTTGCGAATTTAAGGAGCTTCACTGCGTCTTCCTCAGTCCGGATTTTTACGACAGCTGCAGGGTTGGTATTCCCAATTACCTTCTTAATAAGTGAAGGTAAAGCTCCCATATCGTGGTTGTAATAATGGCGTTCCCGTTTGTCAAGATTGACATATTCCCCAAAGAGTTCGGAGATTTCTTTTTTCTGAGCTTCTGAAAGTTCCACTACACGACTTGTCATGTTTTTTCTCCTTTTTTCTCTTAATCTAGCTAATTTGTAGACACTTTCCAGTATGCACATTTTTTATGCTAAAGTCTAATTCCGGAAGTGTTTTCCGGCTCCCCTGTATTTTACTATATAAGTGGTGATAATAATACTTATTATATTTGTCCAGGGCCATTCCGTTTTTCTATTTCTATAAATAAACAATAAAAATTAATAAACATTAAATTTCAAAATTTCAGGGCATCTTTAGGACAGGCATCCACACAGCGCCCACATTTAATACAGTCGGGGTTTGCAGCATCCTTAGTGATTTTGAGCTGCATGGGGCAGACTTTTTCACATTTCTTACAGTTAATACATTTTTCCTTTTCGATTTTAAGAGGATACTTTTTACCACCAAGCAGGCGTTGAGCTGTTCCCATAGGACAGAAGGAACACCAGGTTCTTGGGCTCAGGTAACTGCCAAGAAGGGTTGCTATTGCAGTTGTTACCAGGCACATCATCACAAACACCATGCCGATTTTCTCGAAAGTATTGAGACTCTCAATAGCGTTTGATATTCTGTATCCCATAAATCCCATTAGCAGGAAAAATATTGGCAGGCGGATCCACAGGGAACGCAGAGTGGCAGGTATTTTCTTTTTCCTTGAAATCTTGCTGATCCAGAAATCAACAAAACTTCCCCTAGGGCAGAGGTTTCCGCAGAACCATCTGCCTCTGAAAGGACTGATCAGGAAGAGTGCTGCAAAAACCAGTAGCAGGAAGTAACCAAGTACTGGATACCAGAGCCCTCCTATGGAAACGATAAGAACTATAACTCCCAGGTAAGGTGTTATTTTAAGCAAAGCGAATCAAACTCCGTTTCCCCATTTTTCAAGTTCCTGTCCGAGCCGGTCAGCCCAGGAATTCACCACGGTCATGATGATATTTTTTATTTTAGCCCTTGAGTTGACCTTATACTTGAAAACATAGCCTCCTCCGTCCAGGTTCTGCTGCGACCTTTGCAGAATTTCTTTTTCGTGTAGTTTTTTGACGGAGCGCTGGATTGTGGAAATATCCAGTTTCAAGACTTTTGAAAGAGACTCCGTGTCAACCCACTGCTCTTTCTCATTTAAAAAGTATTTCATAACCTTAAGGTCAGCCTTTGTAAGGTTAAGGGCACACTTGATCACGTCTTCGATTTTGAACTCTTTACAGGCAAAGTCTATCATTTCAATCCCTCTAAAGTACTACAGTACTGTAATATTCTAGCCGTAGTATATATATGATGTCAAGTACTGTATTGTCCAGCCAAAAATAGGAAGTACTGTGATTTTTAATGTATTTTTACCTTGCCGTCTTGCAGAAAAACTAAAAGTGTTTCGCACGGAAAATAAGAAGGAGAATGCAAGTAAAGCAGAGTGTAGTAAAGCCTCTTCTTTGTGTCTTTATAAAATGAGATGTTTGTCTAATGACTTTGATATCTTATTCATTTATGGCCTTCACGGAAACATTTTTATACTTCTTTTTTTAATTTGCGAACTGAGGTTTAATGAGCAGATTAAACTTTAAGGCTTTCTTTTTCATAGGAAAACCCTATTCTCATAGTGTTCAGCTCATTAAAGCCCACAAACACTCAACAAAAGACCGGCAGGTTTCTCCTTTTTCCCTGCCGGTTTCACACACCCGGTTCCAGAATATCCTGGTTTGGAGAAGTTGTATCCATATTTAGTTTTTCTATACCCCTTATTTCCCCTTATCCTATATCACTGTTCAAGCTTTATTATCTTAAATTATATGACTCTGTTCCAAAATCTAGTGATTTTTGCATTTCTTGATTGAAAATCTGAATTAGCAAGAAGAATCCAGTTTTCATAAAAATTGATATTCGATGTCTACAGACTTCAATCCCGAAGTTGTATCGCAAGGATTGTGGCCAACTACACAATCTAGTAATTTTGAATTTTACATTTCTCACTAGATTTTGGAACTGAGTCAATTATATCTGTTTTGGATTCTATTCGGGATTATATTCATTTTGAATTACATTCCAAAGGCTGTCTGTGTAATTGTATTTTCAATTTCTTTTTTCAGTTCCTCTGGAATTCCCCGTATTCCTACATCCAGGAACCCGCGCACGATCATGCCTACAGCTTCATCTTCGGTAAGGCCGCGGGCCATAAGGTACTCAACCTGGTCTTTAGCAATTTTTCCAACGGCGGCCTCGTGAGTAAGTTCCACATCATCTACGTTTGCTTCAAGGATGGGGATTGCAAGCTGGCTTCCTTTATCGGTAAGGACAAGCCCTTTGCATTCAAGATGCCCTTTTGCTCCCTTTGCATTGCCTATCATTTCTCCTCTTGCAATTACTCTCCCGCCGATTGTAATAGTCCTGGATATAAGTTCAGCCTTCGTGCCAGGCGCATTGAAAACCGCCCTGCTTCCGAGATCCAGTTCAGAACCTGAATGGGCAATGGCTATAGTATTTAGCCTGGTAACTGCTCCTTCTCCTTCAAGTTTGACAGTCGGATATGTCTGTACAGAACGGACAGGTTTCAGGCAGATGTAATTGCTTACGTAGGTTCCTCCTTCTTCTACTTTGATTACTGTCCTTGGCCTGACCCCTATCTGCTCAGCCCAGTTGTGAATCATTGTGAAGTTCAGGGTAGCTCCTTTTTTTACATACATTTCGGAAATTCCCAGGTGCAAACCTTCTTCCACTCCCTTTTTAGCTGTGCAGCCTGTAATTATGTCAAGACTGGCGCCTTCTTCTACTATCACAATGTTATGTACAGTCTGGAAAATTTTATCTCTGCCAAGCAAAAGACAGGTCTGAACTGGCAGGGAAGATTTCTTTCCAGCAGGCACCCGGATAAAGTACCCGTCCGCATTTTCAAGGTAAGTTTTTGCGGTGTATTTGTCAGTATCAACAGATACAAGCTTCCAGGAATACTCTTTAAGCCATTCATATTTTTCCAGGGCTTTCTGGGTGGACATCAGTTCTACATTTTTGTCTTTCAGGGAAGAATGCGATACTGCATTATCAAGCACTATCAGACTGCCGGATCGTCCTTCTTCGCTAGGTACGACTCCTACCTGGAGTAAGGTTTTTTTGCTTTCCTCGTCAAGGGTCTGGAGATCTTCTATAGGCCTGCTAATCTTGGAACCTTCCTCAAACTTTTCCAGCTCAAAATCCTCTCCGAAGGCTGCCTTTTTCTCGGCTGCCTTTTCAGCCAGCTTTTTCAGGTTCACTTCATCAGTCTGCATTTTATACACTCCTCATACCCTCTGCTCTTTATTTCTTCCAGCATCTTCAGGGGGTTTCCTGAACACATAACTGTCCCATTGCAAAGGATGTATCCCCTATCTGCTTTTACATAATCCAGAATCTGGCCTGTGTGGGTGATTATAAGGGCAGATTTACCTTTCTTGCAACTTTCGCCAGGACAGTTCAGCCCTTCTTCAAGTAGTTCTTTTATTGTCATTCCTACCTGTTCTATGCTTACGAGGTCGACTCCGGATTCCGGTTCGTCAAGCAGGTAAAGGCTCGGGTTCTGGGCTGCAAGCTGAAGAAGTTCTGAACGTTTGATTTCTCCTCCCGAAAAGCCCACATTCACATCCCTGTCCATAAAACGTTTCATATCCAGATTTCCGGCAAGCGCTTCTGGATCTTTAGCTCCTTTCGATAATACCTTTACAAGATCCCTCAATTTAATTCCGGTCATATCTGGAGGGCGCTGCATCATAATTCCAAGTCCGAGGCGGGCTCGTTCATCTACTGACAGCCCGGTAATATCTTTCCCGTTAAACAGAATTCTGCCTTTCACAACTTTATATTCGCTGAAGCCCATGATCGTTCTCATCAGAGCTGACTTTCCGGCTCCATTTGGCCCAAAAAGAACATTGGTATATCCTTTTTTGACTTCGAGGTTCACGTCATGAAGCAAAATTTTTCCATTTACCTCTACAGTCAGATCCTCTATTTTTAGCATCGACATTTTCTCCCTTTATTTCATTTTTAATATGGTTCCCCTCTGTTTTTTTGTTCATTTTAAAAAATAACACTCAAGATTAATTTATTCAAAGTTCACTTTATATGGCTGGAAAAACTCAAGAGTCGGACAATTTCGGCATATTTCCTCACTTTCAGTTATTTCCCACCAAATCCTATATTCTTTTTAGAGGACATTCTATTTCTAACTATAGATTCTTTATTAATTTTCTGTAACTTATATTCTTTAAAATTAAAATGTTAAAATCCAGAATTTAATAAAATGTATTTCAAATACAGGACTATAAAGTAAAATTCCTAAAATAGAAGTTTTTAATTTGTTTAGAATATCTGGCTTTGTAAAAAACCTATCTAAATAGCTTTGACTGAGTCTGAAAATGAATGTGTAAAAGTATATCGGGTAATTCAGTTTAAGCAATTGTATATTCTGTATTTCAAAGAATTTCTACATAACCGAATATTTTGATTTATCCCAGGTCCATGCGCAGACCGACTTCGATCTCTACAAATTCTGCTGGAAAAATCTCTTTTATTTTTTCTCTATGGACGGTACAATGCCCTGCTGCAATGAGTTCCATTCCTTTCAGCCTTTCAAACTCCTCGTTATCGTGAAGCCCACCGAGAATTCCCTTTACTTTTCCATAACGACTGGCAGTATCCAGGATTGCGGCAAGTCCGGGGTGAGCACAGCCTGTAAGTACGTAAGATCCGTTTCCCGTATCCAGAATAAGCGCTTGCTCCTTTACCTTATCTCCAAGTTCCCCTGTACTCCTGATACCCCGAGAGATTTCCACAGGCTCTTTTATTTCGATAAGAATAGACCTTTTCTTAATTTCTCTTTTAAGATTCTCCGAAAAAGAAGCAGGAACATAGACCTCAAGCTTGGGATTTGCCTGAAGAACCTCAGGAAGGCCTCCTATATGGTCCCAGTGCTGGTGAGAGAGAATTAATTTTCCGATGTCTTCTGGATCAATGTTTAGCCTCTTCATATGTCTCAGGAGGAGAGGCCCATCCCATCCGGTGTCAAAAAGAAGGGTTTCACGACTTGTTTCAATAAGAACTGCAAAACCCCAGCTTCCTGTAAAACCATGACTTGCTTTGTTGTCATAGATGACAGTAAGCCTGAACATTAGGATTCCTCAGATTTCTTTCATGGTTTTATATTCCATAACAGTAGAAACAGGATTTGTCTCCATTTGAATTCCGGTCTCTTCAAGGGCGCAGATACCATTAATGCCTCCTACGATTGCAATCCCGAACTTTCCGGTTTCAACGGGAGCTCCAAGTAAGATTTCACCAGCTTCCCCCGGAGGGAAATAACCCGCAAGGCCCACTTTTTCTACATTTTTCATAACTTCTCTAGCTTTGGCATGAGCCGAGGAGTTGATCTGTCGCATATTGGCAAGGATTTTGCCTTCCCCTTTTTCAAGCACGTCAAGGACAGAAGTGGTCTTTCTGCTCATGAAAATTTGTATAGGATCAATTGAAGTTCCACTGTAGGAAATCAAATCTGAAAATCGTGCAGGTTTTCGATTTTCTATCTGAAGAATTCCGCCGTAAGCAGGTTCCACAGGGATGCCTGCTTTGAGAAGGAGCCCGTCAAAAGCAACGCTGCAGACCGTAGCTATTCCAACTTTTCCGGGAGGCAGGGAAATCAGTTCTTCATCTTCTTCGATGATCCTCACTCTTGGGCTTATCATATACCCTTCGTGTGCAGTGTATGAAATCAACTCAATGACAGTCTCTAAATCGTCCTTATCAAAGTATGAAATATTTACAGGCACTACTCCTTCATTGGTCTCGGGGTTATATGTTGTTCTGAAAGCCATCTCTTCTATTCGGGATATTACGAAGCCAAACCGGTCTGCGATGAGGGCGTCATTCATCTCCCTTTCTCCAAGTTCGGTAAGTGTACGTCCTGCATACCCATGTTTGCTTGTGAACCCTCTCTCGTCCAGGATCCTCAGATGGTAGCGGACAGCCCGCTCTCCTATATCATAGCCCCGGTTATTAAGTTCATCAGCTATTGCCCGGGCACCTATAGGCTTGTCACTTTCGTGAATTACCCTCATAATTTCAATGAGTTTTCGCTCAATTTGCGGATCCATCATGTTTAACACCGTTATGCTTTACAATAAAAATGAATTGCCTTTGATTGTGACAAAATTCTGTAATTCTCAAATAAGCTCTGAGTAAAGCCTGTTCTCTCCTGGCTTGCCCAAAACCGATTTAGTTCTTATTTATATTCAATTATAGTAAATCTTTTCGTAGTTAATATATTTTATCTCCCAAGTTCCGTCACCCGAGTCCCGTCACCCGAGTCCCGTCTCGGGAGGACGGGGCCCTTTTCGCTTCGCTCAAGAGGGCTGAACTATGGGTAAGATAAATTGTTTCTCAATTTGCTGAAAAGGGCTGATTTACCTGCAACCTTTTTAAGAAAGTCTTGACCGCAAACCTTTTTTGAAAAAACTTGACCGCAAACCTTTTCAAAAAAGGTTTGATCGAAAACGTTGTTATTGTGTGATCAACCGGTGCAACGGTTGCGCTCAAGAGGGCTGAATTATAATGATAGTGTTTTTAAATAAGCCATGAGGACAAACTTCTGGTCAAGAAAAGTTGATTTTTAACTCACTAAGGGCTGTTTTATCCTAATTTTATTTTGGTTATAGAATTAGGGGGTCTAAGTTACACTGGGTTATATAAAGTGTTTGTGTTTAGTTATATCCCTCATACAATTTTTATAATTCCTGGTTGGGGGGAGTAAAGTTCTCCTGCTTCCAGGAGGTTTTTGAGAACTGTTTCGAATTTTTCCTAAGTTATTCCTTTTTCGAGAGCTTTCTGTCGAAGTCCTTCTTTCTCTATTTTTCCGCCAGTGGTGTTCAAAAGCTCGAGAATAGTTGATTTTGGGTCTTTTTTTACAGGGGTAAGATTGGAAAGGCTTTTTTCTGGGAGTTTAAGTTTTTTTACTGGGGTTTCAGCTTCGAAGATTGAGGGTTCAGACTCTTTGGGAGGTGAGATTAGTGAAAAGTTTTCGTTGACTTTTCCGGAGATTTCAGCTTGAAGGCGAGTTCGAAAAAGCACTGCGTCTTCGAGATCTTCGGAAAAGTGGAATACCTTCAGTTTTCGGGTTTGCAGGAGAGCGCAGCAATGCTGGCATTTCAGGGTTTTTTTTCCTGTTTCTGTGATCTGGGCATGCTGTCGGCATTTCGGGCACACAATCACTGCGTAGCGTAGATTTTTGCGCGTTTGTCCAAATTCCAGCTCAA
This sequence comes from Methanobacteriota archaeon, assembly GCA_023399215.1. Classification (GTDB taxonomy): domain Archaea; phylum Halobacteriota; class Methanosarcinia; order Methanosarcinales; family Methanosarcinaceae; genus Methanosarcina. The sequence goes on from JAEWQJ010000020.1 coordinate 63,238, forward strand.
CTCACCTTCCATATCTTCTCTTTCTTTTCTGAAAGTCCCTAATAGCTCTCATCAGATCGACCTTTCGTACATCTTTCCAGTTAACATCTGTAAAATAAAGTTCAGAATAAACTGACTGCCACACCAGAAAATCCGAAAGGTTCTGCCCTCCCGAACGGATCATGATATCAGGCTCGTGGTTGACAAGGAGATGAGATTCGAGCATTTTTTCGTCTATCTCTTCAGGCCTGACAGTCCCTGCTTTAACTTCCTCAAGGATGGTCAGTACAGCCTTCATAATTTCATCTCTTCCCCCAAATCCCAGTGATACATATACAAGAAAATCATTTTCAGGAGCAGTGCTATTTACTTCTCCGTCAACGCCATATATTCTATAACCTGTGCCGGCAGGCAGATTAGAAAAGTTTTTTTCCAGCCTTGCTTTGAGCGTTGATGTGACTTCGGCTTTTAAAGCCGGATCAGTTTTCAGGATGTCTACATAGACGCTCACAATTTGGACCCTAAATTTTCTAAAAATAGTAAGTGTGGATATGAGCCTCTCGACCCCTTCAGGGTCAAAAAGGTCAGTTTCCTTGAGTATGATTGCTACATGCCTGGGACTATTTGAAAATTCCCTGGCTATTTGCCAGGTCAGGTACCTCTCATAGACCGGGTATGCAAAAGAAAGTAAATCCATCTGAAAAATATCCTCCCTGACAAGCTAAAGCAATCCATTATTTCATCTTTTCTGTTATTCATATCAACTTCATAATTCTTTCCAGACCTGTTTCGAATGACCTGTTCCAGACGACCAATTTTTCAGGTTTTCGGGTCTATTATTGGGTTTGTTTATTTTGCAGTGGATATGATCTTGATTACATCGCCATTTTTCAGTTCATGCTTTTCCCCAAGCCTAAGTCTTGTCCTTGCATCTACCGCGTACAAAAACCGGTCTCCGATATCAGTATGTATCTGGTAAGCAAGATCATGGCAGGTAGAACCCCTTTTCATAAGGTAGGCATCAGGAAGCATATTCCCACTTTTATCGGACCATTTTCCTTCATCTTCTACTGGGTAGACAACAATAAGGTCCAGAAGCTCGAAGACAGTCCTGTTTATACACTCCTGAACACCTGTACCGCCAAGCCTCTCAATCACTTTATGAATAGCTTCAAGCCCTTTTTTCTGGGCTTTTGTAAGGTCTCCACCAAGTACTTCGAATTTCCGGTCTCCGGGGCTGTATTTAATAAGCTCGTTTTTTGCTGCGGACTTAAGTGCTAGTTCGGCTGCTGCACTTACAGGGATTACTATTCTATCAATGTCTTTAAGCCTGTCCAGGTTTTCCCTTGAGGCGATGTCGGCTTTATTTGCGGCGATAAGCAGAGGCTTGCTGATCTCTCTCATTGCATCGCAGAGCCGGATCATATCTTCTTCGCTCCATTTAACCTGGTCCAGCCTTGCAAGTCCTGTTTCTATCAAAGCTGCATTCACATGTGATTCTCTTATTCCTGCTCCGGCAAGCTGGTCTGCAATTACGACTTCTAGCTTGAGCCCTTCTGCCTGGATTTTTCTGGCAAGCTTTACCCAGTTTCTTTCCAGAATCCCATAAAGCCACATTGTGATTTCTCTATTCAGGAAAGCTACATCTTCAAGAGGGTCATGATCTCCGATATCTACAGGGTTGCCCTCGGCGTCAGTCCCGCCTGAGGCGTCCACTACATGAATAATTGCCTGAGCCTGCCTGAGTTCATCCAGAAAGGTATTCCCAAGTCCCCTTCCTTTGTACGCATCAGGGACCAGTCCGGCAACGTCAATTATATCAATTGGGACGAGCCTCACTCCGTCCACACACTTTCCACATCTCTTTTCCTTTTCTTTGCAGGGGCATTCAACCCGCACATAGGTAACTCCGTGATTAGCATTAATAGTTGTAAAAGGATAATTTGCAATTTCAACATCTGCAAGTGTAGCAGCTTTGAAAAAAGTGGATTTTCCCGCATTGGGTTTTCCTGCAAGTCCTATAGTCATTGACATAAATTATAAAAACGAACTTGTTGCATTTAATCTTTATTGGTAGTGATACCAGAGAAGCAGAATTTTTTCCTCAACTTCTGAATCGAGGTCAAAACTGCAAATTAGGGGTTAAATCGTCTCTTGAAGAATAAAGTTTATATCCTTGAATGTGCTTATCAGTGTTGCTCGCTTCTGTCCCGATAGGGTAGTGGATATCCTTGAGGCCTGCGGAGCCTTAGACCTGAGTTCAAGTCTCAGTCGGGACGTAAATTCTTATTTTAAAGTTCTGTTCTTATTTTAAAGTTCTGTTATCTATCTGATTTTCATTTTACTCTTTTGATTTTTTCTTTGCTTCAATTTTATAACAGAATACTTTACACCTGGACAGATATTTGACTGCTTAGCAGTACAGGAAAAAATCAATTTGATAAAATTACTGGACGCAGGTCTTTTCATTGATAAAGCTAAGAAGCACGAATTGAAGAAATAAACAGAAAAAGTATTCCATAGTAAAGTGATATGGAAATAATTGATATATCGCGATTTTTTACACTTTGGTAATAGGTCTTGCTATACCTTTATAGTGATTGAAAAGGTCTTTTCCCCATCTAAGTGCACTTTCATCAAAACTTACCAGGTTATGATTGTAGTAAATTCCACTGTTGCAGAAGAGAGAGAGCGCCATGAACTTTTCCGTAACTATGCTTGAAGCAATTTTCATATTATTATTATTGCAGACATAGAGTCTGGTATGTTTCAGGTTCAGGAAATGTTCAAGTTCTTTCTTGTAGTCATTGAGCATTCTATCATAAACGTATTCTGTAAACACCAGGGTTATATCCGTGCCCTTTGCTGCAAGCTCTATGCACAGGGACGGATAGATGGGTAGGAAAAAGGAGGATGAAATCCTAACTTTCTCGGATTCGGAAAGATATTTTACAACTTCTTTTGGATATTCAAACACATGGTTACGGTCAGGGTTTACTTCAATATAGTTCCCAAGCTTTCCGATCTCGTCAAGAAACTCAGGAGGAATTGATGTCATATCCTGGTTTATCCAGTAATCGTGGTTTTTATCAAAAACGTTGAATGTTTCAAGAATTGTTTTCATCTTCGGAACCAGAATTTCGCCGATACTGGAAAGTTTATAGAGCCTGTTACTCTCAACAATAAGATCCTGCTTCATCAGTATCTTTATCTGAGTCATTATTGGGCTCGAGCGGACATCAAGCGTATTTTTGATTTCTTCGATGTTCTTGGGTCCGTCCAGAAGTAGTAAAAGTAGATTTTTCCTTTTTTCTGAAAGAAAGAGAACATCCAGTAGTGATGAATCCATCTGATTCCCTCTCTTAGGTCTCATCTGTTATATGTGACATCATACATATCTCTATACTAAAGGCTCTGAACTTTTTGCCTTTATCTTTGCCATTATAGTTCTGATGGAATAAAGGATTTTTATGGGGTTGAAATTTTTGGGGTTTATATTTGGGATACAAAGGTAATTACCATTTTTATACATCACAATGTCATAAATAATATATCATAATACCTTAATATTATTTCTAAATATAATTGCTTTTCATTAACTTTTAATAAGTTATACTTACTTTTCATTACCTTTTAATAAGTCACTTGAAAAATTCTGCATAGAAATTCTTTTAAAGCACATATACTCTTACTTTTTCATACCGTTCTCGTTTTTGAAAGTAGTCGGGCTTATCTAGTACTGCGATTCCGAAATAGGTTCATAAAACTTAGCTTTTTAATAGATCTAACGATTACGGATTTTTCCAACAAATAAGAAATTTAGTTTGGAATCGAAGCAATAGATACGCATCTTTTCAAATCATATCTTGTTTACCTGTCTGGAAAGTCTCTTGAAATAATCGAACAGTTCCTGGCCCCATAAAAGGGCGCTGTGATCGGAGCTTATAATGAATTGCTGGTCGAATTTCCCGTTTTTATCAAAAAGGCCCAGCATCATTGTCCTATCAGTCACAGTAATCTCAGTAAGCTTTATTCCTTCTTTGGAAACATACAGGCTTACATTATCCATGCCCATTAATTCATTTATCATATTTGAGTGTTCGTTTGATAGATGGTTCCAGACAGATTGATTAAAATTCAGGGAAAGTTCGGCATCTTTTCTGCCAAGCTCAACGTACAGGGGGAGATAAGCGGGGTTGAAATAAGAAGCAAAAGTCGAAGCATGCCTTGCATTGGCCATGCTATCTATTATTTCTTGAGACGGTTCATATATATGGTTAAGGTCTGGCTCTATAAATGTGCAGTCTCCCAGTTCGGATATACGTTCCAGCAGGTGGCGGGGAATTCCGTTCAGATCGTGACCTGTCCAATATGAGTTATTTTTCTCAATTACATCAAGAGCACTTATCAGGGGCTTTATCTTCTTGATAATGAACTCTCCCAGGACTGTGAGTTTATACATTTTGTCTTCCTGGACAATAAGATCATGATCTATCAGTTTCTTTATCTGGGGAAGGATCGAGGTGGCTGTAACATCCAGTGTGCTCTTGATTTCGTCAATATTTTTTGAGCCGCTATCCAGCAATATAAGAAGGTTTTTTCTCTTATCGGAGCGGAAAACAAGATCAATAAGTGAAGAATCCATGTTCTCTTACTTCCTGTTATTCAGTAACTTGCAGTTGTAGCCGATCCTTCTTCCTGGCAGGCTGGTTCTCTGGCTGTTTGTTTTCAAATTGAGCGTTTCTCCGGTTTTTTAAATTGTCTCTTATATATAATATGTAATATATAATATTACCTCTAATTAGTTAAAGTCTCAGGGTCACAGACCCCTACAAAAGTCATTTTTGTCTCCATTGGCATATGTTTCCAGCCAGGTGGAGAAAGGTATTCCATATTTGTGCTTATTTTTATTGAGCTTTCCGGAAGTCCAAAATCTTTCATTGAATCCAGAATAAGTTCTTCACCGGTTTTATGGGAATATTCTATTGCCATACCATATTGCTCAAATTTCTTCCTTCCTGCAGGGGTAAATACCAGGAAATTCTGGTCCGGATTTTCCATTGAGGATGGTCTTATAATTATCTCAATTCTTTTAATTCCTTTTCCTACTAGAGCTCCAACTGCATTTCCTACGCTGGCCTGCTCAGGAACTATAACCTCTGCATCTATGAGACCCTTGATCTCTTCATAATAAGCTTTTACAGGGCCTCCGAGCATGACTATGGGAATATTTAATTTGTACTGGACAGGAACGTCTTCCTCCAGCATTTTCTTTATCCCTTCTTTTCCCTTGCCTTCCATGATAAAGGACATCAGGCTGTAAACCATATTTTTTGCAATCTGTTGCTTTATCTTTTTGCAAAAAGCATGAACTCCCATTTGAGTAAAACGCGAAAGTTTTTTGGCGCCAATCTGGGCAGCTTCCACATCCCATTCGGTATATTCCCCAAGTACGTGCAGGGCATCAGTTGGTGTGAAGCCTATAGCCTGGATCGCACGCTGCTGGATCAATGAATCAAGGACTTCTGGAGAGGGAAAACGCTTCATTTTATTTAATATTCCATATATAGAAAGAGGCTCATCTTTTATAATCTCAAGTAACTTTTTTTCGCTTTCTGTAGGATTAATAGGGTCTGCTCCAGTGCTGACAAAATATTTTGTGGGCTGAGTATGTTCACTGAGCATGGTCCTCAGGGGCACGGGGGTCTTTTCAAGTTTTTCTTTTAAAATAGGATACCGCACAGCAGCGACACAAAGAGGCATAACCCTTCTCGGACCTATCCTGATGCATTTCTTAAACCACACATGGCTATCTCCCCCGTTTGCTGAACTCTCCATTCTTATTGCTTTTACGCGGGTTTGCCAGCCTCCTACAACTGCTCCTTTCTCACAAAGCTCAGGAACTCCATTTTTTATTATGGAAACATCCGTACTTGTCCCTCCCACATCGATTACGGCGCAGGTGTCCAGTCCTGAGAGGTAAGAAGCTCCCTTAATACTTGCAGCCGGGCCTGAGAATATTGTTTCAATGGGACGCAGTTTTGCACTTTTTATATCTATAACCGAACCGTCACATTTCAGCATAAGGATTTTTGCATCAAGGTTTCTTTTCTTTATTTCGGCAGTGATGGAATGAATAAACTGGTAGGTTATAGGAATTAGCTGGGCGTTTAAGACGGCTGTGGCTGCCCGTTCGTAAGCTCCAAGCTCCTGAGATAATTCATATCCGCAGACCACAGGATGTCCTGTCAATTTAAGGACTATCTCCTTTACTTTAAGCTCATGTTCCGGGTTTCTTGTGCTGAAGTACGAAGACACTGCAAACGCGGAGACTTTCTTTTTCAGGCTTATTGCAAATTGTTCTACGGCAGTAAGGTCCAGAGGCTGCAGTTCATCTCCATTGCTGTCATGTCCTCCTTTTACAATAATACAGTAGTCTGCTGGAAGTTTTCTTGGGACAGTATAGTTCCCTACCAGGATCAGACCAACAGGATATCCTGTTTTTTCGAGAATGGTATTTGTTGACAGAGTTGTGGAAACCGATACTAGCTTTACTTTGCTGAGATGATCCGGATTCAGTTTATCAATTGCATTTCGAATTCCGACCATGAGGTCCGGATAGGTAGTAATTGCCTTGCTGGTATCAAGGATCCGGCTGTCCGAATCTCTTAAAATTACAGCATCGGTGTAGGTTCCGCCTGCGTCAATACCCAGACTATATCGCATGTCAAAACAGCCCCATTTTTACTTTATATTACACAATTAAGATCCTTTTTTAGCGGTATACATCCTTTTTATATAAATTTATAAAATTATTCTCAAGATATATCTTTCTGCTTATAATATCCAGCTGCTGATATTCCCAATTTATCCTTAATCCTCTCAAGCAGTAATCGTAGTTTTTGGAATTCCTATTCCTACGAAAACAAGTTTTGTTTCCAGGGGCACATCAGTCCAGCCGCTCGGAGCTAGATGCTTCCGGCTTACGTCTATTTTTATATTCTCCTTTTGAAGTCCTGCACTCACCATGTAGTCCATAACAAGCTGTCTTCCAAGCTTTTCTGCGAATTCAACGGCTTCACTATAGCTTTCAAATTTATTTCTTTCAGATGGAGAAAAGACAATGAACTCTTTTTTAGTTTGATACGGCAAGATCTCTTCTGCAGTGCACTTCTCATGAGCCTTGTTATCTATATTTTCAGCCTTACCTTCAAAAGACTTTATAATTTTTGTTTTTATAAGAATTTCTACTCTTTTAATTCCTTTCCCGACAAGAGCTCCAACAGCATTGCCAACCTCAGCGTGTTCTGGAACTATGAAGTCAGCATTAATCAGGCTTTTGAGGTCCTCAACATATGCCTTTACAGGTCCTCCTAGAAGTACCACAGGAATTTCAACTCTAAAACGGGTATAGTTCCTTCCGAGAAGAACCCTGTCAATCTCGTTTCTAGGCATTCCTTCTATAAGATAGGCAATAAGATCTTCGGCAATATTTCGCGCGACCCTGCGTTTTGCTTCCGCACTGAAAGTTTCTGGGCTCTGCTTAACTATCCTCCCAAGCATGGAAGCCCCAATTGTTGCAGCCTCCACATCCCATTCGGTATATTCTCCAAGCACATGAAGAGCATCGGTAGGCGTAAAGCCTATTGCCTGGATTAGCCTTTTCTGGACTAATGAGTCCAGAATAGATGGGGATGGACGTTTTTTCAGGGCTATGAGCAGGTCACCAAAGGAAACAGGCTCTTTTCCGATGTGCCTGTATATTTCTCGCTCCCCTGCCTTCAATTCGATAGGCTTGAAGCAGGTCCTGACATAAAATTTTGTTACCTGAATGCTTTCGCAGAGATACCCTTTTGCAACCCTGTTCGATTTCAGTTTTTCCCTGAAACCGGGATATATAACCGAAGCCCGGCAAAGTGGAATTACCCGGCGAGGGCCAATATAAATTCTGTCGCCTTTTACCCAGATATGGCTGTCTCCTCCTGTTGCAGAGGTCTCCATACGAATTGCTTTTACACGGGTTTGCCAGCCTCCTACAACGGCACCCATATTGCTGAGTTGGGGAAGCCCGTTCTCCATCATGGCTACATCCGTGCTCGTACCACCAACATCGATCATAGCACAGGTGTCGATCTTGCTCAGATAAGATGCCCCAACAAGGCTTGCGGCAGGCCCTGAGAATATTGTCTCAATGGGTTTTTCCAGGGCTTCTTCTATTCCCACCACCGATCCGTCACATTTCAGCATCAGCAGGTTAGCATTTATACCCCGGATTTCGAACTCCTTAACTATCGCCTGGATAAACTTGTGAGTAATAGGAATTAACTGGGCGTTCAGAAATGCAGTTATAGCTCTTTCATAGGCTCCAAGATCCTGTGAAAGTTCGTGTCCGCAAACCACAGGGTGCCCTGTAAGTTCCTTTACGGTTTTTTTGACAACAAGCTCATGTTCCGGGTTACGGTTACTGAAATATGAAGAAACTGCAAAAGCCGAAACCTTATCTTTTACCTTGAGGGCAAATTCTTCTACTGAGGCAAGGTCAAGAGCCTTCAGTTCTTCTCCGTCACTGTTATGCCCACCAGAGACTGTTATCCAGTAGTCCGTAGGAAGGTTCTCAGGAATCACATAATCTCCTACCATGATTAGCCCTACCGGAAACCCCGTGCTTTCCAGGATGGTATTTGTAGACAGAGTTGTAGATACAGATACCAGTTTAATGTCTTTAAGATGCTCCGGGTTCAGCGCATCAATAGCGTTTTTCATTCCAGGGAGAGGATCGGGGTATGTAGTTAGCGCTTTACTGGATTCTATCACAGATCCATCTGAATCTCTAATGATAGCGGCATCAGTATAAGTGCCCCCTGCATCGATTCCAAGACTGAAGTGCATTTTTAACCTCTTTTGGGAGTTCTATATAACTTCCAGGATTTCCATACGATTTTTTTAATTCAGACTACTTTCAATTTAGACTACTTTTAATTCAGATCACTTTTAATTCAGACCACTTTTAATTCGGACTACTTTTTAATTTGGGTAAAGTTTTCTTTAGCAAGCGATAAGATTCAGAACTTTCTAAATCAGGTGTCGATTTAGACCCATATACGTAACCTGGATATCTGTTAAATCTTGTAGTAGCTAAATGGATAGCTGCTAGAATTTAAGCAACGGGTTTGCTGTCTTCCTATCTTTTGGTTTTCACATTGGTTTTTTCATGAAAGTCGAAGCAGAAAGTCAACTGCTTTGGCTGTTGGTAGTTGACATCATTATTACCATATTATTTTATTATTTCTATGTTTTTATTTTGTTAAAATAAACTTGCTTTTTCTCCTTTTTTCTCATTAGAAGATTTGCCTTTGCTTTCGAAATTTGGGTTTTTTCCCGGGCCGGGTTCTATTTTTATCAGTACGTATGTATCTTCCGTAAAAGCTGCTTTCAGCCTCTCTTCTACGAGGTTTGCTATCTCTGCAGCTTCTAGGACACTCAGGGAGTTATTCACATTAACAATGGCATTGATTGCTATACCCTTTCCTATCCTGCGAGTTTTAAGTTCTCCGGAACCCGTGACGTTTTCGGTTTTGTTTATAATCTCCCTGATTCTGAGGTTATTTTCTTCATCAAGGGAGGCTTCTATCAGCTCATTTACCATTATGTATAAAAGTCTTCCTGAAGTTCCAAGGAGATAGAGGCTTAAAAGAAGCGCAGCGAAAGAATCAGCTATATCAAAGCCTTTTACAGGCAGAAATGTGCATCCTATCCCTAAAATAACAAAGCAGGATATTAATAAGTCTTTTATTGGGGTTATTAACAAGTTTTTTACTGGAACAATTGATAAGCCTTTTACAGGGATGTGAGCTTTTGAAAAATCTTCTTTAGCCTGTAATTTAGGGTTCTCTATCAGAACAGCCATAATATTTCTTAATATAAAGGTTAAGGTTGCTGCATAAAGTGCAATAATTCCAGGAGTTTCGGGCTCTTTGCCCTGCAAAAACATGAACAGTTTCCCAGAACTCAGGGAAATCATATGAAAACTTGCAAAAAGAAGAATAAAAGCCCCTACTCCCATGCAGAGGGTTGTGATTTTTCCATGTCCGTAGTTGTGGCTTTCGTCCTCAGGCTTGCTTCCAATAGAAAAATCCAGGAGTTTTATACACTCATTGGTGAATTCGAAAAAGGAACGAACTGCATCGGCAAGAAGCAAAGTACTATTTCCCAAAATCCCGGCTAGCAGCTTGAAAAGTGTCAGTATCAATCTCAAAGCAAGCCCTGTATAAGATCTATTGCGGATTTTATTGTGGGTTTTGTCAAGCTTTTTATCCGCTTGCATTCGAAGTTCACCATTAATTATTTTTTCTAATCTTCTTTCTAACTCAAAAGTTGCCTCGTTTTCGATCAAACATTTTTTGAAAAGGTTTATGCCATAAATGTTGCACCGTTTGATCACGCCGACCACGTTGTTGCTTGGTTTTTCGGTCAAGCCTTTTTTGAAAAGGGTTGTGATCACGCCGACCATGTTGTTGCTTGGTTTTTCGGTCAAGCCTTTTTTGAAAAGGGTTGTGATCACGCCGATAGGGTTCGGGGATAAGGTACTCAAATTCAAATGTTTCTGAGGTTTTCGCTCAAGCTTTTTTTGAAAAGGCTTGGTAACAAAAACGATTCTATTTCTAAAAATTGAACAGGCCCTAGAAGGCCTGTGTCTTTATAACGCGGTCACAATACAGAGTTTAACCACTCATGTAATACTATTGGGAGGATTACATGTAATACTATTGGGAGGATTAGTAAGCACAGGTTTAATACCTGTGCTTACCTGAAGAGTTGTTTTTAGCTGTTTTTCTGTATTTCCTGCAATTCTATAATTTCATATGCTTATTGAGGGTGGTGCAGGTCTTTTCCTCAGGTGTTCAAGGGTTTTACTCAATGAATGCTGATTATTTTACTATTAGAGTGGGATTACAGTTTTTCCGTGGATTTCGTTCATTACCATGCCAAGAGCTGTATAAAGAGCTCCAAGGCCCATAACAAGTCCTACATAGCCAGCCACTACAAGCAAACCTGTACTTCCAGTTGCGTTTACAACAGCCAGCAATATAAACAATAAAAATAACGTAACAAATACGAACTGAAGAGCACGGACTCCAATTTTCATAGTAGCCATCAGCATAACAAAGGTATATACACCCCAGATAAAGAGATATGCGGCCATAGCAGTTCCAGATGAAGCTTCAGCCCAGCCAACTGCAGGCATAACAAGCAATCCGGCCAGTGAGAACCAGAATAGACCAAAGGCTGAGAATGCAGTTCCCGCAAAAATATCTCCTTTTTTCCAGGACATAATTCCTGCAAACACCTGGGCAAACCCACCCAGAAATATTGCCATGGATACGATCATTGATTCCACAGGATATATCCCTATGTAGCTCAGACTTAACAGAACTGCGGCAAGGCCAAGGCCGGTAAAGCCCAGAGGGGCAGCATTTGCAGTCTTGTCAACTATTACAGTAGCAGTTCCTACGTTTTCGCTCATGGTTTCACCTGAAGCCATAATTCTAAAAAAGTTAAAAAAAGAAGTTTAGGGCTTAGAGCCCGTAGTTTTCTGGTCTGAAAACTGCGACTTCTTGTTTGAACTTGGTCAGGTTGTCGCTCATGAACTGGTCAGCATCATCGGTGAGGGCTTCGAGGTCGGACTTAACCTTTGCAAGAGCATTGGTTTCGAATCTTGTAAGTCTGAGCTTGCCGGAGTTGACACCTTCTTCGACGATGTTGCAACATTCAATTGCTGCGTTCTTTGCACGGAGGTAGTTGTTCTCTCCGTCCTTTGCGATTGCCTGTCCTACTCTGTAGGCATTGTCATAAGCAAGCACGTAACCCTGCGGGTCTCTGTATTTGTCCGAGAGTACGAGGATGTCTCTGAGATCCTTTGCTTTTCCGGTCTTAAGAGCAACGTTCATCATGGAACAGTCGTATGCAAGGGTTTCGGACCAGCACTGCACAGTTGTACCGCCGAATTCACCGTGGTATTCAACGGACTCGTTGGACCAGAGGTCACAGCACTGCATAACAATGTTACCCATCAGGTCAGAGTGAGCACAGGTTGAGGTCTTACCTTCCTGAGCAATCGGAACACCTGCAATGGACTTTATGATGCTGTTCTCATAACCACAGTCCTTTCCTGGGCCGACTGCACCTGCTTCATATGCACAGAGAGACCTTGCTGCAGAGATTGCCCTTGCAACAATTGCAGTTGTGTGGGCAAGGTTCTTGTCAAGCAGACCGCCTGCAATGAACATTGCAGTGTTTGCCTGGGCACAGTCCGTGTCACCTGAAGATACAGTTCCTGTCTTCTTTGCAATGTCTGAAATGTCCTTCCAGACCATTTCCATATCCATGCTGCCGAGCACACCGATCCCGAAGAGGATACCTGCAGTATCGTTCCTCAGAATCGAATAGTCAAAGACTTCCTTACCACCCATTGATTCAACTGCAAGCATGTCAGCCCCGTTCTGGGCACACTGCTCGAATGCCTCCATAAAGGTGCTGTACTTGTCTCCTCTTAGATCGAGGTAGTCCCTGGTCTCACGGATATCTCCAATTGTATGGCGGAGTGCACATTTTATACCGTATTCATCATGATATTCTTCCATGATGGTCTTCTGGGCATGTGCAACAGCCCCTCCCCACTCAGGGTTGTTGGACATCTGCTGGACGTGTTCAGTTTCAAGCACAATAGAGGGTGCTCCGATTTGAACCATCCTTGCCATAACATCGGTGGTGATCCTTTCATACTCTTTTATGAGTTTTTCTTTGGATACGCCGGCTCCAGGCCTTGGGGCGTAGTTTATTTCGGGAGTCGTGTAACCTGCACCAATCTCAAGGCCAAGCCCTGCCTTTACAGGGAATTTTGATTGCCCGAAAATCAGTTCATCTGCGTTAGCGTAAGCCATTGAAGTGTATTTTTTTACCATTTTTGCTCCCTCCTCAGTGTTTGTGGAACTCCTCTCTTAATGCTGTGATATCTTTGGTACCTGCAACGATTGCGTCAGCAATCTTAGGGGCGTCTGCAGCTTCTTCACCATAAACCCCAAGTTCATACTGAGACACGAAGTCCTGGTTCACAGCACCGCCACCACATGCGAATGGGAGTTTTATTCCCTTTTCAAGGAGCTTGTCATTAACTTCCTTGAATGCATACATGGTGGTTGTCATAAGAGCAGTACCTGTGAGCATTATTGGCTTTTCTTTTTCGACTGCAGCGATTACTTCGTCTACAGGAACATCTCTTCCAAGGTCAATTACCTCGTAGCCGTTTGCTCTCAGAAGGGCAGCAACAATATTCTTTCCGATGTCATGGACATCGCCTTCTGCAACATGGCAGACAACCTTGCCCTTTGGCTCGGGAACTTCGGTAGTCTGGCTCTTACAGAAGTCGATACCTGCCAGCATGGCATCAGCGGACATCATAACGTTCGGGAGGAAAATGATACCATCGTCGTAGAGCTGGGTTACAACTCCCATTCCTACCATCAGGGCATCATCGATAAGGTCGATTGGCTTCTTGCCTGCATCGATAGCAGCCTGGAGTGCGTCAACTACGTCATCCTCTTCTCCTTCATAGATTGCTTTTGCAACAGGATAGATGAGTTCGTCTTTGGGATAAAGCTCTTCTGCAGCTTCATCGGGGGTCATTTCCTTTTCGAGGGCGACATTGTAGCGTACTAATATGCCGTCGATGTCTTCCAGTTTCAAATCCAACATATTTTAACCTCCATTTAGCAAAAGAGTCTCGGATTGCTCAGATCGTTGACTCTGCAAGTTACATCTCCCTAAAGTTTTTAGGCGCTTTTTACCAAACGCTTTTCAAATATAATGTCAGAGAATTCGAAAACCTCCAGATCGAATTCCTTCCATTGAGGGGGATTGGATAACTTTGAGTGGTGTACTGGTCATTCAGAAACCGGATTTCAGTCCTTTCTTTCGTTTTTCAAGCTTTCTGAAGAGATATTTTGAGTTACTTCCCAGTTCTATCTCATTTTTTAAGCTATTTTCAGAAAGCTTTTAAGTCGCCAGGTTCAGATCTTTTCTATTTCCTATTTTCTGGCTCTAAAGGATCTTTTTCCAGTTAATTCTGATAAGTGTACTCCCTTAGTATTCCGGGATGCACTTGCAGATCACAGTTAGATTTTATTGCATATACCTTCACCGATGATAATTTTTGAATCGCTATAATTTTATAATTCTCTTCTCAATTTTCTCTGCAAATGATTTTATTAAAAAGAAGTGTTTTTTTTCCCTCATTGATCTAATCAATGAGATCAAAATTTATGGGTTGATTATTTTTCCTTCCAGGAAGATTTTATTGCAGAGGGTGAAGATCTGGAGGTTTTTATTTTGAGCGTGAAGGTTATCAAGTAGATTTGTTTTTTATTGTGGATTTGAAACAGGCAAAATGAGTTGATCAAAGTATATTTTTGAAAGCACACAAGTGAAATGAATCTCCTGTTCAGTTCCCCCTCAGGAGTCCCTAATTTCTTACTTCCGATGGGAAGCGTGTGATAGCTTTCATAACTCCAATCTTTTAGTTCTCTGGGATTTATTCAAATTCATTTTTTTGCCGTTTTTCAACTCTTTTTTAAACAGAGGCAAGCTATTTTCCTAGCAGGTTATTCAGTTTCTGTCTTTAATTTCTTACAAAGCAGGCTTCTTGATAACTGTTTGAAATTCTGCTGTTAATCCAGAGCCAGTTTTCTACAGATAGCTGAAAGGGTACCTTACCTCTATATCCGAAGGGTTATCTTCCGGACAGGGGGCGATGACCATTTTATAATATATAACGTTTTTGTGTGTCAGGTCACGGCTGTCCTGATCCGGAAATATTTCTCCTTCCTCATTTATCTTCTTCCATGCCGCAACGTCCTGAATCGGAAACTTTTGAACCGGAAACGTTTTTCCTTCTGGAGTTTCCTTCTCCTTTCCAGGCTGAATTATGGATTATTCTTGCTCTAGGGTCTAAGAAGGTTTAATAAAGAAGTCCTAAGTTATCAAATTCTGCCTTTATGACCTTGAGGCCCTCCTCGCAATCCTCAGGAGATTTGCCGCCTGTGATCACCAGTTTGCCAGAGCTGAATATGAGTACTACTACCTTGGGAGATTCAAGCCTGTAAACAAGCCCAGGAAATACCTCTGGTTCGTACTCTACGTTCTCCATACCAAAGGCTATAACAATAGTATTCAGGTTCAGGTTCGTTTTCAAATCCGCGGTGGCAACAATGTTCTGAATATAAACCTCAGGTTCTAGATTTATTTTCTCGCAGCCAATGGACTTGAGCGTGTTAGCTAGACTGATTATGGCCATCTTAGCGTTATCGACGGTCTTAGCTCCGGTACATACCACTTTTCCGGAGGTGAAAATCAGAAAAGCAGCCTTTGGATTATCAATTCTGTAGACCAGGCCAGGGAACTTAGCTTTGTTATATTCTGCTCCCTCCAGTCTGGCCTCTATCTTCAACAGGTCGAAATCTTCCGCCAGAGTGGTGGATGCCACCACATTCTCTATAGTTGTTGTATACTCCATGAGACATATATCTTCAATGTTCTATTGAAGCTATTGTCGGTTTGAGCCACAAAATGGTTAAAAATTAGTGGTTGTGGGCAAACAGTCCAACACAAATATTATAAAAATAGCAAAATTGGTCGTCTATCAGTACACAGTTGATTTTTTCATGATCAAGTTTTCAGTGTAAGAATTGTTTCGTTTTTTGCGTTAAAACAGGCCTGCTGTAAACCGAATTGCAGAGCTAAATACTTAGAACATCATGAGAGTATTCAAAAAAAGATGAAGGCTTTTCTTGTGAACTATTAAAGGAAAAATTGTAAATGAATTAGAGCGGCCATTCGGAACTACAGTAAATCGAAACTGCTGTACCCGGTAATTACTTTCCTGAACCAAAAATATTCTTCCGCTCAAAGTTTTTCAGCTTAAAAAATGATTATTGCCTGCTATAACCTGGTTTTTTCTTTCCACTTTTTGAAGGAAAGCTGCTTTTCTTTCAGACATCTGCTTATTGCCATCCACAGCTTTAATAAGTTCATCTCTGGGTACGGACGTTACCGCAGAAAGTATTTACTCTTGACTGAGATTCTCCTTTTTTAAGGCTTCCATTTTAGGGGTTTTATGCGCAGAAGTTACACTTCTCTTTACAGGATTTCCCTGACGCCTGAAAGAAAGCTTAATGTGGTTTATGTGGTTTGGTGGTTTGGTGGTTTATGTGGTTTGGTGGTTTATGTGGTTTGATGGTTTATGTAGTTGGGTGATTTATGTGATTGAGTGGTTTATGTGGTTTGGTGATCTATGTATTCAGGGTTTAGCTCTTCTGCCTTATTTAGCATGAAAATGCTGCCATCTGCAAGCATTTTCATTGTTTGTGCATGTTATTCAAAGAATATCATGTTAGTTTTTATGCTTTCCAGAATCTACTCGGAAACAGAAATCTCTGTTTCGATGGAGATTCCTGTGAAGCGATTTCAAATTAGGACGAATAGGCCGAAACTCCAGACATTTGAATCGAGTCTTCTCTACCCAGGTTTACTTCTCTCCTACTGTTTTCTTCTAGCAGTCCTATCAATTTGCCTAAATTTTCTCCTTCCTGCAGGGCCGAAAAATGAATCATTCTTGCTTTGGGGTTTAATTTGCGCAGGAACAGGCAGATTTCCAGGAGCTCTTCACGATTATTTATAAGTTCAACTTTATTGATCCCCAGGATCTCAGCCTCACCTATCTGATTTTTCATGAAATTCTGCAGCTCGCCTGTTTCCTTACTCAGGCGTCCGGCATCCACAAGATTCACTATCGGGGCAAAAGTTATTCCCGGGATTCCCATATTCTCTATATTTCTTCTTATCTGTCCAGGGGGAGTTATTCCTGTGGGTTCTATTATGATAGTATCCGGGTTGTAAGATGCAATGAGATTTCTCAAGGTGTATTCCATGCTGATTTTCATGGGGCAGTAGACACAGTCACTTGTAATTTCCCTGGTTTCAACTTCCCCTTCTGAGATTGTGTCTCCACCGATCCCTATTTCTCCTGCCTCGTTAGCGATAACTGCCACTTTCTGTCCCTGTTTTCCCAAGTGTTCAACAAGTTTTCTTATTAGTGTGGTTTTCCCGCTTCCCGAGAATCCTCCGATTAACATACATTTCATGCCTTTACACCTTCCATAAGTTACGCAAGAGTCCGAATAACCCTCTGGGTAGTGGCAATATCTCATGTGGTGTCGAAAATGGAGAGACACTGCCACCAGCATTTAAAAACGTTTTTTCGGGGTTATCTCCAGAGGTCGTTATTCCTTTTGACTCTATAATTAAAGATTCTCTCAATTGTATATAGCTTAACCGACACTGTTTTTTTACTGAGGTGTAATATTTTCCCCTTTTAAAAATAAGCTTTTCCTGAAATTTCATGCTTGCCTAAATTTTCCAACACATTACATTTTCAATATTACAGGGGGATAACAAAATTCTGCAGGCTAGAAAAAAAGAAGTCATTAAATATTGAAGGGTATTGAAAATTTGAAGGCTTGACCTGCATATTTAATAATAGAGATCCAGAGTCCTGAGTATCCAGAGTTTTGAATAACTCGATCCTGCTTACAGGTCTATGGCGTTTATAATATTCGTAGTAAAAGAGCTTTCTTTTCAATATACTTTAAATATGATCTCCGCAATATACATTATATATTATCAGAACTAAATATAATCCTCACAATATTAATCTAGTTCTGGTTGAAAATTATTCCCCGTTTTTAAGATGAGGGAGTTTTATCAATTGATACACGGCTATATGCCTCTGAGCAGGAGCCAAATAAGCAAGATAAAATCTTCATTGCTTCTAATATTGATTAACGTGATACGTATCGTTGATATGAAACGCTTTTTACTTTATCATCTTGACTAAAGGCTGAAACTATGCTGCCTCCATGATCGTGGCAGGTTTTAGGGCAAATTCTGGCGAATTTGTTTCGGTTTAGACAATATATGAGTAATTGGAAGCTGATAAACATGAGTTCTCTTATAGACCTGATTTTTTTCTCTGAAAAAAGAAAAAATCTTCTTGTTCAATTAGCTAACGGGCCGATGGATATTAACGAGATAAAAGAAGTTCTTAATGTAAACTCCTGCGCTCTAATGCCTCAGATTAAAAAACTGAAAGATATGGATATGATAGTGCAGAAGGGGAGTATCTACCAACTTTCGGATATAGGATCAGTAATCGTTGAGAAAATGCTCCCTCTTAAGGCTGTTCTTGACGTTTTTGATGGAAACAAGGACTACTGGTCAAAGCATGACAGGTCTCCTATTCCCGAGCACCTAATTAAAAAAATCGATATGTTGGAAAAATGTAGCCTGGACGAGCCTGATCTTGACCACCTTTTCGAGTTTCCTGGGTATTTGCGTGACAAGCTAAATGGTTCAAAAACTATAAAATCCTTTTACTCTTATTTCTGTCCTGATTGCCCGTTTATCCATGCTGCCTGTGCTGAAAATGGGGCCGAAGTACATCTTATGCTCGATGAAAAAGTGTATAACAGATTTAAAAACGACTTTACGGAAGAATATAATGTGTTGCTTGAAAATAAAGTATCGCTTTATATATACTCCGGCAAAATAAGGCCCTCGTCCTTCATGGTTACAGATAATTTCTTTATGCTGAAACTCTTCGGAAAAGAAGGGGAATTCGATCACAGGAAGATCACGAGTTTTACTCCAGGTGCATTGGAGTGGGGAAATGAACTGGCTCAGTATTATATAGACCGTTCCACGAAGATTAATTATAACGATGAAGGTTAATGAACTACAAATATCAGTTAAAACCGGAGATCAATTAAAAAATGTGAGGGAAAATTTCTTTTACTCACTAATTTCTTCTTCCTGATCACCATGCTTATGCTTTTCATGGTGTTCATGTTCATGGTGCTCATGTTCATGGTGCTCATGTTCATGGTGTTCATGTTCATGCTCGATTTTGTTTACTTTTATTTGTTTTCTCTCAAATACCTCATGTACTGAATTCTTTACAGCAGTTTTAACAGCTTCCTTGTCAACGTTTGAGACCGCTGAAAGTATCTTGAGGGTAGGTGTAGCTCCTTCCTTTGATTTGATCACATCCTCCTGGGGCTCTTCATAATATATTGTAACGCTCTGTTTCACGGTTTCTGACCCATTGTCCAGGAAAAGCTTGATGTGCCCTATAAATTCGGGATTTAGTTGCAGCACCTTTGCTTTTATTGTGTTCATCAGTTCGGTTGTTAATTCCCTCGCAGCTTCAGTACTAAGATTTTCATTTTCAACTGCAAACTCTGCAGAATAACTGCCTACTTTTGAGGCTTCAATTGAATTTTCGGTCTCCTGCGGTGCAGAAGGTTCAGCTTCAGAAGGTTTTACTTCTTCTATTATCTCAGCTCTCGGGGCTCCTTTGAATAGTTCTTCAAGATCTGGAAGTACTAATCGCATAAAATTCTCAAAGCTTTCACCTGTGTCTTTTCCTGAAAGCAGGACTACCCTGGATTTCGGATTCAGTTGCTGGACCGAGGCTTCAAGGATTGGAATTCGAATAGGTTCTATCAGGTCTATCTTATTTATCCCGAGAATTTCCGCATCAATAATCTGCCTCATGGCAAATTCTTTTACTTCTTTCATCAGGTACTTGAAACGGCTGCCATCAATCAGGGTCACAAGAGGAGCTATTTTTACCTGCTCGCCAAGATTCATAAGTTCAATTTCTTTCTTTATTATATTCGGGAAGGCGATGCCTGTGGGTTCAATCATAAGGATGTCAGGCTTGTATTCATTTGCAAGATAAGTAATTGTTACCCTTAATCCTACTTTCAGAGAACAGCAGATACACCCACTTGTGATCTCTTTAGTATCGAACCCGAACTTTTTTATCACATCTCCGTCAATGCCAACTTCCCCGATCTCGTTCACTATAATGGCAACTTTTTTCCCTTTCTCTGCCAGGTATTTGCCCATATTGATAATAGTGGTGGTTTTCCCGCTTCCCAGAAATCCCCCCACCACAATGACCTGCACGTTTTTTCCTCCCTTCGTATCTTCTTGCTTATTGCTTATTTTTTTCTTTATTCGTCTTTAATCTCAATAAGCTTACCATTTTTACTTTCCTGCGACTGTCAGATTTTCCCATTTAAATCTATCATCAGGGCAGGCATGCAGACAGCGCTGGCAATTTGCGCCATCACAGAGGTCAGTCCTTATTTTCACGACTCCATTTTCTTCCATTCTCAGGGCTCCGTTAGGGCAGACCTTTACACACTTATGACAGCCTTCACATCCCTCGATTACCATGGTAAGGTAAGTTCCAACCTTTTCCAGTACTTCAAGCCCTTCTTCTCCAATTTCGGGGATATCCCTTTCAACCTGGCGGTCAATTTTGAGAATAGAGGAAGGTTCACCAATTATGGGCAGTTTTTTCTTTTTCAGGAACTTTTGAAGCATCTTAAAAGCCATGCCCTCGTTCCAGTAAGCAAGCTCCAGCATATAAGCCTCCTTAAAGGCATCGGAGGTTGCAAACATTACATGGGTGCCCACTATTTCCTTTGCAATTTTCTGCAGTTCCCATAGTCTGTCTTCAGAGAGCAGGATTTCCCTGGCAACGGTAAGGGAGGTATTTCCAATCTGGGAAACATAATTCGCGTTGTAAGGGATCATTCCCACCTTATGGGCTTTTGCAGCGTCCATATAAGTGCCTGCAGCGCCTGACATGTGAGCTGTCTGTAGTTCTTCCATGTCTATGCCTGCAGCTGCACAGAGAGTAATATGCCCGGCCCTGAGTGCTCCTATGGCTCTCCCTGCTTCAATAAGATCTTTATTGGTAAATATGACTCCATCCTGAAGGTGAAGAATGCCATCCGGAGTCTGAATCTTTGGCAGCACAATTAGTTTATTTCTCATAGCTGTCTCTATAAGGGCAATAACTCCAGTGCCTGTGATGCCTTTTGCAGTGAGCTCTCCCTTTTCCACTACTTCTCCGGTTTTAGGATTTACAAGGTCTCCCTTGATGGTATTCATATCCCGATCGAGTACATAGCAGCGTAGATTATTTCCCTCAAACTCCACGTCACAAATTGTGTGAGGGGAAGCAATGGACCCGCATTCTATCTCCTGACCTTCAAGGGCAGGACCTGCAGCAGCCGAACCTGTATATATAACGCCGTTTGCTTTAAGAGCCATTTCGGCATTTGTTCCGTAGTCAGTTGCAATCGCTATGTCATCGCTCTCAATCATGCCAGCTTTTACAATAAGAGCAAGAGCATCGGCTCCGACTTCGTGTTTAATTGCCGGGGGCACAAATAGTTTGCAATTTGTAGCTTCTTCAAATCCCTCTATTTCGGCCAGAGGTATTATGCGAGCATCCCTGTTTTGCTCTTCTATGTGATATTTTTGCTTTTTACGTTCTCCGGCGTATGCCAGGTCTTCGATTGGAATGCCCTGGAATATGGAAAGCTGAATTGGGTTTCCGCAAATTGCGAATTTTTCCATTTCTGCCAGGTTTACTCCAAGTTCAGCAAGAATATTTTTTACCGCGGTTGCCGAGAGCCCGTGGGCCTTGTCAAGTCCGTAGTGGATTGCAAAATCAAGATGATCCATTACGTTTGCTCCGGGTAGGGGATTTCTCAGTGTTATGACGGTTTTCTTAATCTCACCGGTCTCCAGGTCAATTTTCTGGGCCCTAAAACCGCTGGTTCCGAGGTCAATTGCAACTCCTATTCTCATATCTTAACCTCCTCCAAAAAAAGTTTAAGATCTGTTAGTCAATACGTTTTAGACGTATTCTTAGTTTAATATATTTAGATAAGTATTATGTTGAATAAGATCTAAAGCTATTTAAGAATTGTTTGTTCTGAACGACTCTTCTCAGTTCATAGCCTGTCAGAGCCTGGCTCTAGAGCTTTCACTCCTCCTGCCAAAACTAAAAAAATATGATGTAGAACACAATTCCAGAAATTCTAAAATTTTTAGAGCTATGGAATGTGTCCTTAAAAAAATAAAGAAATTTTTGTGCCTTTTCAGGCGTAGTATTCGTCTCTTGCTGCAACCAAGGCTTTGATGTTTTCGAGAGGAGTCATGGGTGCAATTCCACAGCCAGGTGCGAGAACATCTATGCCGCCTTCAAGAGCTATTTTTGCTTCAGCTTTTATCTTATCAACAGGTCCAGGCAGCAGAACAAAGGGACTGGAAATATTTCCTACTAATCTTGCTCTGTCTCCAATGATTTTCTTTCCTTCAGCTGCGGTACCGATCTTTTCTTCTACGCTGAGTCCTTCAAAACCGCAGTCTGCCATGTCGCTGAGGATTGCGTTAACCTTACCACAGATGTGGAGTACAGTCACGGAGTTAACGCTAGCGGAAAACTTCTGTAATCTTGACTGGAGGAACTGTCTAAAGGTGTCAGGGCTCATGAGGTCAGGAGAAGCTACAGGGTCTGCAATAGCGATAATATCTGCACCAGCCTCGACCATTGCGTTTGCATAGGCGATTGCAGCTTCTGTGGAGATATCAAGAGCCTGCTCGAAGAGGTCAGTTTTTTTAATGGACCATTTCATGAAGGATTTTACACTTATCAGGTCAGAAGCTAGTGTAACCGGGCCTTCCATACCTCCGATAATTGGCACATCAGGTCCTACTTTTTCCCTGACAATTTTAATGGCTTCGATCACGGCTGGAATTCTGTTTCTCTGCAGGAGATCTGCAGGGACGGCTGCGCCATCGAGGTTTTTGGGGTAGGGGCTAGCTGTGACAGATGGCTGCCTGTTCTTGGTACCCATGCTGATTTCACAGCCCATTGCTTCACCAAGAACGGTAAGACAGTAGGGAAGCCTCACAGCTTCAAGTCCACTAAGTTCATAGTTGGCAATTGCCAGTTTTGCCATAAGTTCAGGGTTGGTGTGGGCTTCAGGCCAGGCAGCTCCAACTTCGTCCATAAGTTCTACAATCCCGGTCTGGGTTACGGAGCAGACAGGTACTTTGTCAACGGGCTTGCCTTCAAGGGCAGCTAAGAGTCTCGTTTTAAGTGTAAATTCGCTCATAGTCATACCTTTTTTAGTTCTCTTTATTTATTTTTATTAGGATTTTATTGCCTATTTGACAATATTATTGTTTAGACCTTTTAAATCCAAAAGGTTTCACGCCCCGGAATGGAAAATCCAGAGTTTTGAAACACAGTTAAAATCTCAGGTTTTGCCTGGGAACTCAAAAATAAATTCAAATCTCCCTTTCCACCTCGCCCGAGAGGAGATGAAAACCAGGGTGCTAAAAATAATTCTCAGGCTCCTTTGATTACATTAGAGTACGGGCATTTTTTTTAGTTAACAACTTATAAAAGCTATTTGTCAAGAATATTTTTTTACCATATTTTTAATACATAGGGTCATAAATTTCGATCTCGTTGTTCAGCTTTTTATGATAGCTGGGTTCTCTACTTTTCCACTCTGCTCCGTTAATGGATCAAGTCTGATCTAATAACGAATCAAATACAATTTTTCTCTACCTTATTTCCTTTTTTACTTTGCTACTTCTCTTACTTTAGATTTTGAGATGTTTTTCAGAATCTATGTCAAGCTTCTTATTCTTGTATCACATTAAATCACAATGGGGATTCGATGGGGAAGAATCTGACTGGCGGTAACGACAAGATTTGTTCTCCCCAGGGGAACGAGCATAGTGTCCCACTTTCGGGGTTTCTTCAAAAACTAGGGGTTGACGAAAACGGACTCAGCGAGCAGGAAGCTGCCAGCCGGCTCAAAGAATGTGGAGCCAATGTTCTTGAAGAGGCAGGAAAAGAGAGCGTAATAAATAAGTATCTAAGGCAGTTTCGGAATTTATTTTCGATCCTGTTAACTGTGGGATCCATTCTGTCTTTCATTGGAGAATACCTTGATCCAGGGCAGGGAAACCTGTATATAGGAGTTGCTCTTGCAGGCGTTGTAGTCATCAATGGGACCTTTACGTTCATACAGGAGTACCAGGCTGAAAAAACAATGGAAAGCTTTCGTCAGCTTCTTCCGCCCCATGCTAGGGTCCTGAGAGAAGGAAAGGTAAAGGATATTCTGGCATCGGAGATTGTTGTAGGAGATGTCATCCTTCTTGAGGAAGGAGATAAGGTTCCTGCCGATGGGCGTTTGATTGAAATCAATACTCTGAAAGTGGATAACTCGGCTATTACTGGCGAATCTGAGCCTCAGCTTCGGTCCCTTGAATGCACTCATCCAAATATGCTGGAGTGCAGGAACATGGTTTTTTCAGGGACTCTGATACAGAGTGGGAATGGAAAAGCTGTTATCTTCGCCACTGGACAAAATACTCAGATCGGAAGCCTTGCAACACTCACACAACAGACTTCAGGCGTGGATACTCCAATTCGAAGAGAAATAAATTACTTCATAAAAGTCATATCTACAATTGCGATTTCCCTTGGAATAGTCTTCTTTATACTTGCTTTTCTTCTTCAGGATGTTTTTCTTGCAAGTTTGATCTTTGCGATTGGAATTATTGTTGCCAATGTGCCCGAAGGGCTTTTGCCCACAGTCACTCTTGCCCTTAGCCTTGCTTCCAAGCGAATGGCCTCGCGGAATGCTCTTATAAAACAGCTTGAGTCCGTAGAAACTCTTGGCTCGACAACGGTTATCTGCACGGATAAAACCGGTACCCTGACTCAGAATAAGATGGCAGTAAACTCTATCATGATCGGTTTTGAATGTCTTGTTCTCGAAAATCCTTCCAGCACTAAAAAAACAACTACAGAGCAGGATATCGGCGAAAGTACAGACAAAGCGGATGTGGAAAAACTTGCGGATTCAGGGGCCGAAGAATTCTGTGCCCTAAAAAAACCTGAATGGGACCCTGAAAAATTGCCATCTGTTTTCATAAGAGTTGCAGGGCTATGTAATAATGCAAAACTTCGCGAGTCTGCCCCGGGATATACTGGTGATCCTACAGAAGGGGCACTTCTCGTTTTTGCAAATGGCCTGGAAGATATAGAAAAGCTCAAGAATGATTACCCGAGGCTGGAAGAATTTCCTTTTGATTCACTTACGAAAAGAATGGAAGTTATATGCCGCACTCCTGAAGAAAAACTTGAAGTCTATCTCAAGGGTGCCCCGGAAGTAGTTGTGAAAATGTGCAGTTCATCCCTGGATTCAAGAGGAATCCGGAAACTGGATGAAACTGAGCAACAAGAGCTTCTTAACCGGCACCTGAACCTTGCAAAAAAAGGAGAAAGAATTATAGCCCTTGCGTACAGGCAGATAGAAGAACTAAGGGAATATACAGGGGAGTTTATCTTCCTGGGATTTATAGGAATTGTAGATCCTCCACGCCCTGAAGCCAGAGAAGCTATCGCAAAGTGCCATACAGCCGGGATCAAGGTTGTCATGATCACAGGTGATCACCCTGTCACGGCAGAATCAATAGCAAAGGACGTAGGGCTTGCAAACTCAGGAAACCTGGAGATTATTACCGGAAACGAGCTGGCAACGCTATCACGCGCAGACCTTGCTTCAAGATTAAAAAATCCGAGCATTGTCTTTGCCCGCACTTCACCTATACAAAAACTGAAAATTGTACAGCTTTTTCAGGCCGAAGGGGAGATAGTGACCATGACAGGAGATGGGGTCAATGACGCTCCTGCAATCAAGAATGCGGATATGGGTGTTGCTATGGGCAGCGGCACGGATGTGGCTCGCGAAGCTGCAGATATGGTACTCCTCGATGACAATTTCGCTACGATTGTGAATGCTGTAGAGGAGGGCAGGACGGTTTTTGATAATATTAAAAAGTTCATCGCATACATTCTTGCCAGCAATATTCCTGAGATCCTGCCTTTCATAGCCTTCGTCCTTTTTGCCCTGCCTCTTCCCATGCCTGTACAGCTTATCCTGGCAATCGACTTGGGCACGGATATGCTGCCTGCGATTGCCCTGGGAAAGGAAAAAGGGGAAGGAGATATTATGAAAAGACCTCCCAGAGCGAGAGAAGAAAAACTTTTGACTCCTCCTCTGCTTTTTACAGCTTACGCAGTAAAGGGTCCTGTAGAAGCTATTGCAGGCTTTTTCTGCTATTTTGCCGTCCTTTTTGAGGGTGGCTGGAGTTTTGGCGAGCAGCTTGCAAACAACAATCCCCTTTACATGCAGTCAATAACTGCCTTCTTTTCAGCAGTGATTATCTGCCAGATTGCTAATGTTTTTGCTTCCCGAACCCGTTATCAATCGGTCTTCTCAATGAGTTTATTTAGTAATCGTACGGTTCTGATAGGTATTGCAAGTGAACTCCTGATTCTGGCATTTATTATCTGGAATCCGTCGGCAAATCTTATTTTTAATACCTCTCCCCTTGACCTCAGATATTTACTAATTGCTGTTCCTTTTGCGATTTTATTGCTCGGAATCGATGAGTTAAGAAAATATCTGTTGAGAAGGAATGTAAGCTGGGTAACCAGATACCTTAAGTGGTAAATCAAAATTACAAAAAGCGGGATTTATAATGAAAGTTGCAATGCTGGTCAGTGTAGCAAACAGAAGTAAGTCCTGGGGTCAGTGTAGCAAACAGACATTATTCCTGGTTTTTTCTTCGTTTTACAAATATATCTCATCTCATTTTTAATATATATCATATACTATAAAATGTCTGAGCTCCATGATCTGTATCGTTTTGTTAATACTAAAGCACCAAAATTAGTATTATTTTGTAAATAACCAATTTTTAAACCTTTTTTTCTATAAAAAACTCTAATATCTACTTATAATTGACATAGTGGCTGTTATTGTCTTTTAATTTTGATTTAAGAAATCTAATTTTTTATGACTTAATGTAGAAAACTTTTATATAGATTCCAATTTAATTTCATCTGTCAGTATTATTACATTATAATGTTCCCTGCAGACCCGACCCATATCTAACCTCTGGTTTAATTAACCCGAAGCCTCAGCACCGAGCTTAAAATATGAACGTTAGTAGAAAGATCCTTGCTATTATCTATATCATCTTTGCTCTTCTCATTTCAGTTGTTATTTTTGCATCTCAGAGCATTCTCGGTTCCACTTTTTCCGACTTGCAGAAAAAAGAGGCAACTGGCAACGTAGAAAAAGTAGAGAACATGATTGACCTTCAGATCCTACAGCTTGAGAAGATTAATTATGATCTCTCTTCAAGAGACGATGTCAGGAACTTAATGCTTAATCCGGGCCTTCAAGATCTCAGCAGTGGAACTTCACTCGGTGACATCTTTTCCATCAGTGGGTGTGATTTTATTTTTCTGGTAAATAATTCAGGGTATATTGTGTATTCTGAAATTTCGGATACTGAGCCTTCTACTGTTAATGCTTCTACTGTTAATGCTTCTACTGTTAATGTTTCTACTGTTAATGCTTTCTATCTTCCCATAGTCCGTCAGAGAATTAATGACGGCAGTTTCCTCTGTAAGGGGACCGAAACTTCTTTAAAAGGTCTGTTTCTGCTGAAAAACGGTCCTGCAATAATCTCCAGCCAGCCTGTTTTCGCTGCACCGGATTATAAAGAAAGCTCAGGTACAATCATTCTTGGAAAATATCTTGATTCGAGCTTTATCAAATCCGTTCAGGAAAGTACAGGAAGCACATTTACACTTTATAGTTTCAACAATGCGTCCTCGGATCTTCTGCAGGCTTTTTTTGAGAACCCTGGTCCGAATTTTACATATATGGTAACTGGAGAGCACGTCACCTGTTATTCCGTGCTTGAGGATCTTTCTGGAAGCCCAGCTATTGTAATCCAGACTGACGCAGACAGCAGTATCTATGCCGAGGGTCAGAAGGCTCTCCAATACATAGTGTTTTTCCTTCTGTTCGCAGGCCTCACGATTGGGGCAAGTTGCAAGTTTCTTCTTGATAAGGAAGTCGTGTCCCGAATAGTTGCAATTGATAATTTCGTGGAGAAAGTAAGACTAAATGAAAACTTCTCCGAACGTTTTTCCATGGATGGAGATGATGAGCTCTCAAGGCTGTCTGAGGGAATAAACCAGACCCTTGAACGCCTGAAAATTACTTCTGATGGATTTAAAGCCCAGGAACACGAAAAAAAGCTAATCCTTGATTCTCTCAGTGAACTGGTAGTCTTCATGGACTCCGAGTTGAAGATAATCTGGCTAAATAAAGTAGCTCTTGATTACATGGGCATGAAATTGGATGACGTTATCGGGCATCGTTATCAAGATCTATATATTTTATATAAAGAAAACCCGAGTAAATCTCCGGTACTGAAAGCACTGGAATCCGGGAACGAAGAGTTCGGTGAAGTAGTTACGCAGGATGGAAAGGTCTGGACGGTCACTGCGGTTCCTATAAAGAACGAAGACGGCAGAATAACCGGGATCCTGAACACAGGGCTTGATATTACCGTACACAGGCGTTCGGAAGAAAAACTAATTCAGGCAAAACTGGAAGCTGAAGAAGCCAACAATTCCAAAAGCGAATTTCTTACAAATGTAAGCCATGAGTTGCGAACACCTTTGAATTCCATTATAGGCTTTTCGGATATTCTTCTTGACAAAGTTTTTGGAGAACTTAACGAAAAGCAGTTCCGATACATAAGCAATATCTCAACAAGTGGGAAACATTTGCTGGCACTTATAAATGATATCCTCGATCTCTCAAAAGTAGAAGCCGGGAAAATGGAACTTCATTACAGTGAATTTTCTATTGATTCCGTTTTTGAAGAAGTTAAAGCCGTTCTCTCTCCTCTTATACAGGTAAAATCTCTTGAAGTAACTTTTAATGTAGAATCCGACTTTACAACGCTTGAAGCCGACAGAGGCCGCCTAATTCAGATTCTTTACAACCTCGTAAGTAATGCAATAAAATTTACTCCAAACGGTGGAAAAGTCTCGGTATATTGCAAAGAAAGCGGAAATCGAGCTCTTATTTCAGTCATAGATACCGGTATAGGCATTTCTGCTGAAGACCAGGTAAAGCTTTTCCAGCCCTTTACCCAGCTCGATGCCTCAACATCCAAGCAATATTGCGGCACAGGGCTTGGGCTTGCTCTTGTGAAGAAAATCGTGAACTTGCATCAGGGAGATATCTGGGTTGAGAGCGATCCCGGGAAGGGCAGTAACTTTACCTTTGCACTTCCTCTAAGGAAACCGTTGGAGCTCAGGAAAGCCAGCAAGATTGGAATTGAAGATGTAATCCTAGAATTCGAGATGAATAAAGCAGAAGCCCTTCCAGTAAAAGAAAATGTCGAGAATTTGCAGGAAGAAGTAGAGCTGCCCGAAATCTGTTCCTCTGAAAAGGGAGATGTTAAGCAGGAACTTATTCTGGTAGTTGATGATGACAAAAGTTCCAGTGAACTTCTCTCCATTATCCTTAAGGACGCAGGATATAGTGTGGCTCTCCTTTATAGTGGAAAAAGAGTTTTAGAGGTTGCAAAGAGCCTGAAACCTGATATTATTACCCTGGACGTCTTCCTGCCGGATACCAATGGCTGGCTTGTCTTAAGGCAGTTACAGAATGACCCTTACACGGCTTCGATACCTGTACTTATTATCTCCATGACCAATAATAACGAGCTTGGAATTACCCTCGGGGCAACCTACTCTTTTGCAAAGCCGGTAAAAAGAATTGAACTGGTAAACTCTCTCAGAGAAATTACTGGAAAGTTCCGGTTCGAATCTCCTAAAGTTCTTATAGTAGATGACGATGAAAATACTGTAGAACTGCTGAGCTCGATGATTGAGCCCGAGGGCTTTGAGGTTATAAAAGCTTACAGTGGGAGAGAAGGCCTGCAGAATCTTTTCTCAGAGCATCAACCCGATATTCTGATTCTTGACCTCATGATGCCGGGAATTAGCGGGTTTGATGTTATATCCAGTATGAGGAGCGATGTACGCACAAAAAATATTCCTCTTATTGTATGCACTTCTGGCGAGCTTACTGAGAAGAATCTCGAGGAACTGAACAGTGAGCTAAAAGGACATCTTATTTCTATTCTGAAGAAAGGCACTTTCGGAAGAAAAGAGTTAATTAATAGAATAAAACAATTAGCTATGCTGAAGAGGCGTAATGATGAAAAAAATCCTGATTGTCGAAGATAATCCCATGAACATGGAACTGATCCTGGACCTTCTGGAATTCTACGGACATAACATAACTAAAGCCGAGGATGGAGTAAAGGCCCTTGAACGCCTTGCTGAAACAAAATTCGACATTATCCTGCTGGATATGCAGCTTCCGAAGATGGACGGACTTGAGGTTCTCGATCGAATTAAGAAAAATCCTGCGACTGCAGATATACCTGTGATAGCGGTTACTGCCCATGCTATGAAAGGCAGTGAAGAACATTTCATAGAAATGGGCTGTGTGGACTATGTCTCCAAACCTATAGATATTCATAAATTCAGGGCTCTGATAGATAAGTATCTGGGAGAGGACTCATCTTAATCTCAGAAGGGTAGTTATAGTTTCTCCAGTTGTGTGGACCTGTCTTTATAGTATGAAAAGAGTTCTTCGCACCATTTCAGTGCACTCTCGTCAAAACTCATCAGGCGTTGATGGTCAAACTTTCCCTTCTTGTCGAAAAGCACAAGCGAGCAGAAACGCTCTGTCACTACATCTTTCAGTGTTACGCTTTTTTCACAAGTGTAAATCTCAACATTTTTCGATTCCAGAAGAAACTTCAGATCCTCATAATAATCCTTTTTCATCCTGTCAAAAACGGGTTCTGTCAGGATAAGACATATCTCAGCCTCTTTTTGTGCAAGTTCCAAGTACATTTCAACGTGAAGAGGGTTGAAATAAGAGAGAAACATCTTGACGTGTTTTGATTCCAGAAGGTTGCTTCTGAAATCTTCAGGAATTTCAAAAAGCCGGTTAAGGTCGGGTTCAAGCATGAAATAGTTCCCTAATTCATCAATCCTGTTAAGGAGATATTCGGGAATTGCGGTAAAGTCATGACTTGTCCAGTAATCGTAATTTTCCTCAAAAACCCTTACAGTGTTTAGTAAAGGCTCCATCTTTTCGACTACTATCTCTCCTATCTCAGAGAGTTTGTAGGTGTTTCTCTCATCCTGTACTATCAGGCGTCCTTCTTTTAGTTTTTTGATCTGGGGCATTATCGATGTTGAATTGACGTTGAGGGCTGTTTTTATTTCGTCTCCGGTCTTTGGCCCTTCTTCTAGCAGGAGTAATACATCCTTCCTTTTTTCTGAAAGAAACGCCAGATCAATAAGTGATGTTTTCATTTTGTTCCATCTCCCCGGGAAAGTTTTATATCTAGAAGAGATATTTCTCCTTTATTTCTTTTCAGAAAGCAGTCTGAGTTAGTAAAAAATTCTTTCTTCCTCCAGAAGAACTTTGAAGGAACTTCTCGCAACATTATTGCGCTACTTTTCAATTGATCCTTTATATTTTTTTCCAAAAAACCTTATTTTTTTCCCGTAGCTAATACATAACCCACATACTTTGAGGTTGATTTTTTTCGGAGGAGAATTTTTTTGCTTTTTTCCAGTTTATTGAACCGGTAGCGGATCTTTTTGCTTAATAGGTAGTACTTCAACATTTTCGAGATTATTTCTATAAGGTACTCTACAAAGCTCTAGGTGCCCCCCATTGCTTCTGCCATATATTTTGTTTCCTGAAGGTACCGGATAGGTTTGCACATTCTTACATTAACATCTTTCAATCCTGCTTTTTCAAGTTCTTCTTCCCAATTTTCAGGTAACAACAGGGAAAAAGGAAGTCCTGTTATTTCTCCAATTGTTTTTTCTGCTTGAGTGATTTCTTTGGCGGCTTTGGCAGGAATCTCTTTTTCTCTATACATTTCGTTCATCCCCACATAAGCCCCTGACTTAAGAACCCTTGCGAATTCTTTGAAAGCTATTTCCCTGTCTAAAAACTGGGACACAAACTCTGTTATCACCGCATCGAAAGTCCCTGCTTTAAAGGGCAGGGCGTGAGCATCCCCTACGATGAATTTTGCTTTGTCTGAAACTCCCTGCCTTTTTGCCCTTTCTTTTGCTTCCTCAATCGAAAGTTTTGCAATATCAATTCCTACTACCTCACAGCCGATTTCTCTGGCAAGGTAGCAGGCAGAAAAACCGCCTCCACATCCAACCATCAGGACTTTTTTTGTAGAGTCAATCCTACATAATTCAGCAAGTTTTTTGGTAGAGGTAAGGCCACCTACATGATAATAAGGTACTCCCAGATAACTCATAAAGTCGTAATAGCTCAGGGCTTCAGCTTGTTTAACTGAAAGTTTTAGTTCTCTGCGTGGAATGTCTTTCTCAGCCTGCATATCAAATCTACCAGTTTCTAAAATAATTTAGTATTCCAAATGATATCAGTTTTCATTTTCCTTTTTTTACCAGGGCAAAGATCCCGCGCAGGATTTCTTTTGGAGAGGGAGGGTTTCCAGGGATTTTTATATCTACAGGCAGGATTTTGTCGACTCCACCAAGTACGGCATAAGAACCCTTATAAATCCCTCCGTCACAGGCATCGTCTCCGACTGCGACCACGAATTTAGGAAAGGGCATGGCTTCATAGGTTTTTAGAACGGCTTCGGCCATATTCAGAGTGACTGCGCCTGTAACCAGCAGGACATCAGCATGCCTTGGGGAAGCCACAAAAGAGATCCCAAATCTCTCAACATCATAATGCGGGGATCCGAGGTTTGAAATCTCAATTTCTGTTGAATTGTCGCTGCCTGAATCCAGTTCGCGGATTGCAAGGCTGTGCCCGAAAACCCTGTTAACTTTAGTTCTCAGTTTGGAGCCTAGAGCTTCAAGTTCACTATCGGAAAACTCAAATTTTTCCGTTACTTTCGGACGGAAGACGTATGTAAGTGGGTTTACCATCCATTTCACCTCAGAGATCAGTTCCAGCATAGGAAAGGTTAAAGCTCTTATTAATCAGAGGAAAATCAGGAACAATATTCCCGAGCACTGCATGTTCTATGGCCTGCCAGTTGCAGAAAGAAGCGGTTCTCACCTTATAGCGGTCGGTTAGCCCGCTTCTGACATAAACCCAGTGAAGGTTCTGTCCCCGTGCAGCTTCAACCATTGAAAGAGCGTATCCATCTGGAATATTTGAAATTGAAAATTTGGTTGTCTCGGCAATGATTGCGCCTTCCGGGATTGACGCTATAAGCTTCTTTATCAGGGAAGCTGAATTAAGAACTTCGGTAGCTTTAACCTCAAACCGAGAAAGGACATCGCCTGCCATTTTAATTGCTCTTTCCGGAGGTATATCTTTGTATATACCATAGGGATGGTCAAGTCGGACATCATATGTAGCTCCGGCCGCCCGAGCAATAGGGCCTGTAAGATTAAGCGGAGCGATCAATTTCTTTTTTAAAACCCCGGTTGTTGAGAATCTGTCAATAAGTGATGAAGAAGCATGGACAGCTGTAATCGCGGATTCAAATTGTGGTACAAATGTTTTCAAATAAAGGTCGAATTTTGAAAGAGCTTCGCCTGAAATCTCCTTTTTTACTCCTCCTAGATCTATAGTGCCTCTCATAAATCGGGAGCCTGTGAGAAACTCGTTTTGCCTGAAAATATTTTCACGGAGGATAAGGAAAGGCGTTGTCATTCTCGGGAATCCTATATCGGTAATCATGCCCGAGAGATCTCCCATATGCGAGTAAATGCGCTCGAGTTCCAGGAGAATAGCCCTTAAGTAGTTCGCTCTTTCCGGAATTTCAATTCCCGCAATTTTTTCTACGGCCGTACAGAAGGCAACGGCATTGGCAACGGTTTCATCCCCACTTATGGCCTCCGCAATAGGAATACAGGCAGAGGGGCTTTTTCCCTCGGCAAGCTTTTCGATTCCCCGGTGTTTATAAAAGAGCCGGATTTCGAGATTGAAGATTGGTTCTCCGATGACACTGAACCTGAAATGTCCAGGCTCAATAATTCCTGCATGTACAGGCCCAACAGGGATCTGGTAAACTCCTTCGCCCTCGACCTTCTTGAAAGAATATGCTTCTTCCGGGTTCTGAACAGCTCCAATTTTCCCGTTTTTAAAGGATTTAAGGAGAGGATGAAAGCCTTCAGGATAGGCTTCATGTAAAAAGAGTCTTCTTTTGTCAAAAGCATCTGTAAATTCTATCCCAAATCCGTCTTGGATTTCCCGTTCATACCAACATGCCGAAGGAAAAACCGTGGCAATAGATGTAGTTTCCTCTCTGACATGCCGTATAAACGCAAGTACGTCAGTAGAACTGCTCATTCTGAATATATAAAAGAGAGTAAAACCAGTTTTTCCTTCAAAATCCTGAACGCAGAACAGACTTATCAGGATAAAACCCTTCTCGGAAAGCGCAGGTACGGTTTTTAAAAATTCCTCTTCTGCCAGGGGAATATAGAATTCATTATTTTTTCCTCTTTCGATCTGCGGCTCTTTACCTGCAATGTCAATCATTAAATCCGTAGCGCACTGGGTCGCCAGAACAGAAGGAGTCGTCAAAACCGCAGAATTACTTGATATCTGGTAATTCCCTCTTAATTTCGGGCTTGCCGACATCAGTGAACTTACTGTGTTTTTGTTTGAACTCATCTTCTTTTTGCCTCCCATTCACAGGTATCCAAGTTCGTACACTATTGTGTTCAGCAGGTTTTCCAGAGGTTCCGGAAAGACAACTCCAAGGGCCAGAATTATGAAAAGAATGGATATGATTGGAAATTTCATACCGTTTCGGACTACATAGGGAAGAAGCAGAGCTTCCGGTCCTTTGGTTCCAGCATCTTTCGAGCTCTGGGTAAAGGCCTCGATTAAAAATCTTGCAAATGCAGCCGATGCTATGACCAGAAGGAGGAGAACTGTAAAGACAAGCAATCTCGAAAATCCGAAAGCTTCCAGCAGGATAAAAAACTTGGCCGAAAAAATTGGGAAAGGAGGCATGCCTATGATTGCAAAACTACCAATAACAAAGCCCCAGCCTGCAATGGGTTGAAGTGAAAAAACATCTTTTATGTCCTTAATCAGGTTACTTTCGTATTGCCTGTGTAGAATGCCTGCCGAAAAAAAGAGTGAGGCTTTGGTCAGTGAGTGGGCAAGGATGTAAAAAAGTGTCCAGAAGAGAGCAAGAGGCGTTCCAATCCCTATTCCAAGGAGGAGAATGCCCATGTGTTCCACACTTGAAAATGCAATCATCATCTTCAGGTTTTTCTGCAAAAGCATATTCAGAACTGCAACTGCGACGGTAAGCAGACCAAAACCCAGAAGAAACTGAGATACCATAGTTTCGGCCTGAGTCTGCCTGACAATTGCGTACATCCGCAGAATTCCGTACATGCCTATATTCAATAGGACTCCGGATAAGATGGCGCTTACTGCTGAAGGGGCTTTTGAGTGGGCATCTGGAAGCCAGGTATGGAATGGGAAAATTCCAGATTTTGCTGCAAACCCGATAAAAAGAAACACAAAACTTGCAGTCAACATTTTAGGGGACAGGAAAGCTGCATTTTTAGCCAGCATTGTCCAGTTCAGAGTCCCGCTGCCCAGTACTTCCCCGGAAAGTGTGTATAAAAAGATCAGTCCTATGAACGAAAAGAGCATGGCTCCCGAGGCTATGAAGATGTATTTGATGGCTGCGTCGATGTTTTCTTTGGCAGACAGGATTGCTACGAGTGCGGCTGAAAAAACTGTTGTCAGCTCGGCAAAGATCCAGAACAGAGCAAGGTTATCCGAAAAGAAAGCCAGGGTCACTGTCGTAAGCAGGAGGCTGAAAACCATATAGAAGATCTTCAGGTTATTCCTGTGCAGTTCCTGGGCCTGCATCAGGCTCTCCACGTAACCATTTGCATAGACCGAAGCCAGGAAGAACAGCAAGGCCGCAATCAGAACTTCATAGAGGCTGAGATGGTCCACATAAAAATATTCACTTCCGGTTTCAAAAATCGGGACTGTGGCAGTGAGCAACACATAAACCCCGATTATAAGAGACGCAACGGTGTGTAGAATGAAAAAGGCATTCATTGCCCTATGAGACTTTGAAAGCGTGATAAGGGCAAGAGCTATGGCTCCCACAGCCAGATAACTGAGTATTATCATTAATCTTCCCTCCCTGACCAGATTCTAAGTGTCTGGAGGCGTTGGTGATATTCTTCGATTGTAGAATCTATACCAATTGCCAGGATAGTTGTTAACAGTACAAGGATCATCAGGTCTATTACGATCAGGATTTCTATAATAAAAGGGAGATCCGCAACAAAAATCCCGAAAAGAAGAACTCCGTTTTCCATTGTCAGATAACCGATGGCTTTTGTAATCACTTTCCTCCGGCTGAATATCACAAGCATACCCATGAGAGTCAGCGATAAACCTATAACAGCCCCCATAAAGAACAACTTTCCCAGAATCAATTCACTGAAAAAGCCTGAGAGAAATACATAGGCAAGCAGGATCAGGCCCATGCTAACAATGAGGGAGGCTGTTGGTTCCAGGTAATTAAACTTCAGGTCCCTGCTAATCTTGATTTTTTCCCCGATAAGGTTTATAAAAAGTGGAATTAGCAGTACCTTGCTTACAAGTGTAAGAACTGCGATCGCAAGCAGTGTTTGGCTGCCCTCGATCAGGTAGAGGAATACAGCGATCAGGACCAGTAGTAAGGACTGGACAGCGTATACGTTCAGCAGAGAGGCAATATTCCTTGTGGAAAGGGTAAAAGCTGCAGTGATCAATACAAAGACAAAGAGAATCCTGATTATGTCTTCTAGAAATGCTGGATCTGCCAGGAAAGGAGATATCATGCAAATACCTCCATCAGGATGGTAAGTGCGGAAAAGAAAAACGCCATCATATAGAAGCTGGGCAACCTGAAAAGCCGCATTTTTGCAATGGAAGACTCAAAAAGGCCTATTAATCCTGCAAGTAAGCTGGCTTTTATAAGGAAATAGAGGCATGAGACTGCAAGGCTTGCAAAGGTAATCTCGGTTGCAAGTCCCACGGGGGACAGAATATTTATCAGGACTGCCATCAGGATTGTCTGTTTAACGGCATGGGCAAGCTCTATTAAAGCCAGGTTTTTCCCGGACTGTTCCAGAATCATGGCTTCGTTCATCATGGTAAGTTCAAGATGCGTTGCAGGGTTGTCCACAGGGATCCTTCCAGTCTCCACTATGATAATAATAAAAAGGGAAATCGAAATAAGGGTAAGGGTTGGGCTTTCCGGAATCGTTGACCCGGCAGTTATTGCAAACATCTCATGAAGATTTACGGTTCTTAAGACGTATGCAAGTGCAGCAAAGGCTATGACCATCGTAGGTTCAATGACTGCCGAGAGGCTCATTAAGCGGGAGCTTCCCATGCCCCCGAAAGTGCTACCAGCATCAAGCCCGCAGAGTGCCGTAAAAAAACGTTCTATTGCGAGCAGATAGAGGAAAACTATTATGTTTCCGATTCCTGCAGGGGTATCAGGGATAAAAACTATTGGGACAAAGAGTGAGGCCAGAAGAAGAACTGCCAGGTTGAGGTAGGGAGTAATTCTCATGATTCCGGAAGAGTTAGGTGAGTACACAACCTCTTTTTGCATAAGCTTGCGTAAATCTAAATAGTTCTGCAGGAGACTCGGACCTTTTCTTCCCTGAGTGGATGCCTTGACTTTTTTAATCAGGCTCATAAAAAGTGGGGAAACCAGCAGGATAAAGCCCGTATTTAGCAGGGCGAATAAAAGGAATGAAGCATTCATGCGAAATACCTCGTAAATGTCATCAGTGTTAGTACCGCAATGAAAACGTAGAGTACATAGGTATCCAGCTTCCCATTCTGCATTCTGGAAACCTGGGAAGAGATAAGGCTGACTGCATAGGCTACGGGAATATACAGGCGCTCTTCAAAGAATTTAATCAGGTGAATTCTCGCAGTTCCATTCTTAAAAATGCTTCCTTTAGTATCTGAATATGTTCTTGTACTGGATATTTCAGTCCTGTAAATCTTTTTGAAAATGACTACAAGAGGCTCCGAAAATCCCGCTGAGGTATATTCCATTGTCGGGTGCTGGGCCAGGATTCCGCATCCCCAGGTTTCTTTGCTTATCCTTGTTTCCGAAGGGTCAGAGTTGCGAACCACTATCCATACAAGCCAGCAGGTTCCGACAAGAATCAACCCGAGAAGCAGCATGTCCGGGATCCCGAGGTCAAAGCCGAGCAGAGCCAGAATCCTGGATGAAAACAGTCCTGAAAGGATACAGAAAGCTGCAGGCACAGCTTCTCCGAACAGCATGGTTTTCGGGACTTCGGCGGCTTCCTGTGCACATTTTGTCCTCGGAAGAGCTAGGAAGGTAATTCCGAAAAGCTTTACAAAAAGAGCTGCTGCAAGCGCACTGGTGAGGGCAAATACCGAGAGGGTAATAATTAAAAGTACCTTTAGTAGAGGATCTGGAAGCTCCGAGGAATAAAAGTAAGCCTGAAAAAGCATCATCTCACTTACAAAGCCGCTTGTTGGAGGAAGGCCAGCAATTGAGACCGAACCTATCAGAAAAAGAGCGGCGGTTTGGGGCATTTGTTTTACAAGGCCTCCGAAGGCTTCGATGTTCCTTGTGCCAGTAGCATGGACCACTGAACCTGCACCGAGAAAGAGCAAACTTTTGAAAAGGGCGTGGTTGAAAGCGTGGAAGCAGGCTCCTGCAAGGCTTAAGAGCGCAAGGCTTTCAACTCCTTCCAGTTTAAATATCAGATACAGGCCAATTCCTGTGAAAATGATCCCGATATTTTCTATGCTGCTGTAAGCAAGCAGCCTTTTTATATCGCTTTCTTTAACGGCGTAAATAACTCCCAGTACGGCTGAGAGAGTCCCTGCTATAAGGATCAATGTACCCCACCAGAGTTCTGGGGTGGAGACCGAGAGCAAAAATCGCAGGAAACCGTAGATTGCAACCTTCAGCATAACGCCTGACATCAGAGCCGAAATGCTAGACGGGGCTGCAGGATGAGCATAGGGCAACCATTTGTGGAAAGGAACAAGTCCAGCTTTGATTCCGAAACCTGTAAAGAGGCAGAGGAAAGGCAAAGTCAGGTCGCTTGCCGGGTAATCCAGTGGTCCGAACTCGGCAGAGCCCGTAAGCCTTAACAGACTTATAAAACCCATAAAAAGAAAAGCTGTACTCAGACTTGTCATTATAAAGTAGAAAAGCCCTGCTTTTTTGTTTTCTTCCGAGGAATAATCGTGGAGTACCAGCATTAAGGAAGACAGAGACATTATTTCCCAGAAAACCAGGAAACCCACCATATTTCCTGCAAGTACGACCATCAACATGGCAAGGATAAAGAGGTTTGTGAGGGCTGTCTGAAGATCTTTTCTGGCTTCGCTTTTAGCATGCTCCACATATTCAATGGAATATATAGAAACCCCTGACGTAACGGCTGCAATCAGCAGAATAAAACCTGCCGAAAGCTTGTCTGCGGTCAGGGTGAAATCCAGCCCGGGAAGAAATCCAATGGCTGGAAAAGCAGGCTCTTTCCCGTTGTAAAGGATGATGCCTGCAAAAGCCAGAAGCAAGATCGAAGAAAGAAATGATAGGCCAAAAGAAGCTTTTCTTGCGTTTTTACTGCGGCACAGGAGAGGCAAGACAACTCCAGCTATAAGGGCTATAATAGCGCTGTAAATAAAAGCTTCTAGCAAACTCTTTCACTCCTTAAGCTGGCTAACCAAGTGTTCAGCCTTTTCAGCCTGTATTTACTTAAGGCAAGATTACTTAAAGCAAGATTTTTGGAACTGTCTCCCCTATTATAAATTATGAAAACAATATCGTGGTTCGTATTTACACTCCACCCAAAACTTCGATTTCAAAAATTTTATCTCGAATATTTTTCGCCTAAATCTTCCTAACATTACACAGATTTACATTATAAACTTTTTTGTAATTGATGCTACTTTTTCATTTTTGACACTTGCTTTCTAAAAATAGGGTGCATAGAGCTTCTCAATATTTAATAAAAAAGATTTTTTTTCCTGCTTTAAGAGGAAAAATCTTCATTTTTCACACCACATCTTACTATGTATATTAAAAATGTTCATGCTCTTTAAGTGACCATTGCCTTAGAATGGCATTGATCAGAGAGAAAAAAGCCATTAAAAGAGAAAAGCTATTAAAAGAGAAAATTTTGTATTAAAAGAAAAAATTTTGTATTAAAAGAGAAAATATATTAAAGAGAAAAGTTTGTATAATAAAATATATTTTCAACTTTTTTATTTTTTCAAAACCCGATACAGCAGATGTACATATTGCTTTTCTACGATTTCGTCTCTTAAAAGTTCAAGCCGAGTACCACTTTTTTCCAGGGTCCTGAAAATATTTGTTCCATTCTTCCCTACAATTTCAGGAGTGAGAATAAGGCTGATTTCTTCGACAAGTCCATGTTCGAGTAATATGCTGTTCAGAACTCCCCCGCTGTCTGAAACTACAAGTTCAAAACCATATCTTTCGTTTGCAATTTCCAGTGCCTGTCTGATGTTTACACGGTCTGCTCCGGTCCGGATGAAATCATAATTTCTTTCTTTGAGGTAATTTATATAAGCTTCAGGAGTCTTTTCCGAGACCAGAACAATTGCGTCTTTGCTGAACTCGGAACGCCTGAACACGTGCATTAACCCTTCAAGGATTCCCTTTGAGTCCGCAATCAGCCAGTATGCCCTAGGATCGTCGGGATGAATTTCAGGTTTCTTGAAATCTGCTTCTTCTTCAAGCGGAATTTTTTCGCAGAAGAACTGGGTTCCGGTTTTCGCAGTGTTCGAGCCTACTATCATGGCATCGGGCAGATAACTGCTCAGGATTTTGTAGTGAACTCCAATATTTGCTTCGAAGCCCGTAGTAGAGCCGTCGAGACTTATACTGTTGTGAATAATTACTTTTGGTATCATACTATCCCCTCGATTTTCCTTACTTATCCGATTGAACTCCCACTAACCCATTTAATACTGAAAAATTACTTTTAAAAGTCAAATCAGCTTTTAATTCCTTTAAAGTTTCTATAATATATCGAAGAAGTTATCTGTATTGGAATGTATTTAATTTTAATGCATACTATAGAATTTGAAAACGTATCAAAATCTTTCTCAGAAAAGAGTATTCTCGAGGACATATCGTTTTCAGTGAGGCAGGGCGAGATCTTCGGGCTTCTAGGGCCAAATGGGGCAGGAAAAACAACGCTTATAAGGCTTCTTCTTGACATTATTAGGCCGGACTCCGGGGAAATACGTGTTTTTGGGGATTTCCTGAACCCTGCTGCAAAAAACAGAATCGGATACCTTCCTGAAGAACGGGGATTGTATAAGAAAACAAGACTTCTTGATATGCTGGTTTATCTTGCACAGCTTAAAGGCGTACCAGAAAAACAGTCTCATTTAAAAGCTGAGTCCCTTCTCAAATCCCTGGAATTAGATCAACATAAAAACAAAAAAGTTGAAGAACTTTCCAAGGGAATGCAGCAGAAAATACAGTTCCTTTCTGCAATTATCCATGAACCTGAACTCTTAATCCTTGATGAACCCTTTTCCGGGCTTGATCCTGTAAATACGAAGACAGTTATGGCCAGAATTCTGGGACTCAGGACCGCAGGAAAAACAATAATCCTTTCCACACATATGATGGAACAGGCCCAGACACTTTGTGACAGGATCCTTATGCTTAATAAAGGCAGAAGAGTACTTTATGGACCTGTAGATGATATCAGGAGGGAGCATGGAAAAAACTCTCTGATTGTAGAATTTGCAGAAAAAGGAGATTTGAATGCAATTCGGGAAATTTCTAGCATAAAGAAAGTAATAGAACATGAAAAATCGGTTGAAATTTTCCCTGAAGAAGAAATAAGCGTCCAGATCCTTCTTGAGGAGCTTGTCCAGAAAGCAAACCTCATACGTTTTGAAAAAAAGCTTCCTTCTCTGAATGAGATCTTTATTCAAACTCTGGAGAGTGCTTCCAATGAATAGTTTTTCCAAAAAAACCTTTATTGTTGCAAGGCACGAGTTCCTGAAAACAATAAAGCGTAAAGAATTTCTTTTTATGACCTTTTTCTTTCCCATTCTGTTTGCAGGAATCAGTGTTATTCCTGCAGTGATTTCAGGCATGAGCCCAACTGAAGACCAGAGAGTAGGTTATATTGATATGACTGGCTCTTTCGAATTTCCAGAATCAATACAGAGAGAAGGTTTTTCTCTAGAGCCCTCAGAGGTAAAAACCTCAGTTGTAGAATTTGTAATGTACAGGGACATTTCCGATGCAAGGCAAGCCTTACAGGCAGGACAGATTTCTTCCTACCTCGTTATTCATGAAGACTTTCTTAAAACCGGAACAATAGAACTGTATAGCTTTGAAAAAGAAGCATCTATGCAAAATTTTGGGCTGTCCGCTGGACTCTCTAATATCGTTATTACTTCCCTCCTTAAGGACAAAGTGGACGAGCTAACTCTCAACAGGGTCCAGGACCCGGTTAACATAAAGTTCTATAATGTGGGAGAGAGCGGAGAGTCTTCTGAGCAGGGTATTAATGATATCTTTGCCAGCTTTGGTCTTCCTTTTCTTACAGCTTTTTTCCTCTTCTTCAGCATTTTTTCATCATCCGGCTTTCTGCTTCGCGGAGTTGCTGAAGAAAAAGAAAACAGGATAATAGAAATTCTGCTGTCTTCGGCAACTCCTTTTGAAATTCTTACAGGCAAGATCTTTGGTCTTGGCGCAGTCGGCCTTTTGCAGGTTTTAATCTGGCTTGCGGTAATAACGCTTGGGAGCGGGTATGCTCTCACTGTAAAAATCGAACCTACCACTCTCTTCCTTGCTGTCATTTATTTCATATTTGGTTTCCTCTTTTTTGCCAGTGTGATGGCAGGAATTGGGGCTGTCACCAGTTCCCTTCAGGAGAGCCAGCAGATTGCAGGAATTTTTACGTTTGTAGCCGCATTTCCACTCATATTCATGCAAATGATCGTTACAAGCCCAGACAGCTTATTTTCAGTCTTTCTTTCTCTCTTTCCCATTAGTTCGCCTGTAGCTATGCTTGCCAGGATGGGAACTACGTCTGTGCCTCTTTATCAGATTCTTGCCAGTATCTTCATTCTGTTGATTTCGGTTTATGTTGTGATCTTGCTTTCCAGCCGGCTTTTCAGGACTTATCTGCTCATGTACGGGAAAAGACCGAAAGTAAAGGAAATCTGGAAGAATATCTGGACGGAATCCAGATCGATGAACAAAGGGGCCTAATGCCACATATAATAACTAATCAAATAAACTAGAGTTTTATCGATAAGATTTTATAATATTGGGTACATAGTATAAATTGGTTCATAAGGGAGTAGCTGTGAAATGGAGGGAAATACCGGACAGCTTCAAAACTGATCCAGTAATAAACTTCGTTGACATAGAATAAACCTTGTGAACCACCTAACTGATTTTAATTCAACTTTTGTTCACTGCCTAAACTACAATCCTTAAACTATAATCCTAACTCTACGAATAGACCTTTTCTCACGCTTTTGTTTTGGCACAAAACCTGTGCATATACTCAACTTTATGAAAAATCTGGGCAGAAGAAGATAGACAGGCATCCAGGCTTATGCTTTCTGGCAGGTTCCTTATGAGGGTCCCGAAAATTTCGAAGCTTATGAAAGTTCTGCTTGAATGCAGACTGGAGCGATATAGTTTACCACCTGGAGAGAAATGCTCTCAAGGAAGTTTCGGATACTCCAGGGAATCTTATCAAGGGTATGAGAGGCGAAGTTCAGGCTGCCCACAATCTCTCCTCTATAGTTGAGAGGAATTATGGCAACAGATTTTATTCCTTCTCTCTTTACTGCGTCAACCGTTGTATCTGAGTAGAATTCAAGTGAGTATATGGGCTTTCCGATAAAGATTTGCCTTGCCTCCAGGGAATCTGCCTTATATCTGGAAACTTTTTCTCTAAACTCAGGGGAAGTTTCCCTATATGCAACCAGGTTTAGCTGGTCCAGGAGTTCGTCCTTAAGGTATATACTCCCTGCATCGAGTCCGTTTATTTGAAGGCAGGAATCAAGAACTCGGGAGAGTATTGTCTGGAGATTCCAGGTAGTACTCAGTTCCTTTCCGAGTTCTCGCTGGATCTCAAGCATTTTCTGGGCTTCTTTTCTTTCGGTAATATCAACTACAAGACCCTGGAAATGAGTTGCTTTTCCTGCCTCATCTCTCTGGATAAAGGTTTTCTCTTCTACCCAGAGCATTTTTCCATCCCCCGTAAAAATTCTATATTCAACGTCGAAGTAATCCTGTTTCTCTGCAATGTTGCGTTTGAAGGTTTCAATAACTGAGCCTATATCATCTTTGTGAATAATACTTTTGTAAGGGATTTTTCCTGAAGTAAAATCTTCTGCTCTATACCCGAACTTAGTTACGTTTTCTGAAATGTACACAATTGGCAGGTTTTCTTTGTTTTCCCACAAAAAAGCTACTGCCTGGCTGTTA
Source organism: Methanobacteriota archaeon (assembly GCA_023399215.1). Lineage (GTDB taxonomy): Archaea > Halobacteriota > Methanosarcinia > Methanosarcinales > Methanosarcinaceae > Methanosarcina. The sequence goes on from JAEWQJ010000020.1 coordinate 107,683, forward strand.
TTGATTATAGTTCTTAAGAGTTTCTGAGTCTCTAAAGACTTTCTGAGAGCTTCTTCGTTCTCTTTTCTCTCAGTTACGTCCAGTACAAGCCCTTGAAAGTAAGTCACTTCTCCGTCAGGACTCCGCTGGATAAATGCCCTTTCATTCACCCAGCGGATGTCGCCTACTTTTGTAAAAATTCTATACTCAATATTGAAGTCAACTTCACCTTTCCGGATACGCTCTTTAAGCGAATTTTCCACTCTCTTCAGGTCATCAGGGTGGATAATATCTCCATACAGGACCCTGCCTGAAATAAAGTCTTTCACTGTGTACCCAAACTGGACTACATTTTCAGAAACAAACTCAGAAGGCCATTTTTCTTCATTTTTCCAGAGAAATACCACTGCAGGACTGTTATTTACTACTGTCTTGATTATTTCCTGCATCTCAAGGACAGAAAGTAAATCCACGATTCCTATTGCTGCAATAACCTTCTCGTCCTCTGAGAAAATGGGAGAAACAACCACGTTCCTACCCAGATACGTGCCTTCCTTTGGCACTCCACGTATGGTCTTTCCGGTCCTGAGCACTTCTTCGAGTACAGGGCCTGTATATTCTCTGTCAAGGATTTTACCTTTCTCCAGGCGAAGTCCCTTTCGTTTGAGGCTGCGGATAGTGGTTGGAAGCCCAACAAGAGAGTGTACTGCGACCGCTATAGACTCAAGTTCATCAGATCCCGAATCTTCAGATATTAAATAAGTAATTCTTTCACCCCCAGAAATTCTGAAAATTCTTAAAAGTAAAAAGGCCAAAGAGTTTTCAGCAAGAATAAACTAAGAGCTGAACCCTTTATATGTCCTTTTTTCCCTATTTTAATACATTTTTAGCGGTTATATAATTATTCAGCTCTTCGTTGTTTTATGTGGATATCTTCGCAATGTCTTCGTAAAAACCAATGCGGTATCGAATTGAAAATCATCTTATCCATAGAGAATAAGAGCCAATTATTTAAGAGCCAATTATTTAAGAGCCAATTATTCTTTATTTTATTCTTAATTTATAATTTAAATTTTCCTTGAATTTTGTTGTATCCTGAAATTATTCCACAGATTCAAAACCATTTGAAAGTTCAATACACGATACCGCAGCAGACGGCGCAAAAAGTTAAACGGTAAGTAAGTTCCAATTCCATTTTGGTATTGTGAAATAATCCTGTAAAATAAAACAAGTTAGAAGTTGGAGTAAAATAGGGGGTTAACTGTATACATATGTAATTGAAATAAAAAATTAAAAAAGCGAAATAATTTCAGGATACAACAAAAAATAATAGTATTAATTAGAATTTAAAATATGTTTATAGTCCTGAGCGGATTCGAACCGCTGTCCCGGGCTCCAAAGGCCCGAAGGATTGACCACTACCCTACAGGACTGCATGTTAAAGCTTTTACTTATAGATTAATTCTTGTACTTATTTGTTGTGCCAGTTCAAGACCACTTTATGTTAATTTTCCAAAAATATTCCTTCCCTTTCTATTCTGCTTTCTCGTAGTTTCTTGTTAAGACTTTATATATCTTTATATTTCTCAATAAAGTTCTTTTTTGCTTTGAAATATTTTCCGTGGAACTATTTTTCGCTAACAGGCAATTTTTCATATAATTAATTTAAAATAATTTATTTCATTATTATATTGTGGAGCTGGAAGAGAAAGGTATGATTGAATAGCGAAGTAGTGGATTGTGACAGAATTGCCCGGAAGCTAGCGGTTCTTGCCTCAGGATATGTTAGATGGGAGCATACTCTTGAAGCGGCTGTATGGGGGATACGGCAAACGGATTGAATTGCTCTCGGGCTTCTTCTTACTTAGTTGTTACTTGGTTGTTGTGTATTTTTAAATGTCTGCTGGCTTTTAGTTCTCGAATAAAAATGATGATTTCAAATTTGACCGAAGATTGCTATTTTATTGGTAGAACGTTGTTAATTTATCGTCACTAGATTGCTATTTTATAGTTTTTGCAATATAGTGTAGACTTGTCAGGTCTGTTGAAGCACATAGTTAAATTTTACTGTCTTTCTGTTGAAATTAACTGGCGGTGCTAATAAATCGGAATGTACAATGGTCAATATACAACTAAAATTTATTTATCTCTTCATTGAGGACACTTCTCATTTAAATCCGGCGCGTACTTTTTTAAATTAATTATTGCTTTTCTTAGTGGTAAGTATTAATTTTTTAACTATGATTTTGTCCTATTTTTAGGGGGAGTCAATACAAGCTTATATTAATAAAATAATCTGATATCATTAACATATATAATTTATTTCAATATTGGGAAATGTTATTTAAAGAGTTATATTATGTTTTCGGAAGACTGATACGTAAAGTTCAAAATAGGAGAAAAAATTATTAATTACAAGTACACTTTTGAAAAAGATAATATATATTGAATTCGTATAGCATTCTAGCAATGCTATAACATCTAATAGAACTGCTAATATTTAATATGGTTAAAAAATGAGAGGGGTATAAACTTAAATTTTATATATTGTGGCTCAGAAGCAAATATCCTACTTTGGACATTAAGCCCCGATTAGCTCCCGAAACGTAATAAAATAGTGGGTTGATATAAGTGAAAGCTAATGGACTCTTAAGCATTCTCACCTTTTCAGAAAAAAGGAAGGATATTCTATTTTTACTTCAAGAGAATCCAAGAACTCTTTCCGAAATTAAAGATTATTTTGATGTAAGGTCACCTGAAATCCTGCCTCGCCTTAAAGAAATGGAAGGCGCAAATTTGATTATCAGGCAGGAGGGAATGTATCGGCTGACACCTCTAGGAAAAGTTTCAGCCATACATTACAAGCCCTTACTGGATACTCTGACAGCTATAGAAGCAAACGAAATTTTCTGGGGAGATCATGACCTTACTGCGATTCCTGATATGTTGTTAAACAGAATTCAGGAACTTAAAGAGTGCAGAGTCGTAAGAGATGAACAGGAACATATTTATGATACTCATAAGGCATTTATGGAGAATGTACGGGCTTCTACTCATTTCGTGGGCTTTTCATCAATTTTCCTTCCAAGCCATCCCACTCTGTTTTTAGATTTAGCCCGCAGGAATATTCCTATTTCAATAATTCTTACACCTAATGTATTTTTTAAAATAAAAAGTGAGCATAGTGTTCAGATTGAAGAATTCCTTAAATTCAAGCACACGGGTCTCTATGTATACGACAATGCAAAAATAGCCTTTGTGGTAACAGATCGTTTTCTATCCCTTTCGCTCTTCTTCAAAAACGGAACCTTTGATCCTAGAAACGATCTGATAGGTTTTGACTCATATTCAATCAAGTGGGGGGAGGATCTTTTTAAGTATTATAAAGATAACTCAATTGAGATAAAGAATCTATAAAACTTATTGAAGGTTTCTGGGAAGAAACCTTAAAACTGGGGAGGGAAATCGGGATTGTAGAATTTGGTTTTTTCTAGATAAATCTCCAACTAACTGGGCAGAATTCTCTAAATATTTTTTCTGTTTCTTCACTGCTTTCTCACTTTCATATAAATTTCATTTTAAATTGTTTTATGCCATGAAGACACTTGCAATAGTTCTCAGTCCGACAATTGAGGTTGATTCTCCATCCACAAGAATTGTTCTTTCGAGGTTGCGGGAACGAGATTCAACATCATCAGTTTTTGTATAACTATGGATGCAGATCAGTCCGCATATAAAGCTGTAGAGGATAGTGATAGGTTCAAAAGCAAGGACTCCATTAATTATAGAAATACCGAGAATAAGGTGGGAGAGCAGGTGCAATACGAGAAGGAAATTACGAGTATTTTGTGCCCCAAGGCTTACAGGAAGGGTTTTGATACCTGCAAGAGTATCTCCTTTGATATCTTTGAAGTCATATATAGCAGAATTGATGAAGAGCTTAACCCCAAAGAAAGTGAAAACTAAAAGTATAGGGAGCATACTCCTACAGGTGCTGCCTGCAAGCCCTGAAATGAAAGCCCCCCAGGTGAGACCGACTACAAAATTTTTGACTCCAAGTCCACCTTTGAGTTTTAAAGCGAGTTTTCCTATTTTAATTCCTTTACTATAAAGGAAGCCGGTTACGAGAGGTAAAAATGCAAGTGCTAGCATTCCTTCTTTTGCCAGTACATAGCTTCCTATCACGAAGGTAATCATAGAGACTGCAAGCCCTATTTCCTTCCTTGACCCACTTAATTCTTTTCGGTTTATGATATCTTCTTCTGAGCCAAGAGCCCTATCGAGTGTATATACGCTGTAAATTACGAGTCCTCCTGCAATACAGGTGAATATACTTGAATGAATTTGAAGCAGGAGGAACGCAATATGAATCCTTAGTGCGCCTGAAAACGCAACTAACAGGGAACTTTTTAAGAGTTCTTGTGTGGCATTCTTTTTCCCAAATTCTGGGGCATTCTTTCGTCTGTACCTGAGAAAACGTTCAAAACTTCCGAAAAATACATTAAAGCTCATAAAAATAATATTGGAACACTTTTAAATATTATTTATTCAGTATAAGATTTTACAATGTTTGTAAGATATAAGGAATCGTCTATGTTTTAGAGAAATAAGCTAACACTAGCTGAGTAAACTAACGATTATTTTAGAAGGAAATCATGTTCTCGCTATCCTTAAAAAGATTGGCGTGTATCCTGACGGGCATCCAAACAATATAATATTTTTTAAACTTATACAAGCTGTTTCCATAGTACGAAACGGATGTTAAACCCACATTCGACAGTATTTTTTCAAAAATCAATGTTTTTCCTGATAACGTTTTTGAAACATATTCATTTAATTTGAACTCTTGCTGGCATTTCGTGAAAATTGAATGGTATTGTTTTTGGTCTCTGAATACACCATATATTTGCTTTTGCCTTCTGAATAAAAGTTCAATAAATCCATGTTTGATTGAAAGTCGATAGCGAGAAAAATTATGAAATATCAAATTTTACTGTGGAAAGTTGGTTAAACTACTCACTCGAAACATCGAAGAGCCAAAATAAATCTGCCGGACGGTACCGATGGAAATTCTGGAAAATGATTAAAAATGTGCTTGAATAAAATCGAATAAAAACTTTTTCGGAAGGCCCTGATAAGCAGAAATGATCAAAAATTAAAAATAGAGGGCAGTAAAGCCCAGAAAAAAAGGACTACAAATGTTATAAAGGAACTATTTTCTTTCCATATGCTTCATTTAATACCTGACCAAGGGCTGTGTATATTGCAGAGAGTCCTGTAAAGATTCCTTCATAACCAGCTATCTTCAGGATTCCGGCGCTTCCCAGATAATTTCCTGCTGCAAGCAAGAAGAACAGGATTGTAAGAGTCAGGAACACAACGGAGAGCGCCCTTGAGCCTTTGAGCGTACCTATGAACATGAAAAAGGTGAAAACTCCCCACATGAACAGGTATGCAGCAAACGCGACTGAATCTGCAGCCAGCCCTGCGTAGTCTGGAGACTTAGGAATAAGGACAATCCCCACCAGAGAGAGCCAGAAAAACCCGAATGAGGTAAAAGCTGTGGCCCCAAAGGTATTCCCTTTCTTCCATTCCTCGAGTCCGGCAATAACCTGAGCTAATCCACCGTAAAAGATACCCATCGAAAGGATCATCGCATTCATCGGATAGAAACCCGCATTGTGTATATTCAAAAGTACGGTTGTCATTCCGAAGCCCATTAAACCCAGAGGTGCAGGGTTTGCGGATAAATCCGTTATTTTTATATCACGAATATTCATGACGTCTTTAATATTTTGACTCATAAAATTAAATCCTCCTTCCCGTTACCGGAAATCTAGCCCAAACTTCCAATAAAAATTACATTAATATATTCAGTTGTTTTTAAGGTCCATTTTTCACATTTTGGAAATATGTAATTGTTAATACTTATAATTAAGGACAGTATTTATATTTTCAATACAATATAATTAAATAATATAATAATCCCCAAGAGCTGTTAAAAATTTTCATAATAAGCTATTTATGAACGAGTGTGGAATTTGCTTCATATGACTCAGGCAAAAAAACCTCTTATGCTCATTATTCTTGATGGCTGGGGCTACAGGGAAGCAAGAGAAGGAAACGCTATCCTGGCAGCCAGAACTCCAAATCTTGACTCTATGATAGAAGAATATCCCTGGTGTTTCTTAGAAGCCTCAGGGGAAGCTGTAGGCCTTCCGGAAGGCCAGATGGGAAACTCCGAAGTCGGGCACCTGAATATAGGGGCAGGACGAATTGTGTACCAGGACCTAACCCGAATAAATCTCTCCATAAGGAAAGGTGACTTCTTCAAGAATCCGGCTTTTTTGGGTGTAATTTCAAATGCTAAAGCCAACGATTCCAGCCTGCATCTCATGGGGCTTGTCTCCTATGGAGGCGTTCACAGCTATATGACCCATATTTATTCCCTTATCAAGCTCGCACAGCAAGAAGGGTTGAAAAAAGTATATATACATGCTTTTTTGGACGGCAGAGACGTGCCTCCTAAAGCCGCCCTCAAAGATATACAGGAGCTTGATGCTTTTTGTAAGGAGAACGGAAATGCTAAAATTGCAACCATATCCGGGCGTTATTACGCAATGGACAGAGATAAACGTTGGGATCGAACAAAACTTGCCTATGATGCCTTGACTATGGGAGTTGCGCCCTACAAAACTCCTGATGCAGAAACTGCAGTTTCTGAAGCTTATGAAAGAGGAGAAACCGACGAGTTTGTAAAACCGACTGTAATCACAGATTCAGAAGGAAAGCCTGAGGCAGTCATAAAGGATAATGATTCTGTAATCTTTTTCAATTTCAGGCCTGATAGAGCACGGCAGCTTACCTGGGCTTTTGTAAATCAAGACTTTGATGGGTTTGTGAGAGAAAAACACCCGAAAGTTCACTATGTCTGTATGGCCCAGTACGATGAAACCCTTGATTTGCCTATAGCTTTCCCGCCGGAAGAACTGCAAAATGTGCTTGGAGAAGTACTGAGCAAACAGGGACTGGCCCAGCTTCGGATTGCCGAAACCGAAAAGTATGCCCATGTGACCTTTTTCCTTAATGGAGGGCAGGAAAAATGTTACGAAGGAGAGGACCGCTGCCTCATTCCGTCACCAAAGATTGCTACCTATGACCTTAAGCCCGAAATGAGTGCATATGAGGTTACGGAGAAAGTGATAAGGAGGATTCGGTCAGGAAAGTATGATGTGATTGTCCTTAACTTCGCAAACATGGATATGGTCGGGCACACCGGAATCTTTGAGGCTGCAGTAAAGGCAGTGGAAGCCGTAGATAGCTGCGTGGGCAAAATTGCTGCGTGTCTGAAAGAAGTAGGAGGCGTAGCGATTATAACTGCAGACCATGGGAATGCCGAACAGATGGAAAACCCGACAACGGGAGAGCCGCATACTGCACATACTTCAAATCCGGTAAAGTGCATTTACTTCGGAAACGATGAAGTTAAAGGACTTAAGGACGGAAAACTGTGTGATCTTGCACCAACTCTTCTGGAACTCCTCAAGATCCGAAAGCCTGAGGAGATGACAGGAGAATCTCTTATTATGAAATAATAATTTAAAAAAGAAAAAATAATCTGAAATTATTACAGAAGGAGAACTAATCTGAAAATTACTAAAGAACGAGAAAAACAGCCGGAAATTTCAGGAACCCTAATTTTTCCTTCCTAATTTTTCCTTCCTAATTTTTCTTTTCTGTTCCTGCTCTCCTTATACTTCACTTCTGTTGTTATTTTTATTATATTCATAGCGTTGAGATTAGGCAACAGATAATTTTTAAAAGGTTAAATACCAGCAGCTACAATAAAAGGAGCACAGGACTTCGGAAGTCATAAAGCTTTAAGTGCAGCAGTTTTGGAGTTTAACAGGAATGATCAAAATAACCACTCCTTGCCGAATTCATATGACGCTTATTGATATGAATGCGGAGATCGGAAGAGTCGATGGAGGAGCAGGACTAACCCTTTCCTCTCCTAATATAAAAATTACGGCTGAAGAAGCCGATGGAGTCAGTATAGAAGGCCTGCAGGTTTTTACTGATAGAATGAAAAGAGCTGCAGAATCCCTGCTTCCTGAGGGTAAAGGGATCAGGATCGACGTACAGGAAGTGTACCCAGCCCATGTAGGTTTCGGATCCGGAACCCAGTCTTCCCTAGCCGCGGCAGCAGCTGTAAATGAACTGTATGGGCTTGGAAAAAGCGTTAGAGAACTTGCACTTGCAGTAAAAAGAGGAGGTACTTCGGGTATAGGAGTAGCTGCGTTTGAGAAAGGCGGGTTTATAGTTGACGGAGGGCATAAGTTCAAAGATAAAGGTGGTTTTATGCCGTCGGCTGCCAGCAAAGTACCGCCCGGGCCAGTGCTCTTCAGAGAGGATTTTCCTCAATGGGAAATGGTGGTAGCAATCCCCAACGACAAGGGAATGCATGATCAGGAGGAAGTCGAGACCTTCAAGAAATTCTGTCCCCTCCCTGTAGAAGAAGTCAGGGAAATTTCCCATGTCGTGCTCATGCAGATGATGCCTGCCGTGATGGAAGAAGATATAGTGAGTTTCGGGGCCGCAGTAAATCATGTTCAGACTGTTGGCTTTAACAAAAGGGAGAGCCTTATCTGGCCTGAGTTTGTGAAAAATATTGCTTCTTTCATGCGCAGCCGGAGCTACGGAGCCGGGGTAAGTTCTTTTGGGCCTGTAGTATATTCTTTTGTAGATAACAAATCGGAAGGTAGACAGCTTCAGGTGGAAGTCCAGAAAATGCTTGACGACTCCGTTGGCGGGACTGTCATGCTTACCAGGGCAAGAAACCACGGCGCAGAAATATCCCGGGTTTGAAAGCCTTATATTCAGTTAGTGAGACCGAAAATCATTGTGCTTATGCTCGGGCAGCCTGTGAAATGATTCCCCGGCTGGCCCGAATAAGCCCACATGTACGAACACGTTTGATAGATAGCTAGGTTCACGTGTCGTTCTGTGTCTCCCTCTTATAGCAATCGCATACCGTTCTTCAACCAAAAACAATGGGTCTACCGCAACATTTACTTCTGCATATAGCCTGTGTCCTAGACGGCAAATACTTATTTCAGTCACATTCCTTCTAAATTAATTTAAGTACGATTATCAGGCCTGTAATATCCTCTTTTCTGCCGTAACCGTACGTAAAACGCTTATACGACTTTTTCAGGGAAAGATAAAAGACAAAACCTAGAGTGCCTGCGGTTGCGGCATCTCCTAAAGATTGCAGCATCTCCAAAATTATGATTGTATTATCGAGAAGGGCTACGCTTCCCAAAGCTCAGGCAATGAAAATCTGAAAAAAGCTGTGTCCATGAATCCAGAAAAATACCATTTGACCGCACAAAGTTCCCTGATGTGGAGAGAGTTTCAGGATCCACGATTCCCCATGCGTATGGGTGCATGTGAGTGCTCTTCCTGGGAAGAGTTCAGGCCTATCCTTGTCAATCTAAGATCTACTTAACTGAATCGTTAAGGATAAAACATACACATAAATAAAAAAATTAGGAAAATAAGGATTTTGAATGCAGATTCCTTAAAACCACTGGTCGAGAGTTTTTTGTCTGGCTCCTGAGGCAGCTTTAAGTCGTTCTGCAGCTTTTCCCACCCTGTCGACCGAAAAATCGTGATTCTCACAAAGGAATTCGAGAAGTTTTTCAGAATCAGGTTTTCCCCATCTTATTTTGTAATCATCCGTTACTTCAGGGTGGAGAAAGATATCTCTTATTTGATCCACAGCTTCAATATCTGCCTTTTTTTCCCGGAGCACGGCATAAATATCCCCATGCTTTTTAATTAGTTTAAGGGCTGTTTTGGGGCCTACTTTCTCCAGCCCTTTGTTATAATCCGTGCCCACACAGATAGCGATATCTATGAGCTGCTCCCGCGTAATTTCCAGGGCTTTGAGAGTCTCATCCAGCTCGATTTTTTCTGGTTCGACGTCAACGTAAATGTTTTTTCCCGGAAGCTTGCGTTTTCCTGTTACAGCCAGATTCCGGACAACAACCGGAGCCCCGAAAAGAAATGAATCGTAATCTTGCGAAGCGACGCAGTTGGCATCTTTTTTGAGAACCACATGTGCAGCCTGTGCTTCGCCTTCACAGGGGGCCTGAACAAAGGGAACTCCCATAATATCAAGGAGATATTTGGAGTCTTCAACAATTTCCTGGTTTACTTTTGAAGAAGCCTGGGCATACTTATAGGCCGATTCAAGATCTCCTATAGCCTTTGCATTCTCCCATTTTTCCCGGGAGGATTCTCTTATTTCTTTTCGCTGGTTCAGGGTTTCGGACTTGAGATCAGGAGGCTTGCCGTCAAAAACAAAGAGAGGCTTGACACCTGCTTCTATAAGGCTCGCTGTCCGGTAGAGCAGGCCTGAGAGATGTGAAGTCACTCTCCCTGCAGAATCAACCAGTGGGCTTCCGTCCCGCTGGCGAATAATGCTCAAAAACTGGTGTAGCGTGTTAAACGCATCAATTGCAACCACCTGATTAGTAAGATCCGAAAGTTCAACTTTTCTTTTCTGGAGCAGGTCGCCTATATCTGTGCCCATATTTTCCCTCGTGTGTCTTAAATTTTCCAGAAAGCCTCAGTGCTTTCATTACCTTTTTAGTCTTTTCTTACTTTTTAGTTCTTCAACTGTTATGCAGAAAATCAATATCAATATACTTTACTACAGGTCAATATCAAAAACGCTTTGCAGTAAGTCAATATTAAAGATGCTTTACAGCAATTATGTAATTTATTGCTCAATACGCTTTATAGATACTGAAGTCTTATATTTACCGCGTGTCCAGAGTTATCCTGAGATACTTCTCGATGAATATACACTGTTGAAGACAGAGTACTACTCCGGAGGAAAAAAGTACAGAAACTTAATGTGATTTTCATTTCAATTCATGGGCCTCATTTGATCACTGAATTCCGGCATTCACTGAACTTATTTGGTCACATTCCGGCATTCACTAAACTCATTTGGTCATCGAATTCCGGTATTTATTGGCTTCAACCAGTCATTGACTTCATCAGATCATAGATTTTTAATCCGATTTTTTGAACTTAGCCCTATTAGCCTTTCGGAGGCCAATCAAAGCTATCCAGTATGAGGAGAGAAAAGAGACGAGTTTAATAGGCTTTATAGCCTTTATAGACACCTACGATCAAGCAGTAAGGTCAAGTCGAACATCGATTACTGAATCTTCATTTGCTTCTATTTTGGATATTGTCAGCAAATTACCTTTTCTTTCCAGTAAAGTTGCTTTCGTGACCTGGACTTGGTGACCATCCACCTGCTTCTGGTTGTTGTTTTTATGGACGACTAGGAGCTTTTGCCCTTTCTCAGCCCCTTCTCCTATTTTGGACACGATATTTCTTATGACCTGTTCAAAATCAGAATAAATCAAAATTTCCGACTTATTTGCAACCTTTGTAATAATGCCAATCGGTTCCAGACTAAGGTGCATATAGCTTTCCTTCTTTACCTGCTTACACAAGTAATCAAATAATACTAACTATGAGTAATAATAGCTTACGATACAGAATGTCTAATTTATTTTTTTATCATTGTTAAAATCCAGATATTCTCTGTTCTACAGAAGAACCAGTATATATAATTTACTAAATCAAGGTCCCTGTGCCCGAAATGCCCTAGTGCGGTATTAATTACATTAGAAAAATTAGCATATATTAGTATTAAAATTAGGATAAATATTAATAAATTAAATTCAAAACTGAACGAAGATTGAGAGTCAATTCAAAAAAATACTCGAGTTGTTTTTTTCTTTCAATTAACGCCGCATATATAGAAGATTACTGCCCTATAAAGAGTATGCTTATAAAGTATTGAGCACTCCTGGATAAAAAATTAAATTTTATTGTTAAAAATCTGGGGATTCAAACTATGCTTTTTAAAATAAAAAACTAAATGTTTTGCCCTGAAATAAAAATTATAAGTGAGATTAATGGTATTTTCTGCGGTTGAATTCGTAAACTGCATTATCAACTTTGCTTGATAGCTCATTCATCCGTTCTTCAATCTTTGTTTCTGTACTATCCATGTTGACCTTAAGAGTAAGGTCCTTTGCTTCCATTTTGTTTTCGAGTTCTTGAAGCCTATTGTTTACAGAGATGAGCATGACAGCTAATGTTCCGACCAGAACCATAACCGAAAGAATAATCAGGGGATTTGTGGGTTTATATTCAAATCTTCTAAGCCATTCAAAGGATAGAAGAAAGGATGACAGAACCATCACAACAAGAAATACTGTATCTCTAGTCTCCATCGTATACCTCTAATATACCTGTAAAAATTACTCTGCATATACAAGCACATATGCAAGCATTCTGTAATATAACCTGTTTCAAAATTATCAAGCGGAATATTCCTTTAAGTATTTACTGCTTTTCTATTTTTACGATTTTCGATTTTTTACTTTTTTCTATTTTGTTTCTTTTTTAAGATGTATAATATATAATTTTTCACAGACTAACATTTATCAATTTATTTCATTACTTTTGATTATGCTCCTGCGAAAAAAGAGCCAGTATCTTAGAGAGGTATCTCAGAAATGTATTTCAGAGATGTATCCTGGAAGCATTTCGTGGAAAAATCTCTATTTAAAATAATAGAAGAAATATGAGATTTTCAGGTAAAGTTATATATAAACAGTCATGAGAAACGGAGATGGAAATACAGTAAGTATATAAAGGAATAGAAAAGGCATACTGTTAAGAACTAAGGAGTTTAGCACTTGAGTTCCATTGAACAATCAATTAAAGATTATTTACCCATTATTTCCATGGGAGGACTAATCCTTATAGTGCAGATTCTTGCACTCTTTTTGTCCACGCCAATGGAAGTTAGTGGAATGCAGGCTTTTGAGGACCCAACCCAGGTGTCCAATTCTATATATTATATTATAATGATCCTGGTTTTTACCCTGTTTGTCCTTATAGCAATAAAGAAAAATATGAAGTGGGTAATCAGCCTCTTTATTTATCTAGCCATAATAAGCACTATCTATTACGTAGTCCTCGCCCTGTTTACCCTCATTCCGTTTCTTTCAGGATTTGAGTCCATTGCCTCAGTTGTGCTGTCTGTAGGAATAACAGTGCTGCTCTATAAATATCCAGAATGGTATGTAGTTGACATTGTGGGACTTTGTATTGCAGCCGGGGTCAGTGCTCTGATAGGAATTTCCCTCTCAGTTGTTCCCGTAATAGTACTTCTGGTGCTTCTTGCAATATACGACGCTATATCAGTATACAAAACAAAGCACATGGTATCTATGGCCGAAGGAGTAATGGATCTAAAACTTCCAATCATGTTTGTAATTCCAAAACACCTGAATTATTCTTTCTTGACGGAAGACTTCAAACAGGACGAAAAGCATGAGGCTTTTTTTATGGGGCTCGGAGATGCGGTTATGCCTACCCTGCTAGTAGTCTCAGCAAACGTCTTCATGAAAAGTAATTTCTATCCAGTCCTTGGGGCCATACTGGGCACGCTTCTAGGTCACGCAATCCTTTCCATCCAGGTAATGAAAGGAAAACCGCAGGCAGGTCTTCCCTTTTTGAATTCCGGAGTAATTCTGGGGTTCTTTGCTGGTGTCCTGATCTCAGGAGCCTCAATCCTGTGAAGTTAACTTTTCTTCACATATTACTATTTTTATAAATCTATATTTTATTTTCAAATTTTCGCAAAGATTTTTTTATTTAATAGCTTAATCACTTGATATGTACAAAAGAATTGCAGTGGTCTTTGACAGTGCCGGAACCCTTCTACATATGTACAGAGTTGCAAAGGAAGCTAGTACTGGAAATCTCCTTGAAAATATAGAGAGCACTGCTATTGTCGCGCAAAAGAATGGATGCGGGCTTGTAGTTCTGAACGCTGAAAGTGATCTACTCCTGCGCTCAAGAAGAGATATGCCTCTGTTTGAGTTTATAAAAGAGTACAGAATTTCAATAGGTATAAGCTGTTCAAAAGGAATTTTTACTCCAGAGATTGCATGTGATATCATAAAGGGAACATCTCCAAAAATGGGCGACATACATGATGTGCTGGAAGCAGTTACATCTCGCTGTCCAAATATTTTTTATCTGGCAGCAGGCCTGATAGTTGATTCTCAAGCTAAAAGTGTTCCATATATACTGAGTACAGGAGGGCATGTATTCAGTACCACGTTACAAGCGGTCCAGGCTCTCCATTCCATGAAAGTTGATACGTATATAGCGTCTGGTGATAGTTTATTTGCTCTCATGCAACTGGCCGAGTTCATAGAGATTCCCCAGGAAAGAGTCTTTGCCTATTCAAACACCCTGATGAAAGAAAAAGTAGTGCTTGAACTAAAGCAAAAATATGACTTAGTACTCATGGTAGGAGATGGAATTAACGACATACTGGCATTCAGAGCAGCAGATGTAGGAGTAATGACAACACAGCAGGGTGACAAAAGACCTAAAGAACTAAGAGAAGCAGCAGATGTGATAATTGACGATATTATAAAGGTTGTGGATGTGGTAAAAGCGCTGTAATCAGGATGTAAAGAGAATTATTATATAAACGAATCAATATAACACGGCGGGTCAATAAAGACAAAAATATAACACATCGAGTCAGTATACAGGACGAGATTAAAGTACTGATTAAGCAAGTTCATCAGAGGAATTTGACTTTACTCTAAATGTGCTTTAAATGTTAACAGTGAAAAAATAATGCGTTATGTTTATGTAATCTTTACTCTTATGTAGTTGTTGCCCAAATGTGTGAAATTCGTTAAGTGTGTGAAATTTGTTGCTTGTACTATTGTATTATTCATTTATAGTAATTGCCTTTCACTCTTGAGCAATATGCTCAGACAGGCAAGAGCCACCAGAAAGTATTGCAGCTCATAATTGCGGAGGAAAATCCATGCCAGTATTTATTGAAGTCAAAAACTTAACCGTAGATTTCGACGGTCATAAGGCCCTGAAAAACGTAAACGTAAGTATCAATGAAGGAGAAATAGTTGGAATTCTGGGTAAAAGCGGGTCCGGAAAAACAATCCTGATGCACGTACTGCGCGGTACAGAGTCTTTTGAGAATATTTCAGGTGAGGTAATTTATCATCTATCTCGCTGCCCAAAATGCGGATACATAGAGCGCCCCAGTAAAACAGGCCAGAAGTGTCCGGTCTGTGGAGAAGGACTGGAAGCTTTCGAAGCCGATTTTGTAAAACTTTCACTTTATGACCCGATAAGGAAAGATATTACAAAGCGCATAGCTATCATGCTTCAGCGTACCTTTGCACTTTACGGAGACGAAAGAGTTCTTGTAAACGTCATAAACTCCCTGAATGAAATCGGATATACCGGACAAGACTCTATGAGAAAAGCAATTGAACTGCTGGAAGAAGTAAACCTGAGTCATCGCATGATGCATGTTGCAAGAGAACTTTCGGGCGGAGAAAAACAGAGGGTTGTGCTTGCAAGGCAGCTTGTGAGAAATCCTTTGCTCCTATTAGCTGACGAGCCCACAGGTACCCTTGATCCCATGACTGCAAAGCTGGTGCATGACGCTATGATGAGGGCAGTCAAGAATTATAATATGAGCATGGTTCTGACTTCGCACTGGCCTGAAGTTATTGAACAGATGGCGAATAAAGCTATCCTGCTTGAAAACGGAGAGGTAGTCAAGGAAGGGGATCCACTTGAGGTTTCTGCAGTCTTTATGCAAAGTGTGTCCATTGTGAGGCAGGACAAGAATGTCATGGTTGGGGAGCCTATTATAAGGGTAAGAGACCTCTCAAAGCGTTATATTTCAGTCGACCGAGGCGTGGTCAGAGCTGTAGACGGCATCTCTTTTGATGTAAAGGAAGGAGAAATCTTCGGGCTAGTCGGAGTGAGCGGAGCAGGTAAGACTACAACCTCAAAAATTCTAATGGGAATATTACCACCCACATCCGGAGAGGTTGAAGTTCGTGTGGGAGACGAATGGGTTGACATGACAAAGCTGGGAGTGGATAATAAAGGAAGAGCAACCAAATACATGGGGTTCCTGCACCAGGAGTACGGCCTTTACACTCATAGCTCAGTAATAGATAATCTTACCGAGTCTATTAGTCTTGATCTACCTTTTGAACTCGGGGTCCGAAAAGCTGTAATTACTCTCAAAGCTGCAGGTTTTGATGAAAACAAAGCAAAAGCTATTTTACCCAAAATGACTGATGAACTGAGCGAAGGGGAGCGGCACAGGGTTGCACTTGCACAGGTTTTGATTAAGGAACCGAGAATCGTCATTATGGATGAACCAACAGGGACTATGGACCCGATTACCAAGGTATCGGTGACGAATTCCATCCTGAAAGCTAGAGAAGAGATAGGAGAAACATTTGTTGTAGTTTCTCACGATATCGACTTCGTAAACGAGATATGTGACCGTGTCGCACTTATGCGTAACGGGAAGATTGTAGACTTAGGTGAGCCGAAGAATATACTCTCTCAACTCACTGAAGACGAAAGGGCCCAAGCTGCAGAAGACATATAAATATGCTGCCACCTCTTAGTATAGAAAATACTAAATGAGGTGCCGATTACGAATAATGAGATTAGCGTAGAGGTGAATGGGCAACAATATACCTTACCTGCAGGCTCTACCCTTGAAGATGCCCTTAAAGTTTCCAGAGCCCCTTATATAGCCGGTACAGCGGTCGGAATTCTTAAAGAGGTCGCTGAGGAAAAGACAGAAATAGTCACCGAATACGCTATCAATACTCCCATAGGAGAATTCAGGATAGAAATAAAAAATCCTGAATCGCCTTCAGGAAAATTATGGGCTGAACATTTTAAAGAATACGAAGGGAAATCTATTCACTGGGCAAGTCCTGAAGCTCTGGCTTTCGGGCCCTTTGAAGCCGAAATTAAACCTTCGCGTGAGACAGGGAGTTTTGAAGCGTTTGAGGTGATGTTTGGGGCAGGAGGTTTCGATCCTCACAATACTCATCTTATTTTTTCGCTTAAAAGGCATACTGCGGAATATGGAACTCCTGAAGACGGAGTCTTTGCAGAAGTTGTTACCGGAAGGAAAATTTTGTCCAGGCTTTCCAGAGAAGATACAATTCTTGGTATTGAACCAATTATAGAATGGGAACAAATATCAGAAAAGACCTGCACAACTGATCTTTCTATTCTGCTTGAAGATAGAAACCGCATATTTACTTATTTTGAGGTTGAACTTTCCAGGAATGCTCCAAAAGGGGCAGAACATTTCTATGCACTTACCCGTGAAGGAACTCTCAATGTAGATGTTACTACCAGCTCGTTTATCTCAGATGATGACCTGAAGGGAATATCTGCTCCTTACGAAAATTTCGATCCAAGACGAGAAGGTGCAGTTTCTGTCCGTACAATCGGATATGGGTTGGGCAGAATATATATTTCAAGAGAGGAGCGTCCTTCAAGCCTTGTTCATTCGGTTGTAGGGCAGGTAACGAAAGGTATCGAACTCATTAAACTTGCAGAAGAAGGACAGAAGCTTTCGGTTGAAAGTCTTCCTCCCCAGATA
Organism: Methanobacteriota archaeon; assembly: GCA_023399215.1. GTDB lineage: Archaea > Halobacteriota > Methanosarcinia > Methanosarcinales > Methanosarcinaceae > Methanosarcina. The sequence goes on from JAEWQJ010000020.1 coordinate 125,252, forward strand.
GTGCTTCTGGGACATAGCTTTGAGGAGGTCGAGCCTGTACTTTCTTCCATAGGGGTTGAACTGGTAAAAGACGGATATACCGGAGAAGGTGCCGTAATTGTCAGTCAGAACCCGCCAACAACCTTGGAGATCCTTGGAGAAGCAAAGGTGACTGCGTATGCAGTGCCCAGAGATAAACTGATTGAGATTGAGCTTTACCCTGAAAAAGCCCCGAAATCTGTGGATTTCTTCCGCCATGGTCTTGAACTTAAAACAAAAACTGTTGGGAAACTGCCTGTTTATATGATATATGACGACACCTATCTTTTTAAGACCGAAAAGGAAGTTGTGAAGTATAAGGAAATCCTTCCCGAAAATACCCCCACGGACAAAGTACTCGGAGGGGAAATAGGGATCACAAACCAGGCTGCAAAAAGGATGGGAACTATAGGAATAAGACTCGGAGACGACGAACTTTTTGGCCCCACCGGAGAACGATTTTCCTCAACTAATATTGTCGGCCGGATAATAAATCCTGAAAAGCTCCTTGCTGTCAAAGAAGGAGATGTGATATACGTAACTGAAATTGTACGCAAGTAAATTTAAAGTATAAACTATAATACAATTGGATAACTATTGGGCGTACATAATAACTCTAATATATAAAAGAAGTAATATATATAAGCACAGTAATAAATAAGTAAACGTATAAGTATCCGGTTAGTGGCTCAAGCTGATTTTCAGCTTGCAGGTATCAGGTTAAATCTTGTTAACGAATAAGTCAGATCATTATAATGTGGTCGCTTTAATGAATCAAGATGTTTAAGCGGATTCATATTAATTTATCGAAAGTTAAAGTCTCCCGAGGCTAAGGAGAGACGAAATATGACGGAAACGAAAAAAGAAGAGGTTACAAAGTACATTGTAATCAGTTCGGATAAAGTGCTGCCTTCAGATGCAGCTATGAAGATCTATGAATCAGAGTTTCCAGTTACGGTAAAGGAGACGTGTTTTGGACTTATCGTATCAGGAGCCAAAGACGATGTCCAGATCCTGGTTGAACAAATACGGCAACTGGATAAAAATCATATTTTTGTAAAGGATAGGGGATTCCCTCCAGGAGATGAGAGGCGCTGCCGCGCAAGCAGGGGAGGAGGCCCACGGCCGGGATTCCATTTTTTGAGGGAAGAAGTGGAAATGCTTCCTGCTATAGGGGCTGCACTTGACGAACTGGAAGCAAAGGAATGTGTAACAGAAGAACGCAAAGAGAAATGCAGGCTTAAAACTTCGGACCTGAAAAAAGTTATTGAAGAGGAGCTTGCGAGGTGAGTTTTTTGGCAAAGGTTTTCATTTACCCTATAAATAGTCTTATTTTAGCTGACCTGGTTGAACGTTTCGGGCACAAACCCCTTACCATGATGAGCCAGATCCGAGACAAAGTTACAAGCCTCAGCCTTGATTCTCCTCCTCTAAATATTACTCCTGAAGACCCTAAATTGGGTCTTAAATATGCTGCAATTGAAGTGCCGGCTGGAGTAAGGGGAAGGATGTCGTTAATAGGCCCTCTCATAGAACAGACAGAAGCTGCAATTATAGTTGAAAACCCACCTGCGGACTTTGGCTGTGTGGGTTGTAACCGTACAAATGAGCTGACGAAGTATCTGGTCCGCTCAAAAGGTGTCCCCGTACTCGAATTAAAGTACCCTGAATCCGACGACGAAGCCCGCGATTTTGTAAACAAAATCGCGACATTTCTGGAGTCATTGCCTAAGGCGAAGTCTGAGGAAGATGATAAGGCAAAAAATGAAAAGCAGTCAGAAAAGGAGGGCAAGAAATGAGTGATGAAGAGTCGGAACTTGTTAAGATTGCACTTGTATCCTGTGGTTCTGAGTATGCCGGAGTTCAGCCTGAGTTTGAAGAAGCAGCAGCTAAAGTGAATGCAAAATTTATTTACCCTGAAATTGATGTTTCATCCGTAGATACTATAGGTAGAGAGTTCGGGCTTGAGGTTGCGAGTGGAGACCTGAGGCTTATGATGGCCCGGGCAAAAGCTGTTGTTGAAGGTATAACCAATGCAGACGGAGTTTTCATTACCACATGTTTCCGCTGTGCCGAAGGAGCTATTGTACGAAATGAGGTCAGAAGATATATCCATGAACACTCCAGCATTCCGGTAATCAGTTATTCTTTTACTGAAAGCACCAGTGCAGGTACACTTCTTACTCGCCTGGAAGCTCTTACTACAATTGTTAGGCGCAGGCACCTTCTTACAAGAGAAGTCCAGACCGGACTGACCGCGGGAATAGATTCAGGGTCAACAACAACAAAAGCCGTGGTAATGAGGGACAACAAAATAATAGGCAAGGGCTGGGTGCCCACAACAAAAGTCCTTGAAAGTGCTGAAGAAGCTTACTCTATTGCCCTGAAAGAGGCTGGTGTTTCCAGGGAAGAAATTCAGGCTCTGGGTACAACCGGATATGGGCGATTTCTTATAGGTACTCATTTTAAAGCTCAGCTTATCCAGGAAGAAATCACTGTTAACTCAAAAGGAGCCGTCTACCTTGCTGACAAGCAGAAAGGCAATGCAACAGTTATTGATATAGGCGGTATGGACAACAAGGCAATCTCGGTTCAGGACGGAATTCCCGGAATGTTTACAATGGGTGGGATTTGCGCAGGTGCTTCAGGACGTTTCTTTGAAATGATCTCAAAGCGGCTTGGTGTAGATATCACTGAACTGGGAGCTCTGGCAGTTAAAGGGATGCATGAACATGTATCTATGAACAGTTATTGCATAGTCTTCGGAACTCAATCCCTTGTAAATTCCCTTGCAAGGGGAGCCACTCCAGAAGATGTGGCTGCTGCAGCCTGCTATAGTGTGGTAGAACAGATCTATGAGCAGCAGTTGCAGGAAGTAGATGTTAAAGAACCTCTGATTCTTGTAGGTGGATCATCATTAATTGCAGGAGTACCAAAAGCCCTTGGAGAACTTCTAAAGATCGATGTCCTTGTGCCCGAGAACTCACACCTGATAGGAGCAGTAGGAGCAGCTTTGCTTGTTTCGGGCTTTGTGGAGGAGTGAGGAAAAGATGGATTCGCTTGAAGTCTTTGATGTCGAGTCCGCAATTGCTCCGGAGCAGGAATTTTATCGAAAGATTCTCGAGGACAATCTTTCAAGTCTCAAGCTTGCCCCGGCAATAGGGAGAATAAAGGTAGTATTGAGACCTGAAGATTCCCTTTTTCAGATGGCAATTCTCCTGAGGGATGTAGGCACCAGAGTTACAACAACTGATATTGCTGACATGGAAGTAAAACCAATTGCCAGTGAGATAATAATTTCAATCAAAAAAGAGCAGTATATTCCAGAATTACTGGGAAAACTCTGGGAACGCTATGGAAAAGCAAATATCAGCCAGCCTGACCGCTGGACTGTGACCATAAGTACGGATAATCCAAGGGCAGAAGCAGCTTTTCTTAAGGATATGATGGTTGCAGATCCAAGACACAGGCTTCACGAAAATCTTGTTGATTTTGCAATCCGTGTTACTCCAGAGGGTTTCAGGGTTCGGTATCACCTGTATAAGGGTAACCAGTTTATTTTCGTGGCGTCCGAAGAAGCACTAAAACATGAGTGGATCGAAGAAGCAGGAACAATGCTCGAAGAACTGACGAAAGGAGGGAAAAAGTAAGATGGCTGTACTCCGCCCCTATCTTTATACCGGTGGCGTCCACAAGCATGGACTTTTAATTGAGCTGCTGGAAGACCTTGGAGGTTACATAATCCAGAAAGTAGTTACAGGGACTGAAGTCAACCTTATTATGCTTATTCCGGAAAAAGATATCCCGATAGTGAAAAAGCAATCTGACGAACTGCTTGGAATTATGGTAGAAGCTCCCCTGACCGGAGTTGAGATTGCAGTTGTTTCGCCGACTCTTGCTTCTCATCACCTTCCGCATTCAGCCTGTGACATAGCAGAGTATCTCCGTCACCCCGGAGCCAATACAAACATGATAGGGCTTGCAAGAGGAATGGGGCGCAGGGTATCCCTGTCCATGGATTATGAAAGGAGGCTTATCAACGAACATGATATTGCAGTTTTCACATTTGGGTCTTTCAGTGACTGCATAATAAACAAGAAGCCAAAGCTCTTTGAAGGCATAGAAATCCCAATTGTGGTTACAGGCGGGCCTGACCTCAAGACCGAGGAGGTTCCCGGAGCGGACCTTTACGTTGGGAATATCGGAAGGACTTCTCACAGGTTGAGAAAAACCGAGGAGATTAGCGCCCTTGATAAACTCAATGAAGAGGTTGGAAAGATTGCTGACAACATTCGTAAACAGCAGGCAAAAGACCCCCTTGCAGTGCTTCCTGCCAGAGTTATGAAAGAGATTGAAAATCAGGTCCCGGAAATCCGAACTGTACTTTCACCTGCTCCACTTACTCTCCAGCTTAATGGGCTCAGAGTCAAGTTGCCTTATGATGAATTCCACGAAAGAATTGAAAAACTGGAATTTGATGAAGGGGTTACTCTTTCTGAACTTGCAAATATTTCAAAATCAAAAATGAAAAATTATATATTGATAAAAATCAAATCTAAGTCTGACGTTGGTTTTGCAATTTGACCCGGATTCTGTTGCATTAAGAGTTATTTGCTTTACATTTTACTGGGTGCGTGTTTTTCACTTATCCTTTATATTGTAAAGCCTGACACAGAAAACGGAGTCTGAATCCTTTTTCCACGTTAATCTACGCTGGTGGTTTCGTATGGAACTTGAGGATATTGTGGAAATTTTGAAAAAGGACCCTGAGAAAGCTGTTCCTGAACTCCTTGAAGATGTCCGGAATCAGTATGGTGAAGTCCCATATATAATGAACTTCATGAAAGATCTCCCGGAGATTTTCATTCCAAAAACGCTTTATGAGAACTCTATAATGAGGGGATTCAAGAACCTCGACCCAGAGACAGTTGAACTTATCGCGATAGGTGTAGCTTCTGCCCTTCGCTGCGAGCATTGCCTGAAAATGCATATTAGAGTCGCAAAACGGAAAGGAATTAGCAAAGAAAAAATATTTTATGCAATCATGATAGGAGCGTCCATCTCCAATGCCGCAGTACTCGCTGAAAGCACAAGAGCACTTACATCCGAATTTCCGGATGAAGGAAATGAAGAAGAATACTGCTGTGACTCGAACTGTGAGATATGCAATATCTCCAAAGCCACTCTTAAGTAAATAGATAATTCATTATAAAAATTCACTATAGAAATTCGTTATAAAAATTCACTATAAAAATCCACTATAAAAATCCACTATAAAAATCCACTAAAAATTCACTATAGAAATTCGTTTTTGTGATCTTATAAATTCAGTTCATAAGGATCTTATTTAATTCTGAAAAATTAATTTCCTGACCAAACCTGACCAAAAGTTAATCTCTGGGAGTTCTTCCATCAATAATCGTCCACCAATACAAACATCATCCACCAATACAAACGTCTTTTTGCACTGGTTTTATGTGAACACGTGTGATAAGTGTGGAGTATATGCGGGATGCATGGGATGCATGAAGGAGATATATACTTTTACGTCAGGTTTTCAGGGTTAATAATATTTATTTGGTAGGCCGATTTATATAAGTCGAGACCATATGTACAGAGTTAGATTCTCTTTTATGCTGTTACTGATGGTACTTATTTTACCCACTGTCTCAGCTGCATCTGAAACGAATCCGGAAAGAATTCTGGATTATCCATGGGACCATTCTCCTATTACTGTATATATTGATGACAGCAATGTTCCCGAACACTATAGCACTACCTATTACGCACAAATAGAAAAGGCTATGGAATACTGGGAGGAAGGAGGAAACGGAAACCTTGAGTTTACGCCTGTTTTCAAACTTGTGGATTCGAAAGAAGCTGATATCAGAATAAAATGGGTCGAGAATCTGGAGACCGTTGAAGGGGCTCCTCCAGGTGTTGCTGGATACGCAAGCCCTACGGTATCTGATGGTCGATTTGTAAGAGTCGATATAGTGCTTGAGGTAGGAAACTATCAGGGAAAAGCCTGGCGCCAGTATGGGGATACGACAATGCTTTCTATTGCAAAACATGAATTCGGGCACGCTCTGGGCCTGGGTCATAGCAGCAATAAAAGGGATATTATGTATCCTGAATACGAGCAAAGAGAGGATATAAACCCTCTCCTCCTGAGCAAGTACGGGCCCATACTGCGTATGGCAGCTTTTGCAGCTCTTATAGTTCTCCTGTACCTCGGGGTAAGCTGGCATCGCAGCAGGAAAAAAAGGAAAAAACTTGAGGATAAGTATTTTAAGTAAAAATTTATTTAAAGTGCCTCAGAGTAAATCCAAGTTGAAACTATCCTAAAAATCAAAATTGGTTTTGGATAAGTTTACAAAAAATATTGTTGTAATAATATTTTTTTTTCGCATTTTCTTCATTAAATTTTTAAGTTTTCAATGAATATATGAAATTTACTTTTACCCATATGATTTGAAGAGGATACCTTTTTTCATTTATCCATATTTTTAAGTCTATTTCAACTAATCTGACATATTCACAGTAGTTCCCAATATTTCCGGTTCCGAATCATGTTTTGGTCCTGAAAAGAACGCCCTGAAAAGAACGAATAGTTGTTAGCATCCTCGCAACTAATAATGGAACTATAAAAGACTTCATTGGTCATCGGTTAAGGAATTTTCTTGCCTGGAAGCTATCGATTTTGCATTAGAAGCCGGCCTTAAATTTTGGCCTATTTACATGAAATCGATACTCTATTCCAGCCCACAGACTATTAAACTATTTAATAAATGTTTAGAAATTGATGCAATTTATCATGAGTCTTCACTTAACCGAAGACGTATGTAAAAGATTTAGATGAGGATATTTAATCCTCATCATATATTCTTTCTTAATTACTTATTCTTACTTTCTTTTATACAAAAACACAGCAAGCAAACTAACGATCCCAAAAACTGATTCAAAACCTGGAGATTTTTTGTCTTCATTTCCAGAAGTAGTTGGACTTTGTGTCTGTTTAACATTTGTTGCATTACTTGCATTGTTTTCAAGACTACTATTAGATCCAGATTGAGTTTCAGATTTTGTTTCGTTCAGAGTTGCGTTTGATGCTGTCTTGCCAGTTATTGCAAAAGGAGAAGATAATCCTGGGGTTTCAGCTATGAAATACAAGTACTCATTGTCTTCTCCTGCAAGAGTGGTTTGTAAAGGATTCCATTGTGAATCATTGTACCTATTAAAGGTAATAGAAGACTTGTCTATATTTTGATCTTGTAACCAGGATTTTTCAACCTTGAAATATACTGTTGCATTTTCAATATTATCGGGCGTTGCAAATCCACTATTTCCTACCCAGATGTTTACGAATTTATATACTTCATCAGAAGGTGGTTCAGAAACCAGAGTGGACTGATTTATTAGCGTCTCAACTATAGCTGTAGTTTTGCCAACAGTCTTTTTTGAATCAAAACTTATATTAGTTACAGGAGTGGCATTTTGTGGAAAATTGAAATTTACAGAGTTTCCGTATGTAATAGAAGTCTGTGAAATTTCTTTAGCTGCGACATTGCTTTGAAGTTCGGGTGAACCACCGGCGCCTCCGCTGCTACCACTGCTACTGCTGCCACTGCTGCCACTGCTGCCACTGCTACTACTATCGCTGCTATCTGATACAGTAACAGTTCCCACACTATCTCCACTGCTGCTGTCCCCACTATCGCTTTCATCACTTGAGCTGCTCACGTCTTCCACATTTATTGTCTTGTTTGCTAGGCTTGTTCCGTTTTCATTGTTTGCTGCAAGATTGACAGTATAGTTTCCTGCTGTTGAATAGGTATGTTCCGGATTCTGCTCGGTTGAATTAGTTCCGTCTCCAAAGTCCCAGTTCCATTCATTTGCATTTTGTGAGGTATCTGCAAACTGCACATCGAGACCATTGTAAGTATCGGCGTCAAAACCTGCTTCAGGAAGAACTTTCTGTTGTCCCTGAACAGTTATTTCTTGAGCTGTCGCATCCCAACCTCTTCCATTTCTCACTTCTAAAACAACTCTATAAGTCCCTGGAGAAGTGAAAGTATATGTTGGGTTCTTTTCTTTTGAAGTATTTGTCAGTCCAAAATACCATAAAGCTGTAGTTGCATTTTTACTGTTATCAGTAAATGTTACATTCAATGGTGCATATCCAGAAGTAGAAGATGCAGAGAAATTAGCAGTTGGTAGACCTGTAGTGTTTTTATTTCCTATCACGTAATCTATCTTTTTAAGTGAATCACTTCCATTAGGCCCAACTACAATTAAAGTAACATTGAAGACTCCATAAGCACCAACTCTCCCAAATTCATGAGAAGTAGTTACCAAGTTTCCGTTTCCAGCGCTGTAAGACCAGTGGTCAATTTGAGGATTATAAAATTCCCATTTCCATTTGGTAACTTGACCGGTAACGTTACCATTTAACCTGGACTCAAAAGGAACAGTCCCATGAGTAATATTACAAGTAAAGTCATTAATTGTGACATTGTCTGAAGATGTGACATTGCCTGCAGCTGAAACCACTCCAATTGATGGTATAATAGCTAAAGCTACTTGCAAGAATAGTATAACTAATAAAACCATAGATGAAAACGATTTTTTCATATAATGACTCCTTAGGACAAACCAACTAAGATGTAAATTATATGACTCTTTAAGTTAGTTGCATGAGTCCTATTTATTTTTTTTAGCTGTTTCAAGATAATGACCGAAAAATTTGTTCTTAGATATAAGCTTATTTTTTTGAATAGAATTATTTATAAAGTAAATCTCTAAAAAAAGTTCAGTTAATCCGTAATTTCTTGAAAACAACCCAGATAAAGCAATAACTATGAAAATAGTTCTTGAAGTTGTAATTATAGATTGTATTAAAAATATACTTAAAAAAGACAAAAAGTTCTTTATTATCAGCTTATAAATGGCCTTAGTGTAAGTCACTAATTTTTCTGTCGAATTTTTACTTAAAAAGCTGATTCAAAAACTCAAAATCTAATTTTTTGAAACTCATTTTGAAAATCGTCAATTGAGATTCTGACCAAGAAAGCAATTCTAGAACTCTTATAAATCATGAAAATAAAAATTGGTTTTGTGACAGGCTCAGCAGGTAATCACTTTTCGGATAGATTTTAAATAGGCAGCTCTGGAGGCTCTTTATTTTCTGCAGCAAATCTTTTGAAGAACTCTTTAAAATGAGCGGGAAGATCATCCATTTCCAGAATATCCTCAAGAGAGCTCCATGCATGTTCTACATGTTCATAGCTCAACTTTACATCAGCAATGACATATCCTCCATCATATATTATGGCAATTACCTTTTTGTCCGGAAGCTCAAAGGTAGCATATCCTGCAATCTCTCCGAGCACAATTGAAATCCCAGTTTCCTCCCATACCTCCCGAACAACTGCATCTTTAAGAAGTTCTCCACGGCCCAGCTTTCCACCCGGCAGATCCCATTTTCCCGGATTGCTGTGAGAATTTTCCGACCGCTTGAGAAGCAGGAATTCGCCTTTTTCGTTCCGTAGAACGGCATAAACAGAAACGATGTAAGGTTTCTCCAGGTTCATACAATATATATGTGAGATTTCTCTGTCTTAAAGGCTGGCTCTTTTAAGATCTTCTGGATATAATTTTCTAAAAATATATTCCAACAACACTTTTTAAAAAACTATCTTCCAATGACACTTTTCAAAGAGCTGCGGATTTGAGCTCAGAATCAAATATACTGAAATACTGGAATACTGGAATAATGGAAAACGCAGCTTGAAAAAATGCGTATTGAGAAAAAATTATCTACATAATATAATAATTAGAAAGTTCAAATAAAAATGTCACTACTTATTGATTTTTCTAAGTTTCAAATTTGCTATATAATAAACCATTCGATGTTAATCCAAATAGAAATTAATATATTCTTTTTTGAAGATATCTTCTAATGTGAGGATTGAACATTCATCCTTTCTATTCGGGTTTTTGGGGCAAGTATAACTATAGACTTGTTTTTATGTAAATTTCATGAGTCGGCTCCAGAACTCAGTGCTTAATACAGGCTAAAAATCACAAAGCTTGAAGAGTACATTCCCTAAATTTACCTCTGAATTGAAAGCTACAGTCTCGAATATTGATTTGATTACAAACGGATCTTTCCTCAAATTTAGAGTTCAATAATCGAATATTGAAACAACTGGGTTTAGGAAAAAAGAAAGTATGGATTAAAAATTTAATTTTAGGTTGAGGGGTAAGTTAGATGAAAGTTAATAAAAGAGCGGCAATTTTTTTTGGAATATTTTTTGTTATATTTCTGATGACCATAGGGGACGCAACTGCAGTTTCTGCAGAGGGTACGAGAACCAGGATCATCAGCAGTGACGCACACCCAAAGTCTCTGGATATCTATAGGGACAGAATTGTATGGGCCGACGATCGGAATGAAGAAGGTCAGGTAGATAATTTAAGCCTCTATTCCAGCCATGATGAAAACTGGGATATCTACATGTACGATCTCTCCACTTCCATGGAAACACAGATAACCAGTAACAACTCAACACAGTCCAATCCTGCTATCTACGATGATAAAATTGTATGGCAGGATCTGCGTAATGGAAACTGGGACATCTATATGTACGATCTCTCGACTTTCACGGAAACTCAAATAACCACCAATGAATCAAATCAGAGTGAGCCTGCTATCTACGATGATAAAATAGTATGGCAGGATGATCGAAATGGAAACCTGGACGTTTACATGTGCGACCTATCGACTTCCACGGAAACTCAAATAACCACCAATGAATCAAATCAGAGTGAGCCTGCGATTTACGGGGACAAAATAGTGTGGGTAGATGAAGTGCAAATAGATGATGCCATAGACCCGTATTTTTCTATAAACAATAATATATGTGTATACGATCTTGCCACTTCTACGGAAACCCAGCTTCCTTCTGGATTAAGGATATGGGATCCTTCAATCTATAAGGACGTTATTGCATGGGGGGAGGAAGACTTTGTCGGAAATAACGGTATGATTAAGATGTATAACCTCTCCACTTCCACAGGAGATCTTATAGCCTATGAAAGAACTGGTAGTCCCGATATTTACGAGGATAGAATAGTGTGGACTCAAGATTTCTGGGATTTCAGAGATCATGTTTTAATGTATAATCTTTCCACTTCTACTGAAACCGAGTTGACTGCTGAGGGAGTACACGAAGCGGGTTCTGGAAGTTACCCTGCTATCTATGGGGATAGGATTGTATGGGTACCTTCGCATCTCGCAGAATACGCCAGTAGTGGTATTTACATGTTCACTCTTGCTTCTGCTGGATCGCCTGCGGATAACAGGGAAAATGGAACTGAGACACGGATCACCACGAACGGATCATTTCAGATCAACCCAACTATCTACGGAAATCAAATAGTATGGCAGGATGCTCGCAATGGAAAAGGCATTGGTCAATCTGGATATCCTGCTGGAGGCTATGACATCTATATGTACGATCTTTCCGCCCATAAAGAAACTCAGATCACCAATGATAGTTCAGACAAAGTATCTTCTGATATCTACGGGGACAGAATAGTGTGGAATGAGTGGCAGAATGGAAACCCAGAGGTCTACACTTATAACATCTCTACTTCTAATAAAACCAAGATACATGATAATGTAATAGATAATCCTTGTATCTATAAGGATAGGATAGTGTGGGCAATCAATAACATCTACATGTACAATCTTTCCACTTCTATGGAAGTCCAGATAGGCAACAACACGTCATATCAGGACTATCCTGCAATCTACGGAGACAATATTGTGTGGACGGATGGTCGTGACGGAAATCTGGATATTTACATGTATAACCTTTCAACTTCTACAGAAACCCAGATAACCACAAATAACTCAATTCAAAGAGTTCCTGATATCTATGAGGACAGGATAGTATGGGAGGACTCTCGAAATGGAAACTGGGATATCTATATGTACAACCTTTCCACTTCCATGGAAACTCAGATAACTACCAATGAATTTAATCAAGGGTTACCTTCGATCTATGGAGACAGAATTGTATGGGTAGATGATCGCAGTGGCAGGCCCGATATTTACATGTACAACCTTTCCACTTCTCAGGAAACCCGAATTACTACCAGCGGATCAGTCTGGATATTAGCGGTCGATGATGATGCATGGGTAGGAGTTACTGGGGTACTTGATATCTATGGGGACAGAATAGTCTGGCATGATTCACGCAATGGAAACCCCGATATCTATATGTTTACTCTTTCTTCGGCTGAAGTGCCTTCTCTGGATGACAACTATACGGACGAGGACGAAGGAGATGAAAACGGAACCCAGCCTTCTGACAATTGTTCTTCGGAGCTAATGCCTCTGGACGGGATACAGGCTCTTAAGGAGTATGTGGAAATTACATACAGTTGCCATGTAAATACAAAAACAGGCCTGGAAGATCTGCTTGATACTTCGAAATGTTACTATGAAAAGGGTGAGAATAAAGAAGCTGTTTCCATGCTTAATTCCTTCATTCATCTCGTTGAAAAAATGAAACTATGTGAACAGGTTTCGGCTGATGAGGCAGATTACATGGTCAGGAAAGCAAAGGAAATTATCGACCAGATAGGAGGAAATCAAAATTGAGGATTGAGTTTACAGCCGTCAGAAAATGATAACGAAAATCAATAGCATTTTCTACTTTTATTACATTTTCTACTTTTATTCATTAATTTTTTCTTTTTTGATTTATTTGGTGATTTAATTTTACATATCTACGGCGTTTATGGGATTAGTTGCCAGTAAGGTCATAGTTCTCATTCTCAGGTTATTAAATAAAAACGCTAATGTTAACTATTATGATCTTATCCATGGTTGTCTATCCATAGGTAAGAACAGAATTAAGAAGCAGAATTAAGAAGCAGAAGTAAAAACAGAAGTAGAACACAAAATTAAGGATCAGAAGTAAAAACAGAAGTAAAACACAAATTAAGAAGCAGGATTAAAATGAAATGGGAAAAGAAATAGAGGAATTAATATGGCTGGCTGGACAGGAAAAACAGTATATGTAGACCTTGGTTCCGAATCTGTAAATACAGTCAGGACCGATGAGGACTTAATTCGGAAATACCTTGGTGGCCGAGGGCTGGGGGTAAAACTGCTTTCCGAACTTGCAGACGCGAATATTGACCCTCTTAGCCCAGAAAATCCCTTAATATTCACCTCTGGGCCTCTTTCTGGCCTTGTCCCGATGGCTTCAGGTGCAGTTCTCACATCGAAATCGCCTCTAACAGGCACGATATTTAGCTGGAACATGACTGGGGGCTTCGGAAGTGAACTGAAGAAAGCTGAAATCGATGCTCTGGTAGTTATCGGAAAGGCAAAAAGGCCTTCGTATGTAAAAATAGAGGAAGGGAATGTCAAAATCGTGCTCGCAGAACAGCTCTGGGGAAAGAATGTCAGAGAATGTACCGAAGCCCTTGGAAACAAAGGTAGTGTGAAAGGTAGTGTGGCTTGTATTGGCAGAGCAGGAGAAAAACAGGTTCTTATCTCTTCCTTTGTTGTTGATTCCATATATAGTGGAAGAGGAGGTATGGGTGCGGTTGCCGGCTCAAAACTGCTCAAAGCCGTGGTTGTGAAAGGAAAAAAAGAACTTTCACCTTTCGATCCTGAGAAATTCCGAGAACTTGAGGTAAAACTACTAAAGCTCTTTGATGCAAGCCCTGTGCTTTCCAAAGGCCTTGCAAATTACGGCACGTCTGCACTTGTAAAACTGCTGGATTATATGAATCTCATCCCCAGCAGGAACTTTACCGGAAAAAAGCTTCTCTTTGCAGATGCGCTTTCAGGAGAGCGTATCAAATCCACTTTCGAGCTTGAAAATGAGAGTTGCCCTGGCTGTCCTCTGGGTTGTAAAAAGAGAATTAAAGGAGCAGGGCCGATGTTTAAAGAGACAGGACATATTTTGCCTGATTACGATTCCTTCTGGGCCTTCGGGTTTAACCTTGAAAACCCTGATATCACTTCCGTGCTTAAGGCTGACAGGATATGCAAGGATTACGGGCTTGATCCTATCTCGGCAGGTTCCGTGCTCGGGGCATATGCAGAACTCAAAGAAGGAATAATCGAGGCTAATGAACTGGAATCCAGGCTCTTTGAAATCGGGGAAGGAGGCAAACTAGGAAATGGAGCCAGGAGATACTTATCAGGCCTTGGGAGAAAAGACCTGAGCATGGATGTAAAGGGGCTCGAACTCGGAGGTTTTGATCCGCGAGGGATAAAGGGACAGGCCCTGGCTTATGCTACTTCCACCCATGGGGGAGACTATTTGACTGCTTTCATGGTCGGACCCGAGGTGCTTGGAAGACCTGTAAGTCTTAATCGTCTGAGCCTTAAAGGAAAAGCAGGTATCCTCCAGGTATTTGAAAACCTGACTGCAGTTCTGGACTCTTTTGTATTCTGCCCCTTCTCAGGTTTTGCCCTTAACGAAGAGCTAGGTTCTGCTCTCTTGCTTTCGGGTGCAGGTATGGAGATATCACCTGCGGAGCTCCTGAAAATCGGAGAAAGAATCTATAATCTGGAGAGAACGTATAACCTTAATGCAGGATTTGCCCGAAAAGACGACACCCTTCCTGAAAGGCTGTTCGAAAACAAGGGCGAAAACGAAGGGTACGGACTTCCCAGGCAGGAATTCGAAGCTGCACTTCAGGAATATTACCATTACCGCGGATGGAATGAAGAAGGAGTTCCCGGATCGAAAAAGTTAAAGGAACTTGGGATCAGCTTTTAAGACGAAAGTCGGAAAGACAGTGTGGATGGCGTAAGAATTGCGGAACGGGGTCCGGAACCAACCTGTAACAGAAAAAAGGAAATTTCCAGGCAAATTTACTACACTGTATGCTTCAAGAGAATAATAACTCTTATTGAGTAAAGGATTTTCTCTTTGAAACCTAATATTACCTTTAATCCAATATTTCCTTTAATCCAGTATTCCTTTAATCTGGATTTTTCCGGATTTTTTCGGAGATTTCAGGCAGTTTTCTCAGGAATCCAGTCAAAAGACGTAAAATCTCGCACAAGCGTTATATAGTCAAGGATAAATTAATCGTATTAGTTCTCGATCTGTAGATTAGCTCTGCAGGCACTCCAAGCTCGGAATATTTTCCAGTTTTTCTATGCAGATCTTAAGTAATGTATTGGTAAAATAAGAGTCAGGCTTAAAAATTAGAAAAGCCTTCTTATACTACTTTACCGGAGCCGTGGAAAGTTTCTGGCAAATCCGGAATGGCGTTTACAGCTTATTTATAAACATATAAAAACGTATGGGAGAATCATTATGAAACAGCAGGTAGAAGTTAAGGAACTCAAAGAAGGGAAATATGTAATCATTGATGACGAAGCATGTGTCATAAAAAGTATTACCAAGTCCAAACCGGGAAAACACGGGGCTGCAAAGGCAAGAGTAGAGGCTATCGGACTTTTTGACGGCCAGAAGCGCTCCTTCATAGGCTCAGTTGCAACCAAAGTATATGTCCCGATTGTGGAAAGAAAGACTGCACAGGTACTCTCGATTACCGGCGACATTGCCCAGCTTATGGACATGGGAGACTTCTCAACCTTTGAGATCGTAGTTCCTGATGAATACAAGGATAAGGTCAAAGAGGGCGAAGAGATTTCTTACATTACAGCTCTTAGCAAGGTCAAGCTCGATATACGGACATAAACTTCCTAAACTAAAGTGAAACTCAGGTTAAGAACCTGAGTCGTTCTTTTTTTAAGCAAATAATTTCATATCAGGCTAAATTATGTTTTTACCCAATTCCTTTATAGATGCTCTTGCAGACTATGAATCTGCACGTTATGTTATCTTCGGCGTGCCTTTTGATAATACCTCTTCTTACAGGGCAGGCAGCCGCTGGGCTCCTGACGCTATGCGGCAGGCTTCTGCGAATTTTGAGAGTTACAACCCGACTTTCGACATAGACCTTGTCGATCTTCCGATCTATGATGCCGGGAATCTGGAAACTTCCGCTTTGGTTGACGAGACCCTGCAGAACCTTTACGAAGCTACAAAAGACCTCCTGAATGATGGAAAGCTTCCCATTATGCTTGGAGGGGAGCATTCGCTGACTTTCGCTATGGTGAAAGCCTGCGCCGAACTTGCAGGAGAAGATTTCGGGGTCCTTGTCCTGGATGCCCATTTTGACCTCAGGGAAGAGTACAGGGGCTTTAAGCATAACCACGCCTGTGTGTCCCGAAATATCCTCAGTGAGGTCACTAAGAATCTTGTTTCCATAGGCATAAGAAGCGGCCCGGAAGAAGAATGGGTTTTTGCCAAGGAAAATAATCTGAAGTATTATACATCTGATGATGTGGAATCCACTGGCATGGTAGAGATCCTTAAAGAAGCCCTTGAGTGGCTTGATTGCAGCCAGATTTATCTTTCCCTTGATATGGATGCAATAGACCCGTCTTATGCCCCTGGTCTTGGCACGCCTGAGCCTTTTGGCCTGAGTGCGCGAGATGTAAGGACTGCAGTAAGGACGCTTGCTCCTTTTTCAATGGCTTTTGATGTCGTAGAAATTGCCCCTGAATACGATTCCGGGCAAACCGCCATGCTTGGGGCAAAATTGATGAGGGAATTTATTGCTTCCCATGCAAAGAGTTGCAGTAAAGCATGAATTAAGAAAACCGAAAAGTAATCCAGAGATCCAAAATTTGCTATTTAGAATTACTTCATTTTTTTCGCTACTAATGGGATTACTTCATTTTTCACTTTTTTGAACTTAAAAATTGCTGGAAAAGGCGAAGTATTAAAGCTTCGGAACTTTTCCAGGATTCAATACCTCAACACTCAGTATGTTCAGGATTCAATACCTCAACACTCAGTATGTTCAGGGTTCAGTCCGTCCAAGGCCTGATATACCCAGGACCCAATACTCTTTTTATTCGATGAACTATTTATATCAGTTAAGCCTGCCAAATGGCTATTATTTTGTCAATTGCTATGTGCGTGTACTTTTCATTCTGCTTGAGAGTTAGCACGTTGTCTGCACAGGCTTCCGCCTTTCCATTAAAAACATCAGGGCCCCCACAGTAAACGTCTACGACTTCGCCTAAAAGGTGTTCTACTATAAAAGATTGCATTTCTTTTTACCTCGGTATTTTCTCACTTATTAAACTCTGGGTCGCCAATTTAAATGACCATTATTTCCCGGAAACCAGGGTACTATCAAGCTTTCCAGAGTACTTTCCAGTTTTAATCAGGTTTAGGAAATGATTCTCAAAATCTTTCCTTAGTCCCTTTGTCCTCTATAATACTGGAATAGTTGAAATATGAAAGTTTGAGCTTATTGGCTCCAGATAGCTATTATTTTGTCAATGGCTATATGGGTAAGTTTCCCCTGGCTACTGAGCGTCAAAACGTTATCGGCACAGGCTTTTACATTTCCTTTGAAAACGTCAGGCCCGCCGCAGTAAACATCTACATCCTTGTTGAGATAGTGTTCCACTATAAACGATTGTATCATAGATTTGTGCTCCTTCTTATTTTCTTAACAACTTGCGTATTTCCCTGTTAGTTTTTCTGATGACAGAAACTGGTAGTCTGTACACCCACAGATGTCCGTTAATTGTAACTACCTTTTCATTTCATATAAATATATTTAGAAACTAAAATTGCTTTCTGGAGTACGATGCTGTGAATTTCTGCAAGGAAAATCAGTTTACTTACTTCGGAGCCTGTATAGTTCTTAGTTATCGTTTTCCCGAAAATAAAAAAATGGTTATATGGCCTCTTTTCTCCTAGTTTACTTGCTCAGGGAATCCGGAAAAGCTAAGTTTATCTGGAAATATCTAATAAACCTGGCTTTTAATGAAAAAGAATCAAATTCAAAACTATCTGGAAAATTTTCCCTTAAAATTTCTCAATTTTAAATCGGTAAATTCTTTACCTCAGAATTAAGCGAATCAACCTTTTCTTTCAGAATTCCTGGCCTCACGGTCTTCATAGAGGAAAATATCCTCAATATGGACGCTAAAAAGCTTGGCAAGCTTGAATGCAAGTTCAAGAGAAGGATCATATTTTCCTTTTTCAATTGCGTGTATGGTTTGCCTTGTCACCCCTACTTTTTCAGCCAGGTTTTCCTGAGTAAGGTCATGCATTGCCCTGTAAACTTTAATGTTGTTCTTCATCGCAAGCTCCAAGTATAAGTCTTTAGGACAGTATAGGTCTTATTACAAAGTTAATGAAATCCCATTTTACCAAACTCTACTCACCCTCCCTCATGTATAAAATCTGGTTTTATTGTCCCTACAAGACGTAATCTGACTTTCTGCTTAACCACCATATTCCCTGTTGTAGTGCATATAAAGCAAACTATAAAGCACCATAATTGCACAACTTCCATATACCATGAAAAAACCAATATTAGTATAGCCTGGATAAGTGTTTCTCATTGCTATCAGAGTTGTTCCCCCAAGAGCTAAACTAATTACTACTATTTGGAAGGTAATCCAAGAGGCTTTCTGGCTAATTTGGTGAATACGCTCGTCTTCCACAATGCCTTCCATCCTACTTTTTAATAGATATATTACAGTCATTCCTGCTAAGAAAACACTTATAGCAAGTGTAGGACTTCCTATCGAAAAAGCAAAACTTAAAACTGCTCCCATTAGCATTACAATCAGGAACAAAATTATACGAAATTGTTTCTGCTTCATCTGCATAACTCCTTTAAGTATATTTTTTCCATGTTAGTCAAAACTCTATATTTGTAACGTTCCAATGTATAGTTTTAATAACAAATTGTCTTCATTTGTATACAATAAGTAAAGCATTCTTTACATATAGTAAATAGATACTTACATTATATTAAGTTATTGAAGAGTAGTTGAGAACAAAAGAATACGAGCTGATAGAGGAGAGAATAAGATAAGTAAGAAAAATAAAAGAAATAAGATTCCAAGACTGGCTGGGTAGAAAGTAGAGAGTTATTAGAGAGCAAGTTAGAAACGTACAAAAATGGGTAAATTCAGTTTTTAATAAGTCGTAATGTTTAGTCTCACTACTTTGTAATATATGGTATAAACTGTCGTGCTATGTGCATGTGGTAATTGCCTGTCGAAAGCTTAAATCAAAATTTTAAGTTTTCACTTCTTTTATAGAAAGACTCCAATCTTTAATCGACAAACTTGAAAAAATAATTTATACCAGTCTTGCATATTACTAACTATGAAAGATAATTTCCTAAGACAAGTTGAAATTATATTTTTTATTTGCCTGATCATACTTTTTCTAATTTCCTGCTATGGCACTTAATGGCTATAGAGTTTAAACCTTTACTCTTTTCAACGATACATCTCGATTAACCCCTTACTCTCTTCAACGATACATATCAATTAACCCCTTACTCTCTTCAACGATACATACGATTTAAAGGCTCGATCATTATAACTACCAGGTTTTGATTCTCATAATTAATTCTATAAAGCAGCCTTAAATGCCTGGACCGTAGTCTGAAAAGCTTTTCCTTACTCTCAATTATTCTTTTTGCTCGCGGTGGGACCGGATCGAGGACAAGTTCATCAAGAGTTTCTTTGACTCTGGAGTAAGTCATTTCATCAGCCGATTTCAAAAAGGCTTGCGCAGGGATGTCAATAAGGACTTTAAACATTTTAGAGCCTCAAAGTTTCATTGCTATTAAGCGGTAATGTTATCCGATTTATTTCTCAAACTTCTTTTTTTCTGAATGTTCATTTTGGTTTAATTGTTTGTTGCAGGTTCCAGCAGTGCTGAGATTATGAATAGAGATTATAAATAAGATTTTTACTGTGGTAATTCTCTTTCTCACAGTATGAGCAATACCATGTTAATCAACACAGACCAAAGATCCTACACTAATTTGGGGGTTTGTTAACATTTTTACTGCCTTAGTAATAGAATTCATTTTGCTGCCTTAGTAATAGAATTTATTATCTACAATATCTGATTTAGTTATTGTAAGAGTAATTTTTTTATCAGATTCAATATTAAACTAAAAATATTTTTATTTTCATGAATGATATATAGAGTCCAAATAATATATTATTTCTCGAAAGGTGCAAGTTTCTACGAGAAACTGTAATAGTTAAATTTGTATAATTTTTTTATAACTTTAATTATTAACGCAAAGTTTCTCATTGAATATCTTTTTTATCTTCATTATATTTTATATAAATGCCCAGAAACATAACAAAAATAACGGGTGCAAGTGCCATCATTCCAATTAAGCCGAAACCGTCTGCAATTGCATCTACACCTTCATGTGCAGATGCTAGTCCGACGGTCATTGATGTGAGAAATGTTACAGCCATAGAGCCTGTTGCAACTCCACCTGCATCGAATGCTATACTTATGAAATCTTTGTCGCAAAACCATAATAAAACAAATACGAATAGATAACCTGGGACTATTATATACAGAAAAGGGATTCCATAAATTATTTTTGCCATTGCAATGGCAACGAACACAGCAATTCCAGAGGAAAGAACATAAAGCATAAGTTTTGATCTTATATAACCATTGGAAGACTCTTCAATCTGGTAACATAATACCCTTACAACAGGCTCTGCAAAAGTTGAAAGGAATCCAAGCACGAAACCTATCGGTATTAAAATGTTTTTTTTGTCGGAATTGCCGAAAAATTCACCAATCTCTCTTCCTATAGGAAAAAAGCCACTGTATACGCCATAAAGAAATAATACTATTCCAAATCCGGCTAAAATTAATCCGGTATACAGTTTTATTAATTGTGAAAACGGAAGCTTTAAATGTGCTTTTTGAAATAGAGCAAAAAAAATTACAAGAGGGACAAGTGACTGAATAACTTCAAAGAATACAGGCGAGATTCCCTCTGTAACTGAGTTCATGAAGACAGAACCCCCAGCAACATTACAATAACTACAGGGCCCATGGAAGCTAATCCCATGATTCCGAAATTATCTGAAAGTTCAGACTTCTTTTGTAATACTGCAACTATTCCGATTCCAAGAGCCATAATAACAGGTACAGTTATAGACCCTGTGGTCACACCTCCTGCATCGAAAGCGATTGCCAGGTATTCACTCGGTACAAAAAATGACAGCGCGAGTATAATTAGATAGCCTGCTGCAAACAGATACCTGATTGGAATTCCATAAATTGTTCTGAAAATAGAAATAACTACAAACAAGCCAACTCCAAAGGCTATAGAGATTATTATCATATTACTATCTATACTGCCCTGTGAAACTAAATTAACCATGTTACTTAAAACTCTTACATCAGGCTCCGCAATGGTTGTTAGAAACGAGAGTAGGAAGACTACTATTGCAATAAAAGCAAGTGAATTATGCTTGGGCAAATCAGCTCCTATTGCCTCACCCATTGGAAGTATACCAATCTTAACGCCTACAAGAAAAAAAATCATTCCCAGTGAGATAAGTAATATGCTCGTCAAAAAAGATGCAAGCTGGTTCAAACTAGTACCAACTAATGTCAGCATGAGCAAAAGTATTGCAAGCGTTAAAGGAAATACTGCCTGCACAACTTCAATAATAGTCTCTTTAATATCACATATCATAAAAATTTCCCTCCGCAATAGATAGAATTTACTTTACAAATTACAGATCTGAGCTGTTTAAGGTAAATTTCATCAATGAGACATATTGAAAATATCAATTATTGCTAAACTGGTGAAGTATCTTCGCCACGTTGTTAAGTTGAAAGAGCAGACGATCCATTGTATTTACATGTCTATATATATTCATTAATCTTAATATATTATGAATTTAGAAATTCTATTTTCTACAAGGATTTTTAAATTTCCTATTTCAGCTTTAGACATCTGGTTTAAATCGTAGATTTCATATCTGAATCTTAATTGCCAATTCCCCAATTAATTATATGACTAATATTATATAATACTCTTTGAGCACAAGTCTCCGTCTAAATAAAATATAGATAGCAAGTAAATTTACTTTTTCTACTCCTTGATTTTAAAATAATCCTTAACAGACCTCATTGTTATGCTATTTCTCTTTTAACCGTGGTAACGGCTAATTTTCATTGTTTAAAATTATCACTATTGAGAATAGCAAATGTCAACCAGATCTAACGAAAAAAATAAGTTTTTAAGTTAAATTCAAACTTGAAAGTCTCCAGATAGGAACATTCATAATTTCCTAAGTGGAGTTACTCATATTTCTCTGTTAGAGTGCAACATATCATAAAGTGGATGACAAATTCCAAATACTTTATCCAGAGAAACTACAAACCCAATCCCTTTTCCGGGTTCGTTGAGGTTTACAGCCTCAATAATACTATTTTTGATTTTATCCTCAATTGTCGATTCAGCTACTGTGAGGACGATTTCCTTTTCTGGTTCGATCATTAAGCCAAGAATACTTTTATTCTCATGAACTCCTGTACCGCGACCAAATAAGATTGTTCCGCCATGGGCACCGGCTTTTCTTGAAGCCTTAATTACCTCATCGCCCCAGCCTTTTTTTACAATTGTGACTATTAATACAAAATCTTTCTCATTGCACACTCTCTCTACCTCCGTTAAATCTTATGTAAACACCCAGAAGCATAACGAAAATGATGGGCGCCAGTGCTATCATCGCAATCAGGCCAAAGCCGTCTGCGACAGGATCTGTCCCCTCGTATGATGTAGCCACTCCTACAGCCATTGACATCAGAAAAGACACAGCCATCGGACCTGTTACAGCTCCTCCTGCGTCGAATGCAATACCCACAAAATCTTTGTCACAAAGCCATAACAGAATAAGGACAAATAAATAACCTGGAACTATTATGTATATGAAAGGTATCTTATAGACAATTTTTACCATTGAAATCGCAGACAACATAGCAACTGCGAAGGAAAGCATATAGAGCATAAGATTTGATCTTATATAGCCACTGGAAGATTCCTCAACCTGATAACACAATACTCTTACAGAAGGTTCCGCAAAAGCAGCAAGTAAACCAAGAACAAAACCTAGAGGAATTAAAAAGTTCTTCTTAGAATCGCCAAAGAACTCCCCTATCTTCGTTCCTGCAGGGAGAAATCCGTTATTGACTCCATGAAGAAATAAGATCATACCAAATGCAGTGAAGGCTAGCCCTATATAAAGTCTTACTAATTGTGATAATGGCAGCTTTAAATATAATATCTGAAGGGATGTGAAGAAAATTATTAGAGGAGCAATTGATTGGATAACTTCAAAAAACACGAGCCAAAATCCCGTAATTTCTAAACTCATGAAGACAGAACCCCCAGTAGCATGAGACTCAATATGGGACCTATAGTCGCTAGGCCGATAAGTCCAAAACCATCAAGTTCAGATCTATCTTGCAATACTGAAGCTATCCCGACTCCAAGGCCAATAATCACAGGCACAATCATTGCTCCTGTAGTCACACTTCCGGAATCAAAGGCAATTGCCAGATAATCAGCAGGTACAAAGAAAGACAGCATGAGTATGATTGAATAACTTCCTGCAAACAGATATTTGATCGGAAATCCAAAGATTATTCTCAGGACGGAAATAACCATAAGAAAACCTACTCCAAAGGATATAGAAATTATCAGTAAATTGTTATCTATACTCCCTTGTAAAGCTGAGTTTATCATGCTAATTAAAACACTTACATTAGGTTCCGCTACAGCTACAAAGGACGAGAGTAGAAACACCATCACTGCGATAAAAGCCAGTGAGCTGTGCTTAGGCAAATCAGCTCCTATTGCCTCACCTATAGGAAGCATACTCAGCTTAACCCCGGTTAGAAAAAAGGTCATTCCGATTACAGTTAGCACTGTAGCTATCAAAAAGGAGATCAGATCATCCAGGCCTATACCGACGAACACAAGCAACAGTAACACGACTACAAGTGTTAAAGGAAATATAGCTTGGACGACTTCCTGAAAAGTTTCTTTAACATCACGCATCATGAAAGTTCCACCAGATAGATAAATAAGCACTTAATTAAGCGAGCAAATAAAAATGTTTAAATAAATATAAAAATAAACACTAAATTCTAAATCTGCCACTTGTGAGTATTCAAGTACTTTTGACCCCAAAAATTTTAGAATATAAGCATTAACAATATAGTTACTATAAGTATGTAAACATTATAGCTAAGTTAAATCTTTCATTATAAACTCTCTCATTATAAATAACAAAATGGAACTTCTCTTTATTCCGCACCGTCCTCGAAAAGCTTTCTAACTTCCTCAACATTTTCAGGTGGGCTGATCACAAGCAGAATATCATCCGCGAGAATTTCAGTCTCAGCTTCCGGTCCGGGAATGATTTTATGACTACGTGAGATTGCAAGTGCGGACACTCCATAGTTCTTCCGAAGATTGAGTTCCCCAAGAGTCATTCCTGCTGATTTTGAGAATTTCCCTACCCTGATACTCCGGATTTCCACATCTGCAAAATCAAGAGCCAGATCGCAGATTTTTTTCCTGGGGATGCCAGTACTTCGAAGCATCTTATAATGGTCGGCACGTAATGTTGAAGTAAGGGAATAGATTTCACTGCTGGGAACTAAGTATCTGTGAAGTACCCTTGTGAAAAGCTCTATTGAGCTTTCAAACTCATCAGAAATGACTTCATCTGCCCCAAAATCATAGAACTTATCCAGCTCACTCAGGAAATGTGTTCTGGCAATGATGTGGATTTCCGGATTTAACCTTTGGGCAGCTTCAATTATTCTTTTAGCGCTCGGAGGATCACCTGCGGTCACGACAACAGATTTCGCGGTCTGGATGCCTGCATGTTCCAGTACAGCATTCTGAGCAGCATCACCGTAAAAAATACGCTCTTCCTTCTGCTTCTCTATCCGTACGACTTCAGGATTCATGTCAATTACTATGTAGGGAATTGAAGCTGCTTTTGCAGCAGTCACGACATTTCTACCGTTTATCCCAAATCCTACTATAATTACGTGGTTTTCAAGTTTCTCTTCAGATTCTTTTTCTTTAAATTTACTGTACCAGCCCTGTTTCAAGATTGGGGGAAAAGGCAGAAAGTCAGCAAAAGTCGTGGTTCGATACCCTATACTCATAAAAAGAGGGGTAAGCACCATAGAAAGTACTGCAACATCCAGAAATTCCTGGTACATGAGAGAGGAAATTAATCCACTTGCAGAACCTACTTTTGCAAGGATAAAGGAAAATTCTCCAACCTGTGAAAGGGAAAATCCAACCAGAATCATTGTATGCAAAGGAAAACCTATGAGAAAGGTGCTCAAACTGTTTGCCAGAGCCTTCAGAAGCAGCACAGCCAGGGTAGCAGCCAGGATCAGGAGCAGATGTTCTCTTAATATGTTGAGATCAAGCAGCATCCCTATTGAGATGAAGAAAATACTCATGAACATATCTCTGAATGGAATTAAGTTCCCAAGAGCCTGAACTGAATACTCAGATTCCGAGATGATCAGGCCAGCAAGAAAAGCTCCTAGTGCCAGAGACAAACCAACTATAGAAGTCAACCAGGCGACAGAAAGCCCTATTGCTACAACACTCAGTAGAAAAAGCTCATTATTCCGTGTCTTTGCCACCTGGTACATGATGAAAGGAACGACATATCTGGCGCTTATAAGGGTGAACATGATAAGCCCCAGCCCCTGCAGGATAAGTTCTAAAAAGGACTTCTCGGTTCCTGGAATGCCTGCAAGGACAGGAATTAAGAGAATAATTATCACTGCTGCGATGTCTTGAAAAATTAGTATTCCCAAGGAAGTTCGTCCGTGAAGGCTATAGATTTCTCCTTTTTCCTGTAAGAGTTTAAGGACAATTGCAGTGCTGCTTAATGCCACTAAAAGTCCAAGGAAAATTGACGATTCTCTGGAATTACCAAGCCAGAGGAATATAAGAGCAACGATAATTGAAGTTATGGAAAGCTGCAAACCGCCTCCAAAAATTACGATTCTGCGAAGCTGTAAAAGATCGCGCAGCGAGAATTCCATACCTATGGTAAAAAGCAGAAGTACAACGCCGATTTCGGCCAAAAATTCTATGTTTTCAATCTCTCTAATCAATCCAAAACCGAAAGGTCCAGCAAGAATACCTGCAAGTAGAAAACCAATCAGTGGAGCTATTTTTAATTTTGAGAAAGTAAATACTACAGGAATAGAAAGTCCGAAGATGATCAGAAGGTCGGTTAAAAGATTCGTCGCCATCAATATATAATGATTTTTTAAATAATATAAATTTCATTGACCTGGGCCCTCGAGAAAAGGTAGTAACATACTAAAACTAATATGGGGAAATGAATTAGCTATTTTAACAAATAAAAGAGCATGGTAGACATTTTTAAAACATGAGATATTTTAGAAAATTAAAGAATTATGTGGAGTATATTTGGATAAATAAGATAAAAATAAGCATATGGGGATTTAAAAACCGCTTTTAGTCTTCATAGCTTAAAACAAAGTCTATTTAAAAGTTAAAAATTTACTCTAGCCTTTATCCCTCTCTGAAGGCCATGTTACTTTCCTGAAATTGCTTAATAAAGAATCAATTGCTTTTCTGTCTATTTATGCATATATGCCCTCTTTAAAAGAAGGAAATAAGGAAATCCTAAAAAAAATGAATTTTTAAAAGAAAATGAAACAATTAGAAAGTGTAAAATCAAAAAAAACCTCAAATAAAAAGGTATTTTTAAGTTTTTTTTCGAAAAAAAAGGATTTTTAAAACTTGATTAGATAAAAAAGTATTTAAAAGATTTGTTTAATATGAATATTGGCATATTTAAGACATATTTTCTCTAAATAAGCTGAAAAAAGAGGGATTTAATTTCCTAGAACAGGGTTCATTTTATTGTACTCTGGAAGTCTCTCCTATAATTTTTCTTTCAGCTTTCACTGAGGTTTAATTGTGAAATCTAAGATTATGAACTATTTTAATGCATCTGAAGAAGAATTTTCAGACTGGAAATGGCAATACAGGCATAGAATTGAGACCGTAGAATAACTTGAAAAATTGATTCAGTTATCAGAGACCGAGAAAGAAGATATAAAAAAAGCTCTTGAAGTTTTTCCTATGGCAATATCTCCTTATTATGCTTCTCTTATAGATCCGACAGATCCTAACTGTCCTATTCGAATGCAGGCTGTACCCAGTTCAGCCGAACTTAAAAAATCTTCCTGGGAACTCGAAGATCCCCTATGTGAGGATAAGGATTCCCCTTCTGAAGAGAGCTGTATAACCCATAGATATCCTGATAGGGTGCTTTTCCTCATTTCAAACCGCTGTGGGATGTATTGCAGACACTGTACCCGCAAGCGAAGGGTCGGCAACAGGGAGTACGACTATTCTGAAAAGGTAATCAGAGAAGGGCTCGAGTATATTAGAGAACATCCTGAAATAAGGGATGTCCTTCTTTCAGGAGGAGATGCCCTGCTCGTTTCCGATGAAAGGCTGGACTGGCTCCTGGGAGAACTCTTTGACATTCCTCACGTGGAAATAGTAAGGATAGGTTCAAGGGTCCCTGTAACCCTCCCTCAGCGCATAACTCCTGAATTATGTGAAATTCTTGAAAAATATCCGTCAGTCTGGCTCAATACCCATTTCAATCACCCAAAAGAGATTACCCCGGAAGCTAAAAAGGCAATGAGAATGCTAGCAAAAGCCGGAGTTCCTCTTGGTAATCAGTCCGTACTCCTCAGGGGAGTCAATGACTGCCCGATGGTAATTAAAAAACTTTGCCACGAACTCCTTAAGATAAAAACAAGGCCTTATTACCTCTATCAGTGCGACCTTTCCTTTGGGCTGGAGCATTTCAGGACCTCAGTTTCGAGGGGAATAGAGATCATTGAGATGCTTAGAGGACATACATCGGGTCTTGCAGTTCCTACTTTTGTTGTTGATGCCCCTGGAGGAGGAGGAAAAATTCCTGTAGGTCCTAATTACCTGATTTCAAGCTCGGACACAGGAGTCGTCCTTAGAAATTACGAAGGGGTGATCTGCATGTACCCAGAACCTGAAGCTTATTCCTGGGAGTGTCAGCAAGCCTGTTCAATCTGCGATAAGCATCCAGGGCTTAAAAGTGGCACAGGCATTGCAAAACTATATGACGAAGAAAATGACATAATCGCTCTCGAACCCGAAAGCCTCGAAAGAAAAAAGCGTTTCTAAAGAAAAGAGTAAAGGAAATAAACCAGGAAAATCTCCTCAAGTCAAAAAACTTTAAAAACGTAAGGAGGAAAAAATATGGAAAAAAACCTTCCCTTTATTCTTGAAATTAAAGAAGAACTGGCGGGATACTGGAAAAAGATAAATCTGGAGATTGGAGGATCAAGAGCTGATCTTGTAATTGATTACTACAACAACAGAATAAAGGTTATGAATTTTACCGGAATTTTTGAGAAAATTTCAGAAGCTCTTAAAATCGTTGCTAAAGTAGAAAAAATTGGGAAGATAATCGTATATACGCCTCTGGAAAACATAAAAGAGCTTGAAACCTGTGGATATGTAGAGGAAGGAAACATCAAGGGGTACTATGCAGGAAAAGACTGCCATGTTTTCTCAAGTTACCCTGAAACTTCCAGAGGAGTTTCTTCTAATAAAGGGAAAGAAGACCAGATAATTGAAAGCTGTCTCAGAAAAGTAATGATATCCAGAAGAAAACTGAAAAAACCGGATGGCTCCCAAAAAAATGAGAACATAAGAAAACAAGGAGAGAATATCGGGTTTCAGGAAGAGTACAGGCTCAAGCCTGCAGTCCAGGCTGATGCCTCAGCAATGGCAACTCTTTACAGGCAGGAGTTTAAGTTTTATCCCACTCCTTTGCACATGAAAAGTTATCTTCTAAAAACCATGGACTCGAATGTTCTCTATTTCCTTGCAGAAAAGCAAGGAACAATCTTGAGCCTTGCTTCGGCAGAAATGGACCCAACAAACAAGTGTGCAGAAATAACCGACTGCCTGACAATTCCTTCCGAGAGGGGAAAGGGATTGATAAAAGAGCTCATCAAAGCTCTGGAAAAAGAACTTTTAAATAGAGGCTTCAGAAGCTCTTATACTCTCTGTAGAGCTTCATCTCCAGGAATAAATGCAGCTTTTGCTTCTCTTGGCTATGCTTATACAGGCAGGCTAGTTAACAACTGCAAGATTGGAAATGGATTTGAAGACATGAACATCTGGTGCAAAATGCTTAAAAAGAACAGGTCAAAACAAAGAATAAACTAAAGCAAAAAAACTGAAAGAAACCGGAAATTGGCAGGAGAAAAAGTCCATTCAGCCAAAAACTTATTTGATTTTGCTTTCAAAACTCCACAGTGTTGAGTATTTTGATTAAAGAAGTTCTTGAGTATTCTGCTCAAGCCTGGTGGTAATTTCCTTTGCAGCTTGGGCTGTTACGTAATCTATATAGGCTTTTTGTGAGATCAGGCCTTTTGTGGAGTCCTTCAATTCCACATTCCCACTTATTAACTTTTCTCCTTCCCGAGAGCTACTGTTTACGAAGGTTACAGTTACAGATCCTTCTTTAAATTGATCAAAATATTTTACGTCTCCTCCAGTTGAGGTATAGAAGAAAAAAATATTCAGATTTGAAAAGGCATAAACAGGCGTATAGACTCCGTCACGTTTACTGATATTAATCAGGAGGGCTTGAGAATTATACTTGTTCTTTACTTCGTCGGTGATTGATACCTCCATGCCTGCTTTTTCCAGTTCAGTATCAAGGTTTTTTCTAAGAGATTTCGAAAAGTAGTCGTTACCTTCTATATGGAGGCAAATCCTACCTGGAAAGTCAATTTGAGGGTTGCCTGTGGAGTAGGAACTTACCATGGAATTAGCTTTGGTCTCGCTCTTTGCCGCCTTGAAGTCCAGAATATAAAAGGAAGAAAAAATAATTGTAAGAATAATTACTGCAAGAAAAAGTCTTCTATTTACTATGATTTCTTTCATGCTTCTAAGAGTTATGTTTTGATCTTAAAAAAAGATGGGTTGAGGAATAGTCAGAATCTATCTCAAAAATTTCATTGAAAGTTTAAAATTTGTTCCTGAATCAGAGGTTTATTTACCAAATAGATCTGAAAATCAGTGTTAGGGCCAAAAATTTAGATAACATCCAAAAACGAGACTCAGAAAAAATTAAACTCAGAAAAAATTAAAAAATAACGACGAGAGGGGGACTCGAACCCCCGGGACGCAAAGCATCACGGGATTAGCAATCCCGCGCCATACCGGGCTTGGCTATCTCGTCACAAAGGACTTTAAGAAGCACGTCCCCTTAAATGCATTTTATGTATTTAATCTTTTCCAGAGGAAGGGTTTCACAGGGACTATTTTACAAGAAGTATAATAGTTATGCTATAAAACTGAATCACCTGATATATTAAGCGATGAGCACACCTCAGGTTGTTGAACCTTGGAGATACCAGGAGACTGGGACCTCTTCTCCACCCCGCAGCCCCGCAAGCGATAGTTGCCCACAGTAAGTCTGCTCCCTTCCGGGCCTCGACCGGTTTCCGCAGTTATGGTATGAAGACCTGCTCTCCAGCAAACCCGCATACCTGCACCATCCAAGCAGGACGGGGCTTCTCCGTTGAGATTCCAGGCTGGAGTCCCTTCGACGCATCTTCCATTGGCTTCGTCCCCCGCGTGTCGGCGATCTCGGGTTACAGGTAACGCCGGGCTACCCGGACTAGCTCATCAGCTATACAAAGTCACTTGTAATATATAAAGATATGCCAGTCATATCCCTCCCGATATCTGTTTTTCATAATGGGGCGTAAATGTTCAATCGTCTTTAAAAGAAAAAAGCAAAAAGGGTGAGACTATTGAGTGAGACTATTTTTTAAGCTGCTTGGAAAAGTATTAAGATATATTCAGAGGGGCTTAAAAGAAGAGCTTATAAAAAAAGGCTTAATAAGAGGGGCTTAAAATATATAAAAAGAAATAAATCACCCTATTTATTTATACGTTATTTTTCAAAATAATGTGTAAATAAATCTGAAACAGCTATATAGCACACCAAAATATCGGTAAAATGGGGAAAATTTGGGGAATTTCTATGAGATGTGGAGTTGCAATTGACCTTGGAACAAGTGGGTATCGAGCTCAAAAAATCGATCTTGATACAGAAGAGATCCGAAGAACAGTGATAACTTTGAGGAATCCTCTTCCCGGATCAAACGTAATGGATCATATGGATTTCGCAATTCACTATGGTCAGGATCTCGCACATGGACTTTCTATAAATGCAGTAAAGAGCCTATTCCAGGCTCTTGATGTGAAAAGCGAAGAACTTGAAAGACTTTCAATATGTGGGAACCCAATTCAGCTATCCATCTTTCAGGGGATAAGCATCGAAGACCTGGCCTATGCAGGAGAACGGAAGAAAAAGAAGTATAATATACAGGAGCAGGACAGAAGCGCGAGAATCATACATAGCAGTGAAATCCCCGGGCTTGATGAATATGATTGTGAAATCGTAGTTCCTCCTGCAATAAAACATGAAGTTGGGGCCGATGCCCTTGCCCTGATAATAAAATCCGGAATGCTCGATAGCGACGAAATTTCAATTGCTACGGACTACGGAACAAATGCAGAAATGGCCCTCAAAGTGAAGGATATTATTTATACGGGATCTGCAGCTGCTGGCCCTGCCCTTGAAGGACAGCAGATAAAACATGGAAACCTTGCGTCTCCTTACGTCATATCAGATTTTGAATTCGAGAATGGGGGATTAAGGAACTACGTCCTGAGTGAAGAAATGAAACCGGTTCCCGGAGATATCATCGATCCGGCAACCGGGGAAATCCTTGAGGAAGGTCAGATCAAAGCCAAAGGAATCACAGGTACTGGGGTCATAGCTCTGATAGAAAAAGGAATTGAACGTGGCCTTATAGAGCTCCCAAGGATTAAAACTCCGGATGAGCTTATTCATCTGCAAAACCGGATGGATTTCTCTGAAAAAGACCTGAAGGAAGCCGGAAAAGCTATAGGCGCAATTCGTGCAGGGCATATTACGCTCTGTTCGACCGCAGGTATCGAAATGGCAGACATTGATACGGCTTATATGGCAGGTGCTGCCGGTACATATATGGATGCGGTAAAAGCCCAGAAAATCGGTTTGATTCCGTACGCAACAGGAAAGATCTCCCAGCTTGGAAACACTTCACTTGCAGTCGCCCGTGAAATATTGCTGTCGGAAAAGAGATTATGGGAACTTCAGGACATTGCAAGTCAGATAATAGGCACACACATAATGTTTGCGACTGCTCCGGAATTCCGGGACGTATATGTTCTTGAACTTGCATACTGGGAAGAAGGTATGCCCTTTAAAATGTTCAAGAAATATCTCAAAAAGAAAGAGCTTCCAGGCCTGGGAGACCCAATACAGAATCCCATTATCGATAAACGTGTGGAGAGAGATATTCCAGTTCTTGGAGAAGAAGGGCTTCATGTACTTGAAAGAGTCGGAACCTACATGACTATGGTTGTCGATTGCCCCGAATGCAAAAAGTGTATTAAAGTCTGCCCAACTGGCGCTATATCAATTGACGACGAAAATAGAGTTATGATAAGCACTGACTTATGTGAAGGCGCCCATTGCCAGAAATGTATCCGAGCCTGCCCTCCGGAAAAATTTAACTGGGAAAATCTCGAGGTTTTCAAACAGAAGCTACAGGAATAAAATGGTTCAGGATCTATGGTCAGGCAACTTCTAAATTCCCAATGAAATAAAATATAGGGCAATAAGCAACTTATACATACTTTAGAAGATCATTGGAAATAAGAAGATATCTTCGAAAATAAGAAGATATCTTCAAAAATAAAAAGATATCTTCGAAAATAAAAAGATATCATGCTGGCTAGAGAAAATAACATCCTGCAACCTTTTAATAATGTGAAAAATTAAAAAAGGTTAGAAGGAGTAAGTTAGAGAGAATAAGCTTCACGAAGTTTTGCGACAAGTACTTCAACCTGTTCCACTGCAGTCCCTATATATTTATCGGGATTTACGAGATTCTCAATATCTGTAGCAGTTAAATATCTTGCAATATCAGGATTTTCCAGAAGTACATTTTTGAAATGCTGTCCTGTATCGTGGGCTTTCATTGCTGCAGTCCTCACGAGCTCATGGGCTTCCTGCCTGCCTACTCCTCTTTTTGCGAGCTCAATCATCACAGCCTCTCCCATATTAAGGCCCCTTAGCAATTCTAGATTTCTCCGGATATTTTCAGGATAGAATCTCAGATGTTCAATTACATTTATCCCTATTTTGAGGATGTGGTCCGTAAGCACACAGGCTTCAGGGAAAACTACTCTCTCGGAAGAAGAGTTGGTCAGATCCCTTTCATCCCACAGTGTATTATTAAGGAGTTCGGGCTCCACCATGGCCCTTACAATTCTTGCAAGCCCGCACATCTGCTCGGACTTTATAGGATTGCGTTTATGGGGCATAGTAGATGAGCCTACCTGCTTTTTTCCAAAACTTTCCTCAATCTCGGCAATTTCACTGCGCTGGAGAGTCCTGATTTCTATACCTATCTTATCCAGAGTCGTAACTGTATTTGCCATCCACATTACAAATTCAGCGTGCCTATCTCTCTGAATGATCTGATTGGAAACATCAACAGAGCCGATTCCAAGGTGCTGCATTGTAAGTTTCTGGATAAGTATCCCAGATTTCCCAAATGCAGCCTGGGTCCCAACTGCACCTGTCATCTGCCCTACAGTAGCTCTTGGAGTGAGTTGATGGAGACGGTCAAGATGCCTTGAAATCTCCGAAGCCCATATCGCAAAACGCAGTCCGTATGTTGTCGGAACCCCTATTTGTCCGTGAGTTCTTCCGCAGCAGACCGTATTTTTGTGGGCTTCGGCCTTGTCAAGCAGAACTCCGAGAAAAGTTTTGAGTTTATCCTCCATAAGGTCGATTGCATCCTTAATCTGGAGAGCTGTTGCCGTGTCTAGAATATCGTTTGAAGTGGCTCCGAAATGTACCCATTTTCCAGCGTCATCTCTGCACTGTTCAGAAATTGCAGTGACCACAGCCATCATATCATGATGGATCTCTGCTTCAATTTCGTCAACCCTTTCAGATTTTACGGAAGAGATACTTTCAGATATAATCTCAGCCGAATCTGCGGGGATCAAACCCATATCCGCTTCGGCGCGGGCAAGGGCTGCCTCGACTTGAAGGAGCTTGTTAAGTCTGTTTTCCTGGCTCCACACATGTTTCATTTCTGCTGTACCATACCGGTAGTCTATAGGATGAATCAACACATAAATCACCATTTATAAGATAAAGAAATTAAATAAACCTTCTAAATTAAATTAATATGAAATTGGGCTTAGAATCTTACGGTTTTAGCGTTAAATAATGATTTTATCTGTAAATAATTATCATCGTTATATAATTTCAATGTTAACTTTGACACAATCCAATGTCAACTTAATTACAGCTTCATCTTGGTTAAGCCATAGGGCAGGGAATAAACAACATAAGCAATAAATAAGCTTTGAGTTAGCAGGATAAGAAAAACGATGATTATCCTAAAAGTAAAAGAAAGGAAGCTTGCAAACTCAATAAAAGACGGGCTTTTTTGATGAAAAACATTATATCCCTTAACATCCATTAAGCGGACTATATACCTTATCAATATTGAAAAATAATAGCAGGTGACAAAAATGGGTCGTTTTCCAGAAGCAGAAGAAAGATTATTAAATAAAAAAATTTGCATGCGATGCAATGCAAGGAATGCAGTAAGAGCAACTCGCTGCAGAAAATGCGGCTACAGTGCTCTTCGGGTAAAATCCAAGGAATCCAAGGGAGCATGATCTTTTTTGCAGGTGGAAGCACACCTTCAGAAAATCATTGATCAGGAAGGAAAAGTTCATCTTACCCTTATCGATCCCGCTTCCCAAACGCCTGAACGAGCCGCTGAAATCGCCCTTGCAGCAGTCAAGGGAGGCACTGATGCCATCATGATAGGGGGCTCAACCGGAGCGTCGGGAACCCTGCTTGATGAAACCGTCATAAAGATAAAAGAAAAGGTAGATGTTCCAACCATTCTTTTTCCGGGAAGTTCAGCCGGGCTTAGCAGGTATGCAGATGCCGTATTTTTCATGAGTCTTCTGAACTCGAGAGATCTAGGGTATGTGATCACAAACCAGGTTCTGGGAGCTCCGCTTGTATACCAGAGTCAGATAGAACCTATTTCCATGGCATACCTTATAGTTGAACCCGGAGGGACTGTTGGTTGGGTAGGGGACGCTAAATTGATCCCCAGAAAGAAACCTGAACTTGCCGCAGTATATGCCCTTGCAGGCAAATACCTCGGCATGCATTATACCTACCTTGAAGCCGGGTCCGGAGCTGACAAGCCTATTAACCCTGAGATGATAGGAGCTGTCAAGAAAGTTCTAGGGGAAAACAAACTCATTGTTGGCGGTGGGATTAGAGACGCAGAAGCTGCAAAACTCTGTGTGTCGGCAGGTGCAGATATGATAGTTACCGGCACCGTTCTTGAAGAAGCAAGGGACGTTACTGCAAAAGTGGCTGATCTTGTATCAGCCATAAAAAGATGAGCTCTAAAAATAAGATTCCAGATGTGCTGCCTGCTTTTAAGTATGAAAGGACTTATTTAAGTCTTATTTAAGATTTATTTAGTTCTGCTATTCTTCTAAATTACTTATTTTTTTCAGGGTACTTTTTTCCAGAGCGCGGTTTTAGCTCTAAATTGATGTGTGGCATGTCTCAGAAAGTTTTGAGTTTCCATATTTAGTTTTTAAGACTGTCCCGGTTTAATTACAGCAGCCGATTGTAATAAATAGTTATAAGGTAATATCTGACTCCTATTTTAGTATAAATTATACTGGCGCAAAAGCATCCGAAAATTGCAGTGAAAAAGGCAAGTCATCATGCGCAATTGGCAGAATTGCAGAACAGATTTCGGGTCAGGCATTAACTTACGATTAACACTAAAAGGTATGATTATGCTCAGAGTTTCCAACCTGGTTAAAGATTATGAGGTACGTTCCGAAAAGATAAAAGTGCTGGACCATATCGACTTCACGGTAGAGGATGGAGAAATCCTCGGGATAACAGGTCGAAGCGGAAGCGGAAAGTCGACATTGTTGCGCATTCTCCGGGGAGTTGAGCCCTTTCAGGAGGGAACTGTGGAAGTAGATGGAAAAATTATAACGCCTGCTTCAGGGATTGAAGGGGATAAATTTCTGAAGAGCGTAAGCGCAATACACCTACAGCGAAACTTCG
Organism: Methanobacteriota archaeon; assembly: GCA_023399215.1. GTDB lineage: Archaea > Halobacteriota > Methanosarcinia > Methanosarcinales > Methanosarcinaceae > Methanosarcina. The sequence continues at coordinate 161,562 of JAEWQJ010000020.1, forward strand.
GGCTCTGGAACGGGCCTGCGATTGAAAATGTTATAAGAAAGCTGAACTACCTTCGAGTGGGGTATGAATCCCTTCCACGGAATGAATATCTTCCGCACAGTGTAGATAATGATTACGACGACCTGTTTAAAGAAGCAATGGAGTATCTAAAACTCGTGGGCCTGGAGGATAAGGCGCTTCATTCCACCAATCTCCTGAGTGGGGGAGAAAAACAGAGAGTTGTAATGGCAAGACAGCTTGCCGCAAAGCCGAGACTCCTTCTCCTAGATGAACCTGTTACAATGACCGGGCCGGATACAAAACAGGAAGTCCTTGATGTAATAAAGAGCCTGAAAAAGAAGTTGAACATCCCAATTATAGTAGTTTCTCACCTTCCGGAAATTCACGCTTATCTTGCTGACAGGTTGATCTTCCTTGAAAACGGGAAAATTGCAGCCAACGGAGAACCTTCCCTAGTACTTAAAAATTTCCTCAGGGATATGAAGCCAAAGGAAAAGCTTGCGGAACCCGAGAAGAAAGAGGTCTGCATTAAAGTTAAGGACATTTCAAAACGCTATTCCATCATCAGGATGGGAGAAGTCCTGAATATCAAAGATTTTTCTCTCGATATTTACAGAGGAGAAATTCTGGCTTTTATCGGATCCTCGGGAGCTGGAAAAACAACCCTTATGAAACTCATGGAAGGGCTTGTAAAACCAAAGAGCGGAACCGTAGAATATCTATGCAACAGAGACTTGGTAGACGTTACCAGGTATAGCAAAAAACGCATGGAACTCCGTAGGATCATGAGTATTATGAACCAGGAATTCTCGATGTCCGTAAACTCCACGGTAAGGGAACAAATTCGGTTCAGGTTAAGCATGAAAAAGCAAGGTGCAATTGAACATGCAAGGAGTAAAGCTAGGGAAATAGGGCTGTCGGATGAAACCCTTGATACTATATACCGCCTGCCTGACATGCCAGAAGAAGAGAAAGAAACTGCTCTGCGGGAACTCAATCTGAATGACACAATCTATTTTGAGCTCTTTCCGACGATCCCAATAACTGATGTTGATACCTATGCAAGACCAGTATTCGAAGCCCTTGACCTGCCAATGGAAATTCTTGACAAAACTCCTTACCAGATCAGCGGGGGCGAACATGTCAGGGCTTTCATTGCCTTAAGCCTTGCAACTTCTCCCGAGTATCTTATGCTTGATGAACCATTCGGAGACCTTGACCCTGTAACTCTCAGGGATGTCACAAACTCTTTAAAAAGAATCAACGAACGCTTTGGCACGACCATTGTGCTTGTAAGCCACCACATGGATTTTGTTAGGGAAGTTGCTCACAGGGCTATATTGATTGATAACGGAGCTCTTGCAATGGATGGAGAGCCGGCAGAAGTCTGTAAGGAACTCATCAACAGGAGCAATGCCCCTTACATGGAACACAGCCTGGAAGACCTTGTGGAAGGCGGTTTGGAGACTAAGTAATAACAGCCAGAAAGAACAGCCAGAAAGAACAGCTATAAAGAACAGCCAGAATATTTTTGTAGCAACCGTTGCGCCGGTTGATCACGCCGACCACGTTGTTGCTTGGTTTTTCGGTCAAGCCTTTTTTGAAAAGGGTTGTGATCACGCCAATAGGGTTTGGGGATAAGGTTCTCAAACCCAAATGTTGGCTCATGGTTTTCGCTCAAGCCTTTTTTAAAAAGGCTTGCATGCAAGCAATTTTCTTTAAAAGGCTTGTTTTTAATCCATTTTTAGTATCCATAGGTCTACAATTTCTTCATGCCTGTGCAGCACTGTTCAGTCAACCTTATTTTCCTCGCACAGCCGGTTCCATTCTTCGTTCCCGAATTTTATGTACAGGCTTTCAGGTACAATTGGTTTTTCAAGTTCCTTTATGGTTTTTTCTGAGAGTGTCTGGTTCTCTACAAGTTCTCTTCCTGCGCATCTGAGGGTTTTTTTATACTTTCCTAGGAGAGGTTTTAGCATGATATTGTTTTTGCCCCTAAATATTTCTCCTTCTCCTCTGTATATTTCAGCAACGAGTTCAGTATGAAAAGTTCTTGCAAGCCGCTTGAAAAAAAGGCTTTCAACCTCAAAGTTTGTCTGGCCCGGTAACCCGGCGTTTGATATCACGGCGAGTTTTGGAAGCTTTTCATAGCGTTTTGCGTGCCTGTACTCTCCCATTTCATCTTCTTCAAAATGAGGCACAAGCACAGGAGTAAGTCTATCTATAAAGTTTTTCATAACAGCTGGGATATTATCGAAATACACGGGACATGCGAATACTGCAATATCTGAAGCCACAAATCTGGGAAGCAGATCATCCATATCGTCCCTGATTGTGCAACTTCCAGGGGTTTTGAGCCAGCACTCAAATTTTCCCTTGCAATATCCAATTCTTTTTTCGATCAGAAAAATGTTTTCGGTTTCTGCCCCGGCTTCTTCTGCTCCTTTCAGGAATTCCTCTACCATAATTAGAGTGTTTCCTTCCCTGCCTTTATGGCTCCCGCTGAATACTGTTATTTTCATGTGTAATCCCCCTTCCCATTGAATAAAGAACCTCTGAGCTGAAAAACCTTTGAGCTGAAATGAATCTTTCCAACAGCCTTTCTAATTAAAGGCTAATTATATAGTTATTAGGCCAATTTTACGTTTATTTGGCTAATTATACAGTTATGCGTTTTTACTTATTTTCTTCCAGTCACGCCTGCAATAATATTTATTTTCCTTTCGCTCATCCTGGAGTTTTACTACAGCGTATCATCTAGCATTTTCAGCTTTTTTTTCGTTACCACCTTCAGCAAAATTTTTCCCAATAGACCATGCCTTGCCCAGGTGCTCACCTATTCCCCAGTAATTATTATCGTACATGGAAAAAACTATAGGCTTGATCTTCTCGATATCAGGAATTTCATTACAGAGATATCTTTCTTCTGCATAACTTTCAACAATCTCTCCTATGAAAACCTCACTCGCGCCTCCGAGATCCAGAATGTCAATAAGTCTGCACTCAAGATTCACAGGACATTCCCGGATCATTGGGGCTTTTTCAAGTTTTCCGTAGAAGGTTTCGAAAATTTCGGATTTATCTATTCTTTTTCCGGAGACTATGCCGCAGTAGTCCGTAATTTCCACCATGTTCTGAGAAGGAATATTTACACTGAAGCACTGGTTTTCCCTTATTCCTTCATTTGTATGGTGCATTTTCCCAAGGGTCACCGCAATCATGGGAGGGCTTGCCTGTACAACTCCGCAAAAAGCGACTGTCAGGTAATTCGGCTTTTCGTTTACATGAGCCCCTACGAGGGTAGTGGGCATGGGGTAAAGAAAATTTCGGGCTCCAATAGTCCTTTTCTCTCCAATCTCCGTATTTTAGTCCTCCTCAAAGCTGCGCAGATCAATATTTTAGCACCGGCTTAGATTAATAGTATCGAATTCTGCCGGAAAAATTAAATTGAAAATCCTATCTCCATTTATTTTCAGGATACATAATTAGTATTCCGGTTTTTATTAATATATTAATTAGGGGATAATTATCCTGATAAATAAATTCTCTGTATAAGTTTGAATGCAAGAAGTATGGTAGGGGGTCTACACCCTTGATGCCATAACTCTGTTTGAAACTTCACGTAAGTTGAGCTTCAATTTTCAGATGCAGTAGTAAAATACAGAATACGTTTGCGAATAGTTAAAGTTAAAACGTGTTTCTTCCGGTTTCATTTTGTCCGGTTTCATTTTGTGTGGTTCTATTTTGTGTGGTTCCATCTTGTCCGGTTTCGTTTTGTCCGGTTTCCGAAACCTCAGTAAATATTAATTCCCGAATATATGGTAAGCTGCTTTTAAGAGAACAGTCTAAACGCGGATATTTCTTATATATGCTAGCAATATACATATAAAAAATGAAGAGTATGTATAAGTGTCATAAGTTTAGAAAGAGGATTGTGTTGCCCTGAATTCTTCAAATGATTTTAAAGCGCTTAAGCTGCCCGAAATTGCTGAACATTAAAATTTGCCTCTTTAGACTCTATCTCATACCCTATTCAAGCCCAGTTGCATAACATTGAAACGCAATTAGAATATGGAGGGGAAATATTTTGAGGAAAAATATTGCTGAAGACTCTGGACCTTCTTTAAAAGCTCCGCAGAGTCACCAGATCTCTGCCGTGTATGAGGACGCCGAAGGATTGATAGAACTACTTGTTACCTATTTTAAGGAAGGACTTGAAGGGGGAGAATATTGCTTATGGGTTTCCCCGGATAAACTGGCTGCTGAAGGGGCAAAAAGTGAACTTATGAAGGCAGGAGTGGATGTCGAGCATTATCTCACTTCCTCTCAATTAGAATTTCTGCCGGCTAATCCACTCCTGGAAGATCTTACTCTTCTTGCGTCATCAGTAAAAGAACTCGCCGAAAAAGGATATGGAAATACCCTTTCTGGAGGATTTTCAGGGTTTAGAACAAATTTTGAGATTAAAAACACTGGAAATTCTCTTAAGCCCTGTCTTGAAACGTGTGGAAAGGCCATTGAAACAATGGCTTTGGAAAAGAATAAAAGTATCACACTTCTCTATACCATTCCTCTTGAAGAACTTTCAGGTAGAGTCCTTCTAGAATTAATGGAAGAAAGCAATGTTTTTGCTAAAAGAAAAGGGAAATTAGAGAGTTTGAGAATTCTGGAAGAAAAAATAGAGCTGAAAAATAATTTTCTCAAAGCGAAAACAGATATAGAAGCCTCAAACTGGGCCAAAAATGGGCTGATGGTTAACATGAACCATGAACTTCGGACCCCCCTTAACTCGGTAATAGGTTTCTCCGATTTGCTGCTGGAAGGAGCTTTCGGGTCCCTGAACACGAGGCAATCAAAATATGTAAGTAATATTCTCATAAGCGGGAAGAACCTTCTGGAAATTATCAATTATCTACTTGATATATCAATGCTCGAAACCGGGGAAAAGAACCTTAATTATGAAGATGTAGATATTGCCAGCCTTCTAGGAGAGGTAAGAATGAGTCTTATCTCATTTGCCTCAAGTAAGAAAGTCAGTGTAGAAGTAAAGGTTGATGCCTCTCTTGAGAACATCCGGGCTGATAGAACAAAGCTGAGACAGATCCTGTACAGTCTCATGAATAACGCTATAAAACTCACTCCTGAAAAGAAAAAGGTTACTGTAAGCGCCCTCAAAAAAGAAGGGATGCTCGAGATTAAAGTTTCGGATAGCGGAATAGGGTTGTCAAAAGAGGATCACGAAAGGATGTTTATGCCTTTTATTCAGGCAGATTTTTCCACAACCAGGGGATACGGTGGAACTGGACTTGGACTTTATATTGCTAAAAACTTCGTAGATCTTCATGGAGGGAATATCTGGGTGGAATCAAAGGGGGAAAAAGGCAGCACGTTTATCTTTACTCTTCCGATAAAATAGGAAAGAAATAATTTGATCGGAGATTGGCTAAAACCAGGACTGAGAATCGTTTGCATACTTTACCCGGATATAATCAAAAAGATCGAGTGCAGCCTTAAACTGCTTCGTATGTTTCAGGATATCTATCTGAGCTGCACTACCTTCAAAACTTTTTTCAAAAATTTGGTATTAATCTCCAGGAGCTTTTGTTCTCCCTGAATGTTCATTTTCTGCTCTGTTTCTTCTTTCTGTAAACTAGTATGCCTGCAACGGCGATGACAACAAGTAATAAGCCTGGGACAAGCATGCCCGAACTGCCCTGAGTTGCCTCAATGGACTGAATATACATATTGCTTACTATATTCTCATGCTTATTTATTCCATTGCCGTAATTTGCTGAAAGTGTTAGATTTATAGGCTCGTAGGGGTCCCTTCTGGCATCGGATAAATTGTCTGTTACCGCATTAAATTCAATCGTAAAAAGCTCGTCTTGATTCATTGGCCCTATAAAATACTCAGCAGGGTAAAATCTGACGCCTTCCGCTTCAGGTTTTATGCTTACCGAGCTAAACTCATTAGGGTGAGTATTGGCTACATCGAACTCAAGGGTAGATCTACCATTTACTATCTGGAGCTCTTTTGAAGGAATCACTCTTATGTTTGAAGAATCTACCTTGAGAGGAATATTCTTTCTGCTGTTGTAATCAAAGGAGTTCCCCTCTATTGCAAGTTCAAAGTTGTGAGTTCCTTCCGGGGCATCTTCTGCAACTTTAACATTGAAAGTCAGTTTGATGCTATCTCCAGGCCCTAAAATGCCCATATCTTCATAAGGAGCGTCAAGAACGATTATCCCATCAGATAAAGGTTTTAAAACTGCAGCCTGAATTCTGGCATTGGTATCGAAGTCACTTCCATCAATGGTGACAGTAGGATTGCTTGCAGTGTTTATAAGAGTTACAGTGACAGTAC
>JAEWQJ010000034.1 GCA_023399215.1 Methanobacteriota archaeon
GGACATATACAAGGTATTTCTTGTATATAAAGCTTTGTATTATTTAACTCGACACAATCACATTGCGCAGGGACATATACAAGGTATTTCTTGTATATAAAGCTTTTGTTTGAATGATTTTTAACCATATATTTCGTCGCAAAAAGGAATTTTTGCAAAATCTATACATTTAATGATCACTGATCTTCCCAGATCAGGGGATCTTCTAAAGACATTACTGACATATAAATCTTTCGGGAAAAATACTTTCAGACAAACTAAACTAAAAAGCTGACAAATATACCTTTTCCAAAAGAAATAAGTTAGGACAGAAAGGACAAGATAAAATATATTTATTATTAAAGTATAGGATTTTATTTTTAAATTTATTGAACAGTTTTCATTACAGAATGTTTTCTGGCAATGAACTTAACCTGCTGAAAAATTAAGAGCCGCACCCTGTTATAAAAACTCTTTGAATATTAATTGAGTATGTTTTTAAACTACATCTGAATTAAAAGAAAATTCTAAAAACTAGACATTAAGAATAACAAGGTTCCCCAATAAAGAAAATTGTAGTCTGAAAGTCGGTGTTAGAACCTAAAACTTGCTCAGTGAGTTTTATATATATAGGATTCCAATTAAATTAAGGGGAGCTAGGAGTCCCTTTAAAAAATGGGGAAGAATTCGGGGCATTATACCTGTTTGGATCTCATTTAGTTGCCTCTATGAAAAAATAGAGATAATTAGGTGCCAAAATCAGATTATGAGATAAGATCAAGATCGAGCTCAGGAGAACTTTAGTTTTTAACCCGGCTTTTGCCCCTGTAAACAATCAGGGATTATTTGCTCCTCAAATGCCAAAATGGAGGTTAGACATTTGATAGATATAGATCCCAGTGGTATTCTGGTTCGTTACAATGTAAAAATGGAAAAGGAAATGACACCGGAAGAGGCTGCAGAAGAACTTTACCCAAAGGATTCAATGATTTATCCGATTGCAAAGGCCATCTTTGAAGGCGAAGAGGACGACGTTGTAGAAGGGTTGGAAAAGGCCATTAGCGCTGGAAAGGACCCAATCACTCTTATCGATGACGCTCTGATGGTTGGAATGGGAGTGGTCACCAAGCTTTATGACGAGGGAATAATTTTCCTGCCAAACGTCATGATGTCTGCTGATGCCATGCTGGAAGGCATCGAATATGTTAAGCAGAAAGCAGGAAAAGCACCTGTAGTTAAAGGGAAAGTCGTTTGCCACGTTGCAGAAGGCGACGTCCACGACATCGGAAAGAATATCGTAGCTGCATTGCTCAGAGCTAACGGATATGAGGTAGTGGATCTTGGAAGAGATGTCCCTGTAGATGAAGTAATAGCAGCTGTGGAGAAAGAAAATCCCCTCATGCTTACAGGTACTGCCCTGATGACCACAACCATGTACGCATTTAAAGAAGTTAATGACAAGCTTCTGGAGAAAGGCTACAAGATTCCGTTCGCATGTGGCGGCGGTGCTGTGAACCAGGACTTCGTATCCCAGTATGAACTAGGGGTATATGGCGAAGAAGCAGCCGATGCTCCTAAAATAGCAGATTTCATCAAGGAACACGGGGGCAACATTGTGAAACTGAGGGAGAAATTCCATAAACACTGAGGAGATGGAGTAATGGCAGTAACAAGATGTACTAAAATGGCTTATGCAAGCGCAGATGACATGGTTTTCGGAAAAGCTGTCACGCCAGTTAAAACCGGACTGGGACTTGAAATCGGTGCCGGTTACACAACTCCCGAAGTAAACTATGCCCCAAGACCTGAAGCCGGAGCATCCAAAGAAAAGCTCATAAAGGAATACGAAAGGATCACCACTGACATTATGGCAAGGATGGTTCAAATCGGAGCTCCAGCTGTCGTGCTTGAAACCGAACATGTTCAGCAGATGTCCAATCACCCGGATTGGGGAGCAGCCGTTGCGCATGCCCAGAAAACCATCATGGAAGATTACCATGATGAATACGGCATAAAGTGCGCACTCCGCCACACCATTGGTGACATCCGCGAGACCAGAGACTTCCTCGCTCTTAGAGGAGACAAGTATAGCACCTTTATGGAGGCATTCGAGCAGTGTGCCCAGAATGGGGCTGACATGCTTGCAGTAGAGTCAATGGGTGGAAAAGAAGTATTCGACTATGCAATCCTCAGGAACGATATGGCAGGCGTACTTTACGGCATAGGTGTTCTCGGTAGCATAGATATGGAAATGATCTGGCAAGACATTGCATCAGTTGCAAAAAAGAATAATGTAATAGCATCAGGTGATACAGACTGTGCCCAGGCAAACACTGCAATGTTCATTGCAGGTGGACTGCTGGACAAGAACCTCGCACACACACTTGCAATCATTGCAAGGACCATTTCTGCCGCAAGATCTCTCGTTGCTTACGAAGCCGGTGCAGTCGGCCCTGGAAAGGACTGTGGTTACGAGAATACCATTGTAAAATCCATTGCAGGTGTCCCGATAGCTCAGGAAGGTAAGACTTCGACCTGTGCTCACTCCGACCTGATGGGGAACATTGTCATGCAGTGCTGTGACCTCTGGTCCAACGAATCTGTTGAGTATCACGGTGAATTCGGTGGTACCACAGTTCAGTGTTGGGGCGAGACCTTAGCTTATGACTGCGCTCTAATGAATGTTGCTCTTGATTCGGGTAATGAAAAAATACTCAGGGACATGTTCGTAGCTTCGGATATATACAGAGACGCACAGGGCTATGTACTCGCATACCCGAACGCATACAGAGTAGGTCAGGCAATTGCAAAAGACGGAAATGATATTTACCTCCGTGCCAAGAACGCTGCTATCGAATGCATCAACATTGTCGAAGAAGGAGCAAAGGGTAAACTCGAGCTCTCCAGATTCGAAGCTAAAGCCCTTGCAGACGCAAAGGTAGCTTTCGAGGCCCTTACCGACGACAAAGAAAAGTTCATGAGTGACTGCCTTACAAAGTATAAACAGGAAGTCAAAGTCTTCAAGCCGGAGAACTACGACCTCTAATCAAGGCAATTCTCCTTTTTCCTTTTTTAAAATCCCGAGTGTTCCTTTTTTAAAATCCCGAGTGTAGTTTGCGAATTTTCCTGATAAATTTATATAGAAATTTTTAGTACTGGCAGACTCATTTAGCACTGGAGGTTTTTCTATTAAGCAGTAAACAGTTGAGTGAACACCATATAGTTGTGCTTGTAAAAATGAACACTTAATTTACTCAAGATTTACAATTACGTAAGGCACGAAAAAACCGGTCATAATAATTACAACAAGAATGTATAACTTTAGTTCCCAAATCTTAAGCGCATATAAGTAGTAAGAAGAATCGGCGAGGTCATAAAATCCCGATTTTGAAATTCTACTACAAAGATAATGTGCTTAAACTTAAGCGCATACTCCGATATCAAGAGACACTTATGTGCCTAAAAATGTGGAACTCCTAGTATAATCAGGAAGTAGACTGCTTGAGAGAAAAAAGTGAATAATATCCCGTTCTCCTATACTGGAGCACGCGGCACAACTAATATGCTAAAAAATTGGAAATTACAATAAAAAGTGTTAAATAAAAATTAGTGAAAAATTCGTAAAAAAATATAGAAAAATTAGTTAAATTCGTTTTTCTGTGGCTCTTCAAGCGTAGTATTCGTTTCTTGCTTCGACCATCGCTTTAATGTGGGAAAGCGGAGTCATAGGCGCAATTCCGCAGCCAGGAGCCAGTACGTCTACACCTTCGGAAATAGCTTTTTTCGATTCTTCTTTGATCTTATCAATCGGACCTGGAAGCAGAACAAAGGGACTGGAGATATTTCCTACGAGCCTTGCTCTATCCCCAAGCACTTCCTTAGCCTTCTTAATACTGCCAACTTTTTCTTCAACGCTCAGACCTTCGAAACCGCAATCTGCCATATAGTCAAGGATCGGGGTCACACTTCCACAAATATGCAGGACAGTAACCGAATTTACGTTTGAGGAAAACTTCTGCAGCCTTGACTGGAGGTCATTTTTAAAAGAATCCGGACTCATCAAGTCAGGAGATGCTACAGGATCGGCAATGGAGATAACATCTGCTCCTGCAACAACCATTGAATTTGCATATGCTATTGTAGCATCAGTTGCAAAATCCAGTACCTGATGTAATAGATCGGGCTTTTTAAGAGACCATTTCATAAAGGACTTTACACTCGACAGATCGGAAGCAAGAGTAACAGGTCCTTCCATTCCTCCTATAATAGGTACATCCGGTCCGACTCTTTCCCTTATAATTTTGATTGAATCAAGTACAGCTTGGATTCTGCCCATGTCAAGCAGGTTCTCAGGCATTTCCATACCCTCAAGGCTTTTGGGATACGGATGTGCAGTAACTGACGGCTGCCTGTTTTTAGTTCCCATATTAACCTCACAACCCATAGCTTCGGCAAGCACAGTTAGGCAATATGGAACTCTTACAGCTTCAAGCCCACTTAATTCATAGTTTGCAATCGCGAGCTTCGCCATTTTTTCAGGGTCAGAATGAGCCTCTGGCCAGGGAGCCCCCACTTCATCCATTAGTTCAACGATTCCTGTCTGGGTTACAGAACAGACCGGGACTTTGTCAACGTCTTTGCCTTCCAGCGCATTTAAAAGTCTCTCCTTAAGAGTCATCTCAGTCATAATTATCTCCCCATATTAAGTTTCAATTTGTAAGTTTTTAATCTGTTGAGTTCTCTACGACATTCTCGTATGCTACTGATCTTTCAGATCGATAACTTATAGTTTTCGAACCCTTTGAGGCATATCAAAATTTTCAGAGTTACCGTCAAAAGTAAGTAACCACCTTCGGAAAACCTAAATCCCCATTTACAGATTGACTAGTATGGCCTGAGCCGGTTTCCCGGATTGCCTCTTCCTGTTTCATTCTTTTCTCTGAGAAGAATAAGTCCACAGGCTTTTGTCCCACTATCCGTATAAAAAACGTGTTTGGTTATGAAATAATTTTGCTTAGCAAGTATTATTTGAAAGTACAATTTACTTTATGCGCCTATCCCAAAACTAATATTATATTGAAAAATCGATATCAATCAACTTTTTTGGCAGGCAGAATAGTTATGTTTAAATAATATAAAACAAATTTTACAAAAATTTTGAGATATTGTCAAATGTTTAAAGTATCTTCATTTATTTATGTATATTATTCAAAGAAAATCGCATTCATTTTCAAAAATGTACATTTAATATTTTCAAATATAACTATTTGTAATATAAAGAAAAAGGGACTTGATTATATGGATAATCTTCATGAAGCACTGGAGAGACAAAATATTGCTTATTTTTCAATGGAGGTAGGCCTTCGTAGTGAAATCTCGACATATGCAGGAGGATTAGGGGGTCTTGCAGGTGATGTTATCCGCTCAGCTGCTGATTTGAATATTCCATTGGTAGCAGTAACACTGGTAAGTAATAAAGGTTATTTTAGACAGATTCTTGATCCTGAAGGAAATCAGACCGAACAGACTGATGAATGGAATCCTGCGCATTTTATGACTCTTTGCAAAGAAGAGGTAAAAGTAAAAATTAAGGATAGAGACGTTAAACTCAGAGCCTGGATTTATAATTACAAGAGCCGTATCGGAGGCTGCGTGCCGATAATTTTTCTAGATACAAATGTTGAAGGAAATGAATCGGAAGACCGCAAGATTACGGATTTTCTATATGGAGGCGATCAACGCTATAGACTCAAGCAGGAAATAGTACTCGGAATAGGAGGAGTACGGATGCTTAATGCTCTTGGGTTCAAAGTTAGAAAGTACCATATGAATGAAGGGCATTCAAGCTTGCTTGCTCTAGAACTTTTGAAGCAAAACAGCGTAGACCCAAAAAAAGTAAAGGAGCTTTGTATCTTTACTACCCATACTCCAGTGGAAGCAGGGCATGATAAATTTGATTACGGGCTTGTAAAAGACCTAATCAAGGATAAAAACGATGTTGAAATCCTCCGTAAGTTTGGCGGGCAAAACTACTTTGATACAAGCATTTTTGCTATGAACTTGTCGAACTATATCAATGGCGTTACAAAAAGACACAGCCAGATCTCAAGTACACTTTACCCTGGCTATAAAATTAATGCCATTACAAATGGTGTTCATTCCTATACATGGGCTTCCCCTTATTTCAGAAAGCTTTATGATCACTATCTTCCGGATTGGGAAAATGAACCTGAACTTCTGGTAAGAGTCGGAGAAATTCCAGACACCGAGATCTGGGAAGCACATTGGAATGCAAAAAGAGATTTGATCGACGAGGTGAACAAAAAAACAGGCGTAGGAATGGATTATGATACTCTTACAATAGGCTTTGCACGGCGTATGACATCATATAAACGTCCAACTTTAATTTTTTCGGATCTTGAGATGCTTAGGAGTATAAATAAAAGAGGCAAAATTCAGCTTATTTTTGCAGGTAAAGCCCATCCTAATGATGAAGCCGGAAAACAAATTATAAGGGATATTTTTAAAGTGATGAAAACACTTCGTGACGAAATAAAAATTGTATTTCTAGAAAATTATAATATGGATCTTGCTGCAAAAATGGTTTCTGGAGTTGATGTCTGGCTTAATACTCCTAACTGTCCCTACGAAGCATCAGGTACAAGTGGTATGAAAGCTGCTCATAATGGAGTAGTGAATTTTAGCGTGCTTGATGGTTGGTGGATTGAGGGATGGATTGAAGATGTGACAGGTTGGTCTATTGGGCCCAAACCAGATGAAAAAATTTCGATTGAAGAAACAAGAATTGCTGAGCTTAGAGATCTCTATTACAAACTCTACTACATCATTGTCCCTATGTACTACGAACAAAAAGACGAATGGCTCAAGCTAATCAATAATTCGATAGGTATGATAGCATCTTATTTTAACAGTCATAGGATGATGAGGTATTATGTCACACAGGCTTATCTTTGAAAGTCTTTAAAATCTAATTGGATTCAATTTTGAAGAAACTTAAACTGCCGAACAAAATGATACTTCATGGTGAGGTTATATAAAAAATAAAATGATACTTCATGGTAAGGTCATATAAAAAATAAAATGATACTTCATGGTGAGATCATATAAAGAATATGCAGTTCTGTATAATTGTTTGACCCCTTAATGGCGTTATTAGCAGAGAGAACTGTAAATTGTGAGATTAGCAAAAGAAATGAATTACAAATATTTAGACGTAAAAATAAAGAGAGAACTATTTAGAGCCTATTCAAAAAGTGATTATATGTTATAACTTTTACAATACGAAATATAAAAAACGGAATATTCTAATACTACAGACCTATTGTAACTTTTTAACATTCATAACTGACCTTTCGGATAAGCTCTCGTTCTCTTTTTTATAAAAGGGAGTAAGTAGGTCTATGAAAAAGATTAGAATAGGAATGTTTACCTGGGAAAGTTTATATTCAATACGGGTAGGGGGAATTTCACCCCATGTATCTGAACTCTCTGATGCTCTTGCAGCAAAAGGACACGAAGTCCACCTGTTTACACGAGACCGTGAAGATAAAAATGAGGTAATAAACGGGGTCCATTATCATAAGATTGCCTGTGATCAAAGCGGGGGAATTGTTGAACAGATGAACCGGATGTGTGATGCTATGTACTGCCGGTTCCTGGAAGTAAGAGAAAGCGCAGGAGAGTTTGATGTATTACATGGCCACGACTGGCACCCTGTAAATGTGCTTTGCAGAATAAAAGCTCAGTTTGGACTGCCCTTTGTTCTGACCTTCCACAGTACGGAATGGGGGCGTAACGGAAACCGCCATGGAGACTGGTGGGAGGCAAAGGAAATCTCACACAGAGAATGGCTTGGAGGCTATGAATCTTCGGAGATTATCATAACCTCGACCATATTGAAGGAAGAAATCAAGCAAATTTACAAAATCCCTGACTACAAGCTCTGGGAAATTCCTAACGGCATAAAAGTAGGAAAAATAAAAAGGCAAATCGACCCTGGTGATGTGAAAAGGCAATACGGCATCCATCCCTGTCTTCCAGTGGTACTTTTCACAGGAAGGATGTCTTATCAAAAAGGACCTGACCTTCTGGTGGAAGCTGCTGCTAAAGTCCTGAAAAAAAGGAATGCACAGTTTGTGCTTATAGGAGAGGGGGAAATGCGCGCTCATTGTGAATATCGGGCTCAAAAACTTGGCATTGGAAATTCCTGCAATTTCCTCGGGTACGCTCCGGATAATACCGTAATAGACTGGTTCAATGCCTGCGACCTCGTGTGCGTGCCCAGCCGGAATGAACCCTTCGGAATTGTGGTGCTTGAAGCCTGGGATGCAAAAAAACCTGTAGTTGCAAGTGATGCAGTAGCCCTTGTAGAAAATTTCAAGACCGGCGTCATTACTCATAAAGATCCGTCTTCTATTGCATGGGGCCTTAATTATGTCCTTGAAGGGCTTGGCCACAACCGGATGGGAGAAAAAGGTTATGACCTTATTAAAAAACTGTATAACTGGGAAATAATAGCTGAAAAAACTCTTGAAGTATACAAAAAAATTATAGAAAAGCAAGAATTAAAGGGCAAAAATGCATAGAACAAATATTTAAAAGGTACTGTGTTTAATTTAGCCTGAAAATGTTGCCATCTGCAAGCACTTTCATTGGGTATGCATGTTATTCAAAGAATATCATGTTCGTTTTCTGTAAAATTTGCTCTATACCACTTAGTCTTCTTTTTGATTACTAAACGATGCATTCAACTTTGTCACTGTATAATAAAATTGTTGTATGGTAACAGAAAGTTGCAGATAATACAAATAATATATGTAAATACATCAGACAATATATAAAGAACCGAAGCAAAAGAGCAAATTATGGTACGTATTTCGGACAGGATAACAGTAATTCAGGGAGACATTGTAAAACTGAAAGTGGATGCAATCGTAAATGCCGCAAATTCAACTCTTCTTGGAGGCGGAGGAGTTGATGGCGCTATCCATAGAGCTGCAGGGACAGGACTGCTGGAAGAATGTAAGGGTTTAAAAGGCTGTGCCACAGGAGAAGCAAAAATTACAAAAGGATATTTTCTGCCTGCAAAATGGGTAATACATACCGTTGGGCCGGTATGGCAGGGGGGACAGAAAGGAGAGGATAGTTTGCTGGCTTCCTGCTACAGAAAAAGCCTTGAACTTGCAAGAGAGTATACTATAAAAACCATTGCCTTTCCAGCTATAAGTACAGGAGCATATAACTTTCCTTCAGAAAGAGCTGCAAGAATTGCAGTTTCCGAAATAGCTAAATTCCTTCAGGGAAATGGATTGCCTGAAAAGGTTTTTCTTGTTTGTTTCAATAAAGAAACATGTCGACATCTTCAGGAAGCATTTTCAGGAGTCTTTGAAGTTTGATTTAAATATTAGACAAATTAACTTTATATATTATTTTAAACATTATAAGTATGTTAATTAACAGTATATTTATAATACGATTGCCTGCAAAGCCCATGAAAACATTTGTTAAAAAGATATTTTAAAAATAGACTGAAAATAGGTCTCCCACTCTCAATTATTGATGATCGTTTATATACAATGTTAGGAAATTAGATTTTAAACAAAAATTAATAATGACAATATACTTCGGGTTGGATGCAGTACTAAATTTAACGGTTAACACTGGTAAATTGTTAATGTTTTGGAAAAGAAGTTTAAGCGATGAGTAAGAGGCAAAGACTCGCAAAAACTCATAAGTCGGAGAAAACAGAGCAAAATATTATAAAGGTCTGATAAAAAAATAGTACTTAAGTTTCGGCAGTGTCTCAAATTTGCTGTAAATTTGAAGTCAAGTTCTTGCATACTATGGAGAAAATTGATATTTCGATATGGAATTTTCTACCCAATAACTTATTGAGATTTGTGATTTTACAGAAAACAAACATGAAATTCTTCTAATTACAGGCACAAAGAAATGAAAGTACTTTCAAATCACAATACTTTCATGCTAATTGGCTCACTGCCCAAGTTTTAGATCTTTGAGCTTTCAGGAACAGAAGCAGGAAAGTGCAGGAATAGAATTAAGAAGTACAGGAACAGAAGCGGAAAAGTGCAGGAATAGAATTAGGAAGTACAGGAACAGAAGCAGAAAAAAGGACCGGAGGAGTTGGTTATCAATCACGATGAAGCTTTTCAAAGAGGACTTGGCCTAATTAAACAGAAAAGGTACGAAAAATCAATTAATGTCTTCAACAAGATTGTAGACAAAGACCCAGGTCACACAGGAGCTCTATTTAACAGAGGATTAGCACTACTGAAAATCAAAAAACCAGAAGAAGCCCTCGACTCCTTTGACCAGGTCCTGCACTTAGAGCCCGAAAATTTCGATGCCCTGTACAAAAAAGGAATTGTTCTGGCCACCCTTGGAAAGTTTGAAGCAGCTCTCGAAGCCTATGACAACGCACTTGAAATAAATCCTGAAAATCCAAAAATCTGGTACCATAAAGGACTGGCGTTTGCTGAACTGGAAAAAAATGAGGCTTCAATTCTTTGTTTTGAGAAAGCACTTGAGCTTGAACCGAAATGCGAAAGCGCCTGGTATGCCCGAGGTATCGTAACTGGAAAAGCCGGCAGCTACGAAGAAGCACTGGAATGTTTTGAGCACGCACTTGAGATCAACCCGAAAAACGCAGACGCTTGCTATTCAAAAGGCCTGGTTCTTGCAAAGCTTGAGAAGTACGAAAAAGCGCTGGAATGCTTTGATTCTCTGATTCGGGAAAAACCCAGGCATAAAGATGCCTGGAAACAAAAATATTTTTCGTTGATAAAGCTGGGGAAGAACGAAGAAGCTCTGGAATGTGTTGACGCATTTTTAAGGAAATTTCCTGTCAGCGAGACTGCTCTCTATCAGAAAGGCATACTTTTAAACGAACTTTCCCGTTATGAGGATGCTGAGGAAACTTTTGCGAAAATTTTAAAAATAAACCCAGGAAATAAAGAAATCTGGCTCAAGAAAGGTCTTGCTCTTATCCAGCTGCTCAGGCTCAATGATGCCATAAAAGCTTTCGAAGAAGCCATTAAGCTGGACCCTACTTATTTCGAAGCCTGGAATTACAAATGCCTTGCTCTAATGAAGCTTGAGGTCTATGAAGAAGCTCTTGAAGCCTTTGACTCTGTGCTTGAAATTTATCCAGAAACTAAAGAAATTTGGTACAATAGGGCTCTTGCTCTCATGAAACTGCAGCGCTTTGAAGAGGCTGCAAAATCTTTTTCCAGAACTGCCGAACTGGATCCTGCATACGGTGATGCCCTGTACCAGCAGGGGCGTTTGCTTGCCAGAGAGGGAAAGTATGAAGAAGCTCTCAAAGCCTTCGATTCCATGCTTGAGCAAAATCCAGAATTTATTAAGGCCCAAAAGCTCAGGGGCACTATGCTGATCAAGTTAGACCGTATCGAAGAGGCTCTTGAATCTCTTACACAGAGTCTTGAAAAAGAACCCGAAAACTATGGACTCTGGCTGCAGCAAGGATTAATTCTCCTTGACAACGGAAAATTTGAGCCTGCCCTGAAAGCTCTTGAGAAAGTTGCGGAACTCAAACCCGATAACGACGCATGCTGGATGAATAAGGGTTCTGCACTCTATTCCATGGACCGTTATGAAGAAGCCCTGGAAGCCTTTGAAGAGGGTCTGCGGCTAAACCCGTATCTTGAGAAAGGCTGGAATAATAAAGGAATAGTGCTGGGAAAGCTTGGAAGAACTGAAGAAGCACTTGAAGCTTTTGAAAAAGCTGTGAGCCTCAGGCCTGACTTTGAAGATGCCTGGAGAAACAGAGGACTGATTTTGCTGGCTGCCAACGAATATGAAAAAGCCAGCGAGGCTTTTGCCGAAGTTATTAAAATAAATCCTGAAGACCTTGATTCTATTTACAACAGGGGAACAGCCCTGATAAAAATCGGAAAAACGGAAACTGCCCTGGAATGCTTTGAAAAAATTCTGTCCCTTAATCCCGATTATCCTGAGTTATTATATAGCCTTGCGGCTGCACAGGCGAAGCTAGGAAAGCAGGAAGAAGCCCTGGAAACCTTTGAAAAAATAGCTGCCAAAAATCCCGAAGATCTGGAAATCCAGTACAGGAAAGGAAAATTTGCAATGAAAATCGGAAAATATGAGACTGCGCTTAAAGCTTTTGATCAGGTTCTCAGTGAAAATCCAGAGTCCAGGAAAGCCTGGTATAGAAAAGGGCTTGTCCTGATAAAACTGGAACGTTTTGAAGAGGCTATAAGAGCTTTTGATGAAGTAATTGTAAAAAATCTAAATTATAAAGAGATAGGTAACTCTGATTATGAAGAGCTAAAAAATCTCGATCGTGATGACATAGATAACCTAGCATGCGATGAGAGAAAGAGTCCCGATTACGAAGACGAAAATCCTGACTACGAAAACGCACGTACTTACAAAGGATTTGCACAAATGCAGCTTGAAAGGTACCTCCCTGCCCTGGAAACCTTTGAGAGCGCTCTTGAAGAAAAGCCGGATTCTGATATTCTCTGGTACTATAGAGGCCTTAGCCTGTATAAGATAAACATATTAGAAGACGCAGCGTGTGCCTTTGAGTCCGCAATTCGTCTGAATCCTGAAATGCAAGAAGCCCTCGAGTATAGAGCCCTCTGTCTGTTTGAAACCGAACAATACAAAGCTGCCCTGGAGGCTCTTGAAGCTGTACTTGAAAGAAATCCGGAAAACCTTTCCGCACTCCATAAAAAAGCTATTTGTTTCCTGCAGTTAAGGAAGTACGAGTCCGGAGCTAAAACCCTTTCCAGAGTACTGGAACTTGACCCTGACAACAAAGAAGCAAAGTTTGAGCTGGGGATCGCCAGTTTCGAGTCCGGAGAGTACAATAAAGCCCTTTCTCTTTTTGAAGAAATAAGTGCGAGCTCAGATAAAGGCTTTTTTGTATACTGCCCTGAAAAAAACTCATATGAGCTAAATAACTCTGAACAAAATTTCTCTGAACAAAATAACTCTAAACAAAACTTTTCTGAACAAAATAGCTTTAAACAAAACTTTTCTAAACAAAGTACATCTGAGCAAAATAACTCTAAACAAAATAATTATGACGAAAAGTACTCTTCGCTTTACTGGAAAGGGCTTGCGCTTATCAGGCTGAAAGCTTACGAAAAAGCGCTTGAGGTTTTTTCAAGGCTTACCGAAAATAATCCCCTGTTTGTAGAGGCCTGGTATTTTAAAGGAATATCCCATTCAAAACTGAAACAACATGAGGAAGCAGCAAAAGACTTTGAGAAAGTCCTTGAACTTGACCCTGCTTATCGGGATACCTGTTACCAGCTGGGACTTTCCTGTTTTGAGCTTGGGGACTTTGAGGAAGCTATAAGGGTTTTTGAAGCCGCCCGGAAAATAGATCCTGAAAACCTTGATGTCCTTTACATGAGAAGCCTCGCTTTACTGCGGTCGAAGAGATATGAGGAATCGGCTTCAGGTTTCAGGGAAGTCCTTGAAAGAAATCCATTCGATACTGAAGCTCTTGCACACCTGAGCACAGCCTGCTTCAAGCAGGGGTTTTATGAAGAAGCCCTTGGACTCTTTGACCAGGTTCTGGAAATTAATCCAGAGAGAAAAACGGTCCTTTTCAGGAAAGGAGTTGCTTTAAAAGCCCTTGGAGAAGTAAAGAGGGCTTCTACTGTGTTTGACTCTGTCCTAAAATTGAAGCCCGATTGTACCTACGCCCTTGAGCAAAAAGCCTATACTCACTTTGAGCTTGAGGAGTATCCAGAGGCCGTTGAAGCATTTAAGACGGCTCTGGAATATTGCCAGAAAAAGGAAGATCTGCATTACTACAGGGGCATTGCCTTTTTCAGGCTTGGGAATTTTGAAGAAGCCGTAAAATCCTTTGAAAACGCTCTTGACCTCGGCTGCCAGCAACCCGAAATTTCTTATTACACAGGAATCGCCTACTTTGAAAACAGAGAATATGAAAAAGCCGTGGAAGTCTTCAATACTATCCTTGATTCCGGGGCACTGGATCCCGAAATTCTGTATAAAAAAGCCCTGGCCCTTTTCGAACTTGAAAAGCCAGAAGAAGTAGTTTCTACAGTTTATACTCTTCTCGAACTTGAAACCGAGAACTTTAATATTAAAGACGCTGGAGAGTTTGAAGAAGAAAACTATGAGGAAAACGCAGGAGAAGAAAGCACAGGAGAAGAAAAAGCAGAAGAAATTCCGGCTTTTGAGAATACAAAAGCTTTTGAAGAACTCCTAGAAAAGTTTGCATTCTCCCTGATAGAGCTTGGAAGGTATGAAGAAGCCCTGCTACCTCTTGGAAAACTTACAGCAAGCGAATCGATTTCAAAAGAGGCCTTTTACAGCAAGGGAATTGTGTTTCAGGAGCTCGGCAGATCTGAGGAAGCCCTTGAAATATTTTCGGAACTTCTTTCCCTTTATCCTGACTTTGAAAAAGCCTGGTATAGAAGAGGGCTCATTCTATTTTCTCATGGATACTATGTTGAAGCTCTGGAGTCCTTCGAACAGGCTGCCCTGGAAGATCAGACAGAATCTCCTGAAACAGTTAACGAATTAAGCCTGGAAGAAACTCAGAGAGAAAAAATGAGAGAAAGCCCTGAGTTAGAAGATGAAATAAGATTAGAAGATAAAACAAGATTAGAAGATAAAACAAGATTAGAAGATAAGTTTGGATTAAAAGAGAAATTAAGTGACACTGAACTTGAAGATGTCTGGATGAAAATGGGGCTTTCCCAGCTCAAACTGGAACGCTATGAAGCCGCCATAGAGATATTTGAGAAACTTCTTGAAGTAAACCCCGAAGCTTCCGACCTCTGGTATGTAGCAGGGCTTGCTCTAAGGGGGCTTGACCAGGATGAACAAGCCGTTGAAGCTTTTGAAAAGGCCGTGGAACTCGACCCAACTCTGGAAGCTGCCTGGGAGCAGATAGGGCTTTCCCTTCTTAGATTAAATATGTACGAGGAAGCAAGCCAGGCTTTCAGTTCTGCTCTAACCCTGAAACCTGACAACGTAAACGCTCTCTACAGCCGATCAGTTGCCAGTTTCAATCTCCAGCGCTTTGAGGAAACCGCGCAAGACCTAGAAAGGGTACTCCTGTACGCCCCTGATTTCCCGGATTATATTGAAGCCTGTTACAGGCTCGGGATTGCTAGAATGGAGCTTCAGGAATATGAAAAAGCCCTTGAGGTTTTTGATATTATTCTGCAGCAGGACCCAGCGCATAGGGAAGCCCTCTATTACAGAGGGCTTGTGCTTTTCAACCTTGGTGAGTACGAAGCTGCCGCTGAGACTTTTGGAGTGCTGCTGGAAACCTCGCCCGAAGACCCTGAAAGCCTGAACTACCTCGGGCTCTGCCTGCTGGAACTCGAAAGCCCGGAAGCGGCGCTGAAAGCCTTTGAAAAAGCCGCCCTTTTCAATCCGAAGAATGAAGAAGTTCTGTATAACGCAGCCACGACTCTTATCAAGCTTAACCGTCCCCAGGAATCAATCGGCTATTTTGATCGCATTCTTGACATTTCTCCTGAGAATCTCGATGTCCTGAACTACAAAGGAATTGCCTTCTGCAAGCTTGATATGTACAGGGAAGCCCTGAAAGCCTTTGACCTTACGTTGGAAAAAGACCCTGAAAACATCAAGGCAATTTATAGTGTAGGGGTTGTCTGTTTCAAACAGAAACTCTATGAAACTGCCTGCCGGGCTTTTGACGAAGCCCTTGCCATTAACCCCTGGCACGAGCAGTCCCTGAAATATCTCGGGATATCTCTTGCAAAAATAGAAGAATATGAGGATGCCCTAAGAACCTTTGACAGGCTGCTCAGGATAAGGCCTCACGATGTGCAGGCTATGAATTACAGGGGGGTTATCCTCGGAAAACTGGGAAAGTATACCGAGGCCATAAATACCTTCAATGAAATCCTTCGCCTCTATCCTGAAATGTCAGACGCGAAAAGGAAACTTGAAGCCTTAAAATGCATTGAAAACAAAGATGATTCCAGTGAAGATCTCTACTGAGGTTTTTGGGAGAGAAGAGATTTAGGAAAAGATTCCAGTGAAGATCACTAATAAGGTTTTTGGGAGAGAAGAAGTTTAGGAGAAGGTAAGGGAGGATTTTACAGATCTTTTTTCTGAAGGCGAATTTCTAAGATTCTCTTTAAATGAAAAAATGTGAATAAAATGGCTTATCACTTTTGGCGTTTTGTTTCATTTAATGTATAAGTCCCCTTAGAAAACTCTAACTTTTTCCAATCTGAACATGGAATTTTGAGAATTTAATAGCAAGATAAATCTCATATTGTCTGTTTAATCCCAGAACTCACAGCCTGGTTCGTCATACCAGGGATGGACATATTTCGAGCTGCTAAATCGGTTTATAGGAGTTCATTTAGAGTTTTTCAACAAGATTTTATACTGTAAGTTACATTCCCAACTTCTGAAACCATAGTACCAGGAAATCCCACTTTACAAAAAAGTAATGATATTGAAGCTTCAATGAAACTAAAAAAGTCAAGGGTTCACGTCATCCCTACTTGAAGGACAGAAAATTTCTGATTCTCCGCACTCTAGAAATGATAAAGAGTTAAAAAATAAAAAGAAATAGAGTTAAAAAATAAAAAGAGGTTGCTTTATCTTCAAGTATTCAAGCCTGCTTTATAGCCTCTTGGGAAGCAGTCACTATAACCTCTTTCATAGCCTCTTGCATAATCGCTTTTCTTAGCTTCTTTCTTCATAAATGCACTGTAGGGCTTCCTGCTGTCAGCTTTGCCTTCTCTAAATCCGTCTTTATAGCCGTCTCTGCAGCCGTCTTTGTAGCCTCTATCATATTCTTTTTGATTTCCGCCTGCCGACCCAGCTTTCAGGCCTGCCTGATAGCCTCTCGGGAAGCAGTTGCTATAACCTCTTTCGTAGCCTCTATCATAGTCGCTTTTCTTGGCTTCTTTCTTCATAAATGCACTATAGGGCTTTTTGCTATCAGCTTTGCCTTCTCTAAATCCGTCTTTATAGCCATCCCTGCAGCCGTCTTTGTAGCCTCTGTTGTATTCTTGCTGGTTTGCGCTTACCGCCGCAACCGTCACTGATACTATAAAACAGACTACCAGCAAAATGGCCAATGTCTTTTTTATACCCATTTATTCACTCCCCAAATCTGTTTCAACTTTACCAATTGCCAACAAAGTCAATTTCAAACATATGCAACATAACAGTCATTAGTCATAGAATATAATATTAATAGAAATATAAATAAGGAATAAATAAAAATCTCTGCATCGAGAGAACCAGGCTGTACATAGGCACAAAAACTTGACTTAAAACAGTATATCCGAATTACTGATTATTTTCCGGCAGTGTTTCGAATTTGCTGTAAATTCGACATCAAATCGTTGTGTACGTTAGGAAATTAATCTCCTGAGATGGTGTTTTCTGCCATATAACTTTTTGAGGTTGTGATTTTACAGAAAAAGAATATGATATTCTTTCATGCGTCTTCGGTTAAGTGAGAAATCGTGACAAATTGCGTCAATGTCCCCAACATTTATCAAATATTTTAATAAATTAGGATTTATCATCCCTCAAAATAGATAAAAGTTTCAGAACTATTTTCCGTGATCTGAAACTCATTGACCATTCTTGATCCGAGATTTGGAGAAGCAATTTTGAGTTAGGGAATAGGCTCTTCTGAATATTCTTTTATGAAATTTATCCTGGAACTCAAAATTGTTTATTTAGACCTCGGATTTGAGATAATCAATCGAGTTATTAATCTTGAAAAATCTTCCCAAAAACCTTACTGAGTGAGAAAATAACTGATTTTGGGATGAATCCATGTAGTATTGTAAACAACTTCTGTCTGAAGAAATCAATAATCAAACACGAAACTAAAACGCCAATTCCCGAAAATAGCATATGACGAACAAAAAGAGGACTGTAAGAATAATCAGTGCAATGCAAGATCTTGGAGTACAACACATCCAGTACAAATGGATGACTTGAGATTAGATATATACCAAAAACAGATGTTGCCATAAAATTTATTGTTGTGGATTGTATTTTGATACTTTTGAACACCATAAAAAAACAAATTGCTCCTAATTCTACGAAAATAAAATTGTAGTTCCAGGGATCGGCGAAAAAGTACTCGGGAGTTTCAGGAAGTGTATTAAGAAGCATGGCTCCAAAGAATACTAGAAGACTACACATAAGATATCCTAATAAGAAATAGGTCATATTCTTGACTGGAAGATCATACTTTCTGATATATGCACCTACACAATAAAGAAAAACGAAATTATATACACTGTATCCTGTATCAGTAAAATAGGTGAAATTAATTGACGGCAAGATTACAAAAAAAACTGCGGAAACTAAAATTAATTTTTTATGATCTTCTTTTTTCATATTTTGAAGTGCCGTGTTTAGAAATGGAGAAAAGAGATACAGAACGATGTATATTGTCACAAACCAGTATGTTCCAGTAACAACTGGGAAAAATGCTTGTAACATTGTGGGTACGGTCAGAGGCTCAATACCAGTAAACCAAAATATTGATGAAATCATTACCGAATAAAAAATAACCTGAGCCCAGAGATCAATGATTTTTTTTAATTTAAATTTTCCATTAATTTGATAGTATCCAGTTATAAGTATAAAACAATCTACTGCAATGATAAATAGGCTTTCCAATCCATAAGTAAAATAATAATTTGAATTCGAAGGTGTTAGTACATGAAGTGCCTCTCCATACTTAAAATAATGGAGACATATGATCATTGAGATTAAAACAATCCTTAATAGCTCAAAATTTGAGTCGCGGATAGTGCTTTCATTAGGTGACATAGATATCGTTTTATTATTGTTTTGTGTTTTGTGCCGGTGACATAGATATCGTTTTATTATTGTTTTGTGCTTTGTACCGACGCTGTCAATGCCATATATAAAGTAAAATGAAATAAAACAAAAGATATTAGTCTAAGGTATTGAACACAATTTGTTAATTTTCATAGAATATTTACTTTATAATAGTTTATATATTTTATAAATAAAAAACATTAACGTCAGGTATATCATATTAAGTTTTAAACATTTCCTTTCGAAGTCTGTATACAAGTCTTTATCAGGGACGAAAGATATCAATAGTTAGAAGATACCTGTGAAAGTTTAACTCTTTTTGAGACGTATAGCTGTTTTTTGCGGATCGTGAATTGTTTATCAAATAAAAAGATCATAAAAAACAAATAAACAGCGGACTTAAATTTGACAGTAAATTATAAATATTTTCATAAGTTATTTTACAGTATATATTTTTATAATAAAGTGTTGTAAAATTACCAATTCAAAAATAAATCCTAAAGACCTTAGAATAAACAAATCAAGATGTGCAGCCTTGTGCGATTATTACTAAGCTGATAAAATCCAGCAAAATTTGGATTTTGAGACACTCTCTTTGAAAGTGGCTATAAAACTCACTATAAACTACTACTCAAAATAGCGAAGAGATGGCTTTGAAATATTTGCATTAAAACACACTAGAGGGTAAAATGAAGACAATTAAGTATTTGATAATTTTGTTTGTTCTGCTAATTGTGGTGATTTTGGCTATTCCATCAGGAGACACATCTTTACATGGAATACTTAACTGGAAAGGGCAAGATTGGCCTTTGACATCTGGCTACGCAGATCCCGGTAATAATTACCGGAATAATACAGGTGCACGGATAGATAATCAACCATTAGGAGTGAATACATACCCTTTAGATGGAGTACTTAACTGGAAAGGGCAAGATTGGTATCTAACATCTGGCTACGCAAATCCCGGTAATAATTACTGGAACAATACAGGTGCATGGATAGATGACCAAGATAGACTGCACTTAACAGTTGTAAACGATAGCGGCACATGGAAAAGCACAATGTTAAATAGCCAAAACACATATTGTTATGGTACTTTTACATGGAATGTAGCTTCACCTGTTTTTACTTTTGGCAAAAATTGCGTGGTTGGACTTTGTACTTATTTAGATGATTATAATGCGTCAAATGTAGTGATTTCAAGATGGGGTGACCCTAATGGGAATCAACTCTGGTATTACAAAGAACCTTCTACAGTTAAAGGAAATAGTAAAGAGTACCTGGTTTCACCGAGCATTGAAGGCGCAAACACAACTTATAGAATTGAGTGGAAACCCAATTATATAAGATTCACATCCATGCAGGCAGATGGAACAGTAATAGCAGACTATAATAATACAAATAGTTCTACAATTCCGAAAGAGCCTGAAAGTGTCATAATAAATTTGTGGTTAGTGGCTCCTCCATCCGATGGAAAAAACATTGAACTTATAATTAGTAACTTCACAGTTACTAATGATTGAATTACAAAGTGGTTTTTAAACCACTAAACTCCTTTCTTATAAATATTTAGAAAATAGCTGCCAAAAATGCTTCAATTGAAGTTGTTAGTATAAAGCCTAAACAAAAAATTTTAAGTTCATTGTGGCTAAAATTAAAGATTCTTACAAACCGATTTTCCGTATCCTGTCAGCTTAGAAACGATTGTATTTGAACAAATTTGTTTTAAGATGAGATACAAACCAGCTAATGGGACACGACAAGTAGTTGTTAGTGATCAATTTGGTAAACGTCAATAAGAGTTTAACATTTCTATCCAAATCCTTCTTGCTCAATCGCGGAAATTTTTCAAGCGTTTCTATACATTCGTCCTCGTCGAAACCGTATTTTCTAGCCTGGAACCGAAAAAATTCATAGTCTATAATCTCATCTTCAAAAAAAAACTGTCCTGTAAAGATATTGGCTACATAAACATCGCCTATCATAAAAGGAGTTACTATAGCCCACTGTTGGATCTTGCACTTGTAAATCTTATACTTTCCAGGAGAAACACCCATGGATACTCCAGTATCGCTTTCCATGCAACTTTTGCAGGCTTTGGGATAGGCTCTATAGAACCTAGTGCCGATATCCGACCACCCGACACCTGCCAGAACGTTGCCTTTGAGATCAACCAGGGCTATTGGAAGGGGGACAAGTTTATGAAAATTATCCATAAGTGACTGGATTTTTTGGATCTCAATAATGTTATTAGCCTCTAAGTTCCATACCTTCTTTTTAGACAAGAGAATACTCCACAGTACTAACATCATGCACTGTTTACTTTTGCTCAGTACCTTTTCTACCTGTTTTTGCGCGATAATGTTTTGATTTATATCAATCCATCGAGAAAGAGTGCCGCATTTGTCAAATCCAAGATGTGACTTCTCACGCACCCACTTAGGGATTGTCCAGTTTAATTCTAATAATCCTTTTCGATTCTTCTGTAGAGCTCTTGTTTTGTATATATCTTTTGACAATTTTATAGTAACATCAGCCAAAACTAGTACTGACACAAACGTCTGTAGGTATCTCGTCAGTAATTTATTCCAATTACTGAATTGATAATACGTGCGATACGTGAAAATAATACGCAGGTATCGTGTTAACAAAATATGCCAGAAGTTGAGTTGATCAAGTACACTATACGCAAAAATCGTATGCAGGTACTGCGTCAATGACATATTACCAATCCTGATTAGGTTTAAAGAGAAAGAGGTAGTATGCATAGACTAGCTGAGCAATAGTAAACCACGCATAAAATATCTGAGGAATAAACGTTATTCTCACAAGATAGTCCCACTTACTGGGGTTCTGCACATATCGCAGTGTGTAAACACTGTCCACGTACATTAAACTCATTACCAGTATGAACATCCAGTTGGGATGATAAAAACCCTTAACTATGTCATACAAAGCATAATTTAGTAAAAGAATCTGGAAAGATAGCATAATCCAGAAGAGTCCGGCGTTCAGGATGTCTTTTCTGGTACTTTTATTCCATCCATGTTCCCACAATGTATCAAGCCCACCGCGAAGCCAGCGGACTCTTTGTTTCCATAACTCGCTTAGTTTTAATGGGACATCTGTCCAGGCATGCATCCCAAAGCCTGCAGCTGTGTGGTAACCAAGCTCCTTTAGAGTTACCGTTAACTCGTAATCTTCAGTGATGTTATGCACATCATATAAAGTGCAGTCAAGTTTTCCAGTAGCTATGCGTCTTGCCATAACTGCTTTTATTGCTTCTACCTTATACACCGTGCACATCCCGTGCGCGACTTTAATCCCTCTATCCTGACTAACTCGGCTTCTGTCGAACTCTGCATATTCGACATATTGCCAGTGATACACTAGTTTTTCAAAAAATCCGTTAGTTGCCTGTTTAACTACACCGGCACGAGAACACACTGCCCCAAGAAGTGGATCTAGCTGAAATTCGATTAATGCTTGCTCAACAAGATTGGGAGCTATGACTGTATCACCATCGACTGATAACACGTAATCATATGACTCCAGATCGACATTTTGATAGGCAGTATTCAGTGCCCCAGATTTTTTAAATTTATTTCCAACAGTTTCTACCAAACTTACACGGTTATCAGTGGCAGCTATTCCTCTTACTATGCTCACCGTATCATCCGTACTATTATCACTTATTACAAGAACATCGACCTTAACTGTTTGAGTAAGAATGGATTCAATGGTAGAGCGAATTATATCCTCCTCATTATGAGCTGGCACAAACGCGATGACGTTATTCCGGGGGGGTAGAACGGTTGCCATTTTGCAATTCCTCCAAATACAGACCGTAATAAGTTATTAATTTTGTTTAGTTATACCATACTTTTTAGAGTAATACTCATAAATTGCAATTATCTATATACATGTAGTCCTAGTTTTATCATTTAACCACTAACAGAGTGACAATATACATAGATTTTTAGTATATAGAAGTATTGGTAATAAAAAATCATGTATTTTGTAAAAAATAATAAAACTCGCCATTAAATATAGTAGTATTTTACTAATATGATAATATACAAACTGATACCAAAACTCAAAGATATTTTTCAAAATATAGAACCTGGGAGAATCAATCAAGATTCTGATCATAAAAGTAATTCTAAAACTCTCTTTTTAATAACAAAGTTAGTTTTGGGATGATCTCATTGAGATAGTCACTAAAAATTAAATTTATAGCATTCTCAGTAACCCACTTTCCACAGGAAAATTTTATATTTTATAATTTATCTTGCTATCGATTTATCAATCAATCATGGATTTATTGAACTTTTATGCAGAAGGTAAAAGCAACTCTTTTGGATTCGGTTAAGATAAAATCCTTCAAAAATATGTTATTTTTGTTGCCGTTTCTGTAAACCTAAAAATATAAATCTGGATGAGTAGATGATTGCAGTAGTCATTTCGACGTTAACAGATTCCTTAACCGAATCTAAATGAAAAACAACTATATAGTGTATTTAGAAACCAAGATATTATTCAGTATTCCCTAAATACCATCAAGAGCTTAAATAATTGGAATCTGTTTTATAAATGCTATCCAGAAAAAACATTTATTTTCAAAAAAATACTGCGTAGCCTGGATAGTAAGTAGAAACAGAAAAATTTGCTCATTTTGTTTTTGAAATTGAAAGAGTTGTGCCCTGAGAGCGTGTCTAAAAATTAAAAAAGAAAAGAGGCTTTCGCCTCAATTAAGCTGGTACATAACTAAAGTCAGATAAAACCATTTCTGCGTTCTGTCCATTTATCGGCGCTAAATGATTCATAAGCCACATCTGCATCGCAACTCCACCTTCTACGTGTGGAATGCTTGTCTGATCTGTACAGTTCCAGTCAGATATGACAGTTCCGTTAGAAAGCTTTGCGGTGAAGTGGACATACGTTGGCTCCCAATCGAAACTGTATGTAACATCTGTAGCGTTTTGGTAAGGAGAGT
>JAEWQJ010000025.1 GCA_023399215.1 Methanobacteriota archaeon
AGCAGGAAAGACCTTCCAGGAATGCTACGACGTAAAGACAGTAACACCAACTGACGAATACATGCAGGTCTACGACGGAGCAAGGAAGAAGCTCGAAGACCTGGGACTTGTATTCTAAGTTGAAAGTCCAGAGACTGAAATATATACTGAAGAAAACGAAAAGCCAGCGGGTTATCTCGCTGGCTAATTTTTTTAACAATATCCAGGCGAAACAATTATATAAACGTGTTACTAATGCTAAGGATTTTTTGAAAAACAACTGAAAAAATATAGTAACATAGTATTAAAAAAGAAGGGGATATTAAAATGGATATCTGGACTTTAATAAACGGACTTATATATCTCCTGGCTTTCGGATTGATGGGCTGGGTCTTACTGGATGCCAGTAAGGTTTCAAAAAGAAGAGGCTGATAGGCATGTCTGAACATGAGTCTGCCAGCTTAGTGAAAACTCTGAGGCCTTTCCATGTATGGGCTCTAGGAGTTGGTATCGTGCTGGTCGGAGAATTCATGGGCTGGAACTTTACCGTTGCAAAAGGAGGCGTTCTCGGATCTTTACTTGCCATGCTGGTTGCAGGAACAATGTACGTCATAATTTCTCTCTGTGCCAGTGAACTTGGGTCAGCAACCAAACTTGCAGGAGGACCTTATGACTGGGCAAGATTATTTGTCGGGCCAGGGGCGGCTGCCATTGTGGGACTTGCGGTATATATGGAGTACATAGCCCTTGAAGCGGCAGATGCTATTGTTGTTGCATCCATTTCGCAGAGTATCTTCCCGGGGCTTCAAGTTTATCCAGTAACTCTACTTGTTATCGCACTTCTAACCTTCATTAATTACCGTGGCGTTGTTGCAGCATTGACTCTGAACTTTTTCCTGACCATGATCGCTTTCATTGCAATATTGGCCTTCTTCTTTTCAACTGCCTTTGGAATAGGGGATATTCACCCTGAGTACCTTTTACAGGGCGCTCTACCAAACGGCATGATAGGACTCTTTGCAGCTTTACAATTCGGACCATGGTTCTACTTAGGAATAGAAGGAGCGGCAATGTGCGCAGAAGAGTGCAAACACCCATCAAGGGCAGTGCCTCTTGGACAGCAAGCTGGGATGATTACTCTGCTCATAGGAGCAGCAATGACCCTCTACTTATGTGCAGTGCTGATCCCTGCCGATCTACTTGGAGTTTCAGTGTATCCGCTTTTTGAGGCTGCACAGAACAGTGGGATCTTTATCTTTGTTGCCCTGCTAGGGCTTGGAACATTTCTGACATGTGTTGCCAGTGCAAACGGCTGCGTTTGTGACTCCTCACGCTCCTGGTTTGCTCTCTCAAGAGACAATTACGTGTCTTCCTGGTTCTCAGCAGTGCATCCGAAGTATAACACCCCATACAGAGCAGTAATCTTCACGATGCCGGTTGCAATCGGCTTTGCATTCAGCGGTTATCTTGACCAGGTTATTACCTTCTCAATTGTTTCGGGGCTGCTCTGCTACGTGTTGATTCCTTTCTCCCTGATACGCTTCAGGAAACTCTTCCCGGAGACCACAAGTAAAGTCAGGCCTTTTGTAAGCCCTCTTCAGCCATATATTGCCTACTTTGCGATTGCAATCGCAATTACGATTCTTTCAACGCTGTTCTGGGGCTACAAGTACAATCTGATCTTCGCCTTTGTATTCTACGGTATTGCGTACTTCTATTTCAGCCACAAACACAAGAAATCAAACATTGAAAATAACTGGGTTGAAATGGGCTGGCCCTTACCCAAAGGCTCGGAAAATAGAATGATCAAGAAGGAGGTGACAGGCATTGGAGATGAATGATCAGGCACTGGAAAGCAAATATCACAGCAAACTTACCGGAGATACGGCTCTCGTAGTAGGCATGCTTGCTTTGCTCATATGTGTGGAAGGATTCATAGCATACAGGATTCTCTCCGAGACATGGGAGATTGCGTCAGGTTTCTTCTACCTCTACGTAATCTTCATAGGACTGATCGTTTTGACCGAGACTATAGGGTGCCTGAAGGTAAGAGAATCAATCAAAACCCACATGTTCGAGTTCAAATATTATGATTGAGGAGACAGAAGTATGGCAGAAAAGAGCATTATTGCAGAAGTCTTTGACATCTTATTTATCTTCGTGCTTGCCTTTGCCTGTGTGGTAATTCCTACAGAGCTCCAGGGAGCAGTACTCGTTTCCTGGGAAGAAGGAGGATCTGGGATAGGCTTTGTCTGGGACCCTGTTGGTTTCTTCAGCCTCTTGCTGGTGATAGTTGCTTTCTTTGTTGTGATTTTATATCACTCAGTAAAGCACTATAAATACTGAAAAAAGAGTACTTAATAGACTAACTGCCTGAAGGAACAATTCAGGCAGACAATCTTTTTTGAAATTAAGGCAGAATATTATCTTTTTCAAGAGTACTTCAGGATTATATTCTACCATATGAGCATGATCTCCCTGAAAAGAGGGAGTTCTTCAGGGAGTAATGGAGGGATTTATTTGTGGATTTATTTGTGGATTTTCGAAAAGGCCCGATCTGGCATACACCCAAGGAAGTCCAGGCTCTGAACCATCTTCAGGAAGTACAGCACATCACTCTGGATGTCCTGAACTCCAAGGTTCATATCTCGTTTAAAAAATGTAACGGAGCCCCTTAACTCCTTAGAATCTTGAGATTCTGGCCTATTTACAATAAAAAAATATAAGCTAATTGTATATATAATTTACTATGATAATTTAGAGTTAATGGTTAAAATATAAATAGTTTTTTATTATTTAATAACTCTAGAGAGAAGCATATATATAGTATTTTAAAAGAGGAAAGGAAGTATAGGTGAAAAACAAGATCATCACCCATAAAATTAGTAGAGGGCCGAGCTTCCACAGACATATAAGAAATAAAAAGAAAGCAGCAAAAAGGCAGTGAAAAGACAGCAAACGAAGGAAGAAGAAAAATGACTCTAAAAATTAGGAAAGAGAAGAGATCAGTTTCTCAAGCTGGATTCTCTCATTGGCAGCATCATTTAGACGGGCATCGGCTTCGGAAATTTTCACAATAATCCGGGCAATGTCTGTATCCGTTTCTCCCGAATCTGCGAGAGCTTCGGAAAGCCCTTCAAGAATCTCGACTCCTAAAAGCCCTTTCTCAACTATCATCTCATCAAGGAGCTTCCTTCCTCTGGAAAAATCTCCAGCAAGAGCCGCAGAAAGTAAATTGTCAATATTTTCATCCCTTCCCAGAGTAACCTCATACACCATCTCTTCAGTAATGACCGAATCGTGTGCAACCAAAGAAGCAAGCTGTAGAGTCTGCACTGCCTTTGCAACATTTCCCTTCGCAGAATAAAGGATTGCATCAAATGCACTTTCTGATAGCTGCAACTTTTCAGCACAGCCGATTTTCTCAAGATGAGGTCTCAGAACCGAGTCCGGAACATATGTGAAAAAAATTTGAAGGCCTCTTGAGCGAAGCGGAGCAATAAGTTTGGAAGGTTTGGTAGTGGAAAGAATAAACCTGCATGTTGCACTGTACTTTTCCATAATTCGCCTTAGAGCATGCTGCGCATCAGAATTCAGGGACTCAGCATTGTCGATGTAGATCAACTTGTAATCGGCATCAAGCGATGCCATTCCAGCATACTCATTGATAATTTCCTTGAAAATATCGATTACACTTTTATAGATTTTCTTTGGGTCATCGGTACCCAGAAAACGCACGAAACGCTTGTCTCGGACGAGATAGCGCTTTCCCTGGTCAAAAAAATCCGAAGCATTGAAATATGCAAAATTGTTTTTCCAGGTACGTCCATAGAGCTGTCTGGCAAGAGCAAGAGCTGCTGTCGTTTTGCCGGAATTTTCAGGGCCGTAGAAAATAAGGTGGGGAAGGGTCCCGGACTGGGCAAGTTCGGAAAGCGTAGCTACAGCGTGCTCGTTTCCAAGCAGTTCCTTCAGGGTACCTGCCCTATATTTTAAAGTCCAGAGATCCTGCATACATTCCACCTTGATTTTTGACTCCTGAATACCAATCAACCTCAAAGAACTTTACTTTTCACTCAATACTTACTCAGTTATATTTGCATTTCCGTTTTCATCTACATGCAGAAGTTCCTTGATTACCACACCATAAACCGGTCTTGCAAAAATCACACCTATGAAGACACCAATGATAGTGGTGATTGCAAAGCCTTTCAAAGTACCAAAGCCCATTACAACCAGAGGGGACAGAGCAATTATGTTTGTAGAGGCTGCCCCTAAAATGATTGTAAAAGCCTTTGTTATCCTTGACTTGAAAACCCTTGTTGGAGGGAGTTTGCCTTCGGAAAGCACCTCATCTGTGATGATTACAAGGTGGTCAATTCCAGTACCTATGGAGGCGATAACACCTGCAATTGATGCCAGATCAAGCTGCCAGCCTATCAATGCTGCAACTCCAAGGATCATGATAACTTCACTGGTAGAAGTTCCAACCATGGGTATCAGGATTTCGGGTCTCCTGTACTTGAAGTAAACCACAGCTGCTACTCCAATAAGAGAAATCAAACCTGTGATCAGGGCTGCAGTTTTGAACTGTGATCCGAGACCTGCGTCCACATGTCCTGAACCTACAAGTTTTACATTGACAGGAAGAGCTCCTGCTCGAAGGTGAACCTGAAGGGCTGTAGCTTCGGTTTTTGCAGCTTCATCCGTACCTGTGGAAGCTTCCCAGGAATAAATTGGACCTTCTCGCAGTTTTTGGGCTGCAGAGTAACTTAAAGGAGCTCCATAGATTTCAACTCCATCAAGATACATCATCAGGTAATGGGAATCAGGATTGTCAATTGCTCCTGTGTCGAGTGCAACTTTCTGGAGTTTCCGGGCTCCTTCATCATTCAGGGTAAAAGGAGTGTGCCACTGTTCATCATGGAAAGTTGGAATTCCAACACTCTCAATAGACTCACCATAAAGGACATGTTCTGTTTCATTTCCAGTTGTCTGAACCCTGATCTCAAACTTTCCAGGTTTTTCAGCTATTTCTTTGGCAGTTGCCAAATCAATGCCTGCAAAATCAATAAGAATATATTCGTCCCCTACAGTTCTGACAGGAATATCTTTGATACCCAGAGAGTTCAGCTTGTCGCTGAGGATTTGCTTTGTAAGGTCTCTGGTCTCAGTGGTAACTCCTTCTTTATAAGTTGAAGTTCCATCTTCATTCTTGTGGATAGAACCTCCAATCTTTTCAAGTAAAGCCTCGAGCTGTTGTTCAGTGACTGCAGTCCTTATTTCGTAGACCGTTCCGTCTTCAGTACTCTTGGCAACTACTTCTGTGTCAAGAGCTTTTGAGAGGTAAGACTGGAGGAGGGACTCCTTACTGGTATCAGAGATAGTTATCTGAGTTGTGCTTCCACTAAGCTTATCCACGCTTACCGTGCCAAGATACTCAAGCTGAGATGCGCTGACAGTCCCAGATGTTGTAAAGGTGACAGATTTATTGGCAGAGCCGCCGACATCAAGGTCATTTTTCGTGATCTCGATAGGGGCTCCAATTATAGGCTCTACAATTCCGCTAACTAATTTTCCGGAATCTACATCTACCTGGACAAGTGCTCCTTCCAGTTGTATCTGGAGCCAGGATCCACCTTCCAGATCAAGTCCAAAATTAAGATTAGAAGTTGTCCCTTTTCCGGGGGTATAGCCTGGGTGAATGGCCACTATAGAGCCAAGAAGGATTAAAATAAAGATAATGACTCTTGGATTTTTAAGAAGGCTTTTTTTGTCGCTCATCTATTATACCTCCCTCTGAATTCGGGTTTCATCGCATACCATCGTAAGATTCCCGTATTCAGGAGCCAGGTATTCATCATATCTGCAATAAGTCCCGCAATCAACACAATTGAGATCTGCGAAAGCAGAGAAATCTGTGTGAATGAAGAAATGATCAGATAAGAGAAAGTCGAGACTATGTACATGGACGCAAGCGCTACAAGGGTTGTAGTAGTCATGGTGATACCTGTATGCATAGCCTTGGAAACTTTCTCTTCTACCATGCCCCGGCGTTTAAGTACTCTGTTTGTGAGCAGGATATCGCTGTCTACAGAATAACCGATAAGCATAAGCAGAGCCGCAAGTGTTCCCAGGGAAAGTTCGATCCCTGCAACCCTCATGAAAGCGGCTGCAATAGCAATATCTGAAAATGCAGAAAGTATCACTGCAAGGGAAGGAACAAAGGTCCTGAAGAGCAGGAATACCACAATTCCCATTCCTATAAAGGAAATAACTAGGGCCTCCAGAGCCTGTATCTGCAGAGTCTTGCCGTAAATAGGCCCAACTTGCTGAATCTGCACATTGGAATAGTTGTGGCTCGTAATATCCTTTTCAAGCTGACGCTGTTGCTCATCATCCATGATTCCAAACTGCATGATAACCCTGCTTCCGGTCTGCCGGACATTAGTGAGAGGGTAAGAAGAATACGTGTTTTCAAGTACAGCAGGAGAATCAGTCGTTTCTATCGAAATCTGAGTGCCGCCCTGGAAATCCATTCCCAGTTTTACCGGCGATCCACTACTCACAAGGGAAACTAGCAGTATTACTAAAGAAACTGCAAGTATCGCGAGGGGGAGGGCCAGCAACTGGCGGTCGTTGTGACTTTTCACGAAGTTATCTAAAATTTCGGCCAAACCTGTTGCCATAATTTAATACTCCGGATGCGTGTATCTATTATTTTATTGAACCTATCCGAACAGCTCATTACATCCAGATATATAATCCTGATGTATAATTCAGAACACGAAGTTTATAATCAGGTTTTTACTGAAAATCTTGAATTTATTTTGCTACTCGGATTCAGGTAAAGGGGGGATAACGTTCTGGATGTTTTAATATTATAAATAAGTGTATATTATAAACAAGCATATTAGAAACAAATTAGTGTCATAAATAAGTTAATTTGTTTTAACTCTGTATTCTCACAGATTATATTAATTCTTCCCCTAGCAATTCTTCTCTATACCGTTAATTTATTCCACTTAAAATTAACTCTTAAAAACAGTAGAACCTTAATGTCATAACTCTAATATACCACTTACTGTTCATTAGACACAATGACCCAAAGACCTTCACTTGATGAATATTTTCTTGAAATCGCCTTTGTAGTAGGCAAGCGAGCTACATGCCTCCGAAAGAATGTGGGGGCTGTTATCGTCCGAGATAAACGCATTCTCTCAACCGGATATAATGGGGCACCCAGTGGCATGAACCACTGTCTTGATACTGGATGTATCAGGGATCTGGAAAAGATTCCTTCAGGTACGAGACAAGAAAAATGCAGGGCAGTGCATGCAGAGCAGAATGCAATTATCCAGGCTGCAATCCATGGGGTAAGCATAGCAGGAGCAACCATTTACTGTACACACCAGCCCTGTATCCTTTGCGCGAAAATGCTTATCAACTCGAACATCAAAAGAGTAGTATACGCAACTTTCTATCCCGACAACGATTCACTTGAGTTTTTTAGGGACGCGGGTGTGAAAGTGGAATATATACCTTTTGAGCTAAAAAGCGAGACTTCAAGCAAGAACTGAACTTACTGAGTTTAAGAATCTCCTGCTCTCACGCTTACAGAAGAATATTTATATAAGAAGTTAAAAAATAGTTTAACTGTTTATGGTGCAGTTATTTAAGATCTTGATATAAAAGAACGTAAAAACACTTTATGAGGATACCTTACCTAGAAATCAAAAAAGATCGAAAGTCTGGCGTGACTAGATTTTATCCGCTCAAAAATTTGTCAGATGGCTGATAGGCTATATGGACTTACGGGAAAGAGTAAGAGGTGGAACAATGTCTGAAGAATTAAAAGCCAGGGTCTTAAGGATAGAAACTTTGATTGATTACCAGGAAGGAGCCGTTGTAAGCAGAGAAATTATCCGTAAGAATACCGGAACCGTAACTATATTTGCCTTCGATAAAGGTGAGGGACTGAGCGAGCATACTGCTCCTTTTGACGCCATGGTTCAAATAACAGCTGGAAAGGCAGAAGTCACAATCTCGGGAAATAAAAATGTTCTGGAGAAAGGGGACATGATTATAATGCCTGCCAACGAACCCCATTCACTCCATGCCCTGGAAAGATTCAAAATGATTCTAACTATGATCCGCTCTTAATACTATTGAGTTCCATTTCACATTGCAGCAAGTTGTTTTTCATCCAGGTAAGTCGAGACACGGAATCAAACTCCCGAGACTCTAACATTATATAAAATTGAAGTTATGATATTTTTTAACTCAATATCTAAGCTCTGAAGTTTACTTTTTTAATTCGACTATTTTCATTCAGCTATTTTCATTCAGCTATTTTCATTCAGCTATTCTCATTCAGCTATTCTCATTCAGCTATTTTTATTCAACTCGTTTTTGAAGGCAACGAAGCCCTTTTTTAATAACATCCATTTCTTCAGGACGGTACATTTCCTTTATAAAGGTTTCTTCTTCACCGTAGTAATTAAAACCGCGAATTACAACTACGGGAGTTCCACCTGCCCCTTCGCCCATCAGAAGATTTGCGGCACCTGCAAGTTCATCGGCAACTGCTTCCTCTGTAACCTCAAGGACTTTTCCGAAGAGATCTTTTTCCCCAATCCAGTGCTTTACAGGCTTCATTTTGTAAATTCCTATGGCAGCGCCGGTCTGCCCTATTTTAAAAGCTCTCCCGTTTGTGTCTGTGACAATGACACTTAACTTTTTCCCGCTCAACTTTTCGAGCTCCTGCCCGAGCCTTGAAGCACTGGCATCCGGATTTACCGGAGGATAGAGCAAAAATCCGTCTTCAATATTTGATTCGTCAACTCCTGCGTTTACACAGGTATGCCCTGCGAGAGTTGTCACAAGCATAAACGGTTTTTCCACAAGCACTTCCCTGCTCCGGGAAAGTACGGCCTGGATAAACCTCGCATCTTTTCCGTTTCTGGATGCCATCTCAAGTGCTATTTTCCCTGGGGTAATGTCCTCTAGCCTGAAGATTTCCCCTTCAGCTTTAGCAACGACAGTCGAGGCAACGATAACAATGTCCCTGTCCTGAAGTTCCATATTCTTACAAATGATAGAGGGCAGGTTGTCCCCAGTATGTATAAGGGGAATATTCTCAACGGCTATGGCTTCGAATTTCAAGTGTTTTCCTCGGAAGGCTTTGAGTTAATAAGAGCAACTGAATATTGTTCAGTTAGATACAGGAAATAAAAGGAATAATCCATTAAATCAACAATTTGCAGCAGTAAAGGCAGTAACCATAAATAAGACCACCGATATACTGGATCTTGCGGCGATGATGAAAGTTACCCCAACTGAGCAAAAGATGATGAGAATAATTTCCTGATGCCGCGCTTTCACTTATTTTTTTGATAGGACTTATTTCTTCACTTACTTATTTTATTTTTAACCATTTTTCGAAATGAATTTTTTCAGCTTACATTAGTTTCAGCTTACATTAGATTCAGCTTACACTATCTTCAGGTTACATTAGTTTCAGGTTACATTAGTTTCAGGTTACACTATTTCTCAACTAATTATTTTCTAAATTTCCCTGTTTTCTCAATAGATCTTAAACTAGCCTATCCCTTTAAAACATTTTATATTCCAATTGACTTTATATTCAGTCTGATTTTACTGCGGCACTTTTTTTCAGGGCAGAGTTAAGAACTATTAAGATCCTTTATCTGCTTGAAAACCAAATTCCATAGGGGTGTTAAACACGAGCCAGTATGAACTGAACGAAATTATAGAGAAAATAAAGAATAAAGTCCCTTTTGAGTTAAAAAACAAAAAACGAAGCCGAATATGGAGTTTAAGAGTTATCGTAAGTAAGCTGTACTACTCCCTGGACTATGAGAACGAACCTCAAGCCACCCGGCAAAAAGTAACTCAGCTTCTTCTTTATCATGGGCAGTTTAGCAAAGAAGAAATTGATAATACCTTTCAAGCAGCAGCAAGTGAAACTACAGATTATTCAATAGAATTTATGAAACAGCACCCTGAAGTTGCACAGGCTGAAACCCTGGAAAGTAAAGAATTTCCTGAGGAAGGAGAGGAAGAAGAGAGAGTTAAGGAAACAAAATATAACCTTCCGCGCTACGGTTGAATATTTACTGTAGGTATTTTTCAACACCGAGAGAAAGAGATAAAAGACGCATGAAAGTAGATAGTCAGATTAATAAGTCGATTATAAGTCAGTTATAAGTAGATTAATAAAGGAACTGAGAAAAGAAAATTACATATGTTAGTTGTGTGAAAAATATTAGTGTTTATGAGATCCCTGGAATATCATTTATAACAAAAATATTGCTATTTTTATAATTAATTGTGAATATTTGAATTGGATTAATCCCAAAAAGTATACTATAAAGCTTATAAATTTTTTAGTCAATGAAGATAACCTTATATCTATTGATCGCTAATTTTTATGCTCTCGTTTAATAGGATAATAATAAATGTAGAAATATAATATCTCAAATCTATTCAGAGAATCAAGAAGATATGGGAAATTATGGAAGGTACTGGAGATACAAACAGAGAAACTCTTTTTAATTATGAGGAGAATGAAAACACCAGATACTCCCAGGCAGCTCATGTAACAAAAGTTGGAATGGCAGTCAACGTTTTGTTAACGGGTTTTAAATTTGTGGCCGGAATTTTAGGGAATAGTTCAGCAATGATTGCTGATGCCGCTCATTCTTTATCCGACTTTATGACTGACATTGCAGTAATAGTGGGTTTAAGGATCTCCAGGAAACCCAGGGACAGCACGCACAATTACGGGCATGGAAAAATAGAGACCCTGGCCGCGGCATTCATCGGGCTTGCTCTTGCTGTAGTGGCGTTTGGGATTTTTTGGGGTGGGCTTCAGAAGGTTTTCGCGTTTTTACGTGGAGAGTCACTGCCAACCCCAAGTTCGATCGCGCTTACTGCGGCAATTCTGTCAATTATGTCAAAAGAATGGCTCTATCGTTATACCAAGATATATGCAAGGAAACTTAAGAGCGATGCACTTACTGCAAATGCCTGGCACCACCGTTCGGACGCTTTATCGTCCTTAGGAACCATGATAGGAATAGGAGGTGCCATACTTCTTGGAGGCAAGTGGGTAGTACTCGATCCAATAGCCGCAGTAATATTGAGTTTCTTTATTTTTAAAGTGGCATTTGATATCTCTTACAAAAACCTCAATGAACTTCTGGAGGCTTCGCTTGATTCGGAAACTTACAGGAATATCGAACGAGTTCTGGATTCTACTGATGGTGTTTTAGGCTTCCATGAGCTAAAAACTCGAAAAATAGGGAATGCCATGGCTGCAGATGTCCATATCGAGGTTGACAGGAATCTGAATATCGTGGACGCACATGAAATATCAACGCAGATAGAAAACAGGCTAAAAGAAATCTGCGGCAGTAATGGTCACTTTTCAATTCATGTCGAACCATGTTCTGAGTCCGAGTATCACAAAAAGAACAGATCCGGAACAGATAATAGAACCAGATCATGAAAATAAAAAACAGATTAATTGAAAATCAAATCGATTGAAAATCAGATTGATTGACAGTCAGATCAATTGAGAATCAGATTGATTGAAAATCAGATTGATTGAAAATCAGATCGATTGAGAATCAGATCGATTGAAAATCAGATCGATTGAAAATCAGATTGATTGAAAATCAGATCGATTGAGAATCTCTTTGTAATAAGTCGGAAAATCGACAGGAAAAAATTCAAAATAGACAGACTGCAATTTTCTTTGGCAGCCTGAAATTAAATTTAATATTATATTCTTGTCACTTTGAAAAACTTACTCGATAGTTATCTTCTTTGCAGGCTCTCCCAGTTGCATTTTCGGCAGCGTTATTGTCAGGACACCATTTTCCATTTTTGCAGTGCTTCCTTCTTCCTTAACGCTCGCAGGTAAGCGGACCGCCCTGTAAAATTGAGTATATGCCCTCTCCCGGCGCAGATATCCTTCTTCCTCGGTCTCTTTTTCCTTCCCGGTCTTTGCACCGATCTCAAGAATGTCTTCTTTAAGGTTAATCTGAACATCCT
This sequence comes from Methanobacteriota archaeon, assembly GCA_023399215.1. GTDB lineage: Archaea > Halobacteriota > Methanosarcinia > Methanosarcinales > Methanosarcinaceae > Methanosarcina. The sequence goes on from JAEWQJ010000025.1 coordinate 12,058, forward strand.
CTTTATTAATGCCAGGCAGGTCGGTAGTGACTACAAGCTTGTCATCTTCTTCCTTAATGTCAATAGCAGGAGTGTAGACCTTTCCACCTCCCCATTCTTCCATCGGCATAAAGTCTTCAAACAACTGGTTGAGGCGCTCTTGTGTCCTTCTGATTTCTTCAAAAGGATCCCAGCGTGCAGGTCCCGAAAATGATCTTCTCATAGGCCATTTCATATAAAAATACCCCCTGAATTAAAATGATAACACAGATTTTATGTGCTATTCTGAATATATTGAGAAAGGATATATAGGTTTTCCTGACCAATTTTACACAAACTTAGTATAAAAAAGAGCCGATGTGACAAAAGAAAAATTTCCAAAAATCCAGAACAGAGGATTTTCTGGAAATTAGGATGCTGAACAAATAGAAGCATCGAATGGAAAACGAGAGAAGGCAGTTATTTAGCCTTCACAAGTATTCCTATAAGATCCGAAGCTTTTACAAGCCCAAGAGAACCTTTTTTAGCCGAATCTTCATCGAAAGACTCTGCACTATCAGAGTCCGCTTTGTCAGTTCTGTAGACTGCAAAAGGAACTGGATCTCGAGCATGAGTTTTTATGGAAATAGGGGTTGGATGATCCGGCAGTACGAGAATTGTAAAAGGCTCATCTGAAGCTTTAGCATGTTTAAGAATAGGAGCTACAATTCGGCTATCGAAATCTTCGACAGCTTTTAACTTCTTATCAATACTCCCTTCATGCCCGGCTTCATCCGGAGCTTCCACATGGACAAAAACAAGATCTCTGGTTTTCAGGACCTCGATTGCAGCACTGGCTTTTCCTTCATAATTGGTATCCAGATAACCGGTTGCTCCCTGAACTTCAATTACATCCATTCCTGCATAAACTCCAATGCCTTTCAGAAGATCGACTGCCGAAATAACTGCTCCAGTTTTTCCATATAGTTTTTGAAATGGCGTAAACTTTGGAGCATATCCCTGGCCCCAGACCCAGATTGAATTTGCAGGATTCTTACCCTCTTCAATTCTTTTCAGGTTAACGGAATGCAGTTCAAGAACAACCATAGATTTTTTGATCAGGTCGGAAAAGAAATCTCCCTTTTTTCCTCCAGGCAGATATTCCTCAATTTTCTTTCCAGTAATATCATGCGGGGGAGTGCACTCCGATTCAGCCCCCAGATTATTTTTGGCGACCAGAAGGTGCCTGTAGCTGATCCCTGGATAAAAGCTCAGTTCTTCATTACCGAGTTCCGCATCAAGAGTTTCGATGAGAATCTTAGCTTCTTCACTACTGATGTGCCCTGCACTGTAATCTTTTATTCTCCCATGCTCAATAGTCACAAGATTACATCTGAAAGCCACATCATCAGATGCAAGAGCGACACCCATACTGGCAGCCTCCAGAGGAGCCCTACCAGAGTAATATACTGCTGGATCGTACCCGAGAATAGACATATTTGCGACATCGCTTCCAGGGTGAAGTCCATCAGGTATAGTTTTTGCAAGCCCTATTTTTCCATGGGCTGCAATATAATCCATAGCAGGGGTTTGGGCTGCCTGGAGAATGGTTTTTCCACCCAATTTTTCTATTGGGTAATCAGCCATTCCGTCTCCTATAAGTACAGCATATTTCATTGATTCATCTCTTTCCAACTATCTTAGTCTTTCATCTCGGGAATTAAATATAATATTTTCTACCAGATCCCGATTACTTAGATTTATCGGATATTTGCCAGCGAGTTTTTCTACTGATCCGGAGATTAATTTCTAATCCATTTTACACAAACGTTATAATATAGTATCCATATCCTATACAGAACAGGTTCTCCGCGTAAAATGTATGAAGTGGCGAAAGAGCCGATATATAGCTTTCTCTACAAAAAACATGTTGTTGAAAGCAATCTTCAAACCTGCGGAATTTTGGAGAATTATTAGTTTCAATCCAAATAACTAGAGAGGATAACTAAAACTCTTATCAACAGTTTAAGTAAGTGGTGTGAGAATAATCAGTTAACGCTAAAACGTGATCCGATCATGAAAATTGTAATGAAATTTGGAGGAACTTCCGTTGGGGACGGAAAAAAAATCCGTCATGTTGCCCAGCTTCTGAAGAAGTACCGTGAAGAAGGCAACCAGATCGTGGTAGTAACCTCAGCACTCGGTGGAGTAACCGACGAGCTTCTGGAAAATGCACTCTTTGCCTCAACAAAAGGCAAAGTCGCCCTTGTGAAAGAGTTTAAAACAGAAATTACAAACAAACACCACAAGGCTGTGAAAGATGCCATTGATGACCCTACAGTCGCGAAAGAAGTTATCCAAACACTTGACCTCCGCATTGACGAGCTCGAAAAAGCCCTGATTGGAATCTGCTATCTTGGTGAGCTTACTTCAAGGTCAATTGACTACATTTGCTCTTACGGAGAGCGCCTGGCTGCTCCGATTGTGTCAGGTGCTATCCGTTCCCTTGGACTCGCATCAACTGAATTCACAGGTGGAGAAGCAGGGATTATAACATCATCGGATTACGGAAATGCAAGGCCTCTTGAGAAAACTTATGAACTTGTGAATAAGAGACTTGGATGCAGACTCGAGACACAGATTCTTGTAGTTACAGGATTTATCGGAGAAAACGAGGAGGGAATTATTACCACTCTGGGAAGGAGTGGGTCTGACTTTACAGCTTCTATCCTGGGCGCAGCTTTAAAAGCCGATGAGATTTGGCTCTGGAAAGAAGTAAACGGTATCATGACTACCGATCCGAGAATCGTGCCCGAGGCAAAAACTATCCCGCAAATCTCTTATGCCGAAGCCATGGAACTTTCTTACTTCGGGGCAAACGTACTGCACCCGCGCACGATTGAGCCTGCTATGCGCGAACACATTCCTGTGCGTGTCAAGAATACCTTTGAGCCTAAGTTACCTGGCACACTCGTAGTTGCAGAAAAGTTCCAGTGCAAGAATGTAGTAAAAGCCGTAAGCCTAATCAAAAATGTGGCTCTCATCAACATTTCAGGTGCAGAGATGGTAGGAGCGGTCGGGACTGTAGCAAGGCTCTTCGCAGTACTTGCAAAGTCAGACGTTAATGTTATTATGATCAGCCAGGGCTCGTCCGAATCAAATATCTCTTTCGTGATCAGTGAAGCACATGTGGAAACTGCATTAAAATCTCTGCATGAAGAGTTCAACCGCGGAATCGTAAAAGAGATTACTTCAGACAAAAATGTCTGCGTGGTTGCAGTCGTGGGTGCAGGTATGGCAGGGACTCCAGGCGTGGCAAAACGAGTTTTTGGAGCGCTTGGGAACTCGATGATTAATATTATCATGATCAGCCAGGGTTCTTCCCAGTACAATATCTCTTTCGTAGTACGGGAAAACGATGCATTTGCTGCAGTCAAGACCCTGCATGATGAATTCGAATTATATAACGGAAACGGAATTGAAAAACAGCTATAAAACAGGCAGGGAGGGGCAAAAGATGAGCGAAAAGCACTTAACGTACGCGGATTCAGGCGTAGATATTACAAAGGAAGAAAAAACCGTTAAAACCCTTATCGAAAAACTCAGCTATGTTCGAAAAGGGATAGGAGCTCCCCTTACAGGAATAGGGCATTATGCAGGGCTTCTGGATTTCGGAGAATATGCCCTTGCCCTAACAACTGATGGGGTAGGCTCAAAAGTTCTTATTGCAAACGAAATGCAGCGGTGGAACACGGTAGGCATAGACTGTATCGCAATGAATGTAAATGACCTTCTAGCCATAGGAGCCGAACCTGTAGCCTTTGTAGATTATCTTGCTCTGGAAAAGCATGAAGAAGGCTTTGCCGCCCAGATTGGAGAAGGGCTGGTAAAGGGTGCGGAAATATCCAGAATGTCTATCGTTGGCGGAGAAACCGCAACCTTACCCGAGATAATTAAAGGTTTTGATCTTGCAGGTACTTGCCTTGGAATTGTCCGGAAAGATCAGATTGTCGAGGGAGAGAAAGTAAGGGTAGGTGACGTGATCGTAGGTGTCCCAAGCACAGGCGTTCACAGCAACGGCTATACCCTTGTAAGGAAAATCATTGAGGAATCCAGGTACTCTTATCACGACCCCTGTCCTTATGACAATTCAAAAATGATCGGAGACGAGCTCCTAACTCCAACAAGAATTTATATTGAGATTCTTGATGTGCTGAAGGCATGTGAAGTCCATGGATTTGCCCATATAACAGGCAGCGGACTTTTGAAACTGAGAAGAGTAACAAAACTTGGTTTTGATTTTTACGATCCTCTTGAGCCCCAGGATATTTTCAAATTCTTGCAGAAAGAAGGCGGAGTTGAGGATCTTGAAATGTACAGAACCTTCAATATGGGTATGGGTTTCCTTGTTATCTTGCCGGAAAAAGATGCTGCAAAAGCTGTAGAAATTACAGGTGGAAAAATCGTAGGAAAAATTGTAGAAAGCGGTATCAGGGTAAAAGACCTAGTAATAGAGTGAAAATGTATAAGATTCTAGAAAGGATTCTATAAAAGATTCGATTTTGAAAGCCAATTTAGAGGAAGAGTAAGATTTTCTTCCTCTATGTTGAAAATCTGTTCTTCCGCGGGGTAAGGATCTTCAGTATTGAGATTCTTGCTTCCTCGATGTCGAGATCTTCTCCTTAATCTCGTCATGCCAACTTTTCAGAGTTCATTTTTTCCACATATCCCCATAGCTGGATAAAGATGTCCTGGAACTTTCAGCAGGCTTACTTTTCTTCGCTGAAGTCGTTGCCTTTTTTTCTCCCGTCTCTCTAAGCCGATTAATCTCTTTTATGCTGTCCTCATCGTCTATGCTCAGGACAAAGCTTCCATGGCAGGGCTTCGTATAAGGGAAAATTAGAGCATTGCCTTTTGCCCCCATTGCAATGGGCGGTATTCCTATTATATAGTAATCTTTGAAGATTTTGTACCCGGGAGATACATAGTAAACCTCGTCCGAATTTTTCTCAATATACTCTCTTGCCTCCTTGAAGCTTATCCTTTGCAGGTGAATCTGGTACTTCATTTGTTCAATGCAGCTCATTTAACGATCTCCTCTACCACCTTATCCAGCTTGTTCTTTAGACGAATGGGATTGTGGACGTCCTGTGCAACGATCTTTTCACAATCGAATTCTATGGATTCAGCCAGTATCTCGGCATTTCTGCCAAAAACTATAGAATACATTCTGGCCTGAGAAATGGAGCTCATAGTCGTTGCATAAGTCATTCCGGCATCGTTATGCATAAAAGCGAAACACATATCGAAATCCGTTCTTTTTTCAATGATATCTACTATGGTTTTGTCGAGATCTACCAGCTTTTTTACATAATAACCGTCAGAATCGGAGACTTTCAAAAGCTTGCTTGCGGCAGTTGTTCCGGCAACGGTTACATCAAATCCCAGCTTGGTCAGCTTATGGGAAAGATATAATGCAATACTGGTTTGAATCGGAACCTCTGGACATCCCATCATGAGGAGCACTTTTGCGCCGGTCATAACATTTCATCTCTTAGGTATTTTATCTGTAAGGTTAAGGTTTACCCTGAATTTTAATCTTTGCAATTAATATTTGAATGGAAATTTTTGAAACCGGGACAGTATTATAGCTTAAGACTCTTCCCAAAACCGACTATCTTCCCAAAAATTAATAAGATTTCAGAACTAATTTATATAATCTGAAAAAAGTTTTATAATTATTCTCCATAATTTGAAGCTTAATTAACGATTCAAAATGTGGGATTCAGAGAAATGTTTTGAGTTTTTGGATCAACTTCAATAATATCTTCCATGCTTTCTATTTCCAATATATCTAAAGTATCAGTTAACCAGTAAATTAGTCTAGTAAATAATATTCAACCAATCAATATTATTAAATTTATATTAAATTGTTAATACCAGGTTAAAAATTGCTTAGTCGAGACGAGTATACATTAATCCGCAAGCGTTTCAAAAATTATAAAAAGAAAATTATATAAATAATATATATTAAATTTGGTATTTGTACAGAACTCTCTTGGCATGAAGGTATTGAAAGGACTTTCCTATCTTTTGCATTAAAGAAAAAATAATAAAAGGTACAAAAATGGTATGTTTAAGCGAATATGACTATGAGGTTCTTCTAAAGAACACAACTATTAAAGAATGTGAAAGTTTTATTATCAAAAATTCGGAAGAGGTATACCTTGTACCTGGTGGATACAAAGTAAGGGAACTCCTGCTCATGGGTACAGCTGCCCCTGTTGGTTTTTCAGGGAACGATATTATATTTCAGTTCACAAAGCCCTGCTTCGGCTTATTTGTGGTCAAACTGAAAAACGAAACCGAAGAAATAGAGAAGCTTAGGGACCAGTACAAAAAGGATAAAAATGTAAAAAAGATTAAATGAAGGATAAAAAGCAATTATGCCTGTTGTCGTTTATTAGTTCGTAAAAATTCTCTTTATGTTTAGTTCTGATGTTTTTGTTTTAAATTTTCTTTTCAGGGTTTTACCTTTTTTGTACATGCAACCCTGCACTCAAAGAATCCGGCTGAGGGGAGCTCGTGTATTGTGGTTGCAACAACCATACCTTCTCCAATTTCTTTTACGACCATTATAGGCCTGCCCCTGTCATCTGTTAATACCACATCAGCGTCGGTTTCCGCGAAGTAACCATCACATCCTACAGGAGGGTCAATGTTTTCCACAAGCTTCTGGGCTTCGTGCTTACCCACAGGCTGAGGTGTGCATGGGTTTTCTTCCATTACGTATTTCAGAGAAAAAGGAAGCCACTCATAGTCATATTCCGGGACAAGAGGGCTGAAAACAAGAAGAGTCCCTCCTTTTGTCACAAACTTTTCAAGAGAACGTTTACCACGTTCAAGTCCTGCGCCTGTTTTCGTATACTGTTTATTTGCAAAACCTGTCGGCAAAATCATAACCTTGCAGGCAGGAAGATAAGGAGTACCAAGGGACGTTGAGAGCGCACGAGTGCATTCAAGCCCATATTCCACAAACAGTTTTTCAAAGAGAAGAGGGCAGTCCCAGAGCAAAATTACGTCACTCATGAAAAAGGATAGGAGAATCCCACATATGAAGTTATCTATCTTATTGAATACCAAAGAATCAAGAAAATAGGGCTCGATATTGCTCGATATTCAGTGCTCGAGATCCGTTACTCCAGAAAAACATCTTCTGGACCAGGGTTTTTTCCGAACTCAAAAAGAATCATATTGGGACTGGTAGTGACTTTAAAAGAGTAGTTAATTGACTTGAAAACATTGGAATAATATTTTGTAAAAGATTCACATACTTTTCTATCAGAATAGTCGTGAATAAGTTTTACATATTCTCTGCCCTTTTCCGTGCAAATTTCTATATCACTTCCGATGTTGTCAGTCAGGTAAATTTCCTTAAAAATTATTATATGCTCGGCAAGGGTGAAAGCTATTGGGGGCTTGCCTGTAATCAATTCAAAATTTCGTCTCAATTCAGCCACGGATGGAAGATCTCCTGAAACAAAAGCCTCGAAAGTTTTTCTTTGCACGCTAAGACGCTGGTAATTCTGCTGCCTGTAAGTTTTGATAAGATTCTTCCAGAACTCTGGCTTTTTTTGAATTTCCCGGAAAGTACTTTCCATAGCCCCGAAGTGTTCCTCAAGCCCTTTAGGAACTTTTTGAAAATCAAGAAACTCAAACCTTTTAAAGTAGACCTTTGTTACATTTGATTTGCAGAATAGACCCTGAACATCCAGTTTCATCTGTTTTGCCAGATAAAGAGCCAGGCTGTGAGCCATGATTTCCCTGAAGCAGGAATTTCCGTTTGAGAGAGTAAGACTTGCGGTTTCGGGGTCAGGGCCCTGACTGTATTCCACATCAACCTTAATTTTCCAGCTCATTTTCTCATTGAGAGAATTCATATAACTGACAACATCAGGTATTCGTTTAATTTTATAAGGGTTAATTATTTCATATACAGTTGATTCGTCGATCAATAACCCAGAAGTATTATTAATAAGCCATTCAAGTAGAGTATGATGAACAAGCAGGAATTCTTCTTCCTCAATCAGTCCATTACGAAATTCTGCATTCTGTGAGACCTTACCTGAAGATTTTTCCCCGTTTTCACCGGTTCTTCCATCCAGGGTAAGAGAAGCAGTTTCGATAGTATCCCTTATTGCCGCACTTAAATTTCCATTATTTTTTTCCAGAAAGGGCTTTAATTTATCCACATAACACTGGTCAATAGAGATATTTTTTCGGACTATCAAGCGGATTCCCTCTCCTGCCTTCTTGAGACCGTAAGCAGCTCAAAGTTCTTTATATACGCATGTTTTCATTTTCGTAAACCCTATAATAGATTGTTGCTTCTACTTCTTAATATTTTTGCTAGATTTGCAAGCAAAAAAATACGCATTGGAATAAAAGATTTTAAAGAGTTTAAAAAGAAAAACAGTTACATTTGACCAAAAAGTGAAACTATAGAGAGAAAGATGAGAATCTCGAATGGGAGGATAAGAGAATAAAAATTTATTATATGTTATAAATGTGAAATGTAGAATTATGGTCCCAAAAATCAGGATAACCGGAACGGCTTTAAGGTCTGCATATATTACGTACTCTCATGAATAATGGCACAGAAAGACTTGCTAGAGTCCGCATGATAGCAGACTATCAGTTTGGAAAAGGCATCGGAAAAGAACTTTTTCCTGATGGCTCAACATTCCAGTTATCCAGGACAAAAAGGGTACGCCAGGTTTTACACTCTGGAAAACGTATGGCTACAGCAAGAGCAAAGGATGGGTTTTTTACCCTCAGTATTGAAGGAGCTTCCATCGTCCACAAACTTTTGCCAGGAAAAAAGCTCAGGGTCGTTATCTCAGAGGAAGCTGCTCCTTTTGTGGAAAAAGGTAAAACTGCTTTTATAAAACACGTTGTTGAAATTGATCCTGAACTGAGGGCCGGAGAAGAAGTACTTGTGACAGATGAGACTGACAGGCTGCTTGCAACAGGACAACTGCTTCTGTCTCCTGCAGAGATCCTAGTTCTTAACAGTGGGGCAGCTGTGGATGTAAGAGCAGGAGTGGCTTCGAAAAAAGGAAAATGAATCAAGAGACTTAGAAAGACTTATGAGATATAAAAGAGACATTAGAAAAGAGAAAAAAATGTTAAGTTTTATTTTAAATATCGAAGCTTTTTAAATTTCATACAAATTTACAGATAGTTAAATATGATATAAAACGCTACTTATATTGCTCAAATATTCTTATAATGAGCGGATAAAATGAATAAGAATATATCATAGATAGTAATTTTTGAATGAATGCCATTTAGAAAAATGTATTTTAAAAGGCAGCTTCAATCCTGAAGTCCAAATATGAGATAAATAAGAATTTCAAGAAGTAAAGTTTCAAGAATACAGTTTCAAGAAATAAAGCCAAAAGATAACAGTTTCCCGGAGAGTGAGCAATATTTCAGAGTCAGAAGAGATTCTAAAATACTTCCTGGTTCCAGATAATACCAGAATCGAAGCAAACAGAATTACAGTCGAGGGAGACGTTATTGTCGGCAATCACTCTAATATTGAATACAGCATAATCGGCGATACTGTTATTATGGGAGAAGGGGTAGCCGTCTCAGGGGATATTGCGGCAAGCAACGATATCAGGATTGACATGTGGTCAAAACTGGGTAACAGAGTAGAAGTCGGCGGAAATGCCTACCTGGGAGAATTTGTAACCATTGACGGGAAACTGCTCGTACAGGGAGACCTGGACGTAGGAAAAGAAGTTAAAATTCAGGGAGGATTCGAAGCCAAGGGCTGGATATTAGTAAGAAACCCGATCCCTGTAATTATCTTCCTATTTCTTTACATAAAGGAAATGATGCGCCTCGGAAAAGGCGAGGAAATTGAAAAAGCCGTAGAAGAACTTTTTGATGATTCAGAGGACATACAGAGCTTTGAAGGAAAAGAACCCTCTGAAAAAGTACTGATTATACCAGCCGGCTCAAAAATTTCCCATGAAACTATTGAGGTCGATGGGGAAGCCTCTATTGGGAACAACTGCCTGTTAACAGGAAATATTCGGGCACAGGCTGTCACTACAGGGGAAAAACTGACCATTAAGGGAAGCATTTACTCAGAAGGCAAGATCTTCATCGGTGAAAATTGCACTGTCTATGGTAATCTCTATTCAAAAGGAGATGTGCAGATTGGCAGGAACAGTCGAGTTTTTGGAGGAGTAGAAGCCAACTCAGTCTTATTGCTTGAAAAAGCCAGGGTAGACGGTACAATAAAAGCCCCTTCAGGAGTATCTTTCTTAAGGGACGCTGCAGAAATGCCTGTTCTTGCAGAAGTCAATGCTTTAGGGAAATTAATTATGAGCGAAACTCATAAGTTGCCCAAAAATGGCCCTCTGGGAGAACCTGAAAATGAACCTCAGGATAAAACCGAAAAAGAGCCTCAGAATGAACCCGTAAAGCCCCTGAATGTGATGGAAATTGATTCACCTGCCAAGCTGAGTGCAAAAGCCAATAATATTTTTGGACCTGGTAGAAAAAGAAAAACTGCCAGAACAAGGGCCCTGGAAAGAACCAGACGCTTCACAGGAGCCAGGCCTTACAAAAAGGAACATAAGTCCGGAGAGTAATCTGAGAGTGATTAATCCGACTCGAGTCCTTTCGTATGTCTTTTACGCCCAGTAAAACCCGGAATTTCCTCTGACCGGACCTTCTGCTGAATTTTCGTTCAAGATGTGGCAAATCTGATCCCTAAAGGATGTGAGCTAATGCTTTGGGGAGAAAGAACTGCGGAAAAAAATATCTTGGAAAAAATTTCTTTTTTGAGAAAGAGCAGTAACATTCATAGGGAATCAGGGAATTATCTGGGTTTTGGAGATGACAGAGCAAAACTCAACTCTGAAATCTGATTGTAAACTTCTTGAACCCTCAAAGGAAAATGCTCTCAAAAATCTTAATATCTTAATAATACATTCATTTTGAGCTATTCGATCTCCAGATTTAGATATAACTCGAAAATAACCAGAAATAGTTCAAAATAACCAGAAATAGTTCAAAATATTCCAGACTTTACTCGTTAAACTTTCCGATCAGTTTAAAGGAACAAATTTCATGAAGGGATCCAATTGACAAAGAATTTCATAGAGCCTGAAAATCTACAGGTTACAGAGCCTGAGAATTTACAGGCAAAATACGATTCAATTATAGAAAAAGATTCAAAATACGTAATGCAGACTTATGGGCGTCAGCCCCTTGTACTTTCAGAAGGAAAGGGAGCGGTTGTCCGGGATATTTACGGAAAAGAATATATTGACTGTGTAGCAGGAATTGCAGTAAATAATGTGGGGCACTGCCACCCAGCTGTTGTCAGGGCAATCCAAACCCAGGCTGAGAAGCTGCTGCACGTTTCTAACCTCTATTACACTGAGATTCAGGCTGAACTTGCGGAAGCCCTGGTTTCGGTTACAGGAATGGAGCGCGTTTTTTTCTGTAATTCAGGGGCTGAAGCCGTAGAGGCTGCAATGAAACTGGCCCGTATGGCTTCCGGAAAAAGTGCCTTTATAGCTGCTGAACACTCATTCCACGGAAGGACTATAGGGGCACTCAGCGTAACTCACAAGAGCATGTACAGGGACCCTTTCATGCCTCCTGTGAGTTCCGAGACTACTTTCGTCCCGTATTCCGATGCTGACGCTATAAGGCAGGCTATTTCGGAAAACACGGCAGCCGTGATCCTTGAGCCCATTCAGGGAGAAGGTGGAGTTAATATTCCGGATCCTGAATACCTTAAAGAGGTCAGGGAAATCTGTGATGAAACCGGAACTTTCCTTATCTTTGATGAAGTGCAGACAGGCTTTGGAAGGACAGGCACATGGTTCTGTAAAGATCAGTTCGGCGTAGAACCCGATATAATGAGCATGGCAAAAGCAATTGGTGGAGGACTTCCAATGGGCGCTATCGCGGCAAGGGAAGGACTAAGCTTTGGGCGTGGACAGCACGCTTCTACTTTCGGAGGCGGGCCGCTTGCCTGTGCAGCTGCACTCGCTTCAATTGAGGCAATTAGGGAAGAAGGACTCCTTAAGCGCTCAAAGGAGAACGGGACTTATTTCATGGGAAAGCTCAGGAATATGGAAAGGGAAGATGTTGTAGAAGTCCGTGGAAAAGGGCTCATGATAGGAGTTGAGATAAACCATCCCTGCAGTGATTTCGTGGACTTTGCAAGGGAACATGGAGTGCTTGTAAATTGCACATCAGACTCAGTGCTCCGTCTGGTTCCTCCACTTGTGATTACAAAAGAACAGATCGATAAGGTAGTTGATGTTCTTGAGCAGGCCTGAATTGATAAAAAAAGAAATCTTTGATATCGCAGAGTACGTTCCAGGGAAGTCCATTGAAGAAATAGCTTCTGCCTATGGACTTGACCCGGCTTCAATTATCAAACTCGGCTCAAACGAAAACCCACTAGGACCCTCTCCAAAGGCTGTTCAGGCCCTGATGGACACCGCTCCCTTCGCAAACATTTACCCTTCAGCAGACGCGATTGAACTCAGGGAGACACTCTCAAAATACACAGGCTTTCCGGTTTCAAACCTCATAGCCTCAGGGCCAGGAATGGACGGGTTACTTGACGGGCTTTGCAGGCTGGTTATCGAAAAAGGAGACGAAGTCATTGTCCCTACTCCTACTTTTGCTTATTACGAACTTCCGGCACGGGCATGCGGAGGAAAGCCAATTTTTGTCAGGAGAAGCCAGGACTTCTCAATAGACCCTGAAAAACTTCTGGAAGCCACATCCAGCAGGACAAAGATAATCTTCCTCTGTTCCCCCAATAACCCCTCAGGCAATCTCCTTCCCGAAAAAGATCTTAGGAAAGTCCTTGAAAATACAAGGGCTCTTGTGTTCGTTGACGAGGCATACGTCGAGTTTGCAGACAGGAACCTTGCAGAGCTTGTAAGAGAATACGATAATCTTGTTGTGGGCAGAACCTTTTCCAAGGTATTCGGGCTTGCAGGCTTGCGCCTGGGCTATGGGATCATGCCCGAATGGCTGGCAAAAGAGTATATAAGAGCAGCAACTCCGTTTTCAGTAAGTCTTCCGGCGTTAAAAGCAGGAATAGCTGCCCTTTTGGATGTCGAACACCGCAAAAAGAGCATAGAAATCGCAAGAGAAGGCAGAAAATATCTGAAAGAAAAAATTCCTTTTAAGGTTTATCCTTCCCAGGCAAACTTCGTACTTGTGGACGTTGCCCCTTTAAAATCAAAAGCCGTTACACAGAGTCTCATGAAAAAGGGAATTATTGTACGTTCCTGTGACTCTTTCAGAGATGCTGGAGATACACTTATAAGGGTAACAGCCGGTACTCTGGAACAGAATGAAAAAGTGGTAAGGGCTTTTGAAACTGCAAAGAAAGAGGTTTAAAAACCTCTGTTTCTTTATTTTAAGCTCAATTTTTATGTTGAGTTGTATTTCATGTAAGATCCGTTTCTGCTTTACTATGTTTTCTGCTTTATTCTGTTTTCTGCTTTATTCTGTTTTCTGCTTTACTCTGTTTTCTACTTCAATCTACACATGGAAGATTTATTTCAAATTTAGATCTCTTCGATTTCTAGAATTTTCATCAGCGGATAATTTAATTCAGAGTCATATTCCATTCCGACTGTTATCCTTGAGGAGCCGTATCTTACAGTGATTTTTACATTAAGCATAGGCCCCTGAAGTTCAGAATAACCGAATTCATCATTCAGCTTGCTTTTCAGCATATCTCTGTCGATTTTTACGGAAATTTCTTCCACGTAGGGCTGAACTGAAATGCTTTCCTGGATAGCCTGCTCAAGGCTTGAAACCGTATTCAAATTTACAGGAGAGCCCGTAAATTGGTGGTAAAGAGCTCCGAGTTTTATTCCTGCCTCAAAGAGTGCATTATCTCTGTCAGTTACTTTTTCTTGAACCAAACAAATCACTTCCTTTTTGGAATTCATTAATGGATGTTTCGGACAAATTAGTTTTACTGTTTTTCTTTCCCGACTCTCAGTCCTTTATTTCGATATTCCTTACTACCCAGGTTGCTTAATACAGGGATCTTGAAAAAAGGAGAAAAGATGTACATCAACATAAGTATAAAAGGCAGGATCGAGAAAATTCGCATATATTCGATATTATACAGGTACAGAAGCATAGTTATCCCAAAAATGGAAGCTATAAAAACGAGAACCCTGACATTCTTGATCTTTGGATAATTTACCGAACTCACCATAAGAATAGAGAGACAAAGGGTAAGTGCTAGAAGGAAGTCTATCTTGACAAGGCCTTCGCTTAACAACATATATGTAACAAGCATAACGCAGCCTGCAGTTATGGGAAGGCCCTCAAATCCAGCTTTACTGGGAGCCATAGAATTGAAACGTGCGAGCCTGAGCACACCGCAGATAGCGTAAAAAACCGGAAATACCGCAACAAGAGGGTCTGGATCTCCGACAAGAGGGTTTATTTTCCCAAACTGCAAGTATATAAGAAGAGCAGGAGCCACCCCAAAAGAAACTGCATCTGCCAGGGAATCAAGTTGTTCCCCTAGTTCTCCTCCTTTAAATCGCCTGGCAATGTACCCGTCCACCCCGTCTGCAATTGCTGCAATAAGAAGTAAGATCAAAGCCAGGACAAATCCATTCTGAGCAGCCGTTTGAGATGTGGCAGCCTGGACTGTAGCCTGAGCAGCTACTGCAATTGAGCTGATTCCGCAGATAAGGTTCAAAAGGGAGACCAGGTCCGGGAGTCTTAACATTTGAAATACGTTCATGTTCAAAAGTCCCTGTCATTTTTTATTGTTGCTATAATGGTCTTGCCTGCAAGTACCCGCTCTCCTTTCCGTACTATGATCTCAAAGTCATGGGGGATTGTGACGTCAACTCTGGATCCAAGGCGAATCATCCCAATGCGCTGTCCCTGCTCGATGTTATCATTTACTCGAGAATAAGAGACTATTCGCCTGGCAATTGTGCCTGCAATCTGCATGACACTGACATCCCCATACTTACTGTGGATAATAAACTCGTTTCTTTCGTTTCTTTCAGAGTCCTTACAGAAAGCGGGAAGATATCCACCTTTCTTGTAAGTTATTTCTCTGATCGTTCCCGAAATAGGAGCTCTATTTACATGTACATTCTGGAGAAACATGAAAATACAGACTTTCCGGTCTCGAATGTCTATAACAGTGCCATCGGCCGGAGAAATCATATAAGTGTCCGAAACTTCAACCTTTCTTTCGGGGTCTCTGAAAAAAAGAACCATAAAGAAAGTCAGTGCCGTTGCTATGTAAGCAGCGTGGTTTAAATGGGAGTTGTTCATTGCCCTGGAGAGGACTGCAAATAATGCAGTAATAGACGCAGCTGTAAAAAGCCAGGGTTCCGAACCTTTTGCAAGCATTTACCTTAATCCCCCTCGGGCCTGCGCAGAAGAGATTTTAATTCTTTAGAAAGAATGACCCAGAGGCCATCAATCATTCCGAACAGTTCGGGCAGAATCCGGAGTACTGCATATGAAATTATAAAGAGGGCAATGCCTGAACCCGCCTTTGCGATATAGTTATGCGCAATTATAAAACTGTCAGCCCCAAACCATTGCTCTCCATAAGCAACTACTACGAAAATGTCCCTGATAAGATTAAGTACATAGATCACGGGCACTGACACAATAAACGCCATAGCCATGCGACTAAGGGGAGCTCTCACTGCACCTATAAGCCCCATAAAGAGAGCAATACTTTCAATCGCCGTACAGGCGAGAATGATTTCTACTGTATACCCATTAAGTGATATCATATTCCAGGCTTTCATGTACGCAGGGATCTCTAAATAATGAAGAACCCAGATAACCTGAGAAGTAACCCCTCCTATAATCCAGGTATTCAGAAAGGCGAAATTCGCAAACGGGAAATAAACAAGAGCTCCAAGTGCACTGGCACTTGTAAGCATCGAGGTTATGTCAAGGGAATCAGCCTTACCCTGATCTGAAAATTTTGAGTGCAACAATTCTTTATTATTCATTATCTTTAGAGGACCTTTCCTGTACTCCAGAAACATGATATATGCTACAAGTAGACAAAACAGAGCTACTACTATTGTTAGGAGCACATTGGCATAGTCCATAATTTTGAGATAATGAAAAGGCTGATAACTCCAGTGGATGGAAAATACACCCCATCCAATCCCTCCAACGAGTTTACGGACCCTTGAGGTTCTGGGGATGACGGATGACGCAACCATTAACCCGACTGCGAGCCAGAGTATACTTTCTATCATTTTTTACGCACCTTTTTTGCCAGAGGTAAAGTTTAGTTTTGAATATTATTTTTCTTATTTCTGAAAGCTCAGAAATCCTCGGGCAAGTTATGAAGTTTCCGGAAAGCGACAAATTAACTTATCCAAATAATTAATAAATATTTATATAAGTTTCCAATAAGTCCAATTAGTTCATAATCGTTAGTATTTAGGAATTCAAAGCTTATGGATTTTACTTTTCGTATTGATAAGGAGATGTAGAATTATTACTTTTATAAGTACTTTTTATATTGATAAAGAGACATAAAATTATTACCTCTATCATTACTTTCTATATTGATAAAAAGACATAGAATTCTTACCTCTATCTGTCAAGACACCGATACCGAGTAATTGAGCCTGCAAATAAGATAATAGATTCCTATTATAGAAGAATAACGTTACAAACAGAGCATTACAGACATGTTCTCGTTTGTATAAAAAACATAGAGATTGAAGAAATTCAGGAACAAGAAAACTTTTGTTTCGATAAAAGGGAAACATTTAAGAGAAGCAACCGCATAAGGGATTTTTCTGCTTAATAGAAACTTGACTTACAATGTCAAAATTGAAATAAGATGAAGAATTTCTACATTATGTATAATAATAATATTATTATTTCATTCTGGCGTTCCTGCCGGAAAAGCTGATTCAGAAAGGGATTGGTGGCGGAAAAAAGATCTCCTGGAAAGGAAATGCGAAGGCGTTTTATGAAACCCAAAACTCCTAGTTTAACCGTTGATACCGTAATCCTCTTTAAAAACAGGCTTGTGCTTGTGAAGAGAAAAAATCCCCCATATCAGGGAAAATTTGCCCTTCCTGGCGGCTTCGTAGAAATCGGGGAAACTACAGAAAAAGCAGCAGTAAGGGAAGCTTTTGAGGAAACAGGCCTTTCTGTAGAGCTTATCAAACTTGTAGGAGTCTATTCCGATCCTGACCGCGACCCCAGAGGACATACGGTTTCAGTATGTTACCTTGCAAAAGGGTTCGGAGAACTGAAACCCGGATCTGATGCAGATTCCGCCGATCTTTTCGAGCTTGATACTATTCCTGAACTGGCTTTTGACCACAATAAAATTATAAACGATGCAAAAAGTGATATTAATGCAATTCTGCCCCAAATGTAAAAGTATGATGTTTCCTAAAAACGGGAATTTTGAGTGTAGAAAATGTGGGAACATAATACCTATAAAAAGTGATGAAAAAAGCTTTGTCTCCACAGACAAGATCGATGACCATGAGATAGTGGTTCTGGAAGGTGAGCAGACTTCAGGCCTGCCAACAACAAGTGCAAAATGCCCAGAATGTGGGAATAATACTGCAGCCTGGTGGCTCAGACAACTTAGGTCTGCCGATGAATCCGAAACTCGCTTCTTTAAGTGTACGAAATGCGGATTTACCTGGAGAGAATACGACTGAGATTTAATTGCCCTTCTATTCCCCCTTGAAGAGTACATTTCCCGGAAAAACAAATTCATCAGGCTACAGCTTCCTTTCTGCTTCAAGCAGAGCTTGAAGCCACCCTGTATTCTGACCAAGATTTATATAGTTGCCTGGAGTTTGAATCTAATGGTTTTTCTGACTCCAAAATCCTGTTTGGCCACATTCGGGGAGTTAATTTTAAAAGATGAGCTGGAATTTAGGAATCTGTAAAGAAATTTATATATCTCAAGGGTAATAAAGAGTTTAGATTTAAATTTATTATTGGAGAAAAAATATGTTTAAGGCAGCAATTAATGCAGAGCTTCTGAAAGACGCGGTTGCCGCACTAGCTGTAATTGTAGATGAGGTCAGATTCAAGATAAACCCTGAAGGTATTTCGGTAAAAGCCGTTGATCCTGCCAATGTTGCAATGGGAATTTTCGAGCTTGGATCATCTGCTTTCGACGAATATAATGCTGATGAATGTGAAATCGGAGTCGACCTGAACAAGATTACGGACCTGCTGGGAATTGCGGATAAGAACGACACAGTCCGGATGGAACTTGAGGAAGAAAATCACAAACTCCTGATTGATGTCGGAGGGCTGTCTTATACACTTTCTCTTCTCGATCCTTCTACGATTAGAGCAGAACCAAGAGTTCCACAACTTGAATTACCTGCCAAAGTAGTCCTTAACGGTGCAGACCTCAGACGTGCTGTTAAAGCTGCCGAAAAAATAAGCGATCATATGCTGATGGGAGTTTCGGACGATACATTCTATATGGAAGCAAAAGGCGATACCGACCAGGTACGTCTCGAGATGGGCAGGGATCAGCTAATCGATCTGAAGGCAGGAGAAGCATGTTCTCTGTTCTCTCTGGATTATCTGACCGATATAGTTAAACCCACAAACAAAGTCAATGAAGTTACTCTCTCCCTTGGAAAAGACTTCCCAATACTCATAGATTTCGAAATTGCAAACGGTGCAGGAAGGATTTCTTACCTCCTGGCTCCAAGAATTGAGTCGGACTGAAATGGACGAGGAACATATTGCTCTTTACCCATTTGCTTCAGAAGTATCTGTTTATGTAGAAAATCTTAGAGTCTCGTTAGAGAGTTTGCTTAATTCTCCGGCTTTTCGGAGATCTCGAGTTCGCGGGATGGAAAGAGTAATGCAATCCATCGAAGGAGAGATTGAAAAACCGCTTATAAAAGATGAAAGCTGGCTTCTTTCCGAAACTCTCTCTTATCCTTTTGCTCAAATTCTGGTCGCTTGTGTAGATGACCAGTTATTCACCAAGCGATACGCACTTAAAGAAGCAGAAGCAGCTTCAAAATGGCTCGAAAAAGAAAGTACTGATTTTTTGCTTGAATTTGGGGAGGATTTTGGAATTCAAGCAGAGGCCGAAGAGCTACAGTTCAATATGCATTTTGCAGACTACATACGCTTTTCCTCTTCAATAAGGGAACCGATATGGAAATTAACAAATCGGCAGCTTAGATCCGGAATGGTCGTAGTTACGAAAAAAGACTTTGTAAGACTTCTTCAAGAAGCGATCAAAGAAAGAATAGAAAAATCATTTCCCATCCCCAAAATCCCTTCAGAAGTATCAAGTGTCTGCGCACCTTATGTTGCTGAAATAAAAGATAAATTTGAGGTCCACAGGAAAAAATTCGGAACAACGGACTTTGGTGTAGTGGAACCAGACCTCTTTCCTCCCTGTATATCCTATGCCCTTGCAAACGTACAGGGTGGAGTAAATCTTGCCCATTCTATGCGCTTTGCCATGACCTCTTTCCTGCTTAGCGTGGGAATGTCAGTGGATGAAATTCTTAACCTTTTCAATGTCTCTCCTGATTTTGACGCGGAAGTAACCCTTTACCAGATAGAACATATTGCAGGTGCAACAGGAAACGTATACAAGCCTCCTGCATGTGATACTATGAGAACCTATGGGAACTGCATAGGTAAAGACCGATTGTGTGAAAAAATCAGTCATCCTCTGGCATACTACGAGAAGAAAATATATCTGAAAAATAAAGAAAAGGAAATGGAAAAAGAGAAGGAAGAGGAAAAACAAGAGGAAAAGGGAAGAAAAGAAGGAAAGAAAAGGGAAAGAGAGCAGGAGAAGGGAAAGAAAAGAAGAGAAGTAAAGGAAAAACAGGAGTAAGACATAATTATAAAAAGATTTATATAAATTAATCTCTTTTAACTAGTTATTAACTTCACTGTTACAAGATCAATATTCTTTAAGGCTAGCATCAAATTCGTTTGGGAGTCACGCATTTGATTGCACTTATGGTATTTCCTGAAGTTTTCGTGTAACCTGCATCGGAGGCTTTTGATGCCGCTGGATCCTATTTGTAAAAAAATAATATCTGACAATACTGAGTATTTTTCAGATTATGGGGGAAAGAGCTACTATTTCTGCAGTCCCGAATGCAAACAGAAATTCGATGCTCTAGAAAAAAGTGTAATCCGGCTCAAACGGAATCTTAGCGAAAAAGAGAGGATTTCCTTTGGGAAGTTAAAAAAAGACATTATAAAACCAGGCATATGTACTCTCTGCGGAGCCTGCGCAGCAAGTTGCGAGTATATAACGATAGAAGACGGCGCACCAAAATTGGTAGGCCCCTGTAAAGCCTGCGGAGTCTGCTACTACCAGTGTCCGAGAACCATCACCACAGAAGAGGGACTTATAGGGAGCTTCCGCTTCGCATATGCAGCAAGATCTGCCATTCCTGAAATAAGGGGACAGGATGGGGGAGTTGTGACATCTCTACTTTTGTATGCCCTTGATGAGGGGTTGATTGACTCTGCTGTGGTTACTACCCGCTCAAAAGAAGAGCCCTGGAAACCTGTACCAGTAGTTGCAAAGAAAAGGGAAGAACTCCTCGAGAGTAGCGGCAGCATCTATTCTCATTCAATGACACTTGAAGCTCTCATGAGCGCAATTAAACAGGGAATGAACAGCATTGCGTTCGTAGGGACAAGCTGTAATATTGATGCAGTCACTAAAATGCAGAAAAGTTCCTATGGATTTCTACATCTCTTTATGAGAGCAAAAGTTCTCAAACTCGGGCTCTTTTGTATGGACACTTTCTCCTATGAAGGAATTAAAGCAGTACTGGAAAGTTATGGAATTACGCTGGAAAATGTAGATGCCATGAAAATTCGGAAAGGGAAGTTTGAGGTTACTCTGAAAGACGGAAAACAACAAATCTTTGACCTCAGCGAATTTGATGAATATAGGAGCTCTTCCTGTCGTTTCTGTACGGATCTTACTGCCGAAAACTCAGATATCTCTTTTGGTGGAGTTGGCAGCCCCAGAGGCTGGACTACAGTCCTTACCCGTTCAGCCCTGGGATATGAAATTTTCAATGAAGCCGTAGACAACGGTTACATTGAAGCCCGACACCTAACAGACGACGAACTTGAAAGAGTACTCAACCTCGCAAAGATGAAGAAAGTTCAAATGTATGATCTAAATAGAAGGCAAAAAAAGTAACGACTTTAAAGACATATCCATCAGCCAGTAAAAACCTACTCGCTGCCACCCACGAACTCAAAGTTAAAAATCAGCTTATCTTGACCATAATTCAGCCCTCTTGAGCGAACGAAGTGACGGAACTAGAAAGCGGCAACTGACGCAGGAGGATGATGAATATATATTTATCCCATTAATCTATTTATATTATGCAGCAACCAAGGCATTTATTCAGAATCGTTCTATTTTTGAGGGACTTTCATGATCACAAAAGAAGATGTAGAACACATCGGCTGGCTTGCTCGCATTGATATTAGCGAACAGGAAACAGTTGAATACATGGAAAAACTTAATTCAGTGCTGGGGTATTTCGGACAGCTTGATGAGTTGCCGACTGAAGATGTAGCTCCCACTTACCATGTGGCTGAGATTCATAACGTGTTCAGGGATGATGTGGTGGAAGAATGTCTCCCGCAGGAAGTTGTTCTTGAAAACACCGAACACAAACAGGATGGAGCCTTCAGGGTTCCGAAGATAGGCTGAGGAGGATTTTTAATGGCAAAATGGATGAGTGTTGCACAGGTAAAAGAGAAAATTAAGGAAAGCTCAGCCGAAGAAGTAACAGCTCAGTACCTTGAAACTATAGGAAAGAGCAAAGTTAATGGTTATATAACGGTTTCTGAAAAAGCTCTTGAGCAGGCGAAGAAAATTGACACTGAGGGGCACAATGGCCCTCTTGCAGGCGTGCCAATTGCAATAAAAGATAATATTTCCGTAGTTGGACTGCCAAACAGTTGCGGTTCGAAAATTCTTGAGGACTATATCCCACCATTCAATGCTCATGTTATTGAAAAGCTTCTCGCTGCAGGCGCCGTGATTCTAGGAAAAACCAACATGGATGAGTTTGCAATGGGTTCTTCTACGGAAACCAGCTACTTTGGACCGACTGCAAACCCCTGGGACCTTGAAAGAGTACCGGGTGGATCTTCAGGTGGCAGTGCAGCAGTTGTTGCAGCAGGGGAAGCTCCTTTTGCCCTTGGTTCAGACACAGGAGGTTCTGTACGCTGCCCTGCAGCTTTCTGTGGGGTTGTTGGACTTAAACCGACATATGGATCCGTTTCCAGATATGGAGTAGTGGCTTATGCAAACTCTCTTGAACAGGTCGGACCTCTTGCAAACAATGTGACAGACATTGCAGTGCTGATGGATGTTATAGCCGGCTATGACCGTAAGGATTCCACTTCAATTGACAGTAAAACCGAATACCAGAAAGCTCTTATCGAAGATGTAAAAGGGCTTAAAATCGGGGTTCCAAAGGAGTTTTTCGGAGAAGGTATCCATCCAGACGTTGAAAAAGCCGTCTGGAACGCCATACACAAATGCGAAGATCTCGGAGCGTCCTGGGAAGAGGTCTCTATGCCTCATATAAAGTATGCTCTTGCTTCTTATTATATCATTGCAATGAGTGAAGCATCCTCAAACCTTGCAAGATTTGACGGAACACGTTATGGTTATAGAGCAAGCGGTGAAAACTGGCATGCTATGGTTTCAAAGACGAGAGCTGAGGGCTTTGGGACAGAAGTAAAAAGAAGAATTCTCCTGGGAACCTATGCCCTTTCAGCAGGATATCATGACAAGTATTATTTAAAAGCCCTGAAGGTCAGAACTCTTGTTAAGCAGGACTTTGACAAGGCTCTCTCAAAAGTTGATGTGCTTATGGCTCCAACTATGCCAAATCCTGCTTTTAAGATAGGAGAAAAGATTGAAGATCCTCTTACCCTCTATCTCTCGGATGTGAATACCTGCCCGATCAATCTTGCAGGCGTACCCTCACTTTCTGTGCCCTGTGGTTTCACTGATGGTCTTCCGATAGGGCTTCAGATAATGGGCAAGCCATTTGACGAGCCTACTGTGCTGCGTGCAGCATATACTTTCGAGCAAAATACGGATTATCACACAAAGAGACCTCCGGAGGTGGCATAAATGGTCTATGAAAATCCTGACGGAGTAAGAATCGGGCTTGAGATCCATATCCAGCTTAATAAACTTAAGACCAAGATGTTTTGCGGTTGCTCTACAGACTATCACAATGCAGCCCCAAACACTCACACCTGTCCAAT
>JAEWQJ010000053.1 GCA_023399215.1 Methanobacteriota archaeon
TCTACTCCTAATTTGATTTATTTCATCCATAAGTTTGTAATTGTAATTGACATCATCAATTAGATATAGAAACTTTCTCGTGGAAAAAGTTTGGAGCCTTACAAAGCTACCTGAATAGTTACAAGCTCGTGAACTTTGAAGATTCAAATGAGTTTAGAAGGAGCTCTTCGCAGGACCTTTTTTGATAAAAGTGATCTTTTCCTTTTGGGGAGATGTTTTCTATTGAGATGAGCTCTTCTTCACGTTCATTTCAGTTTTAATATATTTCTTCGGCCGGCGGACTACTGAAATATTTCCCAAACACGTTTGCAAAATCAAAATGAAATTGAAAAAACGTAGTTTTTGCAAATTCAAAATAAGTTTAGAAGGAGCGCTTCGCAGGGCCTTTTTGATAAAATTGATCTTTTCCTTTTTGGGGAGGTGTTTTCTGATTGAGGTGGGCCCTTCTTCACGTTCAACTCAGTTAAAATATATTTCTCCGGCTGGCGGACTGCTGGAATCTTCCCCGAATAAGGTTGTAAAATAAACAAATCCAAAGACTGACCTTAAAATTTTTTCATTTATAAAAAGGAATTATATGTTTAGTATTTGTAAATAGATAATTTAAAAATATTCTTTTGATTTTATAACTCATAATATCCCTTTAAATTTCGAAAAAGTATTATACATTGCTTTCATTTCAGAAAAAAGGGTTAATTTAGCTATTAAGGAATTAATCTGAATAGCGATTGTTAATTGAGGTAATATTGTGGAAACAAATAAAGATAAAATAGACCCCCGATCTACTAGGCTTGTATGTGCAAAACTCTATGAAGGAGGGTTACTTAGTTCATATGAAATATTTAGTAATATTAAACGAAGACCATGCAAAGGCAAAAGTCCAGAGTTCGAATTAGATATAGATAATATTACGCAGCATGCAGAGGCAGCCTTCACACACCATATACAGTATACTTTAATAGCTATCTTACTTTCATTTCTGGCACTTATTTCCGGTTCTACACGATCTATTATTTTCGCGATACCTGCTATCTGCTTATTATCACTAAAAAGAGTTTGGGACAGAGATATTGCATTAAAACACTTTTCAAAAGGAAGTTATGATAGCAAGTATAATTTAAATAAGTCTTCAGACGAGTCAAACATAATAAAAGGGCTCTTAAAACCTTTTTGTAATTGGATGACAAAGAACAATATAATCTCTGAGGAAGGTAAACAAAAAGACCAGAATGTTGTAATATTTGGAGATTATTTCCCATTTTTAGGTGCAGGAAAAAGAACCCGAAATTGGAATTTTGTAACTGATTTATCTAAACCAAAAAAAAGTTTAGATTCTTTAGTTGAATCACAGAATAACCAAGAAAAGGGAAATAAAACTAGTGAATTATCTTTAAGAGAATTGTACGAGGCAGTGTATAAAAAAATAAATGCAAAAAATCTTCCGAATCTTTCATATAAATTTATCTTATTTGCAGATGGAAATAAGGAAGATGAAGTCAATTTTCTACTAAAAGATAAGTTAAAACCGTGTGCATACGATGAAAAACTTCAAGCACTTACTGACCAATTAGTAAGCGAATCAAAGGAAAGTGCTCAGCCTGAAAATATTGAATCGTTTTTTGAAATTTGTGAAGAAGGCATCTTTAAGGACTATAGGACATATTTGAATATAAGTCACCATGACAAAAACAGATCAACATTACTCTCTACATTTCTCCGCTTTTCAAAAATAGAAAATGAGTTATTCGCAGAGTGTTCTTTTTACGTTTTAACTCCAATTGACGAAAATATATATAATATAGATAAACTTCCAAGGAGCAGTAATTTCTTTATTAGCTCTACACTTATTACTGCTGGTCTGATAATAGTTTATATCCTATTCTCCAAGTTGCCATATATTGGATCGTTATCCACTATTATTTCAGCTTTAGTTTTGCTTATTTTTTCTGTTCGTCCATTAGTTGAGATATTGGCACTCAGAGCTAAAGAAACAGAGTATAATTTTGATATTGAAGAAGTTATGAGAGGAGAACCTCACAACTATGGACTTCTGCAAACATTCAGGGAGACAATTTCAAGCCCTGATTACAAGAACTATTTTAGTGCTCAAGATATCATACTGATCCAAAATACTATAGAAAATGCTATTATAGACTCTGTAGCAGACTTATTAGATGCTAAAGGAATAGACACGTCTTTTATTAGAAGCGAAATGGTTTCCTTTATTAACAAAGGAATAATGCAGTTTGGTGGGAAGATGGAAAATGCACAAGTTGTCTCTGGAAAGGGAAACACAGTAACTCAGAAAATACTAGAAATTAAAAGGGTAATTAATGCTTCTAAGGAGGCTTAAAAATGAATAAGGGAATAATAGTTAATGGCAATGGCAGCATTGGCGTTGCACAGGTGGTTTCGGGTGAAAAGAACAATGTCACAATAAACCAAAATGGGAATGTCATATTAACAGAAAGTATAGATCCCGCAGAGGAGATAGAATCTTTTAAAGATTT
The DNA here is from genome assembly GCA_023399215.1 of Methanobacteriota archaeon. Lineage (GTDB taxonomy): Archaea > Halobacteriota > Methanosarcinia > Methanosarcinales > Methanosarcinaceae > Methanosarcina. Next base: position 2,511 of record JAEWQJ010000053.1, read on the forward strand.
GTTAGATGAATTAAAATCAGAGTTGTCTGAGCATAAGTCTTCCCTAGATAAATTGAGCAGCAAAGTTTCAATTATTGACGCTGAACTAGAAGAGGAGAACCCTAATAAAGAAAAGATTACAAAACATTTAAAAGATTCACTTTCAACGGTTCACCAAGCTACAGGTACAATCAATAATTTGCATAGCATATTAAATTTATTGCAATCTTATTTTATGCAGTAACCAAAATGATATAGTTGACTGCAAAGGTAACGGGATATTTGACTAAGAGAATATGCGAAAAGTCAATAATAAAATGTTGTAAAAATTACAACAGATAACAATACTTTTCGGGTAGGCTCTTAGTCCCATCCATAGACCAAAAGATCATAGAAACAAACCAGTTTTTTATAGTTAGATGAATATACTTGGCTCTTTATCATATGTGCATTTTCTATTAGGAACTCTTTGAGTACATTTTGATCAATTAGAGATCTATCCATAAAAGGAACATATACTAATACTTTTTCAGTGGGAAATCCCATGACAATTTCTTTTAAAGTTTTTCCTTTTGCACATTTTTCAAATTGAGACTTGTAGTTTTTTATCTTGAATTTTTCACGGTCGAGATTAACTATTTTGTCTAAATCATAATCCGAAGACTTATAGTCATCCATAGAATTTATCCCTAAATTTCTCATAAATTTATATATCGGAAGGTAAGGGGTTCTCTTACTTAGTTGAAATATAGTACTTTTCAACACTAGCCTTGTGTCATAATTTCCCTCATTTAAATAAAAAGAGAATATATCTTCATAAGTCAATAAGGCGTATCCTTTTGAAGATACTTTATCTATAGCACCTAATCCTACAACAAATTCAACGTCCTTTTTTTCTTCAACATCCTGATAGTCCAGTACATAAAGTTTCTTTTCTGGATTTTTATCTTTTATAAGTTCATACAACTGTTCTTTACAATATCTTAAAACTCTAGTTGGAATCTTTCTTTTGGTTTCTGCAATAGCTTCATAAATAGGTGTAAAGTTGTTAGTAGTGACAACTTTGATTGGAATTGTTATTTTTCCAAAGTATAAATTATCATCAGAAATTCCATCTTCTACCCCGTTTTTATTCCTTTTTATGAATATTAAGTTGTTCCGTATCTTTCCCGTGTCACTTGGACTTAGACATTTGACAATGGAAGTAAGAATACTTTTAATGTTGTCATCTTCAATCGAATAACCAATAAATATTATCGGATGCTCAACAAAAATAGTTATTAATTTTGCAGCTAAGTAAGCATTTTTTGAATTGAATTCATTATAGTCACTGCTTGTAAGAACCATACTATTTGGCTCAGAGCAACAACCGTGTATTTTGTAAATTTCATTGATTGATTGAGGATTGGAAAAAATTAGTTCTCTTTGTCCAACATATACTTTGTAGTCAGGAAAGAGTTTTTCTACAAATCGATCCCAATTCGTTGTTATGATTCCTTCAACATCTAATTTAGACAAAGCTTCAATTTCTTCGACATATTGGACATTAGAGATTTTACAGTCCGATAAATCTTCTAGATATGAAGCAATGGCAATTTTAAGAGCTGATGAGGGATTAACACAGAGATTTTTATATTTTTTTCGATCTTCAAGATATTTTTCACTTTTCCACCAAAAATCATGGAAATCTTTCGACATTGATGTTGCTACTTCAGGTAAACATCCACTAGCTGTTGAATAATAGTATTGATAATCTTCCAAACTTTCACAGAACTTTTTTAAGAGTCCTTCCCAATCTTCAAGTCCTAAGTAACGTCTTGAAAGTCCTGAGCCTATAAACAAGAATGGAAAAGAAGAAGTTCTATTGAAGTGATCAACTAAATTCTTTTTTATATCTGTGTACACCTTAATTACCCCAAACTATTGAAAAGAATGTTTAGAACGCCATATGTTTAATTTGATCATAAATTAGACAATATCTTCCTTAATAAATATACTCAGAAGGTATACTTCTTTTTTGTCTATTTATTCGCCTCAATTTATAACAATTATAAAAAAGCCGGCTTCTTTCGTTGGCGTTGAGAGCCCGAGATCTAAAAATACCTTCATAACTGCCTCTATTTGCGAAATGGACAAGCTGAAATCTATTTTCCCTGCCGACGGTCTGCTGAAATTTTTCCTGAATACGTTTGTTAAGGACAGAGAAATTCAAATTTCAAGGTTTTTCAGAAAAAGAGACGAAAAAAAATGAGATGAATCAAAAGGGTTATAGTGAAGTATTGACAGAAGAGAAAAAGCGGGTAATTGAATTGAAATAATACTTTCACATCGCATGCATAATATTCAATTAACTTCAAATTATTAACTATATAAAAATCATAAAATGCGTGGTCAAAATGGATCGTAATGAGATTGATGAGGATCATCCTTCAATAATCAAACAAAAGGGCCTAGAAAGCTTAATTTTGTTAATTATTGGTGCTTCAAACAGATCAATCTCTCTACTTCATTTACAAAAGGAAACTTTTTTACTCTGGAACTACCATCCATATATGAAAGACTTTCTACACTTTATAAAACACTATAGAGGCCCTTTTTCATCAGAAGTTGAAAAAGTTATTTTGTATCCGTTTTATTTAGATGGATGTTGGTCTTATGAACCTCCTTCAAGAAATGATAAGCTAAGTGGAGGTTACGTCAAGCTTACTCCGAAAGGTGTTAAAAGATATAAGGTATTATTTCAAAAAGCACAAGAGAATGAAAATTTAATTCTTTTGTTAACTGGTATTCAGGCGGTAAGGGAATTATACGACAAATTGTCACTAGAAGAGTTGTTGTTGTTAATTTACGATACGTACCCTGAATATAAGCTAAGATCAAATGTATCTAAATCTGTATTCAATAAAAGAAAATTATTAGCTAACGAAATTTATGAAAAGGGTTTTATAGATAAGGAAAGAATGGAGTCTTTGATCTCGGGTAATAATGATGATTGAAAATGTAGTGGCTGATACATCATTTTATTTATGTTACTATAACGATATTAGGAAAAATGAATGCCTAAATATTTTTTTAGGCTCTTATTCTTTTTACCTTGGGTCAAAAATCCTTGGTGAACTCCCGAAATCACTAGCTAAATCTGATAGCTTTCTATCAGTTGTTAACTTTAATGATGAGTCTTTTTTTGAACTTGTTAAACCATTTTTTGGCAGATCGACAAATCATGAAAAAGACGGAGAATATGAAGCAATCGGATTGGCTTATCATTTAAATTTGCATTTTGGATTGAAGTACTTGATAATTGATGATAGAAGAGCGTACAATTTTGTTGCAGTGAATTTTAAGTCTCTTGAGCATAAATTAACAAGAAATATTGGTTTTATTGTTAAAAGTTATAAGGAAGACTCTATCCTCTCTTTGAAGATGACTATTGAAATTTTAGAATCCATTCAATTATGTGTACAAAAAGCGATTACTGAAGGAAGTACAAGTCGACCATGTAGCGCAGATCCAAAAGTTTGTCGAAAGATACTTATTCCTTTAATTAAAGAACTAAAGGATGAATATGAATGCCGTTGATTTTGATCCGCATATTACAGTTGAAAATATTGCAAATGTAAGGAATCCAGATTATTGTGTGAGAGCTGTGAGGCTCGAAAACTTAAGGAAAACAATTGAAACTCCTTTTAAAATTATTTCTGGAGACGATGTCAATTGTAAGAGTCTCAGTAACTATTCACCTTATATCAAAAATCCAATTCTCGAAAGTGCTCGTTTCGTTCAACTCCCTATCAGTTGGACTTCACTGGAAAATTACTTGACCAAACTGCCCGCAACCCAGCGCAACAATAAGCTACGGAATTTCTTCAAAATTGACAAAAAATTATGGGATGACTCCTTGACTACACTCTCGATGACATTCCCAAGGAACCCATTTGAGATGCAAGAATTTTCTAATACGGTATTTGATGGCCTTAATGAAGATAGCTACATTTTCTTACTCAACTTTATTTATTCAAATTCTTCTGCTTTTGTATTGGTTCCAGATATTAAAATAAAATCTGATTCTTTTGTAACTACTTACTTAGAAATTATTGATTTCAGTGTTAAACAGCTTTCTGAATGGAATAGCAAACCAATTTTTGTTCCTTTACAGATTGATTTGTCTGAGAGAAATTTAATTACAATTTTATCTCACTATAAAACTCGAAGGTATTCGAACATATGGATTGATTTTTCTAACCATCCCTGTGACAGTGATTTCTCAGCTAATTTAAGGTCGATAAAACAACTCTTAAATAGATACATGCAGGGTTTAGATGTCGTCCTGCATTATTCTCATATCAAAAAAGAGATCAATCCACATTTGCATGATACAAAAGTTGCTGCATCGGATATTTTAACTCAATTTTTTGGTGCAGATTTTATTGGTGTCAAGCGTTTTGGTGGTGGATTTAATCCTCAGGGAAATAATTCTGATTATTTAGAAATCCAAGCTTCGAAAAACAACTTTGGTTCTGTAGATGAGTATCAACAGGCACTAAAATTTCATTCCACAAGATTGTTTAGTCCAAACACATATTATTACCATAATTTAGATTGTTACCCTGAGAGCATTGAGATTGATACTTCTTTACTTACAGACAAAGTTCACAATAAACTTGTAAATAATATGTTGCTTTATAGAGAAATAGAAACTACAAAAGCTTTTGTTGAAGAAAAAGCTATCAGTTCTTCAACAAATAACAGACCACTAAAAGATTACTTAAATAAAAAATTAATGTTAAAGGAAAACGAAATAATTAGGAACTCTTTAATCCCAAAGCAAGTTCAATCTACACTTTCTGATTTGGCAGACCTTCTTTAACCAGATTATACAATCTGTATTATGGGAAAGGCCCGTGCTACGCACGGTGGCAATAACGGTTTAAGACAGCTATTACTGCACTCTGGAAAAGCTAAATCCATCAATTACTCTGGAATCCTCTACAAAAATTATTGAAAATCCAAAAGTAGCCAGAAATAAGTCAAAAAAGAGAATAATGTCCTGCCTACTGAAAAAACAGGCAGGAAATGAAATAAAATTTCAAATTCACTGTTTATCCATCACTTTCCTGTACATCCTGGCCTGGAACCCGTGATACTTCGCAAATCCTTCTGAGTCCTTCTGGTCAATGGTCTGGCTGTCAAACGAAACCAGGTCCTCAGAATAGAGAGCATTCGGTGAACTGCGGGCAAGGATTGTAAGTGCACCTTTGTAGAGCCTGACTTTCACTGTACCTGTGACTCTTTCCTGGGACTTGTCGATAAAGGCGTTAAGGTCGGCATAAAGCGGCTCGTCCACAAGACCGTAATAGGCAAGTTCGGACCACTGGTCGTCTACGATCTTCTTGAACTTGAGTTCGCTGCGGGTCAGGACGAGTTTTTCGAGATCGGCGTGGGCTGCCAGAAGAACGGTTGCAGCCGGGTGCTCATAGTTCTCGCGGGCTTTTAAGCCGAGCACACGGTCTTCAATCATATCGGTTCTGCCGACGCCGTTTTCGCCTGCGATTTCATTCATTTTCTTCACAAGGGCGTAGCCGCTCATTTTTTCGCCGTCAAGGGAAACCGGAACACCTGCTTCAAAGCCGATGTCAACAACCCTGGGCTGGTCAGGAGCTTTTTCAGGCGAGGTTGTCCACTCAAAAATCTCTTCCGGTGGGACAAACGAAGGATCTTCAAGCCTACCACCTTCGATGCTGCGGCTCCAGATATTTTCGTCAACGCTCCAGGGCTTGGACTTTGTGACTTCCACAGGGATTCCGTGCTCTTTTGCGTAGTCGATTTCCCACTCACGGGTCAGGTTCATCTCCCGCATTGGGGCGATAACGTCCATGTCGGTCTGGCGGAAAACAGCTTCAAAACGGAGCTGGTCATTACCTTTTCCTGTGCAGCCGTGGGCAAGGGCTACTGCTCCTTCTTTCCTGGCAGCCTCAACCACTTTTTTCGCGATCAACGGGCGGGCAATTGAAGTTCCCATTACATAGCCTTCGTAGCTTCCGTTGGCTTTGATCAGGGGGAAGACATAATCTTTAACGAACTCTTCCTTTGCATCAATTGTATAATGCTTGTTGCTGATCTTCTCTGCTTTTGCATCTGCCCGCTTGATTTCCTCTTCAGGCTGGCCTACATCGACTGAAATCGTAACTACTTCGTCGTATCCGTACTTTTCCTTAAGGATAGGGATGCACACCGAGGTGTCAAGCCCTCCTGAATATGCGAGTGCAACTTTCTTTGCCATGCTTTTACTACCCCTTTAACTATAGATTAAAACAAATAAGTGTGATACGTAATTTAAACTTAAGATTGACGAGTACTTAAACTTGAACTTGATGAGTACTTGAACTTGATGAGTACTTGAACTTGAACTTGATGAGTAACTTGAAACAGAGGTAAAAGATATAATAAGCCCAGATTAGATTGATAGTCTAAATAAATTATGTAAAAGATGGCAAACAAACCATCTTTTTCGGTTCAGAGAATTTAAGCAGACTTTCGGGCTGAAATCTCTAGTTTTACTCGGTTTTTGCAAGTTGGCTTTTACCAGTTGGCTTTTACCAGTTGGTTTTTACCAGTTGGCTTTTACCAGTTGGTTTTTACCAGTTGGTTTTTACCAGTTGGTTTTTACCAGTTGGTTTTTACCAGTTGGTTTTTACCAGTTGGTTTTTACCAGTTGGTTTTTGCCAGTTAGACTTTGTTTTCCTCTTCCATCTCTTTGTGGTACTCGTTGATGGATTTAATTGTAAGTTCCTCTCCCTTCTTCATAGTTTCTATGGCAGCGGCTGCGGCTATTGCGGCCTGCATTGTGGTGATGTACGGGACATTGAAGTCAACAGCAGCCCGCCTGATCCTTGAACCGTCCCTGCGGGACTGTTTGCTTGTCGGGGTATTGATGATAAGGTTAACCTCGTCCCTGCGCATCATATCTATGACATTCGGGCTTCCGTCATGGACCTTTTTCACCACATCCATGAAGACCCCGTGCTGTGCAAGATAATTTACAGTGCCCTCTGTACCCATAAGTTCAAGGCCTGCTGCCTGCAGTTTCTTTGCAACGTCCACAAGTTCGGTTTTATCTGCATTCCTTATGGAAAGGAAGACTTTTCCAGTCAGAGGCAGCACATTGTCGGCTGCAAGCTCTGCCTTATAATATGCCCTTCCGAAGTCGTAGTCAATTCCCATTACCTCGCCAGTACTCTTCATCTCCGGGCCGAGGACAGGGTCTGCACCTGGTAATTTATCGAAAGGCAGGAGGACTTCCTTAATTGAGACATGTTTGGGTTTTGGCTCGTCCGTGTAGCCCAGGCTCTTTAAGCTGTATCCTGCAATCACCTTGGCTGCAATCTTTGCAAGCGGGATTCCAACGGACTTTGAAACAAAAGGAATTGTCCTGCTTGAACGGGGGTTTGCCTCAAGCACATAGACCTTCCCACCTTTCTCTGCCATCTGGATATTTATCAGTCCCTTAACCCTGAGAGCAAGAGCTATCTTGCGGGTATAATCTCTTACCTGGTCAAGAACATCAGGCGAGAGACTCTGGGGTGGAATTACGCAGGCTGAGTCTCCTGAGTGAACACCTGCTTCCTCGATGTGTTCCATTATTGCGCCGATAATTACGTCTTTCTGGTCACAGACTGCATCCACATCGATTTCAGAGGCTGCCTCAAGGAAATCATCAATCAGTATTGGGTGTTCGTGAGAGACCCTGACTGCCTCTTTCATATAGCGTTCAAGGTCTATTTCATCGTATACGATTTCCATTGCCCGCCCGCCGAGCACGTAGGAAGGACGCACAAGTACAGGGAAGCCGATCCGCTTTGCAATCTCAATTGCTTCCTTCTGGGAAGTTGCATACCCGCCTTCAGGCTGTGGAACGCCAAGCTTCTGCATAAGGATATAGAACTTTTCCCTGTCTTCGGCAAGGTCCATATCATCAGGGTCAGTGCCCATGATCACGGTATTAAGGTCGGCCCTGCGCTTCAATTCCTGCTTGAGTGGAATTGCAAGGTTCACCGAGGTTTGACCTCCAAACTGTACAAGGACTCCATCAGGCTTCTCACGCTCGATTACGTTCATCACATACTCAAGGGTAAGAGGTTCAAAAAAGAGCTTGTCTGAGGTATCAAAGTCTGTAGATACGGTTTCGGGGTTATTATTAATGATATGAGTCTCTATGCCTTCTTCCCGAAGTGCAGTGACTGCGTGCACAGTACAGTAATCGAACTCGATTCCCTGTCCAATCCTTATCGGGCCTGCACCAAGAATAAGAATCTTCTTCTTATCTGTGGCGTTTGTTTCGCAGGAGTCTTCGTAAGTAGAATAATAATAAGGAGTAGCTGCCTCAAACTCGGCTGCACAGGTATCTACCATCTTGAAGGTAGCCAGGATTCCGGCTTCATGTCTTAGGTCACTTATTTCCTGCCTGGTACTTCCAGTCAGCTCTGCAAGGCGCGTATCCGGGAAACCCATCCTTTTTGCTTCGCGCAGGAGTTCAGGAGTGAGTTCTTCTGCCCTAATGCGCTTTTCCATATCCACGATCCTTTTTATCTTTGAGATAAAGAAGGGGTTAATGCTCGAAAGCTCGGCAATTTCTTTTACCGACATGCCCCTCTCAAGTGCATCAAATATAACAAAAAGGCGTTCGCTTGTAGGGGTCTTGAGAAGAGTTTTAGCTTCAGGATCGTCCCAGTGCTTATTTCCTAACTGGTTGTCGATGTCCAGGGACTTAAAAGCCTTTAGCAGAGATTCTTCAATGGTTCTGCCAATTGCCATGACTTCTCCCGTACTTTTCATGGCTGTAGTCAGGGTCTTGTCTGCGGTTGTGAACTTGTCAAAAGGCCACCTGGGAATCTTTGTAATTACATAGTCCAGAGCAGGCTCAAAAGAAGCAGGGGTGCTCTTAGTAACATTGTTTATGATCTCATCAAGCTTCATTCCGATTGCAATTTTTGCAGTTACACGGGCAATCGGGTAACCTGTAGCCTTTGATGCAAGGGCTGATGACCTTGAAACCCTCGGGTTTACCTCGACAACGCGGTAATCGCCTTCTTTTAAGGCATACTGGATATTGCACCCGCCTTCGATCTTGAGGGCGCGGATAATCTTGATTGAGGCACTCCTGAGCATCTGGTGCTCAGCATCGCTTAAGGTCTGGGAAGGAGCAACAACTGCCGATTCTCCTGTATGCACGCCCATTGGGTCAATATTTTCCATGTTACAGATCACGATGCAGGTATCGTTTGCATCTCTCATGACCTCATACTCGACCTCTGCCCAGCCAAGCACACTTTCTTCAATGAGCACCTGGTTGATACGGCTGCGCCTGAGCCCGCGTTCCGTGATTTCAAGCAGCTCTTCTTTTGTGCGGGCAATTCCGCCTCCTGCTCCTCCAAGGGTGTATGCCGGACGAATAATGAGAGGAAGGCCGAGTTCATCGACAACGTCTTCAGCTTCTTTTAAAGAATTGACTGCCCGGCTTAAGGGAACCTTTTCCCCTATCTTGATCATTGTCTCTTTGAAGAGTTCCCTGTCTTCGGTATTTTTAATGGCTTCAACAGGAGTTCCCAGGATTTTTACCCCGTATTTTTCAAAAACACCCATTTCTGCAAGTTCACTGGTAATATTAAGGCCGGTCTGTCCTCCAATACCTGCAATAATTCCGTCTGGGCGTTCTTTTTCAATAATTTTTTCTACTATCTTGGCGTCAAGGGGCTCGATATAGACCGAATCAGCCATTTCAGGATCGGTCATTATGGTTGCAGGGTTTGAGTTTACAAGAACAACCTTTATCCCTTCTTCTTTTAAAGACCTGCAAGCCTGGCTGCCTGAGAAATCGAATTCCGCAGCCTGTCCTATAGTGATTGGCCCTGAGCCTATAAGCAAAACCTTCTTTATGTCCTCTCGTTTTGGCATTAAATCTCACCTCCGAGGACCTTTACAACCTTGCCAAAGAACGTTTCCTCGGTATCCATAGGCCCTGCCTGGGCTTCAGGATGGAACTGTACACTGAAAATATCCAGGTCTTTGTGGGAAACCCCTTCTACGGTTTTGTCATTTGCATTCAGGTACTTTACATAGAGCCCTGTGCCGTCAAGGGAGTCCGCATCAACGGCATACCCATGGTTCTGGGAGGTTATGAAAATCTTGTTTTCAATCAGGTCCTTTACTGGCTGGTTCCCTCCCCTGTGCCCGAATTTCAACTTGTAGGTTTTTGCTCCCATAGCAAGGGAAATAATCTGGTGTCCGAAACAGATCCCGCAAACCGGAATCGTGCCTGCAAAAGCCTTTACGGCATTGATTGCATCCGTTGCTTTTTCCGGGTCTCCTGGCCCATTTGAGATAAAAAGAAGGTCAGGTTCGTAATTTGCAATTTCCGAGGGTTTTGTAGTTGCAGGAACCAGAGTAAGGTCAATTCCCCGCTTGTGAAGGTTGTTTATGATGTTTCGTTTTATCCCGAGGTCGACTATAACCGCATGTTTGCGTTTGCTTCCGCCTTTCCAGGCGCCTTCTGCTCCGGGAATGAAATATGGCTCTTTACAGGTTACAAGGGAGATAAGTTCCTCATCCGTGAGCTGTGGAGAGTTTCTTGCTACATCAACAGCCTCTTCCCCGTCATCGCTGCCTGCGATAAGAGCTGCCCTCATGGTTCCGCGCTCCCTTGCCCTGATGGTGAGCATCCGGGTGTCCACTCCTTCAATTCCTGGCTTTCCTTCATCCTCTAAAAATTTATGAATTGAACGGGATGATTTATAATGATAAGGCTTTTTGCAGGCCTCCCTTACAACTAACCCTTCCGCATGCATGTTATCGGACTGGACGCGCTCCCCGCTGACACCGTAGTTTCCGATAAGGGGATAAGTGAACATTAAAATCTGACCCTTGTAAGAAGGGTCTGTTAGGGCCTCCTCATATCCCGTGAATTGAGTGGTAAAAACAAGTTCGCCGCAAGCTGTGCCTTCGGCACCAAAACCGGTGCCCTTAATAACTGTTCCGTCTTCTAAGCCTAGTACTGCTTTCATCATCTGAACCTGCGAGTAAATATCATAAGACATGTATAAGTGTTACGATGAATTTCCCTATTCCAGGAATTCCCATATTTTTCAGTCTTTAAATATATAAATCTTTCAATTATATATTTTCATCCGGGAGTCCGTTCTTCAAGCTCTAAATAAAACTTATCTTCTGGAATGTTGACATTCAAAATAATACTTAATAAATTAGTTAAGTAATTAATTAATAAAATGCCGGAAATCTTGAGGACTGTACTAAAAATATATAGGAAGTCATTAACTTACTGGAGTGGTGGATTTGTATTACAACAAAATCATAACCTGAAACTCCAATATGCTAAAGTAAAGCCAATTTTCATACTTTTAGATCCTGAAATCATATGTTACTTGTGCTAGTTTTCTGAGAGAAATTTATTTTTTATATATTAAATTTTCGCAAAAATTGTATATATAATTGGGCAAAAAATAACAGCTAGGAAAATAAGTTGTTTAAGCTGCAAAAAATCGAGTGTTCTCTTAAGTTTATATTTCCAGTTACCTGATTTTTAGCTGTCCGAATCAATAGTAAAGAGAACTAACCAACTCGAGTAAACTTAGTTTTTATTAAATGGGTTTTGTGGCAATTTTCTAACAACGTTTTACCTTTGCAACGACTTGTAAATAATTTTTGAAACCACTTCGGTCAAAACCTGAGTATCATTATGAACAAAAAAATAAAACTTGAAGTTCGAAATATTACCAAGGTCTTTGGTAAGAATCCTCAGAGAGTAATCTCCCTTCTAAATAAAGGCTTCTCCAAAAGTGAAATTTTTGAAAAAACAAAACAGACTGTTGGGCTCAACAAAGTCAATTTCAAAGTCTACGAAGGAGAGATCTTCGTCATAATGGGGCTTTCGGGTTCAGGTAAGTCTACTCTTTTGCGCTGCTTAAATCGCCTTATTGAGCCAACTGCGGGAGAAATCCTGATAGATGGGCAGAACATCACGCAGATGAATGCGGAAGAACTGCGTGATGTTCGCAGAACCAGGATTGGTATGGTATTTCAAAACTTTGCCCTACTTCCCCATAAAAACGTGCTTGATAACGTTGCTTACGGGCTTGAGATCCAGGGAATTCCTAAAGAAAAACGCTACCCTAAGGCGCTGGTATCCATAGAAAACGTGGGCCTAAAAGGCTATGAACATAGCAGAATAACCCAGTTGAGTGGAGGCATGAAGCAGAGAGTAGGGCTTGCAAGAGCGCTTGCCAATGATCCTGAGATCCTGCTCATGGACGAAGCTTTCAGTGCCCTTGATCCACTTATCAGGAACGAGATGCAGGACGAGCTGATTGCCCTTGAGGACAGGGTGCAAAAAACAATTATCTTTGTCTCCCATGACCTGAATGAAGCCCTGAAACTCGGAGACCGCATTGCCATCATGAAAGACGGTGAAGTCGTCCAGATCGGGACTCCTGAAGAGATCCTGACCGAACCTGCAAATTCCTATGTTTCAAGGTTCGTTTCAGGTGTTGACAGGTCTAAAATCCTTACCGCTGAATCGGTTATGAAACGGCCTGAACCGCTAGTGTCTATCAATTCCGGGCCCAGAGTTGCTATTCAGTTGATGAAAGATCATGGGATTTCCTCGATTTATGTAGTTGAAGGAAAGAACAGGCACCTGAAAGGCATACTTGTGATAGATGATGCACTTGAAGCCCTTAGGAGCGGGAAGAGCCTTGAAGAAGCAATGTTTCCTGAGGCTCCACGTGTATCTCCAGATCGGTCTCTTAATGAGGTGATTCCCTTGATTGCGGAAAGCCATTATCCCCTTGCTGTGGTCAATGATTCAGGAAAACTGCTTGGGATTATAGTCCGAGGAACTGTACTTGGTGCTCTTGCAATGGCTGGAGAAAACGGGCAGGCTGAGACCTCCAAAGAAAAAAATCTAGAAAAAAATACCTCAGAAGAAAGAAGCGCTTCAGAGAAAACTTTTGAAGGAAAGCCTGCTGAGAAAACTGTCCTGATAGGTAAAAATGAAGGAGAAGCCGGACCTCCCTTAAAAAGTTCAGGCGTTCTGAATTCCCAGAATAGTATAATTAATAACGGAACTGACAGTGAAGCTTTACCAATTAACAATGGAACTGACAGTGAAGCTGTACCCCCCAAACTGAATGCTAAAGAATTTCTCAGGTCTGACTCAGAGCAAGAACCGGAGGCGAAAACATGCTGACCTTTCGGTTACCTGTCGGAGATGCTGTTGAACTTGCTGTGGACTGGATTGAAGCAAACTTCGGTCCGCTTCTGGACATTATAAGCAAGCAACTTGATTTCCTGATCTCGAGTTTAAAAAATGCGCTTCTTTTCCTGCCTCCAGAACTTTTTATCGCTGGGATTTTCCTGCTAGTATACTTTGTAGGAAAACGCAACATCAAACTTGCGGCCGGGACTGCAATTGGCTTTTTCCTTATTGAAAACATGGGGCTCTGGACGCTCTCAATGGAGACACTTGCCCTTGTGCTTTCGTCTACCCTGCTTGCACTTATTATCGGGATTCCGCTGGGGATCCTTTCTGCAAAAAACACTACGCTTTCCCGTATTTTAAAGCCTGTACTCGACTTTATGCAGACCATGCCGTCTTTTGTGTACCTGATCCCTTCACTCATCTTCTTTGGGCTTGGAAATGTGCCCAGTATGATTGCAACTATTGTTTTTGCAATGCCACCTGCAATAAGGCTCACAAATCTTGGAATAAGACAGGTTCCAAATGAACTTGTTGAAGTTGCAGATTCCTTTGGCTCCACGAGCTGGCAGAAACTTTCCAAGGTTGAACTGCCTGTAGCGCTCCCGACCATAATGGCTGGGGTCAACCAGTGCATTATGCTCTCCCTTTCGATGGTTGTAATCGCAGCCATGATTGGAGCCCGGGGTCTTGGGTACCAGGTCCTTCTGGGTATCCAGCGTATTGACATTGGCATGGGCTTTGAAGCAGGGCTTGCGATTGTCATAATCGCAGTTTTCCTAGACCGGATTACCCAGCATCTCAGCCCCAGGTAAAAAAAGCTCCTTTCCTGACCCTTCCTTAAAAGGAAACTCAGGATAAGGCTCTTCACTTTAACAGGGTCGTCTTCTTAATTTCCGAAAGAATGTGCACCATTCATTTCAAACCCTGAAAAAATCAAAGAAATTAAAAATGCTGAAAGAAATTCAAATAGGTTGTAGATATTTTGACCAATGCGAAGTTTAATTCGAAAGTAAAGAAGCTTGGACCTGTTCTGGCAATCTGCCTGATCATAGGGCTTGTCCTCCTTGCAGCAGGTTGTTCCGAAAAGGGAAACGAAACTGCGGAAGGAACGGACACTCCTACAGCAACAGGAACATCCGAGTTCAGTGAGCCTGTAAAGATAGGATATGTCTTATGGGATGGTGAGATTGCAAGTACTAATGTGATGCAGCAGGTGCTCGAAAAAGCAGGATATAAAAATGTGGAAATAACTGCAGTTGATGCAGGTCCACTTTATCAGGGACTTGCTGATGGGCAGTTTGATTTCACTACTTCGGCATGGCTTCCCTATACCCACAAGCATTACTGGGAAGTTTACGGTGACCAGCTTGATTCTGTCCAGACAAACCTTGAAGATTGTAAAATCGGGCTTGCTGTCCCCTCTTACGTACCCATCAATTCTATTGAAGAACTCAATTCCGAAAAGGACAAATTTGATGGAAAGATAATCGGGATCGAACCCGGAGCAGGCATAATGCAGGCTTCAGAAACCGCAATTTCCGATTATGGCATGAAAATGGAGCTTGTCTCAGGCAGTAGTGCAGCAATGACCGCCTCCCTGAAAAAAGCTCTGGATTCCAAAGAATGGATAGTTGTTACCCTCTGGTCCCCTCACTGGGCTTTCAACAGATGGGATCTTAAGTATCTTGACGATCCTAAAGGCGCATATGGTGATGCCGATCACGTTGAAACCGTGGCAAGGCTCGGCCTTAAAGAAGAAAAACCCAATCTCTACGGCATCCTGACCCGTTTCAAGTGGACTCACGATGACATCCAGGCCGTCATGATGGATATCGAAAACGGAACGACGCCTGAAGCAGCCGCAGAAAAATGGGTTGAAAACAACCCGCAAAAAGTTGATGAATGGATTGGAAAAGAGTGAGTTTCTTTTCCCGTTATCTTCTTTTTATGCGTTTTTACTTCCGTTTTTTTCTTTATATTTTCGCTGTTTTTATTACTTTAGAAAAAGCCGCCAGACGAGTTTAATCGTCAGGTGAAGTTAATCGTCAGGTAAAGTTAATCGCCGAGTGAGTTTAATCGCCGGGTGAATTTAAAATTATTATATATTATAAAATACCAATTGTTTATCAGGATAATTTTTCAGATTCAAAGTGGATTACTTTAGAATACCACCTCAGAATGCGAATTATGGCAGTTCAAATTTTGAGGATGGAATTTTGATAATTCTTTCTATATATAAAGTAGAAAAGAGGCAGAAAAATGGCAAAAATGGCAAATAAATTTAAAGAACTTGACAGGACAGCTGAGGAAAATTGCAAAAAAGGCAGAATTTCCTTTCAGGTAGGGAGGTTTGAAGACGCACTTGCTGCCTATGGAGAAGCCGCTGAAGCCTGGAAAGAAATGGCAGATCTGCTTTTCGAAAAAGGAAAAGAGACACGAGGGAAAGAGTTTCTTGAAAAATCCATGGAGGCAAAATCGTGTTACGGGATGGATCTTTTCAAGCTTGAAAGGTATGTAGAAGCCCTGGAAATCGTTGATGCCGCCCTTGGACTTAAGCCTGAAAACCCTACCGAGTGGTCCAACCGGGGTTTCGTGCTTTCAGCTATGGGTCGGAACGAGGAAGCCCTTGAAGCTTTCGAAAAAGCGCTTGCATTTGACCCGGAATCCCCAAAAATACTTACCAGCAAGGGCATAGTATATTTCAGGATGGGGCTCCTGAAAAAGGCTCTTGAGACTTTCGATCATGCTCTGGCAACCGAACCCAGGAAAGCCTCGGACTGGGCCTGCAAAATACCCAGGTTCAGTTTCTTTTCCCGGAATAAGGCTCCTGTTATGAAGCCTGACAATGCTGAGACCTGGTACTGGAAAAGCAATGTACTTCTTGAGCTTGGAGAAAAGGAAAAAGCCCTTAATGCACTCAGGATGGCTCTTGAAAGCGATCCCGACCATCTCAACTCTCTTCTTAGCGGAGGGGATTTGCTTTGCGAATTTGCCGAATACGGTGAGGCTTTCAAGTGCTATATAAGGGCCCTGAAACTCAGCCCTGGAAATGCAGCCGCTGAGAAGGGAAAAGAGTTTTGTGAAGAGAAAATTAATGAGTGATTATTATCCGGTATTGAATTTGGGATATTGAATTTGGGATATTGAATTTGGGATATTGAGTTTGGGATATTGAATTAGGGATATTGAGTTTGGGATCGTTCTTATTCTTGAGGCACACATTTTCCGCCTCCAAAAGGAAGAATTGATAACCTGAGTCAGTATATAGTTATATAATTTCGTGATGCTGAGTGATAAAACTTATATTTTCTTTGAGTTATAATTATATTTTATCTGAGCAATAAAAATTGTATTTTTGATCCCGTGCATCAATCAAAAACGTCGGGATAGATACAATCTGGTTAATACAAAACATTCGATATTCAAGGAGAAAACATTGATGGACTTCATATCTAACTTGTTTGGTAAAGACAAAACTCAAAATCTTTTTGAAGCTTCTAAGATAGGGCAGATAGGCAATATAGAAAAACTTTTGAAAAGCGATAAAGTTGATATTAACTCGCAGGATGCATATGGTAAAACTGCTTTAAATTATGCAGTGAACAAAGGGTACAGAGACATTGTAGAATTGCTTATTAAAAGCGGTGCCGACCCTAATATTCAGGATGAAAACGGGGATACCGCTTTAATTTCTGCGGCAAAGGTCGAACGTGGAGATATTGCTGAGCTGCTCATTAAAAGCGGTGCCGACCTTAATATTCAGGATGGAAACTGCGAGACTGCTTTGAAGTTTGCGGTAAAAGTAGGATCCAGGAACATTATTAAGCTTCTTCTTGAGAGCGGTGCCGACCTTAATATTCGGGACAGGAATGGTGAAACGGCTTTAATTTCTGCTGCAAATCGGGGGCAAAAGGATATTGTTGAGTGGCTCATTAAAGGTGGAGCAGAAATTAATCATCAGGACGAAAATCTTAACACTGCTTTGATTGCTGCAGCAAAGATTGGACATAAAAGAATTGTGGAGTTACTTCTTAAAGCCGGCGCGGATCTTGATCTTCAGGACAAAAATGGCAATACAACTTTGACTTATGCGGCAGACAGAGGGTACAGAGATATTTTAGAATTGCTTCTTGAGAGTGGTGCCAGTATCGATGTTCAAGAAGAAAACGGGCTTACCGCTTTGATGCTCTCAACACAGGCCGGGAATAAGGATATTGTTGAGTTGCTTATTAAAAATGGTGCCGACCTTAATATTCAGGACGAAAATGGCAATACTGCTCTGGATATTGCGACAGAAATGGAGTTTAACGAGATTGTTGAGTTGCTTCTTCAAAGTGATGCAAGTTTCAGTTCTTGATTTGTTTAGAGGGAGTAACTTAATAGCTTTGTTACAGTGAGAAATACAAAAAAATAACTGCAATAAAATAAGGCGCTTATCAAAAATCATTGTAATTTTTATTACAGTGAAGAAAACATGAAAAGCCCTCGTATAATTGATATACCATCGTGACAATCCTTACTGCTATGAATGACAGTGAACCAGAAAATTCAGCTTTACCTTCTCACTTAACTGACCGCGCAGCCCGCGAAAAGGTCCTTGCCAAAAATCTCACTCCAACTTACGAATCAGCTACTTTTTCAAATCCGGTCCTTGACCAGTTCAGGGGACTTATGCCTGATTTCAATAAGCGTCTCTCGTCTGATAGAGATCTTGGACTCTCTTCTTCTGATCACCTCCGCCTGAGTTCGGAAACTCTTCCAAGACTTGTTTCCAGCTCCTTTACCGGAATCAAATCTGCTGGTCTTCTGGAGTCCGTACCCAAAAACCCAAAAATTCCTGCAGGAAGAGGGCTTGAGGTCTTCCCTGACCTGCCTGGAAGAATGATGACAGAATCAAGAATAAGTTCTCTAACGCTTAGCGCAGACCTTCCTATGGCTCCTCTTACAAGCAGGCTTTTAACGCTCAGGCAGACAGATAGGCTGAATGAAGTCAAGAAGAGCAGACAATAAAAGAAAGGACTGAAAAGATAAGGGAAAATATATTTTCTCTTTTTTATTTAACAATCCGTAGTTATTTAATGAAAAATAAGTAGTTGCCTTTGTCTTATTTACTACCCTCAATATCGACCTCATCACAAAATCCCCAATTTTTTCAGAAAGCTTCGCACAGACATTGGCGAATAATCCTCTCTCTTTTGCAGCGGAAATATTTGTAATTTTATGTTTGTTATTGTCTGCAAACATTTGGGTGTTCGCACTCGTACATGCACACAATATGTCAAAAAAAATGCCACCCTTGCTGTCGGCGTTCCAGTAGGTCTGACTCTTATCTACCAGGTTTATTCATTAATCTGAGGATTGACTTGATATAAAAAATAATGATAAGATCACTCGCAACTTGATACTGCTCACATTTCTTATAATTTCAGTTGCAGGAGTACACTACTGTAAGGCCAACTGTTCAAGTAACTTGTCAATTCGATCCTCTTTTTTTAGAGATAAGTTACCTTAATACAGAGGGGTTACCTGAATACAGAGGGGTTTACCTTAATACAAATGAGTTACCTGAATACAGATGATTATCCCTAAGAGACTTACTGACATTGCAATAGCAGTTATGAAAATTATCAAAGCGAAACTATCCTTCTCAAGCATATCATTGTTCTTATACTCCATATTATTGTATATGTGGTCTCTACTTAAAAACTTTACAATTTTCATTTAATCGACATACAGAAACATCTTGGATTAGTCTTTAATTTATTTAGGAAGACTGCAAAATTTATTTAGAAATTTTTTCATTTTTGCGTATACTCTGAAGCTCTTAATTTTTTTATTTTTTAGACAGCTTAAATGTCTGCTTAACTTAAGTGCCTGCTTAGCTTAAGTGCCTGCTTAGCTTAAACGTCTGCTTTTTTCAGAGCCTTCTGAAACTTCTCGATTCCAGAGTCAAGTTCTTCATCCGTAATAACCAGCGGTGGAGAGAAACGAATTACCGAATCTCCACATGGGAGAAGCAGAATTCCTTCTTTAAAGGCTTCCCTCAGAATCTTATCCCTTCGTATTGGGTCTATTGATTTATCAGGTTTTACAATCTCGACTCCGACCATCAGGCCGAGGCCGCGTACGTCCCCAATGAATGGAAAGTTTTCCTGAAGCTCCCTCAGGCGTTGCTTCATCTGGGAACCAAGCTCCTTTACTCGGTGCTCAATATTTTCCTTTTCCAGAAACTCGAGAGATGCGAGAGATGCAGCTGAAGCCAGAAGATTTCCTCCAAAAGTGTTTGAATGGACGCCCTGTGGCCAGTCCATAAGCTCGCGGCCTGCAAGCATTGCCCCCAGTGGAAGCCCTCCTCCAAGGGCTTTTGCAAAGCATGAGATTTCAGCCCTGACCCCAAAATTTTCCATTGCAAGAAAAGGGCCTGTCCTGAAACAACCTGCCTGGACTTCATCCGCTACAAGGAGGACATCGTTATCAGTACAGATTTTCCTGACTTCTTTATGAAACTCAGGAGGAGGAACGATATACCCACCTTCTCCCTGGACCGGTTCCACAAAAACAGCAGCAGTATCCGTCGGGCTCAATTCCCGCCTGAAAATCAGGTTTTCAAGCTCTTTTGCACACTCGATCCCGCAGGAAGGATATTCGAGTTTAAAGGGACAGCGGTAACAGTAGGCATAATGGGAATGAGCTGTGTGAAACACAGGAAAATGTTCCTTTTGCCTGGCTTTTGAACAGGTAAGAGAGAGGGAGCCCAGAGTCCGGCCGTGAAATGAGTTATAAAAAGAGATAAGGCCCTGCCGTTTTGTTTTCCAGAAGGCAAGTTTGATTGCAGCTTCCACAGCCTCAGTCCCGCTATTACAGTAAAATACCTTTGAATAGCCTGAGAACTCTACTAATTTTTTTGCAAGCTTCACCGGAGGCTCGGCAAAGAAGTCTCCGTATCCGCAGTGAGTCATTTTTTCAAGCTGAGCTGAGATTGCAGCTTTAACCTCAGGATTGGAGTAGCCTGCGTTCATAACAGCAATTCCTGCAACCAGGTCAATGTATTCTCTTCCATCAACATCCCTGATTACGGAACCCTTTGCACTGTCCACAACCAGAGGATATGGACGAGCTGTACAGGCTGATGTTATTTTACAGTCCTGTTCGATTATCTCCCTGGCTTTCGGGCCGACAATATTAGCCATTCCGGCTTCATGTTCAAAAAAATCAAAATACTGTCCCGCTTCCATTGCTTTATTTTTTCCCGGCTTTTTCGCCCCCTGCACTTTTTCAAATTCTTCGGTTTTCTCCTGAGCCAAAATGCACCCCTCCCCAGTTTCTCCACGCTCTCGAACTTTACTCCTATGAATTTTATTCCGCGGAATCTATCTGGGCTTTTTGCAGCCTGCCGCTGTAGTCTATATACACAGCTTTTACCTCGGAAAACTCTTTGACGGCCTCGGTACCAGCTTCCCGAAAACCGTTTCCTGTCCCTTTGACCCCTCCAAAGGGAAGATGGACTTCGGCCCCTATTGTAGGAGCATTAACATATGTGATTCCGGCTTCGATTTTTTCGATTGCCCTGAAAGCGTTTCCTAGATTTTCGGTGTAGATTGCCGAAGAAAGTCCGTATCTGGTACTATTAGCAAGTGTGATTGCCTCTTCAAGGTCTGAAACCGTAAAGACCCCGAGTACTGGCCCGAAAATCTCTTCCTGTGCAATCCGCATGTCCGGCCTGACATCCGTAAATATTGTGGGCTCGAAGAAATATCCCGGAAGCCCAAGATCGATTCTGTTTCCACCGTAAAGAAGAGTTGCTCCTTCTTCTTTTCCTATTTTTACGTATTTTTCGATCTTCTCAAGCTGCGCTTTGTTGATTACAGGCCCGATGTCCGTCTCAGGCAGAAGTCCCCCACCTATACTGAGAGCTTTTGCTTTTGCAAGCAGCCTTTTTATGAATTCGTCCTTTATCTTCTCATGCAGAATCAGCCTGCTCGTAGCAGTACAGCGCTGCCCTGTAGTCCCGAAAGCTCCCCACAACACACCCTCAAGAGCCAGTCCAAGGTCGGCATCATCCATAACAATTACCGGGTTTTTGCCTCCGAGTTCCAGAGAGACTCTTTTCATGGTTTTTGAACACTCTTCCATTATCCATTTTCCGGTATCAAGGCTGCCTGTAAAGGAGATAGCCTTTATGCGAGGGTGCTGGACTACAGCTTTCCCGACAGTTCCTCCAGGTCCTGTTACCAGATTTATCACTCCTGGAGGCAAGCCTGCTTCACTAAGCACCTCTATCAGCTTGAAGGCAAGCAGAGGCGTGTCACTTGCAGGCTTGAAAACAATCGCATTTCCAGCTACAAGGGCTGGCATAATCTTCCACGCGGGAATAGCAATCGGAAAGTTCCAGGGCGTTATTAAGCCAACTACCCCTATAGGCCTGAGTATGGTCATGCAGAACTTTTCCTTGAGTTCGGAAGTCGTTGTTTCTCCAAGCATCCGCCTTCCTTCCCCTGCGGCATAATTTGTGATATCAATTGCTTCCTGTACATCTCCCCTTGTCTCAGGCAGCACCTTTCCCATCTCTTCTGTCATGAGGACAGCAAGTTCTTCCTTCCTTTCCTGTAAAATCCGGGCTGCCCTGAAGAGTACCTCAGCTCTTTTTGCAGCCGGGACCTCGCTCCAGAGCCTGAATCCTGCTTCAGCAGCCTCAACCGCCCTGTCCACGTCCTTAGTTCCAGCGACCTGTATTGTTGCCAGGCTTTCCAGAGTAGCCGGATTTATATCTTCAAAGGTCTCTCCGGTTGAAGAGTCCTTAAATTCTCCCCCTATAAACAGTTTGTACTCCTGAACCATAAAATCCCCATAAAGGCATGAATATACAAGGAAATAAATATATTCCAGAAATCTTTTGTTACAGAAGGTTTTTTCTAGTCTGCTGGATAAACCTGCTTCTTATTAAGCAGATAGAGATCAAATAAAAGTGAAGACTGCTAAATAAAGTTAAAAATGGCTAAATAAAGTGTGATATGTTATATATTATGCTCTTTAAAAGCCTGCAATGAAAAAATCCAAAAACCGACAAAATCCAAAAACCGACTTAGCAACAGCTATTGACAGATATAAACATTTTGAATATGGTTGAGAACTATCGCAGGGTTCAAAGTTCTTACTTTGTTCTTTTTAGTAGCTTGTATTGCTACTGACAGCCTGCCAGATTCTTTTTGATAGCTCGGAATACTGTGCTTTTGGGTCCCCTATTTTCTGAATAAAGGAATTTGCGCCATTCTCAATTGCCTGGTGCATGAGTTCGTCTTTACCCACACCTGTGAACAGGATAAAGGGAGTGTCAATCCTTTTGTCACGAATAGTTTTCAAAAACGTGATGCCATCCATTAAAGGCATATCATAGTCTGAGACTACCACATCATAGGAGTTTTTCTCCAGCCTCTGAAGGGCTTCCCTTGCAGAGTCTACAGTATCCGAAGTTATATCATGAAAGACTTCTAAGAAGGTTTTTGATAGCTCCAAAAACAAAGGGTCATCATCTACAAGCAGTATTTTCATGTGGATCTTCTCCTGAGGTTATTATCTTATAACCTTCTGTGGATCATTACACCACTTATCATCTCCTATGTACCAAAATGTCACCCACAACTACCAATAATTACTATTAGTATAAATGTCTTAATTAATATAAAAAGTTATCTTCTTTACGTTATAAATAGGAGTTTCTGTCATTTTGAAGGGAGAATTTTTGTATTTTAGAGATTAAAATCTATTATTTTATCTTATCTGGCCTGAAACATTCTTGAAGGAAAAATACAGGTATAAGAAGAAATAAAAAAGTATTTCTTAATAAGATAACGGATAAAAACAAAAATGAAGAATAAACAATAGAGAACAATAAAAAATGAACAACAGAGAACAATAAAAAATGAACAACAGAGAACAATAAAAAATGAACAACAGAGAACAATAAAAAATGAACA
>JAEWQJ010000011.1 GCA_023399215.1 Methanobacteriota archaeon
AGAAATAGTTAAAGCAAGAAAATATTACAATCAAGTAAAAGAAATAAAAATAAAAATGTTAGTGTACAACATAAACAAAAATATTATTAACTCATTTTGGCGGAAATTTAGGATTTCTACAAAGCCACAATTTCTTTTGCTAAATTTCAATGTCTACGGGTTCTTTTATTTAATTTCAATGTCTACAGTCTCTGAACTCTCTCTGTAAGGTACTATGACAAACAGTTTTCCATCACAATATCTGGCGACCGCTTTTTGAGGAACAACCCCGCAGCAGAATGCATAAGTCCCGGCGTACTCAACCCCGGTCTCTTCTCTTTTCGCTCTTACGAAAAAGCCTTCTTCAACCATCTTTAGTTCAATATTCTCTTTCTTTACTCCAGGCAGATTGATCTGGATTTCAAGGTTTCCCTTGTCATCAGAACATGAAACTACATCAGGAGTCATTTTCACCATAGCCATATTACCCCTCCCAAAGAATTTTTATTCCCCGGCAAACTACATAAAACAACTAATTTCATCCATATATCGGGGAGTTCAGTGTAAGGCGTTAAGGCATCTGTGTTCAGAATCTCATTTTGGAATATAGATGCTTTGACATCAAATATTTGAATATTAGATGTTACGGCACAAGATTTGAATCTTAGATGCTATGACACTGTGGATATAAGAATCTTAGATTTACAACATTAGATGCCGATTTTTTATTCAAATTCTTGTCCCTAACCGCCACACAAACCCCAATAATAAAGTAAAAATCTCGATATTTATAATTTGTGAATCGATATATCGATTCACAGATCATTTCAACCGTGTTATTCTAATTTTTGAAGGATAAATAACAGACGTAACAAAGCTTTATTGCAGGATTCTTGAAGAAAGATCTCTAAAATGGCAATTTTCGAGCTGATATGTTTTTTCTACTCTTTTTGCAAGGTCTTGACTGTCATCCGAAATGTTCAGCTCCATA
The DNA here is from genome assembly GCA_023399215.1 of Methanobacteriota archaeon. Classification (GTDB taxonomy): domain Archaea; phylum Halobacteriota; class Methanosarcinia; order Methanosarcinales; family Methanosarcinaceae; genus Methanosarcina. The sequence goes on from JAEWQJ010000011.1 coordinate 971, forward strand.
AATCACGGTTTTTGTCAATGAAAGCACGTTGGATCTCTTTTTTTGAGGAGGTGTAAAGCAGGGCTGCGGGATGGTAAAGTTTCAGGATTGTTCTTCCTTCGTGTTCCACAGGGACTCCCCATTCGAGTTTTTTTCCGGGACAAAAGGACTTCTCGGCTGTATTACCAAGAAGAATTATGACTTTCGGGTTAAGCAGGATTATCTGAGAAAGCAGGAAGGGCTTACAGCACTCTATCTCGTTTGTACTGGGTCTTCGGTTTTCGGGTGGATGGCATTTGACAGTATTTGTTACCATCCAGTCTTCTTCGGAAAGCCTCATATACTCGATCATTTTATCCAGTTTTTTTCCTGCCCTGCCATAGAAAGGAATCCCGGTTTCATTTTCGTTTTTTCCGGGGGCTTCTCCTATGAAGAAAACTTTCGGATTACAGGACCCTTTTCCTATGACTCTTTTGATTGCACTTTTATGGAGCGGACATCGGGTGCATTTAATTATCTCCTTTGTAACAGTTTCGTATCCGGCTTCCACCATCATTCTGATTCTTTCTTCAAAATCTCTACGGTTATCCTTTTCATATGTCGTCGCCTTCTACCTCCTTTTATATTTTTTTCTGTAATCCGATATATTATTAAATTGTGGCCAGTTTTTGATTCTGGCTTTTATATAAAATTCGTAATCCATCTCATGAGACCTGCACACAAACAAACTTATTTATGGAAAAAATTCCATGACAAACATAACCATTATTCAATAATAAAAAAATTCTCTAAAATTTGCTGTTAAATTTTATTTTCCAATATATATATAAAAATCTCATTCACAAAGGTGCGCTGAGGTATGACTTCTAGAGACTTTCTTACAATCGATGATTTTGACACACGCGGAAAGACAATTCTTGTAAGGGTTGACCTGAACTCCCCTATGGATCCACAGGGTAATATTCTGGATGATATGCGGATCCGAAGCCATATTGCCACCTTGAAGGATCTTGAGGATGCAAAAGTTGTTTTGCTTGCACACCAGAGCAGGCCCGGAAAAAAAGACTTTACTACAATGAAGCCGCATGCCAATCTGATGTCCAAGTATCTGGGAAAGCAGGTTCTTTATGTAGATGATATCTTTGGAACTTATGCAAAGACCAGGATTGCTTCTATGGAAAACGGAGATGTCATTCTGCTTGAAAATGTGAGGTTCTATTCCGAAGAAAGCCTCGAAAGAACTCCAGCAGAACAGGCAAAAACTTATCCGGTTAAAAAACTGGCACCTTTTGTGGATATCTTCCTTAATGACGCTTTTGCCGTATCTCACAGGTCTCAACTTTCCGTGGTCGGATTTACAGAGGTTCTTCCTACCGGAGCCGGAAGGGTCATGGAAAAGGAGCTCACATCTCTGGATCGAGGGATCAAAGGAGGGGAACGACCAACGATTTTCGTGCTCGGAGGAGCAAAAGTTGATGATTCACTTCATGTGGCGGAAAATGTGCTTGCAAATGGAGGGGCTGACCGGGTACTCCTGACCGGAGTAGTAGCAAATGTGGCACTTGCGGCATCCGGTATAGATATAGGGAAAGTAAATATGGACTTCATCAAATCCCAGGGCTACGAAGACCAAATCGAAAAAGCAAAAGGTATACTTGCGAAATTCAAAGATAAAGTTGGTCTTCCCAGGGACGTGGCTTTAAACGACAATAAGAAGCGTGTCGAATTGCCTGTTTCGGAACTTAATTCTGAGTCTCTCCCTATAAATGATATTGGGCTTGAAACCATTGTGGACTTTACCAGTGAAATCGAAAGTGCAAAAACTGTTATCTTAAACGGCCCTGCAGGGATTTCCGAAGTTACTGAGTTTGCCCTTGGAACGCACGAGATTATAAAAGCTGCTACTAAGTCCGAGTTTTCAATCATTGGCGGTGGACATATTTCGGCAGAAGTCGAGCACCTCGGGCTTGCACACCGTTTCTCTCACATCAGTACAGGTGGTGGGGCATTAATTGATTATCTCTCAGGAGTAAAACTGCCTGGTGTAGAGGCCCTGAAGGCTGCAGCTAAGAGATATGAGGAAGCTAAGAAAATCTAATCCTTCTGTTTCCTGCAATTCTGACATCTGTATAAATAAGTTTTCTATTGGGAATTCCTTTCTTTGAATTCCCTTTTTTGAGTTCTCTTTTTTGAGTTCTCTTCTTTGAATTCCCTTTTTGAGTTCTCTTCTTTGAGTTCTCTTCTTTGAGTTCTCTTCTTTGAGTTTTCTTCTTTGAGTTCTCTTCTGGAAATTTCCTTCTGCCAGACTTTCTGGTTTTTCTTTTTTAAAACAGTTATTTTCATCTTCCGGCTTCTTTAAAGTGAAGTTCCGAAAATATACTTTTACCATCTTTGATGAACATAATGTTATACTAGCTTCCACGTAAGTATTATCATACTAATAACTTAGGTAAATGTATAGCTGGTATTTGCAGCTAGTACTGTTAATGCTGGTAATATTTACAGTTAGTATTGGTAATGGTGGAAGATTTATTAAGAGAGTTACAATCAAGAATTCAAGATAAAATTGAGGTGTTGGTTCAAATATGCTTACAGACGTTGAGGGCAGGGCTGCAGTCAAACTTGCAAGGAAATCAATCGAATTGTTCCTCTCGGAAGAAAGGCTTCCGGAATCTCAGGAACTGGATTTTGAGCTTTCGCCGGTTTTTGGAGAGAAAAGGGGGGTTTTTGTCACACTTACTGAAAGCGGTCTTCTGAGGGGCTGTATAGGGCATCCGTTTCCGGACTCAAAACTTGAGGATGCAATTATGGATTCTGCAATTTCTGCGGCAACCCGGGATCCGCGTTTTTCTCCGGTAAGAAAAGATGAGCTTGATAAGATAGTTGTTGAGGTAACAATTCTTACCCAGCCTGAAAAGATTAATGCTCCTGCAGAAGAGCTTCCTGAGCACATAGAAATCGGAAAGCATGGACTTATTGTAAAGCAGGGCTACTGTCAGGGACTTTTGCTTCCTCAGGTCGCTCCTGAATATAATATGGATTCTATTGAGTTTCTGAGCCATACCTGCCTGAAAGCCGGCCTTTCGCCTGATGCCTGGCTCAAAGGAGCCGAAGTCTCCTGTTTTGAAGGGCAGATTTTCAAGGAAAAGGAACCACGTGGCGAGGTCATTGAGGAATAATCCTTCAAGTGAATGAGGACTCTTGCGGCTTCCTTGATTTCTTAAAACGTTTTAAAATTCTTACACAGGCTTTCAGAGCTTTATGAGTCCGAAAACAATATGTCCCAAAAATAAAACATGAATAGTGTAATTAAATTTTTTTGGAAAGAATATACAGGAAGCAAATAATTAGACAATTAGTAAATAGGAAGTAAATAATCAGATAATTAGTAAATAGGAAGTAAATAATTAGACAATTAGTAAATAGGAAGTAAATAATCAAATAATTAGTAAATAGGGAGAAAATAAGTAGAAAATTAGTAAATAGGGAGAAAATAAGTAGAAAATTAGTAAATAGGAGGTAAATATAGGAGGTAAATATAGGAGGTAAATTAGGAGGTAAATTAGGAGGTAAATAAACAATATCTCGAATTTCCGTTTTATTGCGGGCAGCCTGCAGGCTTTTAGAGTCCTATTCCTGAGTCTGTCCGCATGTGATTTATAGAGATTGAGATTTTTTTAGGCTGAAATCAAGTTGATATCCAGCTTATTCGGATTGTGGTAGATTGTGGTATCGGTATTGTGATACGTTGGTTGGGTATTCTTATCCTGAGTGCTGGTTTATTCAATCTCGATTTTCTTTCCAGTTACAGGTTTTGTTTTCGGTAGAGTGATAGTTAAGACTCCGTTTTTGAGCTGCGCAGTTGCTCCTTCTTCATTTACGCCGTCGGGAAGAGGAATCTCGCGGTAATAACGCATGAAAGACCGTTCTTTTCTGAGGTAACCTTCTTTTTCAGCTTCTTCTTCATTTCCTTTCCCTGCACTGATTACCAGAACATTATCCTTTAGATTGAGTTCAACATCTTCCTTGTCAATCCCGGGCAGGTCGGTTGTCACAACTACTTTATCGTCTTCTTCCATTACATCAGTCAGCGGAGAGAAAGCTTCGTTTCCGAATCGGCTTTCCAGTGCAGGAAAAGTCCTGAACATATGTTCCATATAGTTCTGCATTCTTCTGACCTCATCAAATGGGTCCCAGCACATGTCACGGTCTGTTCTTTTCATTGGAAATTTCATTGCAGATTCCTCCTTATTCAATTCCAGGCTTCCTTGATCGCAAGCTTTCCCAATTTCAGACTTTCCCGATTTCAGGATTGCTTTTCTTCCAGTTTTCCTGGTTTTACTTGTTTTTACAACGTTTTTGATCTGTAAATTTAGTCCAGCACAGTTATTATCCATCTCTCCAGAGAACAGCCTGGATGGCGGGAAAGAATAACGGCGGAGGTCCGTTTTTATCTCACCCGTTTTTTACAGGCATGGTGATGAGAGTTCAATACTCCCACATTTCTTTAGGAGGTAGGAACAAATCCGTTTTTTGAAGGTGGTACATGTTCGCCTTCGGTCTGTTCGCAGATATCTATTATGTAACTGAGGGTAGCACTTACAGTCCTTGTTTAATTGTTCTGTAAGGGGTGCATTGTTCCCAAGTTACTATCCTATAGATAGTAATCTTAGTATTTATTCTTTTCGTATACTATGGTTTTAATAGTTATAAAATCAGGAATTTTTCAGGAGAAATTGCAAAATTTTCGGACAAAAAATATTCTAAAGCAAAAGAGGGCTGGATCCGGATACATATCTCGATTATGCAGATGTAATTGATCTCTTTATACAGTTTCTTAACTGATCTGCTCACCTTTACCTTAGCCAAAAGGACGCAGACCGTTTTAAAGCCCTGCGCAATCTAGCGTTTCTAAAAACTTATTAGATCAACGGAGCCAGCAAAAAGAATAGATTTGGATTAAGGTCCGGCAGGCAGCTTTGAAAATAATTTTTTTGGAAAAACAGAAACCATATTAGCCGCCTTTAACGTGTCTTGTCACGCTCGACGCAGGAGAGCGGCTATTCCGATAATATTACAAAAGAAGAAATACTCACTATAATAATAGTTACGAGTAGTCACAAAAGAACAAAACAGAGATTAAAATCCTTTACTCAAGGAATCCATTGATTCCAGCCGCTTGTGACACTAAATTTTTGATTAACTGCATATCTTCATCAGACAAAGGCTCTTTATATAATTCGTTTACCAACCAGAGTCCACTCTTACTTATTTTCTCTCTAGAGGAAAACAAACCCAGCCAGTCCGATGAAGGCCTGCATTCATCACACAGGGAAATTGTGGAGATAATTTTTGATTCGAGTTCAAGCCTTTTTTCCTTTTCTTTGACTTCAATTACAACAAAACTGAAATTTGCCTGGATGTACTGGCTTACTCTCGTCTCTATTTCTTTCTGTTTCTCTTTCTGTTTCTCAAAATCAGGCAAGGCCAAATGTTTTTCTTTTGCCTTCCTGCTGGTCAAATCGATTTCCCATTGCTCAAGAAATGGGTCTTTATCCCTGTTAAGTAAAGCTCGCCCTATATTCTTCCTGAAAACGCTCATATCTTTATTTTCTTTAATGAAAAATGTTGCTTAAGCCGTAATCTTAATCGGTTTTTGCCTTTATGAGTCCCTATGCGAACGATTCTATCCATACCGTGGGCAGTTTCTCCTTTTTCAAACAAAATATATATACCATTGCGAGGGATTTTCCTCTCATCAAATGGGAAACATATCCTTTCCAAATTATTAAACCATTGATGCAGTTGTTTGCATTTTTCACTCATTTGAACATCTCATTTTAAGGTACTGGAGCTGTTCTCCTATTTTCAGTCCCTCAAGAGGAATCTGGTAATTTAAAATGTGGGGCAGTAAATATTTTCTATATTTTTCTCCCGCAAGGAAAATAAATTCATCTTCTTTCAGGTCGGCTTCTTTTTTTATTTGACCTATTACACAATCTGCCCATTTCCTGATTTCTTTAGATGGCATATTGTTCAAAGTCTTGTCATAAGGCTCAATCTCCCTTTCTAGGTCTACAAGGCCATATTTTGCAGAAAGAACGAAGATTTTGTCAGGATTCAAAGATTTTACATATTTAAGATTGTATTTGAAAAGCGTACTGATGTACAGCTCTTTTGCCTTTGCTTTATATGGCAATTTTTTACTCACACAAGATATCAAAACAATTTTTGCCATTTTAGTATTCAACTCTGATTTTCCCTGATATGAGTTTTGGAAGAAGGGAGTCGCGTATTTGAGAAAGATTATTAAATCCAATACTATTTAAAAATATTTCATCTATTATTGGCTCGCCAATTAGATTGAACTTTTTAATATTTTAATAATATCCTTTATATGGAAGTGCTACAAACATATTCTTTAGGTCTTTCGATATAACGTGTTCCAAGCCCGTTGTTTGTTTATTTCTTGCGATTCCTATAAAGATTCTTTTGAAATATTTAAGTAAGAAAAACACAAATTTCTTTTCTTCTCCATTTTTCAGGACTCATCTTGATCTCGGTTTCTGTAAATTTCATTTCTGAGGATAATTGCTCTTCTTCACATCATTTTTATTACTTTTATGATTCTGACCCATGTTTATTGATCAGGTGAATTTTTGCACTTAGTTTTTCGCAGGTTGGCGTTTAGTTCTGCTGTTTCTTCTTTTTATGATATTATCGGAAAGACCGCTCTCCTTCGTCGAGCGTGACAAGAACGACCCGATAAGGTGAATACGGTTGTACGGGTCAGAATTTCATTTCTCCAGAATTTCCCAGTGGCCGCCTTTAGCAGGGCCTACCCTTTTGAGAAGTTTCTCATCCTTCAAGTTTTTAATTTGCCATTCAACGCCTTTGTCAGTAATATCCAATTTTTCGGCCATTTCTTTTGTAGTTATAGAAGGATTTTCTTTAATCAGGAAAATGATTTTCTCCCTAGCTTTCTCCCTAGTTTTCTCCTTAGTTGTTTCCTCAGTTACTTCCTTTTCCCCGGCTTTTTCTTCTGCTTCCATCTGTTTCTTAAATGTGACTAAACTGAGTCCCTACCTCTTTAAAATCGGTTTCAGGCTCTTTTGAAAGTATAAGGCTGATACCTCTACCCCATTTCTCGATCAGGTGGATTTCATGTAGAGTTTCAGCAAGCAGTTCATTTCTTTGCTCGGAAACCATTTCATATTTGGATTGTTGAGGATCGAAACTATGGAAATAAGTCCTGGTTTCAACTGGGTAGTAGACTTCTTAAGTTCCATGATCTCGGATTATTTCAGCTGGAAGTCAGAGTTCATATCCAAATCCCTGCTAGATTCTCTTTTATTTTCTTCTCCAGCTCCGCTGATTTTCTGAATTGCTCAGAAAGTTCAGCAGTCGACCTTTCCATTTTTTCCTCAAATTCCTCGTTGTCGTCTTCAGTTCTCTCAAAACCCACATAACAGCCAGGAGTCAGAATATGATCGTGTCCGATCCCGCAAAACTCCCATGTTCCGAGCGTCGATAAAGAGAACTTCTACGCGCCGGTCCTAAAACCCTCAGTTCATCAAAATAATGTGTTTAAATCTCCAGTCCATCAAAACGGACCCTTTTTATCCTTTCTATATTTGAATTTGCCTGATTTTATTTCCATTCCATCAAAATCTGCACGCAGCCTGTATACTCATCAACCTCTTCGCCAGCCGCCATAAACCCACATTTTTCATAAAAGTGAAGGGCGCTCTCGTTTTCCCTGTAAACTTTGAGAGAGAGCCTTCCTTTCAGGGTTTTTGCATATTCTAAAAGAGCTCTGCCAATTCCTCTACCCTGCATTTCCGGCGCCACGAAAAGGGCGCAGACGTGTTTCCCAACAAGGGAGACGAATCCTCCAATCTGCCCTTTTTCCTCAAAAACAAAGTTTTCGGCGAGTGGAAGGTACTTCTCCTTCATTGCATTCTTTTGCGAGGCCCAGAACGAGGCCGGGATAAAGAAATGGGCAATAACTGAGGCTTCGTACCAGATCTTTACCATATCTTCAAGATCGGTTTTCCTGTAGCTTCTGATCAATTCATCAACTTTCCTTTATATTTTTGACCAATTTATCGACTTTCCTTTATATTGGACCCGTTTATCGATTTTTCTTATATTTGGACCAACTTGCCGGTCTCCCTGTAATTTCTAATATTTACGCTTTTCCCTGTAATTGAAGATTATTTTACCGGATTTCTATTTGTTAAGGTTTCTTTTACCTGTGTAAAGTTAACAAATGCTTTCATAAACCAGGTACTCTAAGCTGAAAATCCCTGAAAGTCCTTGAAAATTCCTGAAAATTCCTGAGCTTAATAACTGTATATATAAAATTATAGAAAGCACAAGTTATATATATAGTAAGAATAGTCTAAAAAATGCCAGACCGAAAGAGCTTCGGCCTGAAAATAGGCTTTCACAAAAATAGGTCCGAATCAAAAAGAAAAAGTCGGAAAAACTTGCTATTATATTTCACTCAAATGACTCGATTTGGTGGATCAAGTCATTGGTGTATCTTTCGGAGAACTCCACCTGTGGACTGAATGGTACGATCTTTACCAGCTTCCCATATCTGGAGACGTACATATCAGGCCCATGTGAAGTTTTCACTTTTGTAAAAGTATATCCGTTTGCAAAGGTCACTATTTTAACCTCCACTAGTTACTATGTAAGGCATACTATATTAAAATTTTTTTACCTAATAATCATTATAGATTATAGCTTCTGCAATTGATCTTTTCTCAATTAATTCCAATTTGATGTAATTTCATATTTAATTACGAAGAGGAGGCTTTACCACTTCATTATCATAGAGGTCATCTTTCTAACTCCTCTTTCTAATCCCTATTCATTCTCTTTGTTTCCGCCCACGGGTAATCGTGTTTTCAAGCCTACCGGCCCTTCAAGACCCTATTTGCTGATTTACGGGAAGAAACCTGGCTTCAGGGAGATTTTGAGGAATATTCATGCAAAAGACCGGTAAAAACAAAATCTTTTTTTTCGAATTGTGCATGTATATCGGAGATGAGCACCAATCCAACTTCAACTAAAAACGATGAAAGCAAGATCGATGAACGCAAGATCGATGAACGCAAGATCAATAAAGGCAGGGTGGTTGTTTCATGGACCGGGGGAAAGGACGGTTGTTTCGCATGTTACAGGGCAATTTCTAAAGGTTTTGAGGTCTCCCATCTTCTGAACTTCAGGGAAATTCAGAGGCGCGGCTCCCATGACATCAGTCCTGACCTGGTTTATGCACAGTCTGAGGCGCTTGGAATTCCTCTTATCCATACAGATTTTGTTTCATATGAACAGGAGTTCAAAAAAGTGGTCCGTAATTTAAGGGATAGCGGGGAGAAAATAGATGGGGCTGTTTTCGGACATATTTGCACACACAAAAACCTTGTAGACAGGATATGCGGAGAACTGGGCCTCGAGTTAATAATGCCTCTCTGGCAGAGGAATTCCGAACAGATTATAAATGACCTCATAGATTCTGGGTTTGAGGTGATCTTGCTCAGCGTCAAAGCCGATTTGCTAGGGAAAGAGTGGCTGGGCCGAAAGATCGATGAAAATTTCATACACGACCTGAAAAATCACAATCCTTCAATCGATCCATGTGGTGAAAATGGAGAGTTCCATACTTTTGTTACCGACGGCCCGTTGTTCAAAAACAAAATAAAGGTCACGGAGAGTGAAATGGTCTTACGGGGAGGCTATTGGTTCCTGGAGATCTCAAAGTTTGAGGCCGAGAAAAAATAAGCCTGCACATCAGGTTTTCAAAGCCTGCACATCTGACTTTCTCTTTTATCACACCTGTTTCACTCCGGATCCTACCTTTTTTGTTCGTGTTGCATATCTCTCAAACCGCAAAAATAGAACTAATCTAAGGAAACCGATAGTTGGTCGTATCCCAGGTTATTGAACCGGAACTCTAAACATTAATAATTCCTTTAAACTCCATACTTGGAGCGGTGGTGCTAACATTCTCCTGAAAGCAATAGAATGCGCCAGCATAAATTTGATTTCCTGAATGTTTTACCTGTTATTTTGTCTTCAAGAATCAATTCTGGTGAACGGAAAAAGTATTTCGGGTCAAAAGTAGCTCCGGGCAAAGAAAAGTTGGGACCAAAAATAGTTCAGAACCAAAAATTTAGGGGACAGAAACAGTTAGAAGCCAGTACTAGTTACCGGAATTTTTCTATTATTTTCAGTAGCTCGTTTTCATCCTTTGCAAGGGAGACTATAGCCATCTCTATCATAAGGTTAACAATTCCATCGGAGAGAGACCTAAAATCAGTTCGAACCCCGATAACAGGTTTTTTCTTTGCATAGGCGTAGCCTATCTCCCAGGCAGTTCCTGAATCTACATCCACACCATCAAGGACTGCAACTACAATGTCAGAACCGTCCACACCTTCTACGCATTTATTGAAAATACACTCCTGGTTCAGTTTTTCGCGTTCGTCTGTGGTATCCTCTGCGTCTTCCTGGGGCAAAAAAACTGAAAAGCCTTTACTGAGCAGCAAATCTCTCAATCTACGGTTATAATCGAGTTCTGCATGGCTGAAGAGGGGGCCTGCAAGATAGATTGTCTTCTTCCTGTTCATGATTTTTTTTCCTGATACTTAGGAGGGTATATCACAAATTTTCCTATAGTAAGAGCGTCTCCAAAGATAAAATCATTTACCTGTGAACTTCCAATTTCCGGCGCTAAGTGCCTTAGCAATTTTCATCTGGAATTTTCATCTGGAATATACTTATATATTAAAAAATTTAAGTCTTACTGATTTAAAATTATATGAGTTTGTTCTCTGTAGAATAATAAAAGAAAATCTGCACAATTTAATTTACTGACAAATTTGGAAAAAACCCTTCACAATTTAATTTACTGACAAATTTGGGAAAAACATAATTAAATTTACTGGTAAATTTTGGGAGTTTCCGTTATAAGACTTCCTTATGATTGGCGGCTTCTATCTGGATGTCCTGAGCAGGGACAAGTAAACTTCTGATCCTTTACGAAAGTAGAACAATCAGCAGTAGGTTTAGAATCCAGGCAGAAGCTGATATCTCCTTTGAAAAACTGTATTTATGAAGAAAAAGGTATGTCTCTGCAGCCTGAGCCAGCTTTTCGAGCAGATCTCGTAACATCGATTAATGACAGAAACAGATTTTATATTTGATTTTTCCAATAACAAATTTAATTATCTTGTATTAGTATTACACAGGCAGTGACACTTATGATTAAGGCTGGAATAATAGGAGCCTCGGGATATACGGGAGGAGAACTCCTGCGCTTGCTCGTTAACCATCCAAATGTTAAGCTGGAGCTGGCAACTTCCCGAAGCCTTGCAGGGAAGCCCGTAACGAGTACTCATAAACATCTTGAAGGTTTTCTCGACCTCAAGTATGAAAATCCTGATTCTGAAGATATCAGGGAGCGCTGTGACGTAGTCTTTCTTGCAGTACCTCACGGAACTGGTATGAACTATGTACCTGAACTGCTTGATGGCAACACTAAGGTTGTTGACCTTAGCGCAGACTATAGGCTTGAAACCTCGGAATTTGAGAAAATCTACGGGATAAAGCATAGTGACCCGAGGAATGCCGTTTACGGGCTTGTAGAGCTCCACCCAGAAGTTGCAGAAGAGAATTTCGTGGCAAACCCAGGATGTTTTCCTACAGGTTCAATCCTTGCAGCAGCCCCGCTTGCAGCAGCTGGACTCATCGACATTGCGGTTTTTGATTCCAAGACAGGAATATCAGGAGCAGGGATTTCGCCCACTCAAAACTCGCATTATCCAAACCTGGCGGAAAATATCATCCCATACAAACTTACAGCCCACAGGCACAGGGCTGAAATTGTCCAGGAACTGACAGGTCTTGAAGGAAAGCTCAGGAACATCAATTTCACTCCCCACGTAATTCCATCTATCAGGGGGATCTTTACAACTGCTCACCTCTTTACAAAGGAACCTCTCTCCACGGACGACTTAAAGACAATTTATGAGGAATTTTACAGGGACAGGCCGTTTATAAGGTTCCCTTCAGGAGTTCCTTCCCTTACTGCAGTCAGAGGTTCTAACTTCTGCGATATAAGCTTTGAAGCAGATAAGGAAAATAACAGGGTTGTTGTCCTCTCGGCAATTGATAACCTGGTCAAAGGCGCTTCAGGACAGGCTATTCAGAATATGAACCTTATGTTTGGGCTGGACGAGAAATCTGGGCTCTGGATGCCTGCTGCGGCTCCGTAAGCATAACCAAAGCAAGAAAATATAACTGGTGACGGATTAAATTAAAGAATAAAATTTGTCTCAAGGGGTATAGTCAGATGAAAGTAAAAGATGTCATGAACCCGAATGTTGTTTTCTGCAAGCCTGATGATACAGTCCGGGAAGCGGCAAGAGTCCTGAAGGAAAACAATGTAAGTGGAGCACCTGTCCTTAAAGGTGAAGAGCTTGTGGGAATCATAAGTGAAGCGGATCTGCTAAAACTGCTGATACTCCCCGAAAAGGGGGAGCTCTGGCTTCCAAGCCCCTTTGAGGTTATAGAGGTTCCTATCAGGGAACTCCTTGGCTGGGAGGAAACAAAGAAGATGCTCTCTGATGTGGGTTCTACAAAGATAGAAGAGATTATGATAAGGGATGTGTACACAATCTCTTCCGAGGCATCTATTGAAGAGGCATCCGAGCATATGATAAGGCACAGGATCAACAGGCTTCCTGTAACTGAGGACAACCGCGTGGTGGGGATCATTACTCGCGGCGATATTATCGAAGGTCTTGCAAAGCTCTGAGGAAAAAGGAGAGTCTTTCATGAAAGAAATCGAAGGTGGAATCTGTGCAGTAAAGGGCGTATCTGCAAACGGGATTAAAGCCGGAAAACTGGGCTTGGCTGTTATTCTCGCAGAGGGTCCGGCAGCAGGCGTATTTACTAAAAATAAGGTCACAGCAGCTCCAGTTACCCTTAGTAAGGGAGTAATCGATACTCATCACCGTCTTTCGGGAATAATTGTAAATAGCGGAAACGCTAACGCCTTTACAGGTGATGACGGCTTCCTAGATGCTATGGAAATGGCATCCGTACTTGCCCAGAAGCTTGGTCTTGAAGCTGACACGGTTGCAGTTGCCTCGACAGGAGTAATTGGCAGAAGGCTTGATGTCTCCTTAATCACGGAACATCTTCCTGAAGTCCTCAAGGGGCTGGGCAATTCTCCTGAGTGCAGCCGTGAAGCTGCAAAAGCAATGATGACCACGGATAGGGTCGTAAAAGAAGTAGCTATTGAGATGGACTGCGGGATCAGGATAGGAGCAATTGCCAAAGGTTCGGGGATGATCGAGCCCAATATGGGAACTATGCTCTGTTTTGCATATACCGATGCGAAAGTACCTGCCGATGTCCTGGATGCTGCTCTCAGAATCGCAGTGGATAAAACTTTCAATATGGTCGTAGTGGACGGGGATACAAGCACGAACGACATGGTACTCCTTACTTCCACCTGCAAGTCTGGGGTCAAGCCATGTATGGATTGCCTGGATGACTTTGAGGAGGGGTTGATTTACGTCTTCACCGAGCTTGCAAAGAAAATGGCAAAAGACGGAGAAGGAGCTACAAAACTTATTGAAGCCAGGGTAGTGGGCGCAAAAACACACGAGGACGCTAAACTTGTTGCAAAGGCAATTGTACGTTCTCCTCTTGTTAAGTCCGCAATTTTTGGAAAGGATCCAAACTGGGGAAGGGTTGTAGCCGCTGCAGGCTACTCAGGTGCCGAACTTGAACAGGAAATGCTTTCCCTTTCGTTCTCAGGAGGAGGAAAAGAGGTTGAACTTGTAAATTCCGGCGAGATTTCCAGTTCTTCGGATCTCGAGCTTTTGAAAAAAATAATGGCAAATGACGAAATTGTCATTACCCTTAACCTTAATCTGGGAGAGGAACAGGCAACAGCCTGGGGTTGCGACCTGACCTATGACTATGTCAAGATTAACGCCGAATATACGACCTGATGATGAAACATAGTAATGCAGTGTTGAACACAGGCTTAACGCCAGTATATGACTTAATGCAGTACCGGACCGAAAATACAGGACTGAAAAAAGCAGGACTGAAAAAAGCAGGACTGAAATAACCGGACTGAAAATACAGGACTGACTACAGAATTGATATACAGGCTGAAAAAACAGGTGGAAGGAAATAAAAAATGTAACTCCGATTAATTTGAAATTTAAGCAAAATTACTTCGGGAAAAATCCTGGTTTCTCCTAATCCCTGAAAATTATTTCAGGTTTATATCTATATTTCCAGGGGGTTTGTTAAGTGGATATACAAGAATGGGAACAACGCTACAAAGACGCTTTTTACAATATCAAAAAAGCTCTTCCTTATCTGGATGGTATGTTTGTAGCTTACAACAGTAATATTGATGCTATCAAACACCTTACAGACAAAGAACTGTCCATGCTTATGGGGCTTTTTAACGAAGCTGACATTCAGGCAAGAGTTGAAACATACCCGAGAGAAATAAAAGAGCCTCTGGATTTCATGGCTCGCCTGCTGATTTCCATGCGAGAGGGCAAAGCCGCTGAAATTCCGACCCATACCTCGGATACTCATGAATGGCTGAAAGAGAATCTGGGTTTTGACTATGCACGCATGGGCGGCCAGGCAGGAATAATTTCCAATCTTCTTGCCCGTCTTGGGATTAAAAAAGTGGTGGCGTATATTCCCTGGCTTTCCGAAGAACAGGCAGAATATTTTGTGGCTTCTGACAATCTTCTGCACCCTAAGGTAGAAGATGGAAAGGTCGTACTTAAACCCCCGCGAGAAGCCTTCAAACCCGGAATAGAATCAAAAGTCAACTGGATCTTTGAGTATTCCAGAGGCATGGACATAACCTGCGGTGGAAGCAAATTTCAGATCCCGAGAGATAACCGCCTTATAATCTCTTCCCGCCCGAAATGGATCCGCCTGGATATGGACAGGGAAATCTATGAGCACCTGGATTCAATCTTCCCGATTGACGGGGCAATGCTTTCAGGTTACCAGATGATAAAAGAGCAGTACGAGGATGGGTCTACATATAAGGACTATGTTTCGCATTCAGTGAAAGCTATTGAGAAACTCAAGGCTTTAAATCCCGAACTCCGTATTCATGTAGAACTTACATCTATTCAGAACCGGGTAATAAGAAAGGCTATCCTGACCGAAATTGTCGCCAAACATGTTCATTCCATGGGCCTTGATACCGTAGAAGTGGCAAATGCCCTGAATGTCCTGGGGCATGAGGAACTCTCTTATTCCGTGATAAGAAAAGAAGAGAACGGGATAACCTCGCTTTACCATGGAGCTGTTCAGCTTTTAAAGGACCTGTCACTTGAAAGGGTCCATGTGCATTCTCTTGGCTTTTACATATGTATCCTTGCAAAAGGCCATCCTCTTACACTTAAAGAACACAGGGATGCCCTGCTCTTTTCCTCAACTCTGGCCGGTGCCAAAGCCCTTAAAGGAAAAATTGAGAACCTTGAGGACGTAGAAGCAGGGTTGGAGGTCCCGGTTTCAAGTAAAGGTCTAGAAGACCTGGATAACTTCAGAGTTTACTGTGTAGGGAAGAAACTCTGTACCCCTGAAGAGTTCGAATATGGATATCTCTATGGGCCTGATCATGATGCAGTTTTAATTCCTTCCAAGGTAGTGGATAAGCCCAGAGCAACAGTCGGGATAGGCGATGCGATCTCGGCAGGAGCTTTTGCAGCCATGCTTGCAAGAATAAAGCAGGAGCAGGCATGAAAATAAATTCTCTTTGACTTCTCCGATATCCAAAGTACTTATCCGATATCCGAAGTCGTATATTTATCTTCTATTCATTTTCTTTCCATTCATTCTCTTTCCATTCATTTTCTTTCCATTCATTTTCTTTCCATTCATTTGCCTTCCATTCATTTGCCTTCCATAAGCCTACCGTTCGTACCGTTCGTCTTCCATTTGCTTTCCATTTGTCTCCACTCGCCTCCTATTTCACGGATACAGGAACTGATTAGATGAATATACTTTGCGGATATAATGTCAATATAGATTCGGTGTACCGAATCAGCGGAGCCGAGATTTCGGAACTGCTGGAAACTTTCGAAGAGGCTGAAGTCCTTGACAAAATCGAGAACCCTCCCGGAAAAATCTTTTCAGAATTGGATTTTGTAGCAGGGCTTGTCTACTGTATGAAAAACGGATATGGAGCCGAGTGGCTTGTTTTTGATCAGTCCGTTTTCGAGTTTCTTAAAAGCCGCTATTTTGGGAAATCCCTTGTAAGAATGGGCGGAAATGCAGGAATAATGGCAAACGCTCTTTCCCAGTTAGGAGCTTCCAGAGTAATACCGAATGTTGCAGTGCCCTCTAAAACCCAGCTTTCTCTCTTCTCAAAAAAGGCGATCTATTTTCCGGAACCTTCCATGCAGATAATGGAAAACGCAAGGAAAGAGTCTGAAGAAAATAAAGGTGCTTTTTCCAGCAGCCAGGAGCCCATACATTTCGTATTTGATTTCTCCGAGGGGGAGACATTTTCCCTTTACGGAACAGAGGTTAGGGTCCCGAGGGAAAACCGCTTCATAGCTACCTTCGATCATTTGAATCTCAGGCTTTTTGTCAATCCTGCGTTTGAGCAGTATGCTCTCCAACACGCCTGCGAGCTTGATGGAGTACTTATATCGGGTTTTCATCTCCTGCTTGAAAACTATCCCAATGGCCGCACTTATAAGACAATTCTTGATGATACTTACTCTCAGCTAAAAAGCTGGAAAACCAGAAACAATAAGCTTCAGATTCATCTGGAATTCGGACATTTTGCAAGTAAAAAAATTGCAAATTCGGTCTTTCTGAAGTTTGCAAAACTTTCAGATAGCCTTGGAATGAATGAAGACGAACTTGCAATGTTTTATAACTTACACGAAGTCCCTGGAGAGGGACTTCAGCATATGGAAGCAGATGCTATATCCAGTGCGGCTTTCAGGCTGGCATCAGGGCACGGGCTTAAGAAGCTCATAATCCATACAAGGGAATTTGTGCTGGCTGTGTTTAAAACCGATTTTGAATTTAATTCCAGAGCAGTTTCTGAATTTGAAATGGACGAATCAGAAATTTCAATTTTACAGAGGGCAGCCCGAGAAAAGCTTGAAGCCCTGAAATTCGGAGTCAGGTGTGCAGGCGTGTATGCAGCTTCAGGCAGGCTTGAAGGGCGGAAATTTGTGGAAGAGGAAGCTTCGAAACTTCAGGAGAGCCCATTTGGAAGAGAACAGATTGAAGCTTTCGTTAAGGTTTTTAGTGGAAAAACTCTTGGGCAGGGGGCTTATATTTTAAGGGAGAATTATATTATTTGCATGTTACCTACAATGCTTTCCAGATCTCCAGTAACCACGGTAGGGCTGGGAGATACGTTAACGGCAGGGACTTTTCTCAGGGGGCTTGAGCTGGACGTACAGGCTTAAACCCGAACTTTTTGACCTCAATTATACTCTCGACTGCGGACAGGTCTTCCGATGGGTACGAGACGGAGACTGGTGGACAGGCGTTGTTGGAGACCAGGTTATTCGGCTTTCGCAGGACCACGGGAAACTGATTGTTGATTCTAAACTCTCGCCTAAGGTTCTTACTTGCTATTTCCGCCTGGACGACAACCTGCCTTCTATCTATGAAAGCATAAACCGGGACCTGCTGATCGACAGAGCAATCCGCAAGTATCGGGGTCTGCGGCTGATCAGGCAGGACCCCTGGGAATGCCTTATTTCCTATATGCTCTCAACAGCCTCAAGCATTCCCACAATCCAGAAACGAATCTACTTGCTCAGCCGGTTTTTCGGTCAAGAAATCGAGCCAGGCTATTTCAGCTTTCCTGACTCTGAAACTCTTGCAAATGCTGATCTCTCCGATCTTGACAAATGTAAGCTGGGCTTCAGGACCCAGAATATAATAGATGCAGCCGAAGAAGTTGCGTCGGGCGAGCTGGACCTTGACGTGCTTTTCCGCCTGGAGTACAGGTATGCGCGTGAACGTCTTATGAGGCTCAGGGGCATTGGAGAAAAGGTTGCTGACTGCGTGCTTCTTTTCGCTTTTGATAAAATGGAAGCCTTTCCAGTTGATACCCACATCAGGCAGATCATTCAGCATTACCATATAGATGACAGTTACTTTGAAACCTGCAAAAACATGAGCTGTATGGGGGACTGGGGAAGGGACTATTTCGGACACTACTGCGGGTATGCCCAGGAGTATTTGTATTATCAGAAAAGGATGGAAGGGTTTGTAAGTCTTTATTAACTACTGTTTTTAGTGGTTATCTCATCGGATTTTTGAACTCTTGAGTTTTTAATAATTATAATAACTATCTGTTTTTGATATTAACTTGACTATCCCACATTACAGAGTAAAATGCCATCATTAGATTTAATATACCAAATATATTGTTCTTAGTGAAATCGATAACAGCGATTGGAGTAACTGCTTAATCTGACAAAGTCGAGTTAATATCAAGGTCATTTACTAATGTGTTGTATGGCTTGCCCAGTTGTGTGAACTGATTTCATTAATTATTGATTACGGTTGATCGTTTAAATCTCGCTTGGATCAGCTATAGATATGTCTGATTTTCCTTTACTTTTCTTTGACAATTTCATACCTGTATCAATGGATGGATTTTGGATGTCTTCACAACTATCACTTTGGATGTCTTCACAACTATTATTTTGAATAAGTAAACTGTTTCTATTTAGTAATTCATAATATTTTGATGAAAGCAATATCCATATATTTTTTATGAACTCAGTTTTTTGCTCTGGGGAATAGTTGGCTGATTGTAAATTATCGAAATCATCTTTGCAGGTGAAAGTCTCCCATTCTTCATCATTTATGCTTTTTACGTCACTTATAAAACCAATTTCAATACGTTTCTTCTTTTCATCAGAATCCAAATGTATCATATAAACATAATCTAATTTTTTATCCTTAAAGACTAAACCAACACCTTTAAGTCTAGCATTTCTATTTGTAAGTTGACTTAACAACGGTTCAATATTTGTCAATTTAGTTTCTAAAGTCCCTTCTCTAAGCAGCTTCTCAAAGGCATCAGTGGCATTGTTTAGATCTTCGGCCGGTGTTCGTGTAAATTTAATGATGCCTAGAAATTGATATTTTTTATAGATTTCTTCTATAATCTCTTTAAAAAACACATTTTTTTTATTAGTAGTATTGAAAACATCTAAATTGTGCTCAATTGGTTTCAAACTAAAAACTGGATTTTTGTTAGTTATTTCCTTTAAAATTCCATAAATTGTGTTGTAATCGTTTTCCTTTTTCAAAAACATGGAAACGATAAATGCTCCATTTATTGCAGTTATTTCAAATTCAATATGTCTCGTGATAACTTCAAATAAATAATTTCCTGTGTGATCAACTGTAGTATATTCAACTATTCCAATCAGTTTATCTTTATCTATTTTAAGAGGAAGAAGTGTACTATTTTTTATGTCTTCAAAAGGTATCCCTGTAAACAAATCAAAATATTCTACTAAGTCCTCCATTGGAATATTTTTTTCGTTTTTTAATAAAATACCTGATATTGTAGGGAAAGCCTTTATACCTATGTAATTTTTTAACTTTTCTTGCGAATCTATTCCATATATAAAATTGGATGCAAATTTAGCTATAGGAGCTCGCGTGTTTGAAAAAGCAATTATTCCTTTTTCTTTAAAGTACTCATATAAATTATGAATTCTAACCTCGTTTTTATTGAAAAAAATGTTGAGGTTAACATTATTTTTATATGATTTTTCAAGCTCCTGAGTCATATAAACACCTTGTCTAATTTTTGATTATTACAATCCATACCATCAGGACCCATAGGGCCGCAATAATCAAGGACTATATTTTTGAAGGAAGTAATTTTTGATTTGTCCTGATCATATAGGCTACTTTTACTAATGTCACAATTTACAAAAATAATTTTAGAAATATTAAACTCAAAATTACGACAGAAATCTTCAATAAATAAAAAAGATTCAAGTTTTGGTTTGTCGAAACTAAGAATACCATTGCTTTTATTTGAGTTTGAATCATATTCGCTAAAAGGGATTATATCTGAAAACAAGTGAAATAAGGACATTTTTTCATTTTCCACCAAATGATTTGTTGAGAGTGGATCTCGGTCATAAAAGGTCAATCGACCTTTAATCAATTTTTTCCATTCCGAAAAGGCATGTAATCTATCATTTGAAAGAACGAAAATGGTTGGAAAATTGAAACTTTTTGTTTTCTGATCAGTTATTTCTATTTGTTTAAGAACATTGTAATATTTATCAAGATCAAATTTAAAAAATCTGTAACATAAAATACCATATCTGTATAAGGTTATATTATTAAACATGATATTCGAGTTTTTATATAGCTCTTTTGAATGATTAGCTTTATCAATTTTATATTTTAATATTTCAATGTGCTCAGTTAAAATCGATGGCTTAAAATTAGATATATCTCCAACTTTTTTAGTTTCAATTATTATTCCGTTACTAATATCAAATGGTTCATGTAATTTATATATAAAATCATAACCTCTATTTTCATATTTGTTTTCCTTAGGGTGTTTCAAACTTTTTAGATCGACGTTTTTGTAAATTAGCTTCCAATTAACAAAATTTGAAAAAAAGGCTTCAATTTCAGTTTCTGCAAATTCTCCCATTACATTTTTTCCTTCAGGTCCTTCATTATTTATACCAGGATTAGTCATAAAAACTCCTCAGAATAAACTTGACATAATGAACCTTAATATCTCATAATTATTTTCAGAAATTGAATTAAAGAAAAAAGAAGAATTCCTACTAATTTTAATTAAATACATATTATTATCATAATCCTCTATTGATACAATAATCTTATCTATATTCTTACGATATTGTTTAATTATATCCTGAAGCAAACTCTCTTCTTGTACTTTTGCTATATATTTTCCAACTAATAAGTTATTATGATTGAAGTTAGCTATCTCTACTTGTTCAATTCTACAAATATATTTTGATTGTTTTAACAAATTAAATATCTTAGAAAATTCAATATCAATTGAGATAAAAGAAACTTCACAAACTGGCTCTAACTTTCGAATTAAAAATTCACTTTGAGACTTTCCAGCATAAATGAGTAAAAGCATGTTTTCCAAATCAATTTCAAAAAAAGTTTCCTTTATCGTTTCCCCTTTTTTTAAAATAAGTTTGTTTTGATATTCTGTATAAGTAAAAGACGATTTTCGGAGATATTGAAAGTAAAAATTCGTTTTATTGATGGAATCTAAAAGAATAAAGCCTTCATCAGATTTCATAGGATCAAAAGTATTTTTTATTATTTTATCTACAAGCTCTAAGCTAAAAAAATGTTCCAGCTTTTTGACACAAGCAGAACGGAGCATGTATTCACTAATAATAACACCTTCATAAAATTAATTATTGTCATCCTAAATAAATGAATCGTAATATATGCATATAGCTGTCTTTCCGCAGATGTCCTCTTAAAATGAATCATTTTCATGCTATCGTTTTTGGAGAAATTTTTCCAAAAATTTAGTATTGAGATTATATGGGATCTCAATTGTTACTATCAAAAACAAGAAGGAAAACCTTTACTGAACATATAAGGTTTAAATGAATGAGTAAACGGAGAAATACAATTCAAAATAGTAAAAAGAAATATTTGAAAAAACGATATCGAGAAAAATAGTGAAATTTATCTGACATCTGCGGAAAGTGAAATATCGAAAAAGAGAAGTTTATTATCAAAAGTTGAATTTTTTGTCCTTTCATAGTTTTTGATACACTGCTTGCTGTTCTAATCAGAAAATAAATAAAGAAAATTTTTAACCATTAGCTTTAATTATATTGTTATGTTTGGCAGCTGGGCGACAAAGAGAAAATTCATAATCAATATCTAGCTGCAATGATCCTATAAAACGTACGCATGTGTTAGAGCAATTAAATACTTTTTTCCAGTTTTCGATATAGCCTTCTAAACCTCAAAACTTCTCATTCCCTTTAGGCTTCACTTTGGGACTGGTTTAAGTATTTTTTCACCAGATCCGTGTCTTTCAGTAATTTAAAACTCACAAATCCTCCGGCAATAATATTCGTATAAAATGTAAAAGCTCTCCATGCTGCCACTGTAATTCCGAGAATATTTGCTGGCACAAAGATTGAAAAGAGGGAAATTGCAGCAAGTTCCGCCACACCACTTGAACCTGGGGTCAAAGGCATAACTAGAATAATCATGAGCAGAACCTGTACTGCGAAAGAAATGAGTATTGAAGGAGACTGATTAAGACCCATAAGAGTTATCGGAAGCGAGGAAAACTCCGCTATCCAGTATATGACTGTGTATATCAACCCGGAATACAGGCCTTTACGCCCGTCTGTCAGAAAGATATTTATGCTTGAATGAAATTCGTCAATTTCTCTGTCAATAGACCCTGATAATTTCTGCAGTTTGTATCCTATTTTCTTGCCACTAAAACGTCCAATCCATCTTATAAGGCAATTTATGACGAGTTTAATAAAATGAGGTTTCATGGGTGCATATATCAGGAGGGCAAAGACAATTATTGAAAGGAGTTCTCCTAATATAATCAACGTATCCATTCTGGGATCTGACAGTACACCACGGAGAAAATATAGCGAAAAAGGTACAGCTAACAGGATCAACAGAGCGTCCAGTACACGTTCTCCCAGGACAACTGCAGTGGCCTGTCCAACCGGCATATTTTTCTGTCTCAGGAGATGAATTCTCAAAGGTTCTCCGCCTATCGAAGAAGGCGTAAGAGCTGCAACAAAAGTGCCGGAAATTACCATTTCTATAGAGGTTTTAAGATCTATTTTATGTCCCAGTGCAGATGCCATTGACCTTATACGCAGTCCCCAGATAACGAAAGAAAATAGATGGATAACAAGTGCAGCTATTACATATTCAGGCTTGATATCCCTAACAACTTCAATTGTTGTCTTATCAAGAGTAAAGATGAGGACAAACACTATTGAAATTATACTGATCAAAATTGAGCTTGTTATCCATTTTGTGTGATTTTTCATGAAAACACAATCCGTTAGACCTTATTCAGAATTATTCAACTGCAATAGTCCACTATTCAACTGCAATAGTCCACTATTCAACTGCAATAGTCCACTATTCAACTGCAATAGTCCACTATTCAACTGCAATAGTCCACTATTTGACTGCAATAGTCCATTACAAAACCCTAATTATACTCTTTGACTTCTCTTACTGTTTGATTCAAGGAGTTCTTTGAACGTTGCAGTAGGATTGAGGTCTTTAGATAGTTTTTTCATAATTTCAACCTTCTGGTGGATTTTTTCATCCTTTAAAAGCTCTTTTATCGACCGAAGTATCTCTTCTGGAGACGCGTTGTAATCCAAACGTTTGCCATAACTTTCAAGGTCAACCACAGCAGCGTTACTTTCCTGTTCACTATGGTTCATATCCGGAAACGAAAGTATTGGAACCCCGAAAGTAAGAGCTTCCATTATAGTGCTATGTCCTCCCGGGGCAATCACAAGGTCAGAAGCTTTGAGGTAAGGAAACTGGTCATTAATAAAACGCTTAATTGTAACATTTTCTGGAAGGTTTGAGAAAACATCAGGATTTAGGCTCGGTCCCGAAAGGAGAGTGTAATTTATGCTTTTGTCAAGTTTTGCAACTTCGATAACCTTTCTGAATATGGGTTCTCTATATCCAAATCCCCCGATTAAAGATAATACATGGGGTTTTTGCAAGACTTCAGCCTTTACATCGTCAAATTTTTCAAGGGTGAGAGGGCCACTGAAAAATAGATTTTTGGAAACCTTTTCTTCAAAAACAAGATTTAGCCGGCATACGGTATAAGGCATTGGGAAATCCGGAATTACTATCCTGTCAACTTTCCTGAAAATGTAGCTATAAAATTGTTTAATTATTCCGCCCATCGCTCTTAGGGCAATGCCTCCATTTTTAAAGAAAGTTTCCATGTTTGACTGATTAACTATAAGGTAAACAGGAATTCCTCTGACTTTAGAAGCAACTACTCCTGTAAAATAACTATCCGAAACTACAATATCAGGTTTCTTTTCTTTTAATAAGCTCAGAACCTTGAAAATGGCAAAAACATTCCCGTTTTTCAGGGTGGATATAATTGATCTTTTCAGATCCAGGGAACCGGACTCACCGACAAGTTTTAGTTCCGGAGGTATTTCAACGGTCTTGTATCCTTTTCTCTCGATAAATTCCTTTGAATAACCATATGCTCCTAAATAAACTTCATGGCCTGCAGCTAACAACTCCCGGCCCAATGCTATACAGCGGCTGGTATGACCTAACCCTTCACCGCATATAAAAACGAGTACTTTCATCCTTGAACCTCTTTTTAAAAATTCGAATCGCTAAGAAATAAGAAATAAAAGCGAGTATAATTCCGCCAATCATATCCGTGATCCAGTGTATGCCAAGATACAGTATTGAAAAAAGGATGAAAATGGTTGTTCCTACCGCAAAAACCTTGTAACGCCTGAGATCTGTCTTGAAAAGTATAAACATCGTTGCCATTACCGAGAGTGCAGCATGCAGGCTTGGGAAGCAATTGTTAAGACGGGGACTACAGATAGTTACTATCCCCAGGATGGCCGGATTTAATTGATATAGCAAAGGGACCACTCCTGGCAATACATGCCCTGTCACATTTACTGGGAAAAATATGTAAAAAACGTAAGCTATCAAATATATAAGCATAAAAGTAATTGCATACTCTTTAAGAGCCTCATCATCCTGGCTAAATAGGAATAATATAAATGTAAAGATCAAAAGGAATGGAAATCCGATCAGATAAACTGCTCCGCAAAAGTATGTCAGTGTTGGATTGGCTATGCTCTGGAAAATACTCACTTTAGTGCCTTCCAGCATCAACATATATCTATCATAATTGAGAGAGGGACTGAGACCCAGAAAGTTTGAAATTTCTCTTTGTGAATCCATAAGTATGAAGATAAATGCTGCCGAAGCTACATAAGGTAGAATATCTGAAATCCCAGGCGACTCAAGGTTTCTATAGTAATATTTAGGCCGAAGAGGTTCCGGCACAAAAATATAATAGCCTGCTGGCACTGAAAATATCAGAGACAGCGTTATCATAAAGTCTAGTTGATTTGAGGATATCATTTAATGTGCGCCTCAGTGTTTGAATACCTTAATCCAAAAACAGATAATTCTGAAATATTTCTCACTGTTATTCGGTTTATTAGGTTTTTTACATAGAATAAAACAACTATATATTAATTGTGGAGAAAAAGTTACACTTTCATTTTTTAAAATATGATCGTCTCTGTTGGCCAGTATGTTTTATTTCTATGAGTTATTTATTCATTTCTCTGTCATTTTGGCCAGTACTTTTTATTTCTATGAGCAATTTATTCACTTCTCTGTCAATCCCTGTTTTATCCCAAAGCGATTTCGTTTTTTAATTTCTTTATTGCAGTTATATATTGTATGCAGGCGACTCACTATTTTACTTCAATTCTAACTTGTTTCTTTTACATGATCGTTCTAATTAAAATGGAATTGGAATTTATTCAGTGTTTAACCTTTTGTGTCGACTGCTGTTGTATTGTATATTGAACTTTCGAACTTTTTGAATCTGTAAAATCATTTCAGGATACAATCCTTAGTTCACAAATATTAAGCGCACATGTGAGTAATCAAAATATGTAGGTTAATAGATCACAATTTTAAAATCTGCTACATCGGTTGTGCTTAAATTTAAGCGCATATACTGATATCTGAAGATATTTATGCGTCTAAAAATACGGAATTTAGGTACACAACAGTCAATTGGAATTCTAGTAAAAAATTAAAAAAAGAAGGATTAAGAAAATCCTTCACTCAGTGAATTTATCTGTTCTTCCTGACGATGTAGAAGACTGACAGCAGTCCGAAGATTGCTGGGACGATCTCAAAGCCAGGAGCGTTGTTCTTTGTATCAGTGGTGTTGTTTGCAGCATCTGGTGTAGCTGAAGTTGTAACTGGAGCCTCCGTGTCTGTAGGAGTGCTTGCGTTTACATCTTGAGTTTCTTCAGTGCTGTTCACAACTGGAGTTGAAGTAACACTCATGTTATCGGTGACTGTTGTGTTACCGATGCTGGTTGTGTTACCTGAGGTTGTAACTGTTCCGTTACCAAGGGTCTGCTCAACGTATGGGTAGTATCTGAGCTCATTGGAGTCGGCGATCTTGAAGTACATTCCCTCTCCGATTTCCTGATCAGAGTCTTTAGTCAGACTGAATGTATCATCATTGCTGATGTTAATGCTTGCACCGTTAAGGGAAACATCGTCAAGCTTGCCGAATTCATCGTCAGAGTTGATCTTCCTTGCGTTTGCATAGTCAATGAGCCAGAGACCGTCAATCTGTGCAATGCTGTCGACTGCGCCCTGGAACACCTGGTTGACATGTACTTTCAGGACAGGAACATCGTCTTCGCCCTGCACATCGTCAACTTTGCAAGTCCAGATATGGTCGCCAGAGTCAGTTGAGATGATCTCGTCATCAACGTATTCTCCATCTTTGTCGAATTCAAGCCAGACTTTATTACCGTCAACATCTACCTGCTTGGCCTGGAGAGAGTATCCATCACCGAGGTCGAGGGAGTCACCGGTCTTGAGAGTGTACTTGTCATCGCTGTCGAGAACGAGCTGGGCAAGCTTGCTAGCGTCGTTGGATTTCAGTGGGACATACTTCTGGGCAAAGAAGCCAAGAACAGGGTATGTACCATTGAAAGCGTCATCGGCATCATAATCAACCTTGCTTATAGTGGTGCTGTATTCGAGGCCGTTTTTAGGAATAGTTCTTCCGTTAACGCCAGAAACACTCAGAGTTTCGGTTCCAACGTTCTTCTTCAGGTCGTAGAAGAATCCAGCAAAGTTGTCTGAAGTCCATGTGTAAGACTGTGTACCGGAAACAACGGTTCCTCTTACATCATAGGTTCCAGAAGTTGTTTGCTGCTTGTAGGCATAGAACCTGAGATCATTGGAGTCAGCAACCTTGAAGTATAATCCTTGCCCAATTTCCTGATCAGAGTCTTTAGTCAGGCTGAATGTATCATCGTTGCTGATGGTAATGGTTGGGCCATTGATTGAAACATCGTTGAGTTTGCCGAATTCATCGTCAGAGTTGATCTTTATTGCGTTTGCGTAGTCAATAAGCCAGATAGCATCAATCTGTGCAATGCTGTCGACTGCGCCCTGGAACACCTGGTTGACATGTACTTTCAGGACAGGAACATCGTCTTCGCCCTGCACGTCGTCAACTTTGCAAGTCCAGGTATGATCGCCAGAGTCAGTTGAGATGATCTCGTCATCAACGTATTCTCCATCTTTGTCGAATTCAAGCCAGACTTTATTACCGTCAACATCTACCTGCTTGGCCTGGAGAGAGTATCCATCACCGAGGTCAAGGGAGTCACCGGTCTTGAGAGTGTACTTGTCGTCGCTGTCGAGAACGAGTTTGGCGAGCTTGTCAGCAGCGTTGGACTTCAGTGGAATATACTTGTCTGCGAAGAAGCCAATTACGCTGTAGTTGCCCCAGTCGTCATATTGGTATTCGGCGTTTCCGATTGTTGTCTTGTAGACTAAACCGTTCTCTCCGATAGTCCTGCCAGAAGTACCAGAAACGTTCTTAATGGTAAGAGACTCGGTTGTCACGTTGTCGTCAATGTCGTAATAGAATGCTGCAAATTTGTTAGCATCCATTGTAATAGCTGTACCGTTACCATATGCAGAATTTGCAAGGATGTCGGTTAAACTTGAGCCATTGTACACAGGGCCGCGGATCTCAACTGTACTCGCTGCTGAGGTTGTATTATCATCAGCCATTGCGGCGGATGCAAATACAGTCAGAAGCATGAGAGCTGCCATTGCACTGGCTACAAATCTCTTCATTTTGTTGTTTCCTCCATATTTGTAAGATCTATATGTAAGAAGAATCATCGGGATCAATAATTTAAGGGGGTCCATCATTCTTCATCAATCAGAGCTATTTATTACGTCCATTGTCGAAGACTGTTTCGTTTCTCCTCATCCCGAAAATTGGTTTACACCGTTTTATAAAATGGTGTCTTATAAATCTCTTTTGGTCCCCTATTTAGACAGTCTAAGGGAACTTTTCATATTTCCGATAAGCTCCGGTGAAATTTGGATATTTAACTCGTAAACTATATAAAAATATATTTATTCGAAGATTGTACTAATGTTCGACAATTGTACTAATCTTCGAATAATGTACCAGAATCGTTATTATGTCTAATGAAGACTGAAAACTGAAGGTTATTGTGGTGAATGATCGGGATCAACACTGCAAAATATTTCAAACCTTCCTCCCTAGAAGAATGTGGCGGAACCTTCTTCCATAGGAGAATGTGGCGGGTTTTCCAAGTTTCTTCCATGTTTCCCGCCACCATAAATAATTTCAATTTTTGTTCAGTAAGCGTAAAAGTTTTCGTCTATTTTTATCCGGTTGATTTTTAAAAATGTATAATTCAGCTGACCTCTTAATGAAATTTGAGCTCGAAATTCAACACTCTCTTGTAAGCGTATTTTGAATCTGGTAGATCATCCATTAACTGACCAGGATGTCTCACTAACTGACCAGGATATCTCAATAGAGTTTAAAACCAGTGAAGTAGAGCTCAGATAACGAGACTAACTCAAAACTTTGACCGTCCAGAATACCCGATTGATGTTTTCCTTACGTTACCTGCAATATGGCTTGTGATTCAGTTTAAATGTCATACTGTAGGTTTCTTAAAAAAGTGCTAAGTTTTCTGGAAAAGAATAGCTAGAAGCTGTGTATCTCATACTGGAATAATATTAATCAAACGATAAACTATCAAATTATTTAGAGTTCTTGAATTCCCACATTTCGATAAAACCATCAACCAGACTATCGAGAAAACTTTCTTTGTAGCATATAAGGAGTTCTGCAATCGCAGGAGGGTCAATGACTGTGAATTTACTTATCCTGCCAGTTTTTTCCCTTTCAATTATTCCGGCTTCTACAAGTTTGTTCAGGTTCCAGGAAACGGTTGAAGGTGAGAGGCCAACAGCCTGAGAGAGTTCTTTGTTATTCATGTTCGGATTATTGAGAAGCTGAATAAGGATGTGCCTGCAACCGGATCTTCTTAAGAAAGACATTATTTTTCTCTCGTTTTCGCTTAAGCTTCTGTCTTTTACGAAATAACGTACATAATCTCCATCATTCAAAGCCCTTATCATATTTTTCTTTTCCAGGCACTGAAGATGGTACTGCAAGTTGCCAACTACCATCTGCAATCTCCGCTCAAGTTCCCGGAAGTGAATGCCCGGAGATTTTTTAATTTGTTCGTAAATTCTTCTTCTAGTCTCTAGTTCGAATTCCATTTTACCTTACTCTTTTGTTATCATGGAAAGAAAAAACAATGCAAGCACAACAAAATTTAGTAAACTTCCCCAAATTTCGGGGTATTCACCTGCTTGAGGGAAAAAAATATCTGCTGCGTCCAGGAAGTTCATCACTGAATAGAAAAAAAACGCTAAAGATAAAATAAAAAGTTTCTTTCTACGTTCTCGACGGTATGCAAGATGAGAGATCACAAAAAGGATTAACGCTAATAAACTTGATACAAGCTGGATTATTTGATCGGGTTCAGTCATCATAGACTTCAGTTGCCTCCATCAACGCATTACATTAAATCAAACATTAAGATGTCAAGTTTTGAGATGCACTCCAGAAAAATATATTTGTAAATGTCTTGGGTGAATTTTATTCGTTTTTATGTCTAATCAAATTAGTTTTTTATGTCTCGCCAAAATAGTCTGTCATACCACAACGAAGTATTTGAAATCTATGCTATGTTATTAATAATGCTTACACAAAATAAAAACTTCAGATGAAGTTCTTTATTAATAGAGCTAATCCCAAAACCCATTTTCATTCCAAATTATCAGAATTACTCTGGATTATTTTCGCGATCTGAAGCTCGATTGATCACTTAAAATGCGGGAACCGAAGAAGCAAATTTTGAGTTTTGGGACCAGCTCAATAAAAGCCTCAGAACCACTTTCACGATCATAAACTCGGTCCTCATTTGAAATTTGAAATTGAGATTGTAAGTTTATTTTTCTGATAATTTGAGTACTGTATTAATATTCGAATACTGCACCAGAATCAATATATTTGTGATTATTTCTCCAAAGTAGTGAATTCTAACATACAAGGAGAATATTATGGCGAACATTCAACCCGATAAATTGAATACAAACGAAATGGTTCGCAAGGTCCCCGAAATAACGCTTATGTTCTGGATAATCAAGATATTTGCCACCACCCTTGGTGAGACTGGTGGGGACGCCGTTACCATGTCTATGAATCTTGGCTATCTTGCTGGCACAATGATTTTTACTTTGTTTTTTGCCGCCACTGTTATCACGCAGATTCGCGAAAAGAAACTCAACCCGTACATCTATTGGATAACTATTATCGCCACGACGACGTTAGGCACGACATTGGCTGATTTTTGTACCCGGTCTTTGGGAATCGGATATGCAGGCGGATCCTTCCTGCTTTTTGTTTTTCTCATGGGATCACTATTCATTTGGAAACACAACATGGGATCTGTTTCTATAAATACCGTTAACTCTCCAAAAACAGAGATGTTCTGCTGGGGAACGATCATGTTCTCTCAAACCTTAGGTACAGCCCTTGGTGATTGGACTGCTGATAATATGGGCTTAGGCTATTCCGGTGCTGCTATAGTATTTGGCGCTCTGCTATTACTTGTTGCGGTGGCATACTTCTGGACCAAAATATCCTCCACTGCTCTTTTCTGGATAGCCTTCATTCTTACGCGACCGCTTGGGGCAGTAGTTGGAGATTTTCTGGATAAACCTATCAGCTCCGGCGGATTGGCGTTAAGCCGCTACTCAGCATCAGCAGTGTTGCTTATTTGTATTCTGTCTTTAATTGTTTTATCTGAACGAAGAGCTAGACTGCAAAAATGCTATGAGTAACCGGCTCAGTATCAAAATCCAGTGATGAACATAAAATAAAAAATTACTAGATTTTGTAATTGGTCTCAATTTTTGTAATTGGTCTCAATCCTTGAGATATAGCTTAGGGATTGAAGCCTTTAGATGTCGAATATTGATTTTGATGAAAACCGTATTCTTCTTGCGAATTCATATTTTCAATTACGAAATGCAAAAATCACTAAGTTTTGGAACAGAGTCAAGTAACCTATTGATAAATATATTGTAAAAGTGTCCCTATGGAGAATTTAAACTATTTTGTAGACCTATTCATGCATCTTGATACACATTTAAGTGCAATAACAAATGAATATGGTCTATTAACGTATTTACTGTTGTTTGATATTATCTTTTGTGAGACCGGTCTGGTAATAACTCCGTTCTTACCGGGCGATTCTCTTGTCTTTGCAACTGGAGATCTGGATGCCATTGGTTCATTCAATTTATTTACTATATTAGTTGTTCTATGTTTTGCAGCCGTTGCAGGAGACACTGTAAATTATCAAATAGGTCATTTATTAAGAGATAGAGTCGCAAGTCGTGAAAATATACGGTTTGTTAAACGAGAACATCTTGACCGTACACATGAATTCTTTGAAAAATATGGTGTAAAAACAATAATTCTAGCTCGCTTTATCCCTGTTATCCGGACCTTTGCACCGTTTGTAGCAGGGGTTGGAATGATGCCTTATTCGACATTCATTAGCTACAATATCATCGGTGGAGTCGCATGGGTAATGTCATTCTTTTTTGGAGGATACTTTTTCGGGAACTTGCCAGTTGTAAAGGATAACTTCAGCTTTGTAATACTTGGAATAATTTTTGTTTCACTACTTCCAGGGATTATTACGTATATTCAGAGCAAATGTGATCCAAAAAAGGCATGATAAAGCAAACTCTATAGCAAGATCTTTACATCCATTTCCTCATAAAAACCCTGAAGTCCGGATCTTTTAATCTGCAAATCCCGGCATTCTCTATAATTTCAAAGCCCTCATTCACTCTCTGATGCACCTGTTTTCCAAGGGAGCAGCTCATAAGCCGGTCTTCGAGAAGTCCTTTTGCCGTCGGGTACTTGCGCTGGATTTCAAAGACGTATTTCCCGTTTTCTATATAGCCTCCAAAAACACCGTCTGCTGCCTGATATTTTTCCTTGAACTTCTCAGCGTGTACTTTTACCCAGACCGGGGGGCCGACGTGTTTTTTCACGTTGGGGAGGGTACCTGAAATGAGTTCCATCATAACTGCGGTTTCGGTTTTGCCTGACCATACCCCAGTTTTTATCACTGAAAAATCATATTCTTTAAGAAGGGCGGTTACTGCCTGCTCCATTTTATAGAGCTGTGGGAATAGGACATCCTCTACAACGTCTGGAGTTTTGAAAACGACTGCAAGCTGGGCGCTCTTCCTACTTTCAAGCTTTTCCAGGATCTCGCTGTCCTCAAGGGGCAGGAGGGGGGCTGGGAAAAAGAAACTGAGCTCCGGGCTTTTCAGGAATTCCCGACAGTGATCTATGAACATGCAGAATTTGTCAAGGGAAAGGGCTGCTGCCACATTCCGCCTGGGGTCGGTTGGATCAATAACTACAAGAGGCTCTTCGTGCTCGATTTTCCCATGCTGCATTATATCGATTTTTTCTCCTGGCTTCCAGGTGCAGGCTGCACAGACGGTGTTTTCGAAGGAGCCGTAGCGAATTACCAGAAGCTCGGTCAGGTAGCCTGAAAAGCCCTGTGTCTTGAGTTCCGAGCCATAGACTCCGTCCCCACGCATAAATTGCTTCAAAAGCAGGACTTCGTCTTCATGCTCTTTTATGCGGGGTTTGACAAAATCGTTATGAAAAGGCGTCCTGTCAACCGCAGATTTGATCTGGGAAGCCGAAGCAACCCTGAAGCAAGGAACAAGATCCACATCAAAACCTTTGTATATAATATTCAGATAGGGATGCTCAGCGTGGCGGTCTTCGGCATGCTCGGCGTGTTTTGCCACCTCCCTTGCAACCGCCATACCCAGGGTTTCTAGTTCCTTTCTGGATGTTTCTTCAGGAAAGCTTATAAAAACATCAATATCATGAGTGCCTGAAAGCCAGGTGCCTCTGGCAGCAGAGCCCACCATTTTTACAAGCACACCTGGTACGCCAAGTTTTTCTGCTGCGATTTTAACCTGTGAGGCAAGTTCTTTCTGGATCGCAAAAAGTTTTTCTCTTTCAGGTTCAGTGGGTTGTATTCTTTCAAGGACTGCGAGTTTTAATTCTTCGGGAATACCTGTATACGTTTCCATGCCAGAGACGGCTCCATATTTTTACTCTGTCTTACTTTGCAGAATGAATCTTTATAAATCTTGTAATGGATCTTAAGTGATCTTAACGAATCTTATTACGCTGATTTCTGCTTATAAGTGTCAGAAATCGCTTCTTCAAACTTATAATTTGTGTATATCAAATTGACTCTCTAGGAAAAAAGTGGTTTTTGAATTTATTTTCAGACCTTTATCTCAAACGTGAATAAAAAATCTCTTCTGAATAAGTCTGGTTCTGAATAAAAATTCTCTTCTGAATAAATCTGGTTCTGAATAAGCTCTGGCTATGAATAAATCCTGGTTCTGAATAAAAACCGGCTGTGGCAGACATTTTCTGGATGCACCAAATTATCTTCTTGACTGGCACTGTCTGGCATTTACTCTGGTGTTTAAAAGGTAATTGAAAACGGTTTTACGGTTTTCAAGGTCTTCAATTCCTCCTTTTTCCATATTTAATTTTTTTATTTCCTATTTCTGAAAAATACTTTACATAATGCCCAAAAATTTTTTATTTGATGCCTGCGATATTAGAAAATACATATAGTTAAATATCTTTGATATAACTCAGATAAACGGGGGTGTCCTGTTCAGGGTGTATTCCGGATGTTCAGGAAACTGTTTTCCTATTTTTTTCCTTTCGGAAACCTGAAAGTTGAGCTCCCGGTTAATACAACATAGAGGAGGTTTAATTTGGGGATTAAAAGCTATATCAGGGTTTTATACTTATTTTTGGTATTTGGGTTGCTGTGTCTAAGTGCAGCTGCCCAGGCTTCAGATTCGACAGGCAACCGCATCTGGGATGAAAATGCAAATGAAAGCCTTACCTACACATGGACGCCTCAGACTTACTCGGGTTTTTATTATGATCTGGATACCGGAGAAGGTTCCGAGAATCTGACAGTCCAGCTCAGTAAGGGCAGCCGGACAATTAATAAGAGAAACCTTCAGTACGAAACAGTACCCATAAAGACCGACTTTGAGTATGGAAATTGGGGTTCTTATGATGTCATAGGGTTTATGGCAGAGCGCTACTTTGCAGGGTACACCGCAAACTCAAGTTTTGCAGATAAAGAGATTAGTGTTATCTCGGACGGGCAGCTTTCAAAAGTCCTGATAGACTCCGATGATAGGAAATCTCTGTACACGGGTTCTTCTCTTGTTCTTGACGAAGGATACTCCCTGAACATGGTTGAGGTTGATATCAACGGAAATAGTGTATGGGTACAGCTTGAAAAGGACGGAAAGACAGTCGACGAAGCTTTTCTATCCTCCAATAGCGACTATATATACAAAGCCGATCTCGGGGCTACCGAAAATGTGCCCATAATTGCAGTCCATTTTTCCCAGATCTTCAGCGGCAGAGAGACCAATGCGGTTTTCGTGAACGGAATTTTCCAGATATCGGATCAGTACGTGAAAGTCCAGAATGGTGATGATTTTGGGGAAATGGAGGTAAGTTCCACCTCAAGTTCAGGCATAAAAATGAGAAATAGCGACTCTATCTCGCTTAACAAGGGCGACACTATTGATATCATGGGTAAACTGAGTTTTGTTGTGGCTGATTCCAATGAACTTCGTTTTGCTCCAATTGTTGAAACCTCCGAGCCCGGGACCTATGAATTAAGAGGAACGGTACATGATGATAAGTTTGATACTATGGTCTGGACGCCTTTTAACTTCGAAGGTTTCTATTATAACATCGACGAAAATATTTCCACTGAAAGCCTTACCATTGAAAAACTCAGTGGCAGGACAATTGGTGATGAAGCCCTTGTTTATTCTACAAAGCCTGAAAATGTCAAATTTGAACATGAGAGCTGGGGAAGTTACAAAGTTATTGGCTTCATGGCAGAGAAATACTTTGCAGGATATCCTGAAAACACTCTTGGCAACTCAAAGGGCATAAGTGTGCTGTCTGACCGCGTTCTTTCAAAAGTTCTGATTGATGACAATGACAAAAAATCCCTGTTCACTGGTTCTTCTTTAACCCTGGAGAACGGCTACTCCCTTAAGGCATCCCAGGTAGATGTTAATGGGAAAAGCGTACTCTTTGAGCTTTATAAGAATGGAAAGCTTCTGGACTCGGGAATAGTTTCCCAGGGCGGGGACTATATTTATGAAACTGACATAGGAAGGGCTGAAAATGTCCCGATGATTGCGGTCCATGTAAGTACGGTCTTCCGTTCCACAGAAACAGATGCCGTGTTTGTGGAGGGAATCTTCCAGATTTCGGATGATTACCTGGAAATTTCTGGGGGAGATTCTTTCGGTGAAATGAAAATAACTTCGATTTCCGATTCAGGCATCACAATGAAAAACGAGGATTCAATCTCCCTTTCAAAGGATGATGTCGTAGGTCTGATGGGCAATGTCAAATTCAAGGTTGCTGATTCTTCAGTCCTGCGCTTTTATCCTTTTGTCGAAACCAAGACCGAGGCAGGAGATCAACTGGATATTGAAATGTCCGATGCGCTTGTAGTCGGTAAGCCGACCGAAATCCTGGTAACTGCGAGAAATGTTTCAGTCGTCGGTGCTGAAGTTTCTGTTGGAAACAAAAGCATAGGTACTACCGGAGACAGTGGAAATCTCACCTTCACCCCCAGCAATGAAGGCAGCTTCACTGTAACTGCGAGCCGGGAAGGTTATGTTTCCGGAACTAAGGATGTGGATATCCTCGCAAAGGGTGTCCTGAAACTCCTAGTTTCAGTTTCTCCCGAAACTGTCCTGGAAGGAGACGAGATTAACATAAAGGTCACGGACTCTGAGGAAAACAAGCCTGTTTCTGGGGCAGATGTCTTTTTCGGTGGACAGAAAATTGACGCACAGACGAACGCAAAAGGTATCGCGTCTTACCTGGTTACTGCTCCGGGCACGTATGTAGTAAATGCCACAAAGACCGGTTATGAGGAAGGAGAAACACAGGTCGAGGTGGCAGAGAAAGTCGCACAGTTCGTTTTCTCAGACCTCACAATACAGCCTGCTTCAGTTGAAGCCGGAACCGCGGTAAATATCAAGGTGAATGCTATGAACAATGGAAGCGTC
Organism: Methanobacteriota archaeon; assembly: GCA_023399215.1. GTDB lineage: Archaea > Halobacteriota > Methanosarcinia > Methanosarcinales > Methanosarcinaceae > Methanosarcina. The sequence continues at coordinate 37,433 of JAEWQJ010000011.1, forward strand.
GCAGGAAACTCCACAGTGGAATTGCTGGTTAATAACGAATCGGTTGATTCCCAGAATATAACCCTTACTCCGGGTGAGGACAAATCAATCGAATTCTCACACACTGAGGGTGAGCCAGGGACGTATACTGTTGAAGTCGGAGGACTGAGCGAAAATTATGAGGTGACAAAAAAAGCTCCTTTCTTCAGTGGGACGGCTACACTTGGTATACTCGCCACAGCATTTGTTATCCTGCGGAAGAGAAGAAAATAATTAACGTTTCTGGCTTTCGTATTAAAGCTTGTATTATAGCTTTATGGGTTCATTCCGAAAAATGAACTCGGCTTTAATATAACTTTAATACCTGTGCTGCGGTAGAAGCTGGAAATCAGATCCCGTATTTCCAGCTCTTTACTTCTTTTTTCCGGTCTTAATCCTGAGTGGAATTCCTTTTTGTCTTGATCGAAAATTCTTAGTTAGAAGCAGAAATGTTATAAATGACGGTTGATCTACAAACTAACGGTTGATCTACAGAGTAACGATTGATCTACAAACTAACGATTGATCCATTACAAAAATAGTGTTTGTTTTGATGCCTGAAACGACAGCTTAAAATACTGAACTACGATTGTAGAACTGAATGCTTGAAGCTTTGAGTTCCTTTATTACCGACTACGGTTATCTGAACCTTTTTGTCCTGAGCTTTCTGGCTTCCACTGTTTTGCCGTTAGGATCGGAAGCGCTGGTGGTAGCTCTCATTTATCAGGGCTTTAATCCTTTTGCTGTCGTTCTGGTAGCGACTTCAGGCAATTATCTAGGGTCGTGCACAACGTACTATCTCGGGCTTAAAGGGCGTCCGGTACTTGAGAAGTTCCTTTCTCCTTCTCCAGAGAAGCTTGAGAAAAGTGAAAAGCTCTTTAAAAAATATGGTCTTTACACCCTCCTTTTTACCTGGGTGCCAGGTATCGGAGACGCGATTACCATGGTTGCAGGACTTATGCAGCTTTCTTTCCGATATTTTTCTATTCTGGTTTTTCTTGGAAAATTTGGACGATATTTTGCTATTGCTTATCTAACAGCTTTTTTTAGCAATTGATTTACGGTTTCTAACCAAACTTTATTTACTATTTCCTCAAGTCTTATTCATTTGAATAATTTTTATTACTTTTTATTCCTTTAAGTAATTCTTTTCTTCTGCATAATTCATTCAGGTAATTATTTTCTTGGAGAGAACACAAATAGAAAACAAATAGAGAACAAATAGAGAACAAATAGAGAATAAATAGAGAACAAACAGATATCTTTATATAATCCCTGGTGCAATATTTAATTGTTAAAGCAAATTAAATTGATTTTATTGCTTTAATTCATTTTTATTGCCTGTCTTCTAGGCCTCTAAAAACGGGCTCAATCTCTAATTATAACCTCCATTTTTATTTTTTTCGTTTTCTCTTCATTTTTTCATTTTATACACAATTTAACTTTATCTGGAATAAAATATCTAATTACTTCATAGGACTTATGCACTTGAGAACCAAAATCAAGTACAAACACTGTGTTTAAAGTCACATTCAGACAGTTAATGGTCTGATGCTGTTAATTTTTCAGTTCAACTGCGTAAGTCCTATCTTCTAATTTTTTTGTCCTGTTTCAGTTTAATTTGTATCAATAACTTTTTTATATTCCTGCCTCTTATTTTCAGCTATGTCTCCTTGCAGCAAAACCAGATTTCTGAGTCTTTTCATTCTTATGATGCTTTTGCTTGTCCCAATAGCAGGGGCAGCCTCGAATGCAGGCAATATCAAAAAAGCCGACCTTTATGAGGCTTCTGAAAATTCTACTACTGAAAATGCTCTCTTTGCGGAACTAAGTGCAAAAGCTGAGCTTTATAACACGAATTTCGATAAAGTTCCTGACGTTCTGCAAAGACTTGTAGCTAGTGAGGAAATTGCCGGGAAAATCAAACTTGAAAACGGCGAGATGCTTTACGTGACTTTACTTATGGGAGGAGGAAAAATAAGGGATTTCTACAGCTATGAAACTTCTAATGATCCAAATTCAAAGTTCGGGCCTTCTATTACAGTAGAAACCGATGAAAAAACCATACAAAAAGTGCTTGATTCGAAAGAACCCTTAAAAGAAGCCGTGAAATGCATGAATGATGACTCTCTAAAGGTGGAAACCGAAGGGCTTTTCCGAAACCTGATGCTCTCAACTTTAAAGACATTTTATAAATAAAATTGATTTATTCCTGAGCTCTAGAACCCTGAGCTCTATAAATTATTGATTTAAAATGCCCTTTCCCTTTCCGGGAAAGGGTACATTTTTTCAGAATTTATGGTTTTGTTCTCAAATTTTTATAATTTCCAAGACCTCTTTTATATAGATTTTTGACACAGATATACAAGTTAACTCTTTGATTTTGATGCATATATTGTATTTCCATACCTGCCTATGTTAATTCTTTTTCCGTTGGGGGTCGGTTCATGATAATAACCCCAATATGGATGTCCGGCATCAATACAGGGAGAGAGTACTGTGTCTTTAACCCAGGTTTTTCCATTCCATCTTCCAGTTGTTGATTTCAGATGATAATCATGTTTTGTCTGGCTCACAAATAGTGGATTTACATGGATGTCAGTTTTCGAGGTGCAACTTTTATAATTTCCTACTGCGTTTTTGTAGAGACAGTTATATTGCAGATATATTTTATGGTTTTTACTGGCGAGATAATTCATCACACCATACCCTGTCCCACCTGGACTCTTTTTACGTTTCAGTGTGTTTACGATTATATTGTTGCGGGCAATTATTGCATATACAGATTTTGATGTGTAACTTGGGGAATAACTTTCTGGATACAAATTGGCAATAGCCACATGATATACGCCATCAAAGACATTGTTTTCAATGTAAGTATTGTGGAATCCACTAATTATAATACCGCCGACCCAGGTAATGCTAGGATTAGTGCCTGTGCTGTAAAAGATATTATGGTGAATACGAACATTTTTACCAAGATCTTTAGTAGCAGAAGCGGTATCATAGTTGAAAATCCAGATCCCAGGACCATAGGTGTTATGGATAATATTATTGTAGATATTAATAGTATCCATAGTACCTGTACCAGTCCCGCCCTTTTCGATCTGAATGCCTGGACCGCCTGCACTCCAGTGGTAGAAAGAATCAATCACATTATCATGGAATGTTACGTGGTTCGAGTTCCATATTCTAAGACCGCTGTTAGTCCTGCAGGTTATCCTGTTTTTCCAAGCTTGTACATACTGACTACGAATAGCAAACAGACCGTCGTGCCCCAGTTTGTATATCTTGTTGTTATAAAATTGGATGTTTTTACAGGAACTTGCCCTCAGACCGTCGCCGAGACCATCATACATATACATATTGTATACTTTTATATTGTTGCAGTTCGTGAAGTACATTATATTATAGTACCCATCACCCAAAGAAACTTTAGAATTGCCTTTACTGTTCCCATTAACCTTGAAACCTCTTACTACAATGTTACTATTCCCAGAAGTACTCATCTGCTTGATCAAGGGTTTCATTGCAACCCAGCCTGCATTATTAGCAAGTTTGATCACAGCACTCGAATCCCCTTCAAGAATAGTATTACTACCGATTAAAAGAGTATCGTCAATAACATACGTAAAAGGACCTTTGAGGTGGACAGTGGTATATTTAGAGTTACCTGCTACATACTTAAGGGCCTGGTTTATCTGTACATGATCGTCTTTTCCATCGCAATTATATTTTCCAGTGCCATCCCCCGCAACGTATACTATTGATGAGCTAGTTGCGCATAAGGCTGTAGGAACACTTGCAAGAAGGAGGAAACCTACCAATAAAAAGATTCCTAATTCTCGTGTTAACACTGGCGTCATCTGGAGGAAATCATAATAAAATTCATTAGTATTTTTAATAGACTTATATTGGTCAAGTGACGTGTATACATCTCCTTAAAATTTATAAATTACTTTCTAAATACTATGAAATATGATTCGTTTTTTGAGACCTAGCCGACAATATTTTAAAATACATGGGTAGATTTCGGATTTCACAATTTTAAAAAATGTTCTGACGGGATTATTTACATCAGGAATTGTTGAACACAAAAACATGCTATATATGTAATTTAAAACAAATCTCCTTGTTTTTCAAGTCAATTCTTCTTATTTACATGATTTCCTCGTGAGGACATAAAGAATCAAACTATAAAAATGTTGGAAATTATAAAGCAATTCTCCAATAAAAAGATTCCCAGCCTTCGTTACAACATCGATGTTGTCTGAAGGCTGTCCTACTAAAATTTATTATGAATATATAAATATTTGTATAGATAAACGTCTAACTCTAATAAGAATGTTTGATAAAATCTAAAAGTATGTTACTATTTTTCTGGACTTTGAATATCTAGAAAAAGATCCTGAATAAATCATTTAGAACTAGAACTGCTGGATTCGAGTACATACGATAAATATGGAACTTAGAATAAAGTGCTTCGCTTTTCACGTCCATTTATCTAATTTTAAAAATTTCGCAACTATTAAGAATCGTTAAATCTTTAAGGATTGAAGTGACATTAAAACTAATAAAAAAAATTCAAAATAATGTAAAGACGCTTAATTCAAAATAATATAGAGACGCTTAATTCAAAATAATATAAAGACGCTTAATTCAAAATAATATAAAGACGCTTGATACAGAAATAATGAGCCAAATCGAAAGAATAAAAGAGGATTATGGTGCTTTTTTGCTGTTCATTAGTTAGTTATCAAACTCCTCGTTTTCACCATAATCGATGTTAACCAACCTGTTGGTAGGCTGAATAGTTACCATGAATCTATTTAGCATAAAGGTTAATGTTTGACAATCTCTCCCGGATATGTATATCTTCCTTTTTCCATTATCGTGCCGATATTTATACTTGTATTGATACCGGTATGCACGTCATCTCCCATAATCACTCCGAGTTTTCTCCTGCCCGAGTCAAGAATCCTGCTTTTTACCATTACTTTTATGTTTTTTCCATCGTGGCGGAGGTTTGCAACCTTCGTACCCGCTCCAAAGTTGCAGCGGTGTCCGATAACGCTGTCTCCAACATAACTCAGGTGTCCCACATGAGTATCTTCCATGATAATAGTATTTTTTATCTCTACCGCGTTTCCAACCCTGATATGGTTCCCGATTGCAGTAGAAGGGCGGATAAAGCAGTTGGGCCCGATATCGCAGTTATCTCCTATTATCACTGGACCTTCGATATAAGAACCGTTCCTGATAAGAGTGCCTTTTCCAATTACAACCTCTCCTTTAATGGTAGCATTCGGTTCCACGGTACCTTTGCAGCTGTTCTTAAGGCCTTTCAGGAGATATTCATTTGCTTTCAGGAGGTCCCAGGGATACCCTATATCTATCCATCTGCCTTCGAGAGGGCTGTAACCCACGGCTGCTCCACTATTGATCAGCATCTGGATAGAATCCGTAATCTCGAACTCATTTCTCACTGAGGCCTGGGTTCTGTCAATAAAGTCAAAAATAGATTCCCTGAAGAGATATATTCCGGCATTTGCAAGGTTAGTGGGAGGATTTTTAGGTTTTTCTATTATCCTGACAACTCTATTATTCTCGGTTTCAAGCACTCCGAAATCCGACGGGTTTTCCACCTCTTTTACGCAGATGACAGCTTCCTCCGTCCTTGAGACCAGGGCTTTTAAGTCCTCTTGTCCTATGAGCATGTCTCCGTTAAGTACAAGGAAAGTCCCATCAACATAGCCTTTTGCACAGCCTATTGCATTTGCAGTTCCTAGCTGCTCCTTCTGCTGCACGTACTCTATGCTTACTCCCCATTTGCTTCCGTCTCCGAAATACTCTTTGATCTGCTCTTCTAGATAACCAGTAATGAAGACAAAGCCTTCAATGCCTGCTTCTATGGCTGAATTGAGTATATGTTCGAGGATTGGCTTATTTGCAACCTGGAGCATAACTTTAGGACAGCCGGAAGTTAGAGGCTCCATCCTTGTGCCTTTACCTGCCACAAGGACAACTGCTTTCATTTAAGTGCCTCCTTTGCTATCTTTTCAGCCATCTCGAAAATCTCATCAACATTTTCCCGGGCTTCAGCTGTGATTCTAACTTTTGCTTCCGTTCCCGAGGGGCGGATAAGTACCCAGCCGTTGTCTATTTCCACGCGAATGCCGTCGATATCAAGGACTTTTCCCAGGGGCTCGAGTTTAGCCTTAACTTTTTCCATAAACTCTGTCTTTTTGTCATTTGCACAGGGTAGAGCTCCTCTTTTTGTGGCGTACCTGGGAAGCTCTTCTCGAAGCTCGCTTAACTTCTTTTCCTTAACAATCTCAACAAGTTTTGCGGCTGCATAAATCCCATCCGGACAGTAGGAAATCTTCGGGAAAATCCAGCTTCCTGATGGCTCGCCTCCATAGATAGCTCCACACTTTTTTATGCCCTCTGCGACGTAAACGTCTCCGACTCTTGTCCTCACAATCTCCGAACCCTGAAGAGAATCGCCAACCATCATTGAAGTGTCCACAGGCACGACGACTGTTCCTTTCTTACCGCTGCACTCATACAGCCCAAAAATTGCAAGCATTTCATCTCCTGAAACAAAATTTCCTTTCTCGTCCACTGCCATCATCCGGTCAGCATCACCGTCATGTGCGATTCCAAGATCGGCTCCAAAATCCACAACAGCTTTTTTGAGCATGGAAAGGTTTTCGTTGTTTGGCTCAGGGTTTCTTGCAGGGAAGTGGCCATCAGGCTGAGCGTTCAGGGTTATTACCTCACAACCAAGCTCCTGGAGGAGATAGGGGGTAATTGTCCCTCCTGCTCCACATCCGCAGTCAAGTACAACTTTCAGGCTGGAACTTCCTACAAGCTTTTTGATCATATTCATATGGGCCCGGATAGCACTTCCGTCTTCTTCGAACTTGCCTATCAGGTTCCAGGGAACCAGGGAAAAGTCCGCATTTTCAATCGCTTTTTCTATCTCTTCCTGCTGTGCCGAGTCAAAGGCCATGCCATCAGGGTTCCATAGTTTGATCCCTACATACTCTGAAGGGTTGTGGGAGGCTGTAACCATTACACCGCATTCGTATTCTCTGGCTGCATATGCAAGGGTTGGGGTAGATACAAGGCCTATTTCTGTAACAGCACAGCCTGTGGCAGTCATTCCCGCAATCAGGGCATGCTCGATCATAGGGGCCGAAACTCTAGGGTCCCTCCCGATAACTGCAGTTTTTTTCCGGCTTCCAAGTACAAGCCCTACATTAAGTGCAAGTTCGGGCGTAATTTCTTTGTTTGCTATCCCTCTTATTCCTGAAGATCCGAAGAGTTTCATGTATCCCATTCCAAAATTTTCTAAAGTTATTTCTTTAAATTCTTTTGTTTTTTAAATTTTAAATTTTCAGGCATTTCATTATTCAACTGTGACACTTTTTGCAAGATTGCGCGGTTTATCAATCGAGCATCCACGAGCAAGAGCAGTGTAATAAGCAAGCAGTTGGAGGACTACAACACTGAGCAGCGGAGAAAGCAATTCGCTACTCTGAGGTATTGTAAGGACAACATCCGCATATTTTCCGATCTCGGTGTCTTTGTTATCGGCCACTGCGATAACCGTCGCATCCCTGGCTTTTACTTCCTTTATGTTACTTAGCACCTTATCGTAAGTCTGCCCTCTTGTTGCAATGGTAACTACAGGCGTTCCTTTCTCAAGCAGCGCAATCGGTCCATGTTTAAGTTCGCCTGCGGCAAAACCCTCAGCATGCAAATATGAAATTTCTTTTAATTTGAGAGCTCCTTCAAGGGCAATCGGATAGTTAAGGTTCCTGCCGAGGAAAAAATAGTTCTCTGCATGAGCAAAATTCTCTGCACATTCCTTTACTGCTTCTTTCTGGTTGAGAATCTGCTGAATCTGACCTGGTATTTTTCTTAGACCTGTAATGAATCCTTTAACATAATTAGGACTTAGCTTACCTCTTGAGAGGGCGAACTTTACGGCAAGCAGATAAAGAAGTGTAAGCTGGGTACTGAAGGTTTTGGTTGCGGCAACTCCAATCTCAGGTCCTGCTCTGGTATAGAGCACACTGTTAGCTTCTCTTGTAATAGTGCTTCCTACAACGTTTGTAATAGCAAGTGTAGGGCAGTTGTAGGACATTATTTCCCTAACGGCCGCGAGGGTGTCTGCAGTCTCACCGGATTGGGTGATTGCAATGGCAAAGGTTCCATCACTTATAACCGGGCTTCTGTACCTGTACTCTGAGCAGATGTCTATATCGCAATGAATTCCTGCAAGCTGCTCAAAAAGGTATTTCCCAAGCAGCCCTGCATGCCAGGAGGTTCCACATGCCAGAATCTGGACCCTTGAAAGTTTCCTTATCTCTTCATCGGTCATATTAAGTTCTTTGAGATCTATCGTTCCTTCAAGTTCCGATACCTTGCCTGCAAGTGTATTATGAATCGCACTCACCTGCTCATGAATTTCCTTAAGCATGAAGTGTTCGTAACCGGCTTTTTCAGCAGCTTCAAAGTCCCACTCGATCTTTTCTATCTTCTTTTCGCGGACTTTTCCTTCTCTATCAAAGATCTCTACGCTGGTAGGAGTCAGAACTGCGGTTTCAAAGTCATTTACGAAAACTACATCTCTTGTATAATTCAAAAAAGCAGTTACATCCGATGCGGCAAAGTTCTCTCCTTTGCCGAGTCCTATAACAAGTGGGCTGTCTTTCCGAGCAAGCACGAGTTTTCCCTGTTCGTCAGCACAGATAACTGCAAGGGCATAAGAACCTTCGATCTCTTTTAGCGCTTCCCGCAGTCCTGTAAGAAGTTCACATTTTGCTTCTATTCCATCGGGCTTACCGTATATGTGCTTATGCAGGAGGTGTGCGATCACTTCGGTATCAGTTTCCGATTTAAATTCATATCCTTCTGCAGTCAGTTGTTCTTTCAATGCCATGTAGTTCTCTATGATTCCGTTATGCACAACCGAGATCTTACATGGGTTTCCAGAGGTATGCGGATGAGCATTTATTGTGCTGGGTCGTCCGTGGGTTGCCCAGCGGGTGTGCCCTATTCCTATGTTGCCATTTAGTCTGTCTGGGATTGTGGCTTCAAGGTTTACGATTTTACCTACTGACTTATAAGTATTGATTCCGCTGCCCAGAATCGAAATCCCAGCAGAATCATATCCACGGTACTCGAGTTTTTTGAGAGATTCTATGATGACAGATGCAGCAGAGTTTTCTCCTGCATATCCTACAATTCCACACATTTTTCCACCTTTTTAGGGTTAAAGAACAACCGAATGACGGGACAGATCTCTGTATATGGTATTTCCAGATTCAACCTGACAGTCAACAGCTATTGTTACTCCGGCCTTCACAAGTACACTATTCCCAATCCGGTTGTCGTCTCCGAAGATGGTGCCGAGTTTGGGGGCTCGATGAATAGTTCCGTTCATAATGATCGATAGACCTTCTTTTTCTTCAACAAAGAAACCTGAGCCAATTGTATTGTTGCTTCCAATTATGGAATTAGAGATCTGCCCATGAGAGTATATCCTGCAGTCATTCATTATTATACTGTTCTGTATTTCGGTAAATGACCTGATCGATACATTGTCTCCTATTGTTGTGGAGGGCAGAATAACTACATTGGGACCGATGTCACAATTTTCCCCTATGACTGCAGGGCCTACAATGTAAGTTCCTGAACGAATCCTGGTATTCTTTCCTACTGCCACCTTTCCACTGAGGAAAACTCCCTCTTCAATTTCTCCTTCAAGCTTCAGGTTCCCGGCTGAATTTAAGACTATAGCATTAGCTTTTAATAGATCCCAGGAATGGACAGCATCAAGCCATTTTGATTCGGTAGAAACTGAAGTAACGATTTTTCCTTCGTCAATCATAAGCTGGAGGGTATCGGTTATTGCATATTCACCGTTTTCGGATATCGGCGTTTTTTCAATGGTTTCAAAGACCTGCGGCGTAAAAATATAAATTCCGGTATTTACAATACGGCTCAGGTCTCCAGGCCTTTTTTCCAGAATTCTTGTGACTCTCTTTTTTTCTTTTAGAACCACACCATAGCCTGCAGTATCTTCCATCTGAACAGTTAGAAGGCTTGCGTCTCCTTCATAATTATTCAGAAGGTCCGCTATCGTTTTCGGTTCCACCAGGTTATCTCCATTGAGCACGAGAAATACCGAATCCTCGGGGCCAATCCATTTTTTTGCCTGCTCAATTGCATGTGCAGTACCTAGCTGAGCTTTCTGTTCAATGTACTTTATATTTACTCCGAAGTTTAGCCCGTCTTCGAAATAGTCCATTATGCGTTCTTTTTTATATCCAACAACTAATATAATGTCAGTTATTCCATTCTTTTCAAGCGAACCTATTACATGTTCTAAAATAGGTCTATTGGCTATAGGAAGCATTACTTTTGAACGAGTTAGAGTAAGAGGCCTGCAGCGCAGCCCTTCTCCTGCTGCAAGGATAATAGCTTTCATAATTTTAAGAACCTTTTTTAGAATTTATATATTACCTTCAAAAGTTTTAAACAAAACAACTGTGTATAAATATATCTAAAGTTTTATATCTGTATAAGGGACAGCTAACAATAAAAAATTAATCCTATGTAATTGAGAAATAAGTTCTTTCTACAGGATAAACAACTCCATAACATGAATCCAGTAACTCTGATAAGAATTCCATCCAATTTCTTAGCTTTTACAGGCAATTTTATTTTTTTAAAAGTGTCGAAACTTATTTATTTCATAAAATCCTGTATGTATTTCCTACTTTTTATGTTTTATGCTTCCTAACCTTTGAGAACTCGGGCAATTCTTAAGGAATCCTTTCTATTGAAAGTTTAACTGACTATCGCATATTTTATAAATGGTTTGACAACAAACTGAAAATATTAATCTAATCCTTAAACTTCTTTGTAATATCTTACAATTTCTATAAAGCCAAAAAACAGAAAATATTGCATAGTATTGAAGTTTCTGGAAAATCATTTATTGGGATCACTTTTTCGGTCAGCCCCGAAAATCTGCATTCCTACTCTTTCTTTAAACTCGATTTTTCAGTAAACCCTGGAATATGGTACTGTATATCTTCTATAATCGTAAACTGGGATCGGTTATATGTTCTGTGTTCCTGAGTGTTACATCTCGGTTGACTAATAAGATTTCTATATATTAAAATAAATAAAATTTATTTTGTTAGCCTTGACTAATCAGTCATTATAATACCTAAAATTAAATGTTAATACAAACAGTTAAATTAATATCAAAAAGTATCCATTTAATAATCATAAATTAAATTCTTACAAGGTGATTATTATCGCGGCGGGTAAAAAGTCAAGGACTCTTGGTGAGAAATGCCAGGCAGTCTCAGAAGTATACGGGCAAATATTAATGGTTGTGGTGACCATCATACTTGCTGCATCACTGGTGTACCCCAATATCCCGGAAAGTGCACCCAGGGCAAATCTTTTGATCGAAGCTCATAATTTTACGCAGAATTCGATGATGTCAACGCAGGATTCAACAACGTCAACGCAAGATGAAACGACGCCAACGCAGAATGAAACGACGTCAGGTGGTTATTTAATTGAGGCTTCTTCAGGATTCGGGGGCAACATTTCTCCCGCAGGAAGTACCTATGTGTCCGCCGGTAGCAACAAGATATTCAGTATAATACCTGCTGATAACTATAAAGTTCTTGATGTGCTGGTGGATGGGAGTTCCGTTGGGCCGGTTTCCAGCTACCACTTAGATAATGTGTCTTCCAACCACATTATCCAGGCGAGTTTTACCGTGGATTTCGATGTAAAAAACAACAATACGGTAGTACCGAAGGGAAACTTCACGGTCAATGCAGCTGTGCTTGGTTGTGCGTTTACTGGGGACGTTTGGACGAATGATTCTTGGGTGGAGGGTCATTGGGAGGGTCATGGGAAGAAGAAATATTGGGTGGAGGGTCATTGGGAAACGGGATCGTTACCTGTTACTTGCAGACTCAAGTTAGGAGACTATATTTGCACTCCTTGGGGAGATTACACGAATGCATCGGACGGGAATATCAATGACGGAATATCTCGCTTCTGGGGATCTAATAACACTTCATTTGAGGGAGGTACTTCTGTAGCTGTAGAGGCTTGCTCTTGGAAATATGATACAGAGCATAAACTGAAAAAACACCTTATAGTTAGCACTTCGACTCTGCCATTAAATTTGAAGATCCTTACGAACGGAGATCCTGTTCCTGATATTCTTGGATTTCAAGGTCAGGACTCGATTGAAGACTTTGTAAAAGGGTACATTGAAAACGGTAGTATCAAGCTCAAGGAAAATGAGGCTATATATATTTTTGAGCTGGGCAATACAGACCTGGACAGCTCTGGTGCTGATTTTCAGGATCTTGTCATTTTGGTTTCAGTAAACGGAGCAGATTCCTCAAAGTCTGCAGTTGAATTTCAGAACGCGGATTTAAGTAAAACCTTGGATGAAACTCACGATAAACCCAAAGATAAAACTCACGATAAATCCACAGATAAAACCCAAGATAAAACCCCGAATGAAACCCAAGATGAAACCCAAGATGAAACCCAAGATGAAACCCAAGATGAAACCCAAGATGAAACCCAAAATGAAACCCAAGATGAAACCCAAGATGAAACCCAAGATGAAATCCAAGATGAAATCCAAGATGAAATCCAAGATGAAATCCAAGATGAAATCCAAGATGAAACTCAAGATAAAACTCCAGATGAAAACTCAAATGAAACCTCAGGTGGAACCGTCCTCAAGTTCGTAATCGAGCACCTTGGAGGAGATACAATTAATTTCAAATTTCCTGAGGAGACCAGGGTTATACTTCAGAAAGGAGACGAACAACGTTACCTCAATTTCACGGAGCTTGGAGCTTTCAAAGTAGGGGATTCAGCCACTTTTGATCTTAAATATGATGATGAAGAGAATCGCGAACCGTTTTACTTTAGTCAGGGGGACCTCATATCTATAAAAATAGTGGATGTCCAGAGCAAATCCTTAATCTACTCTGGAAGCATCATGGTTAAATGAAATATATTAACGGGGAATATATTAATGGAGTTGATCTTTAGGGACTAAGCTCCAAAAACAGAAAACAACTTGTAAAAGCTTATATAAGCGTCCGAAGAGGGTCTACTGAAATAAAAATTTACAAAAATTGGCATGTTTTTAATTCTTTATAAGACCCGAGTTGGCTCTTTGTAATAAGTCTGCAAAATCTCTGGGTAAATAAGTTTAAGTATAGTATAAACACATAGTCTCTTGAAAAAATTTGAATGAATATCTGGAGTAACTTTAAAATTGAACTCAAGCAGGAAGCAGGTATTATGCATAGGGAATTTAAAAACAGTCTCAAAATAATAATTTTTCCACTGCATCAGATTGAGTCTCTGGGGTCAATTTCTCATGGTTTCTCAGTCTTTAAGAAGAGCATTATCAGATAAGATTACGGCCTTGATGCAAATACTTTCACTCCGCTTTCCTTAACTTTATATGCTGTGGCGTTGTAGATTAAAACGCCTCTCTATAAATAAAGACAAACAAGAGGCTTGAGGTAGGAAGAATGAAACAGACAGCTGAATCTATTCGAGATCGATTTTTAAAGCTTGGCATCGATGTACCTGTAGAGGATATCGAAAGCAGACTTGATGAACTGATTACTAAATTTAAAGTTCCTTCAAACGAAGCTCAGCGCAGTGTGACCAATTACTTTTTGAAGAAATATTCAATTCCTAAAAATGAATTTTACACGAGGCAGGCTGAGCCGCAGCTTACCAAGATAATAGATATTTTTGAAAATGGGCAGTGGGCAAATCTTAAGGCAAAGGTTGTCCAGCTCTGGGAAAATACTCATGAGTCCATCTCTCAGGTAGGGTTACTGGGGGATGAAACAGGAATTATAAAGTTTACCGCATGGAAAAATGCCGAACTGCCTGAGCTTGAACAGGGAGAGAGTTATTTCTTCAGGAGCGTTGTTGTAGGAGAGTACAATGGCAGGTTCCAGGTTCAGCTTAATAAGAATACTTCTATAGAAAAACTGGATGAAACCATTGGAGTTGGAGGTGGGGACTTCATACCATCAGCAAGAGAGTCCGAACTCAGGAACATCTCCGACCTTGCTGGAGGCCAGTGGGCTACAGTTAAAGGAAAAGTGGTTCAACTCTGGGAAAATTCTCATGAATCAATTGAGCAGGCAGGGCTTATAGGAGACCCCACAGGGGTTATCAAATTCACTAACTGGGCCAGTTCCGAGCTTCCTGACATGGAAGAGGGCAAGAGCTACATGTTGAATAATGTAGTTGTCAACGAATGGGGAGGTAAGATCCAGATTCAGCTTAACAGGTCAAGTTCTATAGAAGAACTTGATGAAGACATCAAAGTCGGATCCTTAACTTCCACATACTTCGGAGCAATGGTGGACATCCAGACTGGTTCAGGCCTTATAAAACGTTGTCCCGAATGTAAAAGGGCTCTGGTTAAGGGTGCCTGTCCGGAGCACGGAAAAGTAAAAGGGGAATACGACCTGAGGATAAAAGCGGTTCTGGATTCCGGAACTTCCACTCAGGATATTCTGATTAACAGAGAACTTACTGAGGAGCTTGCAGGGCTTTCTCTCGATACTGCAATTGCAATGGCAGCGGACGCTCTTGATCCAGGGGTAGTTCTGGATAATCTAAAACAGGAACTGCTGGGTAGGTATTATACTGTAACCGGGCACAAGCTTGATCGCTATATCCTTGTGGATTCCATTACTCCAAAAACTTCTCTGGATAGAGAGATGATTGAGGAAATGCTTGCGCTTAATGAAACACTTACGAAGCCGGAGGTGCAGTAAATGCCAGGTTTTTTCAGAGAAGCTGCCCGCAGGGTTTTTGCCCAGGAACTGAAGGATTCGAACCTGACCTCAAGGGATGAAAATGATCAGTATGCTCCACAGTATGTCCTGACGCCCACAGGAGCTAAAGTAAACCGTATCTTCCTTGTTGGCACACTTATCGAAAAAGAAGATATCGGTACTGATTCCGAGTACTGGAGGGGAAGAGTTTCAGACCCGACAGGGTCTTTCCTGATCTATGCCGGACAGTATCAGCCTGAAGCAGCTCAATTTCTTGCAGAGTGTGAACTGCCAGCTTTTATAGCAGTTGTGGGCAAAACCAGTACTTATACCACAGATGATGGGAATGTCCTGACTTCTATCCGTCCAGAATCTATCCAGCAGGTAGATGAACTTACCCGGGATCTCTGGGTGCTTGATACTGCAAAACAGACTCTTGAGAGGATAAATGCAATTGATGCAGAGGAAGATCAAAACTCAAAACTTGCAAAAGAACACTATTCGACTGATACCAGTTACTATCGCGCAATAGTCAAAAAGGCTCTTGAGTCTCTCAAAGAAATGGAATGAAACTAAAAAGAGTAAAAACCATACTATCAAAATCGGGGGTAAATGCCCCTTAATCTTTTTTATTCAGAAAATCTGCTTTTATTCTCAGGAATTTTCGTTCCTTTTTCTTTTTCCTGTTACCCTGTGTCTCTTTTCAGGGATCTCAGGTCAGTTTCTTCATTTTCCATGTAACTCTTTTATTTAATTTTTAACTTCTGCTATTTTATGTAAGTATTTATATTGTCAACGGTCTCAGAACCAGAAGAGGCAAAATATAATAAATAAACGAGACATGGTATAAAATGAGTAACTTGTGTTTGAATGAAGCTTAAGGGTAAATAACAAACTTATAAGTGAGATGATCCTGTGAAAACCTATCTTCTGGTCTGGTTCAGCAGTGAAGGAACACGTCCGTCAGAGGTAAACCAGCGGCTAATGTCTCTGGGATTCGAACCCGTGAAGGGCAGCTACGATTTTGTATACAACTGGAACAGCAATGTCGGTGTCGAGAAAATTCTCGAATTTGGGGACAAAGTATATCTGAGCCTTCAGGGCACAGGTGCCATGTTCAAACTGGAAACACTGTAAACTGCGCTTGCTAAAATTGAATCTCCTAACCTGATTAGCAGGGCATATGCTTGATTTCAAACCGTAAATAAGCTACTGCTCAGGTTTATCCTACAGGGCAGTCCATATTGTGATTTCCTTCGTGTTATCCCTGCCAGTTTCAGAGATGTTCAAGCCCTTTTCTTGTTTCGGTTTTTTCCTGCTTGTGTTTCTCCAGGGAATCCCGGAACTTTATGTAATTGCAGGTATCTCCTTCAAGATTAATTATCCTGCCATTGATGCTTCCTTTTTCAATTATAAGTTCTACAACACTTGGGTTTGACATCCTGGGTTTGGTAGGAGAGCCTGGACAAACAAGCACAACATCTCTTTTCTCTATCAAAGGTCTGTGCAGGTGACCGAAAATCAGAATGTCTACATCCATTTCTTTTGCCAGGTAACCCTGTGCGGTTGTATCGTTAACCGAAAGCCCTCCTTCGTGTATAACTCCGATTTTTACACCTTCAATTTCGAATTTCAGCTTTTCTGGAAGGAGCCTTTTGAGTTCGGAAGTATCATCGTTTCCAAAAACGGCCTTTAATTTGCCGCTGGCGTTGAAGGCATTATAGGCTTTTACAGTACTGAAATCCCCTGCATGGACTATAAGATCACACTCGTCCAGGAGCGTTTGAAGTTGCTGGGGAATTACTCCATTTTTCAGATGAGTATCGGAAAGTACAATCAGTTTCATGGAAAATCTCCTAATTATATGAAATATATTATTTTAAGATAAATCTATGTCAACCCTTTTGAAAAACTGCTTGCCCGCAACCCTTTTCAAAAAAGGCTTGACCGAAAAGTCCCTGACAGCGGCGTGATCAAACGACTCAACGCAAGCTTTTGAAAAAAGGCTTGACCGAAAAGTCCCTGACAGCGGTGTGGTTAAGGGTCGCAACGCAAACCTTTTCAAAAAGGGCTTGGTCAAAACCTGATACTTCAAGATAAATCGAGTATATGTTCCTCATTTTTGAGGAGTTATAATATTTATGGTCTCTCTTTATTTGATTAGTGTTTTGAAATATTAGTCGAATAAAGATGGACCATCCAGATTTTTAAAAACTTGAAAACTGTTTTATCATTTACTCTGGTAATTCTTCCAGTAGAGATTAATTTTTTTACTTTTACATATTCCATTAAAGTAAACCTATATATTTTTAAATCTTCTAAAGTCAATTCATAAAATCATCTTTGAAACAAAACATCAGGGGTAAAAATCATTTCTTCCTGTTCAGGCATTTCATTCATGTTTAGGAATTATAAAAATATAACTTCATATTTTCAGTTTTGGAATTTATCTATAGTTCTATTTCCCCAATCATCTTTGGCAACAAAACCCTTGATATTATATTTGAATCATTCCTAAATATATTGAAAGGTATTCGCGAGTAAGATTCATGAAAACAAGGATTGAAACAAAAACAAATGGAGGTCAAACATGAAAAGACTTACTAAAAAAGCATGGTTTCATAAAAGGCGTATTGGTTGGGGTGTTAGCCCAGCTAGCTTGGAAGGCTGGTTGGTAACTATTGGATTTATAATTATTGCTCCGCTTGTCGGTATGCATTATTCTGAAGAGAGCATAACTAGATATGTCATTCTTACAGCAATGGTGGTCATCCTTATTGCAATTATTCTTTTAACTGGCGAGGCACCAGGCTCTGAACTATTGGATAAGTTAAAGAAAAAATGATAACTAAGGAAAAGTAGTGTATTTATTTCAGTCAAATACCCAGCTAGCTTGCTGCGGGGATGGAAAACTTCCCAGGTAACAGTTAATGACAATAAGATTTACAATTCCATTTTTTTGTTTATTGACTTCTGCTCGAACTAAACCTTATTAGGTTTATTGTCTTCTTTTACGAAATCTCGAGCGGTGGCGCAAGCATACCCCGTTACTTGCAGAGGAGTGCGCCAGCGCAACTTTGACTTAAAAATTAGAAAAAATTACTCGAGAGTCAGATCTACGAGTTCGTACTCAAGATTTTCGGTTTCCAGTCTGTTAAGAAGGGAAGGAACCTGCTCATCTACTGAGACTACAAGGGATGATAAGCCATGGTATGCAGCCTCAATAACTGAGTCGTTACTTCCGAACATAACATTCGGGGTTATGTCGAGCTTGCGCAGAGCAATAAGTGCTTCCACGCCTATAGCTGCGATATAGGGTTTTGAACTTGTCAGGGCCCTAAGGCGTTCAATATCTACTTTTCTTGAGCCTCCACGCTCAATCCTTGGGACCTTGCAGATTGTAATTATAGCATTTTCCAGGTCGATAAGGCCTCGCAGGCTTGTTACTCCTACATCTTCCCCAGCAGATGCGTCGGAAATTACATTGCCTGATGCACCTGTTTTTTCCGTGCTGCTTACGTACAGGAGTCCACCTTCCATTTTCAGGTATACCTGCTGGTCTTCCTTTACATCCTCTTTTGCAATCGCTGTCCAGGTTGAGATATGGTTGATTATGTCCTCCATAACAAAGCGGGCGTACTGCTTCATTTCCGTGGCATTATCAAGGACCCATTCCACACCTTCTTTTGTAATCCTATAACGGACTCGACCCTCAGTAACTATCAGCCCGTCATTTACAAGTTCTTTAATATATTCGGAAACTGCCTGGGGAGTTATTCCTATCTTTGCGGCAATTTCTTTTTGTCTTACATTCGGTTGGTGGGCTGCAATTTCGATAAGGACCTGAAACTTGGTTACTCCACTTTTAGTCTGGAGGATTTTGATCATCAATCGTAGTTCTCCTCTACATCTTCAATTATTTTTAACCGTTGTCCCATTACAGAAAGCCTTTCAGATCTACGGGCGACAGCACATATATAAAACGGGTTTCTATTAAGCGTCCGTGTGAGGCTGCTCATGGAAGTATTGCCTTCTTCTACTAGATTTTCCAGTTCTTCCATCGCGTCTTTGACCTCCTCGTATGGTTTGAAGGTCAGCATGATGATATCGCTCAAATCCTCAAAAGAACACTGGAAATTAACCTGAACCTTGGAATAGGAACTGTGGTATTCTTTGGAAGGTTTTTGGCCTGCCTCTGGAACTCTCCACTGGCTCTCCAGGAGTCCGGCTTTTTTCAGGATATGAAGGCTTTTTGATGAGTCTGCACCCATGAATTCATCTATTTCTATTTTTGTCATCCATTTGTTTGAAAGTGCGTCAAATATCTTTTTGTGAGTTCTTGACCCAAAAGTCCTGAGCAATGGTACTAAATAGGAAGGATCGTTAATTATTCGAGTTCTTTTACCCATTTACTCTTCTCCTTCTCGTCTTACATTATAAGCTTTCAAATATAATAAATATTTGTAATTTTACTCTCTATAATCAATATCAAGCCCTTCAGGCCCTTCCCAGTTAAAAATCGGGGAATTCCGCTTCAGTTCGTGGCATTTTTCATGAAGTGCATGGGCCACAATAGGGAGAGCAATAGTAGCATCCACGAAGACCTGCACTTTTTTTGCCTGAGCTGCAATTTTTCCCCAGGAAACGGCTTCATCGAAAGTGCAACCTGAAAGTCCTCCCCAGTGAGGGGCATCAGTAGTATACTGAATTGCGTAATCATGCCCTCCGGTTTGCATTCCAAGAATAGAAGCTATTACTTCGGTCTGCTGGATAAAATTCTTAGGGACTCCACCTCCAATATAGACAACTCCTGTTTTTCCTGATTTTTCTACAATCTGAGTGACTTCATCAACGTCTTTTATCTGGTCAATCTCAAGTTTCAATCCTCTTCTTCTTGCAATGGTCAGCCCGATTCCTATTGAACTGTCCGAAAGTGCAGGAACGAAGATAGGAATATTATGCCTGTATGCACTTACGATTATAGAATCCTCGGCCGCTCCGCGTCTTACCAGCTCTTTTCCGAGCAGGTACATAAATTCCCTTGAGGAACAGGAAATTTCCCCAATTTCTTCTGCAAAATCCGCAATCAGGTTATCTGCGGTTCTGAACTCCTCTTCAACTGCAAAAACGTCGTAGATCCTGTCAACGCCGTGTTCAAAGAGGTTTTCATCGTCAACCAGATGTGAACCCACATAGTGTTTCTTGCCGAGTGCTTCGTGCGAATCATGGAACAGGTTTGCTCCTGTACTGACAAGACAGTCTATCATCCTCTCCCGGATCATATAGGAAATAACTCTGCGCATGCCAGCAGGAACCATAGCCCCCGACAGGCCCATAAGCACGGTCATATTCTTTTCTTTTAGCATGTTGTGCCATGCCTGGACAGATTCGGCCAGCTTTCTTCCCTGGAAGCCTGTCTTAAGCATTCCTTCCATCAATTCGCTTACAGATCTGTCCTTTACATCTATCGGAACGGTTGGGTTATCTGTGAATACATTAAGATGCATATCGTTCTCCTAATAAACAGATAATGATAGTTTTGCATGTGATTTCTAATACCTGAACGCATTTGGCTACAGGCGGTAAGAAATGCAAATAACGCTATATAATTATATTATTTTATTAAATATCAATATATGCGGACTCTTTCCCTGATGATACCACTAGAGATGAGTCTTCTTCAGGAAAACTAATTTGCCGGGTTTGAATTGGATCAAAGAATGTGAAATTGACAGCATGATGAGTATATTTTTTTCAGAGTGGAGTTCGTAAACAATCGCAGAAATTCTTAAGGGGGTACTGTTAAATGTTCAGATAGTAAAGACTGCTGCGGATATCACGGTCATCCAATCTCCACATTCATCTACAGAAGATGACCTGGGAAAACTGAGAGTCCTGAGAGGGGATTCCTTTGTCCAGGTGCTGTACATGCTTCTTGCAAGTTTCTCTGAATGTTCCCCAACGTCCTGAGCTGTTTCTCCATAGGCATGATATTCTGATATGTAACCGTGTTTGTTTATGCTTTGCGGAAGTGCACAGCCAACTGATGTACTGAGCGTCCTTCTTGGCTCATTGGAAGAAATCCTGGACATTACGCAAAATACAATCTCTCCGGGACTTAACTCTGCGAGCCCTTCCTCTTTGGATACAATCTCACAGTTAGGGGGCAGGATAGAACTTACAGTTACAAGATTAAATTTCTCAATACCTGCATCCCTTAGTGCAACCTCAAATGATTCAAGATTTTCGGGATGTGTACCAACTCCACTTGTAAAAAATACTTTTCTGGGAATTAATTTCGTAATCATCTTTGCAGCCTTGTGAAATAATCAATTTAAGCCTAATTCAAATGGCAATTATTATTTTTAAGCATTGCCCTTCAATTCTGCGGAAAAAAGTGCAATTCTTATTTATTTAGTTAACTGTGAATATAAAAATTATATTAATTATTTTATTTTTCTCAATGTTTTTCTCTAATTAAATTTTCCTTAAATTTCCGTTAATTTTCTTTTGAAAATTTGACAGATCTTTTTATCTAAATTTGCCAATCTCTTTCTGTATTTTCTGTATTTTTCCCTTAAGGCTCTCTCATAAGCTTTATATTATGCAGAATAGTTACATCGTGTATTACTCCTTACAATTTTCTTGCTTACTTCTCTCACAGATAGAAACAGTCAGGTATTTTCAAAGATTCGGAAAAACACGGGCTCGTTTTCCCGGCTGCTCTGAAAAACAATGTTTTTTCCGGCTGGAGTCCCGAAGAATTAATTAACAACAATAAAACATGATGTCGGTATAGATGGACGAAAAACTTAACCTTAAACTCCTGGAACTACTTGAAGGCAAGCAGCTCTCAATCAGCGGGCTTTCCAGAGAACTGAAAGCCATAGGTATAGATGAGCACCGCCTGGTTCTTACAGGCTATCTCAGGGCGCTCAGAGACCTTGAAATTCTGGAAGAAACCGAAGTTCCTCCTTCGAAGATTTATGCCCTGCCTGAAAAAGCCACAGAGACTTCATCTGAAAAAGGCAAAGAGTCCAGGTCTCCTGAACTTTCCGATCCGGAAGAAATTTATTCTATTCTCAGGTCCCAGCTTCTTAAAATCAATCTGGATTTCAGGATTCCTGTGGGAGTATATGTGGTCTCCAAACTGTTCGAAAGGCCCTGTTTCCGCAGGGAATTGAAGCTTATAGGAATTACTCAAAAACATCTTGAGCAGTACCTGGAAAAACCCGGCATAGTCTGTGAAGCTCAGGACGCACATTTGAAAAAAGCCAGAGCCGATATTACGAAAATTGAGATACCTCCCGATGATCCTGCATACGAAATACGGGAAAATAAAGAAGAAGTAGTCAGACTTGCGAATGAAGTCTTTGCAGGGTTGATAAAACGCAGGCTTGACCTTGATGGCCTGGTAGCAAAGAGTAAACAAACTACTCTGCTTCCCTGAAGATCTTTAGTTATTTAAATTTAAATTCATGCATCATCGGTTAAACATTAAATTCAGTCTTCTGTATATTTATGCAAGGATAAGATGGTTTTTTTGTTTCCTTTTTCTCCAAAAGCCACTTTTTCTCCAAAAACCAATCTCTAAGTATTTCAACTCTAACCCTTAACAATAGTTCTCAAATTCAGATTTTTAAATTAGTCTCTGAATCTTTAAATCAGGATTTACTCTTTAAATCAAACTATTTATAGAATAAAAAAGAATCGTAGTATAAAAGTGGGGATAATAAATAGCTGCAGAATCCAGAAGATTAATAACAGAAATTATCTGGATTGGATATCCCTGGTTTTTATTATGGGGAATTTATTTCTGTTGAATCTGGCCATTTGATTTAAGTAATCAGGCTTTTAAGGTCTGAATCTCTGGATTTTTAAGGGTATTGGGGTCCCTCAAGATGTCCTGGCAGCTTTAAAATGATTTTGGGGAGTGAATATGACAGCGGAGCTTAAAGTTGATGTTCAGGAAATGTATAATAAGATGGCAGACGAGGCTGTAGGTGCCCAGAAAGCCGTTGTGGGAGTGATTAATAAAAAGCGGGGCACTGAGTTCAAGGTAAAGGATGCAAAACCCTACGTAGACGCAGTAAACAAAATGAAGCCGGTCGGAGAGCAGTGTAAGGAGGTCTTCGACCTGCACATCAATTCTGTAAACACCCACTATGAAACTCTTACGAGCCTTACGGACACGGTCAGGCCTGAAGATGATCCTTTTGTAGAGCATTACCAGACCCCCCCGATCCTCGAGATCCTCTATGAGGAGGACCCGGCTTTCCATGAATCGGTCATGAAATTCGTGGAGGAAATAGGAAAATCCGAAGCCCTGATAGGAAAAGAGTCAATTCGCCGGTACGGAGGCTTTTACGGTCCGACCTGTGTAGTAGACTTTGCCTTTGTGCCCGGAAGCACGAGTAATGTCGTAAACAGGATTCTCCAGAAGATGGACATTCCTGTGGAGCACAAGAGGACGATCCTGTCTTCAAAGTCCTGGGGGATGAACACGTCCTATGGTATTGGGGCGAAGTTCCAGACTGCTATAGAAGATGGAAAAACTCCTTCGGAAGCCGTAAACGAAGAAATTGACATGCTCAAGATGGTCTACGAGTCCCCAGTGGATGCTCAGGTAAAACTCATGGAAGAAGCAGGGCATACATCCTTTGACACCAGGAAATATATGGAGACATATAAGCAGAAGATACGAAAAACCGTAAAAGATGCCATGAACGCCGATGTTTTCTACGGGAACATTGTGACGGTACCTGCTTATGGAGTAGGTGACGTAGCCCACCATATTTCCCAGTCCATGTACAATATGACAAAGGACGACGTCGTGCTGGCAGTTATCAATGCTGTCACAGACGTCCTTGAAAGTACCATGAACCGGGCAAAAGGTAAGTTCAGGGATGAATACTCACCCTTGACCATCGGTACGGACGCGACAGCCGCTGCAGTCACCAAAATCCTCTGGATGGACGGGTTTACCACCATGATGGTGCTTGACCTGCTGGTCAAACGCTTCCACAACCTTGTGCTGACCAACCCAAGACGCGGGGCGGCAGCTGAGCTGCATAACGTGGATTTCATTGATATGATTGAAAAGGGTGAACGAATCATTGACCATATTCCAAGGGGGGCCGGGTGCATTGTACAGGGTGTGCCTATCGACCTGAGCCCCATTGAAAGGAACGAGGTCCTGCAAAACCCTCAGCGTTACACCTATCCGTCCTGTGCAATCACTGTCCGTTTCTCGGCTCTCATGCGCCTGGCTGATTTCCCCTGCCTCCTGACAAGTGAGCCTGTGACTGCAACGCTTATGACAAATATCATCGCACTGCACAAGCAACAGGCACATTCTCCGGCAAGGGTCTGCAAGTTCTGTTCGGCGAACTATTTTGACTACAAATGCAACTACTGCAACTGGTCAGAGGCAGTGTAACGGATAACGACAAAGAGAGTGTGAAGGGTAGCTGGGCAAAGGGTAGCTGAGGATACGTCTTTCTTGCAGACCCTTTCTATAGTTTTGAATGCAACTATTTACACCCGGGTTCTAATAACGAACTAGAAACACGATGCTTTGGATCAGGAAATGAGTAGTCTCAGTTTCAAATGTAATTCTTTAAGTAAATAACTATAGTACAGCCCTTTCTTACAGTTCTCTTTGTCCCAAACTTATTAGTGAGGAGCTTGATATGACAGTACCAAACCTCATGAAACGTGCGCTTGCGGAATTAGTAGGGACTTATGTCCTGGTGTTCCTGGGTACGGGTTCGGTGGTAACTACCGTGCTTCTTATGGAGGGCTGGGAGGCTTTTCCCGGAAACCATTTTAATATAGGGATTGACATTGCTTCCTGGTTTGCCATAGGAATTTCTTTTGCAATTGCAATCATCGCCATGGTCTATGCCTTCGGACACATTTCAGGTACACATATCAACCCTGCGGTAAGTCTTGCTCTCTGGGCCACAGGCCGCTTTCCCGCAAAAGACCTCATTTCTTACATTATCGCTCAGCTTATAGGTGCAAGCCT
The DNA here is from genome assembly GCA_023399215.1 of Methanobacteriota archaeon. Classification (GTDB taxonomy): domain Archaea; phylum Halobacteriota; class Methanosarcinia; order Methanosarcinales; family Methanosarcinaceae; genus Methanosarcina. The sequence goes on from JAEWQJ010000011.1 coordinate 62,369, forward strand.
TGCGTCCTTTTCTCTTGTAGCGATCCTGGGGATGAGGGCTGTTGATACAGGTCTAGGGGCCACATCCATGTTCTACGGAGTCAGTTATGGGCAGGCAATCTTCTGCGAAGCTGTGTGTACCTTTTTCCTTATGCTTACTATTATGGGTACAGCCGTGGACCGAAGGGCTACCCCTGGATTTGCGGGGCTTGCAATAGGGCTTGTGGTAGCGGCGGATGTGATTGTTGTAGGCAATATTACAGGTTCTTCTCTGAACCCAGCCCGCACCTTCGGCCCCTATCTTGCTGAATCTTTGCTGGGTGGAGCTAACCTATGGGCTCAGTTCCCAATTTATATCATAGGTCCCATAGCGGGAGCACTGGTCGCAGCGTTCCTTTATGATTTTGTAGCTGAACCAAAAAAGGCAGATTAAGACACAGATTGTTGTATTAATTTAGAACTGGATGCAAACCTTGTAATAATGATTAAGTCAAAAGTGACTTGTTTTTCTTCCAGCACAATTTTTTTCTGTTTTTCTGCAAATGGCTTTCTTATAAAGTGTTCAATACCTTTCACTAATTTCAAAGCATACGTTTTCCAAAAAATTTACAAATTATTTATCGAAAGAAACTTTTTATGACACTTTATGCAAAAAAGCATGCAGTATCTTATTTTATATACAATTATTGCGTGTCTGAGTTCCATTCACAATATAAATATAGCTAAAATATAAATTAATTACCTAACAAAGGTTATTGGGAAAGTTTTCCATCCCCGTAGCAAGTTGCAGGGCATTCAACTGAAATAAAAGTATTGATTCAAAAAGTAAGGAAATAATAAGATCCCTAACTGATGACCAATGAATTGAAATTAACTTTTTTCAATTCGTCTCTTCAAATTCATATTATTTACTTGAAATTTTACTTCAAAGGATTCAAGCCGTTTGCTAACGGTTAGCTGGTGTTTATGACATGAAAGTTGCCTGTATACAGATGGACGTGCTGCATTGCAGAAAACAGGAAAACCTTGAAAAAGCTCTGCATATGGCTCTTAAAGCTGTAAGAAAAGGAGCCGAACTTATTGTTTTACCCGAGGTCTTCTCAACAGGGTTTTGCTACGAGTATTTTGACCATGCAGCAGAGACTTTGCCTTCTCCTCTCCTTGAAAACCTGGCCTGTTTTTCCGAGGCCAACGACTGTATTATTATGGGCTCCGTAATTGAAAAAGTCGCTTCGGAAGATACTTCTAACAGTGGAGCACCTGTGGATTCTAAAAATTCTACGATTTCGGATTCCAGTAATTCCCCATTTTACTACAATCTCGGCTTTTGCTTTGAGTCAGGAATCCTTGCAGGTAGTTACAGGAAAACTCATCCCTTCAAAACCGAAAACAATTATTTCTCAAAAGGCGATTCTATAGAGCCCATTTCTCTTAAAAAGCAAAACCTGAAAATTGGTTTTGAGATCTGCTATGAACTCCGTTTTCCCGAGGTTGCAAGAAAACTTTCCCTTGCTGGTTCTGACCTGCTTGTAACCACAGCTGCATTTCCTAATCCAAGGTCTGAACACTGGAATATTCTTGCAAAGGCAAGGGCGATTGAAAACCAGATCCCACATATTGCCTGCAACCGGATAGGTTCTGCTCCTGACTGCAGTTATTTTGGCAACTCCATGATAATCGATGCCTGGGGTGAGGTAAAAGCTGATGCCGGCAATAAAGAGTGCGTAATAGTACATGACCTCGACCTGTCCAGGAAGAATGAAGTTCGTAAAATGATTCCCGTTTTTGAGAATCGGAGAATTGAGCTTTATTCTGAAGATCTAAAGATTATTTAAGTTTCTTTCGATAATAATTTCTGTAATTGTATTACTTACTCATCTTAATGGAAACTGGTTCATCCTAATTGGTTGAATCTTATTTTTCGATTTTTGCGGAGTTTTAGTTATTAGAGTCTTAGTTATTAATTTCTCTCGTTGACAGCTAAAGTTTTTAATTTCACTAATTTACTAATTTTCACTTCCCTGTGAAACTATCTCTCAGATAACATCATGTCCAACCAGATGTTTCTTTCATTATGTCATCAGAGGTTTTTTTCATTATGTTCAACCAGATGTTTCTTTCATTATGTCCAACCAGAGACTGCTTTTTTATATTTCATCCTCACTTTTCAGAAAACAATATACTCACCAGATAAAAAAATGTATATATTATGAACAATGCAATAAATTAACAGAATTTACTATATTTTTTGTCGAAGATACCAAAATTAAGATCAGTTTGTTACTTTTTGCTGTCAAGACTGCATTGAGTTGAAAAACAAAAACGATGCCACGAAATTTAAAATTTGGAGGAACAAATAGATGATCCCTGACTACAGATACAAGCCCTGGGTCTATTTTGCTGCAACCTTTATTGTAACCTATGCTCTCTGGTTTGCAGGAGCATATCTAAGTTTTCAGGATGATAAAAATGGACTTTATATGTTATTTATGCTTCCTGGGTTGATGGTGCCTTTTCTGATCTCACATTTTATGATTTTTACGTCAAAAAATTCGAATTTAAAAAAGGATTTTATTAATAGGCTTATCAACCTCAGGCTAATAAAACCAAGAATGCTTCCACTATTCTTCTTGATAATGCCTATAACTGTTATCGTATCCATCTTTATTTCACTTCTGTTTGGAGGATCAGTTTCGCAGTTTCAACTTGCTAATGGTTTCTCTTTTTCCACAGGGTCTGTACCTGTGTTGATTTTTCTTATGCTTACCGCATGTTTTGAAGAGCTTGGATGGAGAGGGTATGCATTTGACAGTCTGCAGAGCCGGCACACCTACTTTATGGCTTCAGTAATTTTCAGTATACTATGGTCGCTCTGGCACTTTCCTCTGATATTTGTCAACCATTTCTATCAATATGAAATTTATCATGAAAACATATGGTATGCAGTGAACTTTTTTGTCGGCATTATCCCTATGGGAGTATTTGTTAGCTGGATATGCATTAAAAATGGAAAAAGTATTCCTGCGGCGATTCTCTTTCACTTTATTATAAATATCTGCCAGGAAGCACTGAATATGACTCAGACGACCAAGTGTATTGAGACTCTGGTTATTACTGTAGTTGTTGCTATTATTATTGTATTAGACAAAGAGATGTTTTTTTCAAAAGTAAGCCCTGTTCCTGAGACTCAAAATCTTGCTCCTGAAACTCAAAATCCTGCTTTTGAGGCTCACTAAATGACAGATGAATCCGCAAAAATGACGGTTGAACAAAAAAATCTTTATTCTAGATTCCTTTTTATCTGGCTTGGACAATTTATCTCAGTAATAGGCACCGGGCTTACCATTTTCTCCTTGGGGGTATACGTATATCAGCAAACAAATACTGCTTCTAGTTATGTTTTTATATTAATGTGTGTCTTTTTACCGCCCTTTCTGCTAAAGCCCTATGGAGGGGTACTGGCAGACCGTTATGACAGACGTTTAATGATGATTTTAGGAGACTTAGGAGCAACCCTTGGGCTTCTTTTCATATTTTTTATGATGCTAAAAGGAAACATTCAACTCTGGCAAATTTACCTTGGAATTGCAACAAGTTCTATTTTTTCGGCTTTTCAGGAACCGGCCTATAAAGCTTTAATTACTGACCTCTTACCTGAAGCTCAATATGCCAGAGCAAGTGGGCTGGTGCAGTTAGCAAGTTCTGCTCAATATTTAATTTCTCCTTTTTTAGCCGGAATTTTGTTAACAATAATTGATATTAAATTTATATTTCTAATTGATACCACTACTCTCTTAATTTCCAGTTCTATTGTCATCTGGATACGAAATATTTCAGGCAAGGTAAAAATAGACCAGCATAAACAAAACATCATAGCAGACCTTAAAGAGGGAATGAAAGAGTTCTCTAATAATAGAGGCGTAGTTAATCTGGTTATTATTACCATGATCACACTTTTTTTTGTTGGATTGCTTCAGTCTCTTTTTATTCCGCTGCTGCTGAGCTTAACAACAGTAAAAACAGTGGGGATCTCTCAATCAATATGTGCTTCAGGCATACTAATCGGAAGCCTGTTTATTGGAGTATTTGGCAGCAAGAACAGGTATGTAAAAACATTATCTATCTCTTTGTTCCTATCAGGCATATTCTTTGCAAATTTGGGAATTTCAAAAAATATCATATTTGTTACTTTAGCAGGATTCATGTTTTTTGCTACTTTGCCTTTTATTAACACTTCTATTGAAGTCTTAATTAGAAAAAATATTGACAATAAAAAACAGGGGCGTGTGTGGTCTCTTATTTCCATGATTACTTATCTTGGCTCCATAATGGCTTTTGCAGTTGCAGGTTTCTTAGCAGATAAAATTTTCAATCCCCTTTTAGAGGTGGATGGTCTACTGGCTGAAACGGCAGGTCTTATTGCTGGAACCGGAGAAAACAGGGGGATTGCCCTTATGTTTATAATCTCCGGATTAATGATCTCTATGATTGCTTTATTGATCTGGCAAAACGAGAAAATAAAGAGATTAGAATATGTTGAAAGTCAGGATTCAGGCATAGACCTATCCTTTCAGCCAGGCTGATAAATTAACAGGAATTCTAAATCTATTGATCATAACAATAAAATACAAATATCCAGAAATAATAAGAGTTAAACAGAAACAGTAAAAACAATTCAAACAATAAAAATAACCAGGCAGTAAAAATAGTTAAAGCAATAAAGAATTTTAAGAAACTGTTAAAAATATTAAAACTATTAAAAATACTATAAAATTACTAAAAATATTAAAGAACCAAAGAAGAGTATTAAGAAGCCACAATGGCTTCTTTCATCCTTCATTCACTCTTAATACTCTACGAACATTCTTTTTATTCTAAGTTCACTCTTCTTTCTTCGCCTGCTCTATATAAATTGCAGGCCTCAGGGGTTCTGCAAACCTTGCCTTCTTTTCAGGGTCAAAGGCAGGAGAGTCGGCACTGTGGACTTCAACAGGGCAGCCAATCTCTTTTTCCAGGAACGAAATTGACTCTTTCAGGAGGGCCTGTTCATCAATATCAGGGCCTGTAAGGATTTCATACCTGTCTGAGCTCCCGCTTTTGAACTCTGGAATAATTTTCTGTACGAACTTCGGGATTTCCTTGCCGAAACGTTTGAAGTCGGGGTTTGACATTAGCTTTTTAATAAGGGTGCCTACTTCAAGCGAGCATTCAAGCTGCATCTCGCAGGCACACCTGATCGCTTCGGCTTTCCAGGTAGGGGCCGTATAGAGGTGGATCTTCTGCGGGGTCATTTTTGTTACCCTTATAATCTCCTCAACGTCCTCCAGGGTTCCCTTTATCATTTCTTCGGCAAGCTCCGCACCGTCGTCTATCAGGTCTTCGTTATAGAGCGGGTACTGAGCAAGGGAGACCGGGTCTTTATGTCCCATTGCTTCCCAGATTTCCTCACAGAGGTGCGGGGTAAAAGGAGCCATAAGCCTGACCCAGTTGTCCAGTACATAGTAGAGCAAGGTCTCTCCTCCCCTTCTCTGGTACCACTTGATATCGTTTTGCAGCAGGAAAAATGAATTCTGGATTGCTTCCCTTGTCTGGATAGAGTAGAGGGCTGTATTTGTCCCCTTGATATAGTTCTGTATCCTCGAGAGTATCCAGTGGTCGATCTGCTTTAGCTCGGTGCTCAGATCTGCACGTTTTCCACTTTCTATGACACTCTTTGCAAAAGAATAGAACCTGTCTACCTGCCTTCTGGCAGACTCGATTCCGGTCCTTTGCCAGTCTGCATCCTGCGTCTGCTCGGCTGTGGAAAGGATATACATTCTTGTTATGTCCGCTCCGTAAGTGCTGACTGCACTTTCCATTGTCAGGATCGGGCCTTTGGACTTGCTCATTTTCTGCCCCTCAAGGGAGACAAAGCCGTTTACTGCAAGAGCTTTAGGCCACTTGTCCTCTTCAAAGAGGGCCACATGGTGGAATAGGAAAAAGAGCAGGTGGTTCGGGACAAGGTCTTTGCCTGATGAGCGCAGGTCAACCGGATACCAGTAGTTGAAATGCCTGCGGATCTCTTCAAGAAGCTCTGGACTGAGACCGGTATCCGCACTGGCTGCTGCCAGATCGCCTTTTCCAAGCAGGACGTAGTCGAAGAATGACAGAGTAAGGTTTTCTATCTTCAGTTCTCCACTTTCGATAAACCTGACAATGATATAATAGCTCATGTAAATTGTCGAATCCCCAAGAGATTCAATCAGCCATTCCTTATCAAATGGAAGGTGAGTTCCAAGCCCTTTCCTGCGGGCGCAGGCTTTATCCTTAAGCCAGTCAATCTTGTTTTCAAACTCGACCCTGTACTCTTCGGGAATAATTTGCATCTGGTCGAGGCACTTGTAGACCTTTGCTTTCCATTCGGGATTTGAATAATTCAGGAACCACTGGCCTTTGACCATGTTTACTACACAGGGAGTGCCGCAGCGGCAGACAACAGGTTCACTGAATTCGTAAAATGTCTCCCCGGCATTTGAGCTGATTAAGTCCTTTGTAAGGATATCCTTGATTTTGGAGACAGCCTGTCCTTCGTATTTTCCTGTAATCTCTTTAAGGACTCCTCCGTGGAACTCCCTTCTGTATACGATCTTTGTAGCTTCCTCGGCTTTTGGGTCTTTCTGGCTTGTAATTCCCATGCTTTCAACGATTTCCTTTGCAGGGAATTCTCCAAATTCAGGTACCTTGATAAGGGAAATCAGTTTGATTTTCCTGAGGTCTTCGGTTATCCCGTACTCGCTCAGGTCAACATCATAAAGGTCGCGAAGGGCCAGGTAGTCAAAAGGTGCGTGGGCAGGCACGCTCATTACTATTCCGCTTCCGTTTTCAGGCCTGACAAAGGATGCAGGAAGGGAAATTACTTCGTCACCTGTAATCGGGTTTGTGAGTTTTATTCCTATTATGGATTTTGCAGGTACGTCTTCAATGTACTCAACTGTCCGGTCCGTAAAAGTCAATTTTTTGAAAGCTTCTTTGCTGACAACCCAGAACTCCTCTTTTCCGTCCAGTGTGACTTTTGCTTTTACATAAGTTACATCAGGGTTGACCCACAGGTTAGTTACTCCGTACGTTGTTTCAGGTCTGAGGGTTGCGCAGGGCAGAACCAGGTCTTTATACCGAAACTTTATCAGCGTATATTCAACAATAGTAGCTTCTTCCCCATACAGGATATCATGATCCTCTACAGGGTTATTGTCGTTCGGACACCATTTTACCGGATGGGAGCCTTTTACTATCAGGCCCTTTTCTCCAAGCCGGATATACTGCCACTCAATGAACTTCTTATATGTCGGGTCAGTCGTTGTAAACTTGCGTCTCCAGTCAATGGAGTACCCGATATTACGCATTGCTTTCTCGGATTCGCGCTTGAAATAATCAACAATTTTTTCAGGGGTATCGAGCGTCGGCAGGATGTCTCCGGGAATCCCATGAAGGCGCTCATAAACGTCCATGGTCTGAGGGTCCCGATTTGCAATCAGTTCGGCAAGCCCCACAATGGGTGTACCTGTCACATGAAAGCCCATAGGGTAAAGCACGTTATACCCAAGCATCCGTTTATGCCTTGCAACAACATCCCCTATGGTAAAAGTCCGGGTATGCCCTGCATGCAGGTTCCCGTTCAGGTAGGGGTAAGGGATGGTTATAAAAAATTTTTCTCGCTTATCGGGCTCGGCCTGGAAAATCTGGCTCTCATTCCACTTTTTTTGCCATTTCTTTTCGATCTCGTGAGGCTTATAATCCTGCTCCATTCGTGTTCACGCCCATCGATTATTCTTATGTTGAAAAAATTTGATCCAATTAAAATAATTTGATATTACCAAAAGAATCTAAACCGTTTGAATCTGAATAACAGTCTGAATCTAAATAACAGTAAGAGGTTTCTGAAGGTTATAACCTCTCCCAGTAAACCATGAAGGATTAGAGGAGCCGGATTCCGGCCAGATCAATCTTTCTACTATTATCTTCTACGATTATTTTTCCACTATTATTCCTAATGTTAGCGGTTTTCAGATCTTATTCTGCCTTTCCAAAGATAGCTTCCCGGATGGCTTCTATACTGGCATCCACAACAATAGGCTCTTCGCAGATGTCAATTACAGTCTGTGGGTCTTTAAGCAGGTGTCCTGTAGTAATACAGACAACGGTTTCGTCTCTGCTTATAACACCCATATCAACAAGTTTCTTAAGCCCTGCAACCGAAGCTGCACTTGCAGGTTCGACACCTATTCCTTCAAGTCTTGCAAGGTCTTTCTGGGCTGCAAGGATTTCCTCATCAGTAACAGATTCTGCAGTCCCACCGGATTCTCGGATGGCGGCAAGAGCCTTTTTCGCATTAACAGGGTTTCCGATCCTGATTGCTGTTGCAACGGTTTCGGGGTTTTCCTCTGGAGTTATTTCAGGAGCCTCACTCTTTATGGCATTTACAATTGGGCAGGAGCCTGCGGCCTGAATCCCGGTCATCTTCGGGAGCGAATCCGTTATGCCAAGCTTCTTAAACTCTCTGAAACCTTTCCAGATAGCTGTAATATTTCCTGCATTTCCTACGGGCAGGACAACTCTGTCAGGTACTTTGAAACCGAGCTGGTCTGCAATCTCAAAACCGATAGTTTTCTGGCCTTCCAGCCTGTAGGGGTTGATTGAGTTTAAGAGATAGATTTTTTCCTGGGAGCAAAGAGTACGTACAAGGGCAAGCGCATCGTCAAAATTTCCGCGAATGCTGAGGACCTTTGCTCCGTGCATGAGGGCCTGGGCTACTTTTCCAAGAGCGACTTTTCCTGCAGGCAAAAGTACTATAACAGGAATCCCGGCTTTTGCTCCATAGATTGCAAGGGCTGCCGAGGTGTTTCCCGTAGATGCGCAGGCAACGGTATTCATGCCAAGTTCAAGCGCTTTTGTAACCCCTACAGTCATTCCTCTGTCCTTAAAAGAGCCTGTAGGGTTCATGCCTTCGTGCTTCACATAAAGTTCTTTAATTCCGATTTTTTCAGCCAGACGCTCGCATTTGTAGAGAGGAGTTCCGCCTTCCCTTATAGTTACAGGCTCCCTTTCAATAGGAAGAAGTTTTGCGTACTTCCAGACCGAAGGGCATTCGGTCTTTAGTTTTTCCATGTCAATTTTTATTGAGGAATAATCATAAATTACATCAAGCAGCCCATCACATTTTCTGCATGTATAGATTACTTCGTCTTTGGAATACTCTGCACCGCATTCGATACATTTGAGATGATACATTAAATTGCTCCTGTTTCTGATAATTTTTCCTGTGTATGATAATTTTGAATAGTTCAGATTTCGGGTTTTTATGTATGCCCGTTTCAGGTCAGTACAACCTGAGAGTTAAGTCAATATAACCTGAGATTTAATTCAGTATTATCTGGATTTCGGATTAGTATAATATTAGAGTTTAATAATATTTTGTATCCTTAATACTCTACTTGCTTTTAAATTATACTATTTCGAGCATTATTTGCTCTTATAAACAAACAGCTTTAAGGACCGGAAATCAAACTTAACATGGGTTATGAATTTGATAGTCAGAAATGTATGTTCAAGCTCACTTTTTCTCAATTGTTCCTTCCACATATAGCGAATATAAATAAAATCAAAGCAAAACTACTGTCAACATTATTAATATATTAATGTAACCCAAAAAATTAAAAAGCAGGCCAAAACCCATCTATAATTTCCCGGAGAAATTAAATATTTTTTTAGTCAAAATGATACTCTTTTACTTCTTTACTCAGGAAATATCCAAGAATTGTCCTGATCAGTACAATCGTACCCAGTACTGTGAGATCCTGTATATCCGGGTTTCTCAGGGTTCCAAGAATAGCAACTACAATATAAAACTCAAGTCCAAAGAGTATTCTATTCGTAAGTTCCTTTCTTATTTTTTCGAGGTTTTGAGACTTTTTTAATGCCTCCGTGGAAAAAATCTGAATTATTGCCCTTAATCCTCCATAAATAATAATAGTTGTCCCTATTGCCTCGAAAATCCATTCGAAATAGAGCAGAAATTTATCAAACAATTCAGATAAAAACCTTTTATCACTCCCCAGGAAATGCATACTGGAATTAGCTTACTGGAATTAGCTTACTGGAATTAGCTTACTGAAATTAGCTTACTGAAATTCGCGTAAACTTTTAGTCAGAACTTTCAGTCAAACTGATATTCTTTGACTTCTTTACTCAGGAAGTAGCCAAGAACTGTCCTGATTACTACAATAGTTCCAACAAGTAGCAGGTCATCTACTGTAGGGTTTCTTACCGTTACGATTATATCGCCAACTATCAACAGTTCAAGAGTGAAGAGTATTTTATTTGTAAACTCTTTCCTTATTTGTTCATATCTGTAGGGTCTTTTGAAGGCTTCTATAAGCAGGATTTTAGATGCAGCCTTTAATCCTGCATATATTACAAGAAGTGCACTCACAAGCTCGAAGAATCTATAAAAAATCTCCAGGATCACATTTGTGAGGTCCAGTACCATTCTTACCCTTCCAAAAGTATCCGACCTTAAGATAGTTCTTTATCTCAAAATCAGGGCTTTCAATCAAGCACAGAATTAGTTTTGAGATATCTCCCCAGGTATCCTTATTTATATTATTCCAATACTATATATTTATCTCGATGTAATTTCTCCCTATCTCAATATCTGTAATTTCCCATCTCAATATTTGTATATATTAATGGCTAACGTAATCACTGAAAAATCTGAAAAATTAGGCTGGAAATTCTAACTAAAAATTTTTGCTCCGGTAAATCGGAATACCGAAGCAGAATGATAGTTTTGCATGAAATATTCTAACTAAAAGGTTCACTTTTTCTCAGCATTTTCCGATTGCAGTCCCGGAATTTCTCCGTGCGCTGTACTGTATGTTTTGACAGCATTCGGAGCTCCAAGCAGGAGTTTTCTAATCCTGTTATAAACACTCGGGTATTTCTGGGCATTAAGTTCTCCGAGAAGGTCTGCCAGGATCTTTACAAGTGGAACATGATACTTTGATTCCATCTGGTCTATGTTTGCAAAGGCATTGAGCATATTGACCGTGCTGTACTCGTTCACAGGGGCAAGCTTTCTCAGGATTTCTGCAAAGAGAGCCCTACCTTCTTCGGTCTGGAGGGATTTTTTCCTGTTACGTGCAAAGCTTCCATAAAGAGCACGCTGGTCATTTGCCTGCTCGATCCTGAAAGCGTCTGACCGTTCCATTTCCCTGACAAGTTCCACTGCATCAACGCTGCTGCTGCTCCCGATTACAGAAAGGAAAGCTTCCCAGGCAACAAGATTTTTCTTTGACTCGTTTTCAAAGGCTCTCAGAACTTCAACTTTGTCGGGCGCCGAGCTGTTCAGGTATGCGGCAAATGCGCTCAGCCGGTCCGTTGCACAGGTTGCAGTCTCAAACTGCTGTTTTATCATTGCATGAATCTCGGAAGTATCAAGAGTTGCAAGGATGCCAAGACAGACATTTTTGGCCTGCCTGTTCTTGATTACTCTTGCCGTCTCCTCAAGAGTTGAGTCTCTGGGAATTGATGATTCTTCAAAGAAGCGGTAGGCGGAAATTACGGAGTTTACATATTTCCGGGCAACAGCTTTCAGGAGTTTCTGTCTAACCTCATAAAGCTCCTGGTACCTGTGGGCAAATTCTTCATCCTCAACGGACTCAAAAATGGTCAGGAACTGTCCTCCTGCTTTGTCGAGAAGCTTCCGGTCATTGAGGAGCCTATAGTAAAGCTCGATAAAGTCTTCAGAGGGTTTTGATTCAGGATTTTTAAGGAGCTTTAGTTTTTCCCTGTCAACAAGGGTATAGAAAGCCGTAAACCTGCCTATGATATCTTTATCTTTCTTTACCTGCATCATGAGCTCTTCGTGGCTTGCTTTGTATACAAGTTTCCCGTAGAAAGAATAGCCCCTGTTAAGTGATAGGAAGGCTGGCATATCCACGTTTTCAACTACAATCTCTGAGGTTTCCCCGCTTACCCTTTCCATAATCTCTACGAGGTCATTGCCATTTTCATCAACAAGAGCTGCCCTGAACGGGAATTCCCAGGGTTTTCCGCCTTCTGGGACTTTTTGTTTGAGGAAGAATGTGAATTTCCTGGCATCCCGGTTATATTCGGCTGAAACCTCGACTACAGGGAATTTTGTCTGTCTCAGCCAGGTTTCAGACATATCTTTTAAGGGCTGTCCGCTTTCTTCTTCCATAGCTTCAATCCAGTCCTGAGTGGCTGCGTTGGAATGTTTGAACTTTTTGAAGTACCTGTCCAGGCCTCTGACAAAGGTGTCCTTCCCTATAAGGGACTCGACCATGCGCACGTATTCCGGGGCTTTTACATAGGTGACTGAGGTAATCAGGTCATTTGGGTCATTGAAGCCGTCAGGAATGATCGGCATAGAAGCTGCCCCCGAATCCAGGGCAAAGGTTCCCGAAGCTGGCGCAAGCAGTTCAAGCACTCTGTCCAGCCTATCGTAGTCCTCGCCAAAGAGAAAGGCATGATACTGTTCTTCCACATGCACGGTCACAGCTTCGTTCAGCCAGATCTCAAACGGGCTTCTTCCGGTTACTTCGGACCCGTTCTGGTTATGGTGATATTCGTGAACCTTTACCTGGGTCATATATTCAAAAGCCGAGTCCGTTATCTGCGGGAAAGGCATGATGCGGTTTGTGGTAATCGTGGTGTTCCCGACGTTTTCCATGCCTCCGAAGTCCGAGTTCTGCATGCCGATTTCTCTGTAGACAGTACCTGTATACCTGTATCCGGGGCTGATGGTTTTGTCAAGCTCAGCAAGCCTTTCCCTGACCTTTTTAAGGTCTTCTTCCAGCGTGGATTCGGGCTTTGCTTCAAGTTTCATCTTCTCTCTCATGCGGATAAGGTCCCAGAGCTCCTTTCTGACAGGCAGCTTCTCCTTATCGAACTGTTCAGGCCCCGTAAATAGGTAAACCCACATAACCGCATCATGCAGGATATCAAGCGCTTTTTCGGCTGCAACTGCATCTGAGGCTGGCGGCGCAAGTAGTTCAAGCATGAAAGTGCCTCCGTCAGGATACTCAAATTCCCTTTTAAAGGTTGCATAAGTCCCAACCCCCAGGAAAAAGAGATAGGTCGCCATTGGAGTGACCGAGTTATCATATACGATTTTGTCCCTTCCCGGCTTTACAGTATGCCTCTCAACCACGACATCCCCATTCGTAATGAGGTTCGTGTACCGCGAATCCGCAATTATGGCAGTTTTGTAAGTACATTTTGCGGCCATATCGTCAATGCACGGCACAATCCTCTGGAACCCCCACTGCTGGCACTGCGTGATCTGCTGCGGTGGAGCTCCTGCCGGCGTTTCGTCATAGTAAAGCCCTTCAAGGATATTTTTAGTCGGCCTGCAAACCGTATCCGTAATGACCGCAACTTCGGTATGCGGTGGGATCTCTTCCCTGAAATTTATCTCAAGAATCGCATCATCCTTCCGGTATCTGTAAGAAACCTCGTACTGTATGCAGCTCACAGCCCTAATCTCAAGGTCCTTGCAGTTTAATTCCAGCTTCTCAATAGGAACATCCTTTGTTCTTACTCTGAGTACGGACGTCACATTCGTCCTGTCATCATAAACGTCAAACACCAGATCCATATCCAAAACGTCAACAGTAAGTTCCCCGAAGTCCTCAGGATAATATTTGTAAAGCCTATTCTTCATAAAAGCGTCACCGAATAAAAGTTATAAGAGTAATATTGTGGGATAGAAAAGGAAGGTATGAGATTTAAAGGTGTAGTGTTGAAGAAAGAAATATTCAAAATTTTAAAATCAGATGTTCAAATCAACATATTAATATAATTAAACTTCATCAGATGTTAATCGACTTTTTGATAATTAACAAATTCAAAAAGATAAACATTTTCGGTGAATTTCTTAATGAAGTCAAAATATACGGTTCTGGATCTGTTTTCTGGTGCAGGAGGACTCTCAGAGGGTTTCTTTCAGCAAGGATTCAAATTTGTCTCTCATATCGAGAAAGATAAGTATGCCAGAAATTCCCTGGAAACCAGAGCCATTTACCATGCCCTGAAAAACTCCGGTAATGAACAGATTTATCAGGATTATATCTCCGGGAAAGTCAACAGGGGCGAGTTTATTCATAAGTTCAATGAGCTGGAACTTCCGTCTATTGGATTATTACAGGGGGAAATATCCGAATCAAATGAAGAAACCATGATGAAAGATATTAAAACACACTTGGATGTGATTGATAGCGATTCAGTCGATGTGATGATAGGTGGGCCACCATGTCAGGCATACTCAGTTGCAGGTAGGGGTAGAAAACCAAAGGAAATGAAAGACGACCCACGTAATTATTTATACAGGTATTATCTCTCATTTTTGAAAAACTTTAATCCTGAACTTTTCGTATTTGAAAATGTGCCAGGAATAATAAGTGCAAACGGTGGAGATATTTATTCAAACTTTCATAAAGAAGCGGAAAAGTATGGGTATAAAGTGAAAGCTCATATCGTTTATGCTAAAGGCTTTTCTGTACTTCAAGATAGAAGAAGAATTATATTTATCGGGTGGAAAGATAGGTATGATCTTTCTTACCCTGAGTTCCCGGAAAAACCACCTGTAAAGTTTCCTGTTTCAGCCCTTTTTAAAGATTTACCTGTTTTACAGGCTGGAGAAGGTACTGAACAGGCTACTAAATATGCCAGGTCTCTTTCAAAGTCATCAAAATATCTTCGAAGGTTTAATATTAGAGAGAAAAACGACGTTCTCATTCAGCATAAAGCGAGAACTCATAACAAAAGAGATCTTGAAATCTACAGGCAGGTCATAAATAAATGGAATTGCGAAAAAAAGCGTCTAAAGTATAATGAGTTAAGTCCAGAATTTCAAACACATAAGAACAAAAGTTCATTTCTTGATAGGTTCAAAGTTGTTGATGGAGATAATTATTCTCACGCTATACTTGCTCATATTGCTAAAGATGGACATCATTTTATACATCCAGATATAAACCAGTTAAGATCCCTTACAGTTAGAGAAGCAGCACGAATACAATCATTCCCTGATAATTATAAGTTCGAAGGCTCAAGAACCGCACAATATACGCAAATTGGTAATGCTGTACCCCCACTCATGGCTAAGGGAATCGCAATTGAAATCGAAAAAATGCTCAAAGAGATTTTATGAAGGCTATCAATAAAGATAAAGACTATTTTAAAAAGATAAAGATAATCCGTACTGAACTTTTGATATGGGGAGAACAAAATCTCCGAAAATTTCCATGGAGAGAAACCTCCGACCCATATAAAATTGTCATTGCTGAAGTGATGCTTCATAGGACAAGAGCATATCAGGTAAAAGATATCTATGAAAAATTTATTCTTAAATATCCTGATTTTGAGTCGATTGTTAAAGCTGGTCGTGAAGCAATTAGAGCTGATTTGAAATCTCTTGGTCTCTTCTGGCGTGCAGATTTGCTTTACGATATGGCTGTCGAAGTTGTGGAAAAATATAGTGGAAAACTACCTCTGGACAGGAAGAAATTAATGACAATGCCAGGGGTAGGAAACTACATTTCAGCAGCCATTCTATGTTTTGGATATAACCTTCCTGAACCAGTTCTGGATACTAACACGGTACGTGTACTTGGAAGAATTTTTGGGCTGAATATTACAGATTCCTCTAGAAGAAGCAAACTATATTACGATGTTATGTACGATCTTGTTAATTTCTGGGATCCAAGAACCGTTTCTTTTTCTTTAATTGATTTTGCAAATGCAATTTGTATTCCAAGAGAAAAGCCCAAATGTGAGATTTGCAAACTCAAAGACATCTGTATATATTACTCAAACTTAAAACTGTAAATCTCTTACAATTGCGATTTTCAATATTTTTTTCGAATTTTTTAATAACTATATTCAAAAATACGTATAACTCATTTATTTATGACAATATAAGTCTAGAGAAACAATTCTATCAATAAATATTTAACCAAATTTGGAATACTAACTTAGTATATTATTGTTGAATATTTAACAGACCGCCTATTTAATAATTATTTTAGCTTGTATATTCGTTAGACTATATGGAATGAGACTATGAGGGAAAAATATATTGAAAAATTAATAAAAGAAGTTTTAGGGCCAAGAAATGGATCTGAGGAAACAATAATTGGAGCAGATCCTTATACAGAATACATCACTGGAGTTATTATTCCAAAGGATTGCAAACAAAGAGAACTTAGTCCAGATTCGGAAATTCTCAATGTTGAAGGGGAGGATAAGGGGGCAGAAGATACTGATTCACAAGAAAACACATCTTCAATCCTCCCATCTGAGCTTGATCCTCGTGTGAGATCCAAATCATTTGGAATATCTTTTTTAGTTAAGGGTAAAGATCCCTGTTTGAAAGTTTGTGTAACTTGGGGAAGATATTTCAAAGAAGAACTTGTTTCTGAAAATCCTAATAGAGAGAATGTCACCGAAAAGGAGTTTTCTTGGAAACGAAAACCTTACTGTAAAATTTTTAATATCAATATGGCTGGAGACTCCTCTAAAGAAATAACTGTTTACGAGGGAATGGATGGAAAAATTGTTTTGAATAGTCGGGGGATAAAGACCAATAATACACTCCATATTATTCTTAGTCTGATAAATGAGTTAAAGATCGGAGATTGTTATGGAGACAAAGTGATTGAGTCGTCTCTTTATCAGCCTTCTATACGTGTCATTCTTGGAAATAACTGCAGACTAGAGTCAATCGATTCCGAAGAAAATGATGAGCTTAACTTTATCTATAGAGAAAATCCTGTTCTGTCAAGAGGTCACATGTGTTCCTCTATATGGAAGGATGTCGATTATCAAAATAAATTTGACATTAAAGTATTATGGCCTGACGGCGCTCATTTTGATGAATGTCGTGAATTCATAATTTGTGATGTAAGAAGTGAATTTGTTCCTCTTTATCCAAATCCAGCACCTATTTTTGAATGGACAGATTCTGAAATCTCTAATTTCCCCTCTAATTTCCCAGTTTTCTCAGCTTTAAAGTTATCCGAAATGTGGGATGAAATGGAAATCATAGATTATTTAAATCCGATCTTAAAAAGTTATGAAAAATGGATTCTCAAAAATGAAACTTTACTTGAGGGTTTTTCAGATAAGGATAAAATTATCGCAAAAAAGCTTATAGATAAACAAAAAATTTGTCTTAAAAGGATTAATAGAGGAATAGAATGTCTTCAAAACGATAAAAATATTCTTCTGTCATTTTGCTTTGCTAATAAAGTCATATGGTTACAAAATCTCTGGAAAAAGGGCGGCAAACTGGAGGAAAGTGATATTGACTTTGTTTGGAGACCATTTCAACTTGCATTTTTCTTGATGAATCTGGAATCTCTATCCAATAAAGACTCAGAATTCAGAGATTACGTTGATTTACTGTGGGTACCTACAGGAGGAGGAAAAACAGAGTCTTATCTTGCAATGATGGCTTTTGTTATGGCTTTAAGAAGAAGGAATGCACAGATGAGACTTCGGAATGGAGATAAAGATAACAAAGATGTAACTGGGGCAGGAACTTCCATAATTTCTAGGTATACATTACGTCTATTAACTATCCAACAATTTAGAAGAACACTTGTTATGATCACGGCAGCAGAATACCTACGTGTTTTCAATAATCAGGGACTTTCTGGATGGAGGCCACAAAAGTGTTTTACATCTGAAGATTGGTTATACGGAACTGTAAGATTTTCTGTAGGAATGTGGGTTGGAGGAGGAGTATCTCCTAACAATCTTCGTGATGAACAAGGAGCAATTAAGGCATTACAAAATAGTTCATGGTCAGAAGGTGAACCCGCTCAGATAGTAAAATGTCCAGTATGTGGTACTTGGCTTGCTGTTCCCAGTTCGGGTTTGCCAATTGGGGTTAATAAAATACATCTCGTACTTAAATATGAAAAAACTCTCTCTGAATTGAAAAGTCATGTTTCAAAGCTTACGTCAGTTTCTGATTTAATTAAGGAAATTCAAGTTTCAGATAATAAATGCCTTATAAACTATTTCATAATGTTTGTTACACTTGACAGCTCTAGAAAAGTTGATGAAAAAGAATTTGATGATATTATATCGAAACTTGAAAAAGAGCTTAACGTCAAAGTTGCCTCTTTCAGACCTTCACGATCTGGTTATTTCCCTTCATACAATGAAGTTGGACGAAAAAAATATATTCCTGTTGATTTTGAAATTTTTTGCCCAAATCCTGAATGTGATCTTAACAATAATGTTAATCATAAGGAAGGAGTACCCTTCAATGTTTCTGGAAATTCAAAACAGAAATTACCAGATGGTTTGTTTGTGAAGGACAATGCTTCTCCGTTTGTTGCAAGTTCACATATTCCTATTCCAGCATACACTGTTGATGAGCAGATATACCACAGATGTCCAACTATTATTGTAAGTACAGCAGATAAAATCGCAAGGCTAGCTTTTGAGCCCAGATCTGGTTCCATATTTGGAAACGTGAAAAAATATAATGGATTTTATGGTTATTATCGTGATGATTCAGAAGAATTGTTGCCAAATAATTGCACCAAAAATGCAATTTCAAAGTATTCCACTAATGTAAATCCATTCTTTCCACCTGATATGATAGTACAGGATGAACTTCATTTAATGGATGGGCCTTTGGGTAGTATGTTTGGTATTTATGAGTGTGTTGTCGATGGTCTTATCCGTGAATCAGGTGGAATTCCAAAGTATATTGCATCTTCTGCAACTGTTAACGATGCAGCGATTCAAGTTAAAAGTCTTTTTAATAGACCGTTATTCCAGTTTCCTGCATATGGTCTAACTTTCAAAGATAGTTTTTTTGTAAAAATGCCTGCTTGGTCAGCTGGATGGAATGAAAATAGACCCGGAAGAGTTTACATGGGGATTTATGCACCAGGAAGAGGTCCGTTGACACCAATTATAAGAATATGGTCAAGGATGCTGCAGACTGGTGAAGATAATTGCTCTGAAAAGGGAATTGTAAATTTCTGGACTCTTGTAGGTTACTTTAATTCTATTAGGGAGTTAGGAGGGAATAGATCACTTTTTAGAGAAGACATTATTGAAAGATTAAACAATATTTCCAAAAGTTCAGTTAGAAATTTGGATGCAGAAAAAGTTGTTGAGCTTTCAAGCCGGATAAACTCTACTGATATTCCACAGCTACTTGAAGAACTGGAACAGGGAAAGAAACGCACTATAAATGAAAACCCTGATGCTATATTCACCACATCAATGTTTGGAACTGGTGTAGATATTCCTCACTTATCTTTAATGGTTGTAAACGGGCAGCCCAAAACAACATCTCAGTACATTCAGGCAACTGGTCGCGTGGGAAGAGAGCATGGAGCTCTGGTTGTCACATTTTATAAAGCTGGGAGAGCAAGAGACCTTAGCCATTATGAAATATTTACAGGGTACCATCATAGAATAAACATCGAGGTAGAACCTGCTTCGGTTTCTCCTTTTTCAGCTGGATGTTTAGAGAAAGCAGCGGGTCCTGCAATTGTTTCTTTTCTAAGAAATATGCCTAATCCAAGTTCGAGATGGTTTGTTGAATCAGGTCATACTATTCAGAGTGAAGAGTCATTGAAAGATTTAGAAAAGTTTTTGATTAGATGCTTACCTCATGATGTTCCCAAAAAAGCGGTCAAATGCTTCCAATCTCAATATGATCGCTGGCTTGGAATTTCAAAAGAGCTTGGGTCCACTAAAATTTTGGTTTATAATGAGTATACTAAACATAGACCGCCAGAAAAAAACGTCGTGCTTGGAGATCCAGCACATGAAAAGGCTGGTTTATGTGTTGTTTACAAAAATGCTCCACAATCTCTTCGTGAAATCGAAGAAACTACTGCATTTGAGGTCTAAATATGGCAAGGGAGTTTCAGCACATAAGCAGATCACAGTTTATTCTCACTTATGGTCCCGGTTCGTTAATTGAAACTAGAAAAGGGCCAAGAATTATTCCATCTCTTGGAAAGGGTCTTGGTGAGAACTTTAACTTGGATACTTTTCGACGATTTGAAATCTCAGAGACAAGAATTTCTAAGTATATTAAGAGTAAATCTGAAGGAAAAACGAATATTCGTATAGTAGCTTTGCCCACAAATGCTGGACTTGGTAAGCAAAGTAATTATCGCATATACTCAACATATGTTTTTCCGGTATGGAAAGTCTGCTATGGAAGAAGAGGAAATCATGCCCCTATTTTGTATAATGGATCTAAATGCCCTCTTTGTGAAACTATTGATGAATCTTCTGCGGTTAGATTTGTTGCAGCTTGTCCAGACGGTCACTTGGACGAAGTAAACTGGAATTATGCTGTACATAAAAACTTTTCATGTAAACCTGAATACTTCCGCTGGAAAGCAAGCGGGAGTTCTTTAGAAGATATTGTCATAGAATGCCCTATTTGCAGAGCTAGAAACAACATGAAGGAAATATACAAAATGAATTTTTTCTGTACGGGAAGAATTCCTGAAAGAGAGTCTCCTTCTGTTGATTATTTTCCTATCTATACAAGACCTGATAGGCCAAAGAACTGTGAAAAAATGATGAAAATAATGCAGAGACAGTCAACTTCACTTAGGATTCCAGAAACGATGACCCTTTTGACAATTCCTGAATTCGATAATCGTATCTCAAGGATTCTCCAAAGATATGATGTTTCAATAGCTCTTGATACAATGATGAAAATGCCTTCTAATTTTTTACACGAGATGAATCCTGCCACTTTTGTTGAGTGTATTTCAGGGCCTTTGAAGGGAAGAATTCCTGATGATTCTCTTGAAGTCATGAGTACGGAAATTAGAGAAAAAGGTATATCTGAATTTTGTGATCTTTATAAACGCTTAAACGAGGAAAACAAATCTTTTATGAGTTTAATGTATGAAGAATTTGATTCACTGCTATCGGGGGCAGGAAACCCCACCAAAAATTTTGTTATGGGGCATCCAAAAAAGATAATTTCAACTTCTTCTCTCATTCCTGAATTGCTGGTTCATCCAATCAGTAAAATCAGAACAATTACAGTTCAGCTCGGTTACAAACGTATGGTATCAACTGCAGAAGAGAATGAGCCCAGATCAATATCTTCAGGTGTATATTTACCTGCGGATGGGAGTATCTGGTACCCAGGATATGAAGGCTTTGGTGAAGGTATATTTATCACGTTTGCTGAAAGAAAGTTTCCTGATCTAACTTCCAAACCTGCCTACAAACTTTGGAAAAAATATGTTGCTTCAGGACTGGAATCTGATACAGAGTGGTCTGAGGTTTCTATAGAACCTGAGTTTGTTTGGCTTCATACACTTTCTCATGCAATCATCAGAGCTTTATCATCACATACCGGTTATTCAGCAGTTTCACTGAGGGAAAGAGTTTACATCTCTCGTGATGGAAAAAATGGAGGTATTCTTATTTATAATACGTCTCCAGGAGAAGATGGAGGAATGGGTGGACTTGTTGGATCAGTAGATATATTCCAGAAAATTATCAATAGTGCAGTTGGGAATATTTTGCTTTGTTCTAATGATCCACTTTGCTGTGATGTAACTAAATCCGCAGAATCTGTAAATGGAGCGGCGTGTTATAGTTGTCTTTTGATTTCTGAAACTTCGTGTGAACATAGAAACCTCTGGCTTGACAGGCATCTTCTCATTGGAGATTGAAGATGATTGAAGAAATTGTTCCTGTGGCTACGGGTGAAAAATGGATTGGATATGGGGTAAGATCATTTAGATCGGTAGTTGACGATCTGATTTCAAATGCCAATAATGAACTTTATCTTACAGCTTATGTTCTCACAGATATGAGCATTGTGAATAAATTGAGAAAGGCATTAGAAAGAGGAGTTAAGGTTGAAATATACTTATATGGAGATGAATCTTCGATAAGATACGAGGCTGTGAACTATATATTAAACTTACAAAGAGAATTTAATTATCTAAAAATTCACAGAATTGAAACTGAAATCCTTCATGCTAAAGTTCTTGTTGCTGATGGAAAAAAAGTTCTTTCTGGATCGGCTAATTTTACATTTCGTGGAATGACAAACAATTATGAGCTTGGTTTTCTTGTAGAGGATCCATATATAGCGCTCCAAATTTTAAAATTAATAAAAAAGCTGGGCGAGCAATGAGAACTTATTATCATTTTGCTTACACGTGTCCTAATTGTCATGAACCTCACGTAACTGGGAAGCCAATTGAATTTGTTGACGAGAAACATTTTAGATGTACTTCTTGCAATGCATTGTTCAATACTGAAGTAAATCTGTTCACAGAATCATTTCCAGAAACTATAAAGTATGTTACAGAAAAGGAAGGAAAGAAATCGGAAGATTACCTTTCCCATTTGCCTCTTATATGGAAAGTTGTGCCAAATGAAATAGAGGAATCTTATATTGACTGGATGAAAGATGATCCTAAAGGAATATTCCTTATCACTTGGCCATGGGATGACATCCGTTTCACCCCCCTTCTCGCATCAGAGTATCTTTTAACTTTCCCGAAAAGAAAAGTTGCAGTCGTCGGGAACTATTCAACAAGTAACGAAAATAAATCATATATACCTTCATATTCTTCGTATGATGTTTTTAGTAAGACTGTTTATGTAAAGGATGAAGATAATTTTCTTCCACCTGAACTAAAGCAAGAAAGCAACAATCTTAAGAGGGATATGGTTTTTGAAAAGGAAAATGTTGTAGAGGTTAAGTATAGAAAGTATGGTGAAAATGAAATAAGGAATAAATTATGTGATGGCACTGTTAGAAAGTGCAAAAATTCTATTATTAGAGAAGCCAAAGAACTTGGTGACAATTTCTTAAGAGAAATCTCTGTTCCTAAGAATGGCGGAAGGATAATTGAAGTTATAAATGAGAATGGAGAATGGAATGTTTCTCTTGAAAAACAAACTCGTTGGACAGGGAGTCTCAATTATAAGAAAATATGGCTTTGGCAACTCCTTGTTAATTCTAAAAAATTGAAAAATTGTGGAACGGAAATTGAGTCTTTTTTTTACGATGACGAAATTACTGAGGAAATTTTAGATAAAAAAATCAAGTTACATTTTTTTTCAACTGAATCTGAAATTCCAAAGGTACTTGGAAACATAAAAACAGTGTCTCCTGATGTTCTTATAATTGAAAATTTGGATGAAATTATCTCTGATTCTAGATACGCTGGTCCCAGAACGGAAAAGTTAATGGAATTTTTGAAAGAAACCGATGTTAGCACAGTTCTGATGTTTTCGACTAATCCAGATATCCGTCACTTATATAAACTTAGTGAGAATGAAACCATTTTTGGTTCTATTAAGGTATTATTTCATACTTGGGATTCCCCAACTTTTCTTGGTGAGCTGAATCATGGTAGCGGTTCAAGACATCCAAACCCTCTGTCTTCAAAAATGGAACAAATGCCTAAAGAAAAGCTTAGAGAGATCAAGCCAGAATACATTACGATTGATTCTTATGATGAGATTTCTGAGGTATTGGAGAAATGCTTGAAGAGTATAGAGGGAGAAACTAAAAAAGATGTAAAAATGTATTTTTCTAAAATTTTTTCGACACTTTTAAATGTTGTTGGAGATTATGGAAAACCTGAAATCTTATCTGTAATGAAGCAGTGGAATTCCCTATTGACTTATGATATTTTATTTACTGATCTCAACAATAAAATTGAACAAGAACTCTTCTCTTCTTTAAATGATTCTTTAAGAAAAGTTTTCTATACTGATTCATGTGTTCAGAGGAATCCTCTTAGAGAAAAAGTGCTGGATATTGTCATGGAAATATTCAAGAAAAATAAGGAATGCTACATTACGATAATTGTTCCTCGCTTTGAAGCCAAAGGAGCTGAACGCTTACTTCGTCAAGATGATTCAATACCAAAACAAGTTTCGTCTCTTTTAACTGTGTGTAGTTGGGATAAATTAGGAAGTATTGAAAGTACTATTCCAGAAGGCTTCAAACATTTTGTGCTATCTACTGGATATCCATCTTTAAGTTACAACTTGCATTCTTCTGATGTTGATAAATTTTTCTTTGTTGGAACGAATAAAACAATAGAAAGGATAAAAGAAATTATAAACAAGAGACTACTTGAGATAAACGCCTATCCTGTTATCAGACTTTATGATGACACTCCTGCACCTTGCCTGCTGAGAGATCTTTTGTCTAAAGTTAACTTTGATGAAAATGAAAAATTACAATATATTCATGACATTGATTTTGGCGAGGAAAAATATTCTATGCCTTATTCTGGGGCGAGTACTTATGGGAAATCTTCAGATCTCTCAGATGAATATAATAATTATTATATGTTAAATTGTGGGGATACAGCTATCCTGTGTATTGACTCTCAAAACAGAGGTTTATTTCTTCCTCTTGACAGAGATATTATGCTCAAGGATGAAAATTTTTTCAGAGAAATATCCTTTAGCCTCGATTCACCCACTTCCTCAGTGAAAAGGGAATTAATTAATATGGAAGTTATTCTCAACCGGTTGGGTTTTTATCAATCGTTTAGATCTATATTTTTTAAATTCATGATGAAGTGGGGAGACAAACTTCAATTCCAGAAGGGACCGTTTGAGTGGAAGGGATTTAAAAAATTATTCAATGATTCGGTTTTATGGATTAATCTTCTTGAGCGAACAATTGAAACTTTTGCAGAACAGAATAGTATCTCTCTCCAAAAGTCAAAGGATAAAATTGCAAAGATTCTATCAGGTTCAGGAATTACCGCGAAGAATCCTGATTACATTTCTAGTTGGTGGACAAATTATGAAGAAGTTACTGTTGACTCTGGAACATATAAATTGTATAGAATAGAACATCCCTTCACTTCTCAAGATATGAGAATTATTTTTAAATGTATATTCGAAATATCCTCTTTTTTAAAAGCTGATACAACGATTGCGGATAAATCATATGCTGCTGCTCTTACAATTCAAAATTTAAGACGAAACGTGCTTAAGAACCCTAATAAAATAGAAGATAAGTATTCTTTTATCTACACAAAACTTGAAAAACAAATGATTCAACTTATTAAAAATGCAGAATTGTTCAAGATCGATTCTATTGAAAAAGTTAGTATTTCTACAGAAATTGAAGCAATGAAAATAATTTATCATTATAATGATTTCTTTGAGAGTTCCCAGTAATTAATACAATTTTCATTGTATTCGGTTAAGATACTATCTATAAGAAACATGTTATTTTCGTTGCTTTTTCTGTTCACTTCCAAATGCAAATCAAAATGGATAGATGATTGCAGTAGTCATTTTAACATTAACAGATTCCTTAACTGAATACAAATGAAAAAGAATTATAATTTCTATATGGTGACAGAAACATAGCTCTCAATGTGGTATAATATATGACTTTATATCTTTGGAGGTAAGTGAGGGCATCTATTCATTAAAACTTCCTGCCGCTTGAGAAGTTTTCAACCCCACGAATTTTTCAAATTAAAAACAGTAAAAAAGGAAATGTAACCTGAAAAGTAAAAACTCCTCTCACTCAACCTCAACAGTTAGTGTAAATTTCTCCTCTGTGCCGGTTATGTTCTCCCAGGACCTTTTATATATACCATTTACCTTCTGGCTGCCCGGAGCTGTGGCTTCAATTACCCATAAATGAGTTCCGGAGACACCTTCAAGGTGTTCGGGGTTTAGACCTTCGATATATTCGTCGTCGAGAATACTGAGCCCACTGCTCAGGTTAAGTTTCCATAAGTAGCCTGCTGATGGGTCTTCTCTAAGGCTAATAGTAAAATTCTCTCCTTTTTTGAGACTTATGGTTTTTCCGCTGTCAGCTTCGGTTACTACCTGGCCTTTCTCTATTGTTTCGTTAGCTTCAGTTGTGTTGTTAGTCACGTTTGCGGGTATTTCAGGATTTACAGGCTGGAGCTGGTCGTTATTTCCCTTAGTTTCATTCTCCTGAGCTTCATTTCCCATGTTTCCTGTCTTTCCCGCACAGCCGGCTGCAAAAACGACAGCAGTGACGACGAAGAGCATTGCTATGGCTTTTAAAACTTTCTTCATAACCCTCCTCCCGAAAATTCTCTTCCTTTTCTTCCTTTATTTCAAAGTTAAAAGTTTGTTTTACTTCTTTATTGATGCTATTGACACTAATTTATTTCGCCGCCAAATTCTGGGCTCATGCTTATTTATGCAAAAAATCAGATATCGAAGAAATTGAAGACGATAATGACTTCTTCGGCTGGTATGCAGCAAAAAGGGGACTTGATGTCTGGAATCAGAAGTTGAAAATTATCTAAACGATTGACATATTAACCTAAAAACTGCCACCTAAAACCAGTATCAAGCTCAGAAATATCCTGTCTCCTTCGCAAGTTATATATACCATCCCCAATAAATAAGGATACTGTATAAAAGTCTCTAATTTGGAGCGTGTTTTTTCAGATAATGTTGCACCAGAGGATCAATGTAGAACTGAACCTTCAGATGCATCCATTGAAGTTTTCAGCTTTTTTGTCTCATTTTAAAAACTTCATAAGAGCTAGTCTATATGCTTTTGCGGAGAACCCTCTTTGATTTTTGAGCTGGTTGAAAACTGCCGACAATAAGGTCTGATTGACTAAAACACAAAAACCAGTTAAGACAAAACAAAAACGAGCTAAATAAAGAGCACACTTAGTACCTTTATTTGCGAGGCTTGAAACAAAATGTCAGAAGAATCAGATGATCCAGACAGTAGTGATAGTAGCAGTCGTCAAAAAATGTTCACAGTAACCGGAGTGGTTCTGTGTGCTATACAGCTTGCGTTCTTCGTAGGCATGATTTTAAAATTTATCGAGACAGATTTTCTCGGTGGTTTTACGTTCATGCTGCTTGCTTATTCTTCAGCGTTCGTTTACAGAAATCTGGAGAATTCCGGGAAAATTCCCAGCCTGGCCGAGAACTGATGACTGTGTGGCTTTGCTCTAAAAACCACATTCTATAATAACTATCTGTTCTGAATTTTTCTTTTTCCTATTTTTTTGCCCTTTGTCTTTTACCATTCACCTATTGCTGTTATTTGGTACTCTTTGTTGTTTTCCATTTCATGTTTTTTACTTTAAATTGGCCCTGATTTTTAAATATGACCGATGTAAAGTTTTTGGTTACATTTTCTGCTCAAAAGAAGTAAAAGGTTATTAGTTGTGAAAACATAGGGTACAAATAATCATGTGGCACGAAATAAGGAATTAATTGAATTTTTCAGGCCGGAGTATAAAGTCTGACTAATAATCTTGGCCAATAAGCTTCACAGATAAAATAGAAAAAGAAATATAGGATTATTTTTTAGTACCAGCAATAACTTTCTATGGGATAAACATGGAGTTGACCTTGCAGATTGATACCGATTACTCGCTTCAGGAAGCAAGCGAGATTATTCGCTCGGCTCTGGAACATGAAAAACATCTTGCAAAATACAAGATAGATCGTTACGCCATGATCTGTGATGAATTTGAAGATCGTTACGACCTGCTCTCTACCGAACTCATACAAAAATTCGAAGCCGGCGAACTTCTCGCTGAGGATAAATATCTTGAGTGGTATGCAGCAAAAAGAGGGCTTGACCACTGGAAGAAAAGGCTGGTTCTCCTTAAAGGCATTAGAATATAACTGCTCTAAAAACTTGTCCACAGACTTATCAAAATTCTCCATAAATTAACCGACGACTCTTCGAAAAACTGCACAAGATCTATCTAAAGTTCAACTTCACGCTTAAATTTATAATGTCCCTGGATTATTCTGAGATTAATTCAACTCCTAAATTTCGATAAAGGACTTTTTTGTTTATAATACTCATCTCCAAGTGTCTAAAATTAATAGAAATGTATTTATAACTGTCGTGACATCTTTTCATAATAAGCTTTTTTGATGGTGGTTTTTATGGGCACAAAAATCGGGTTAATGGAACTGGTCTTTCGGTCTGAAAGGCGCAGAACCCTCCTGATTTTCTTCAAAGATGGGCCCAGATCCATAGACGAAATTCAGGAACACCTGTCTGTAGACTCTGTCTCTATCCTCCCCCAGCTTAAAAGACTTAAGGATAGAGAACTGATTATACAGAAGGGCCACACTTATGAGCTCTCTGTTATGGGAAAAGCGATTGTAGATAAGATGTCACCTCTTCTGGATACTCTGGAAGTATTCGAAGATAATCTTGATTACTGGTCACGACGGAGTTTTGATGGAATCCCCCATGTTTTACAAAGTCGAATCTTGGAGTTGAAAAACTGCAAACTTATTCGTCCGGATCTGAGCCATATGTTCGAACTGGACCCTCAGTTTGTGGAAAATCTCCTTCTTTCAAAGCAGGTTCTAAGCTTCAGTTCCTATTTTCATCCCTCACTTGTTTCTCTCTACCTGGAAATCGCAAAAAAAGAAGCTCAGATTTCTTTAATCCTGACCGAGCCTGTGTTAAAGAGGATTAAAGCTGATTACAGCGAAAGTTTCCAAACTCTGGTTCAGTTTGAACATGTAAGCTTGTCTCTTTTCCCGAAAAACTCTAAACTCGCAGGAGTTACAGTTACAGATAGGTTCTTCCTGCTCACCATTCTTCCTCAAGTAAAGTTTTTTGAGCATGAAAGTCTGTTCGGCTCCGAGCCTCAAGCTCTCAAATGGGGTACCGATCTTTTTTCATACTTACAAAAGGAAGCAGTTCCGGTTTCAGTCAAAACTAATTCAATAATTCTTTAGGTTTGACTTCATCTGAAGTTAAATGTAGATGGGTTAAATGTGGATGATAGTGAACATCTGACAGTTAGACTCTCGTATAAAAGTTCTAAAAGCTCAAAATATAAAAGTGAGCATCTAACAGTTAGACCCTCGTATAAAAGTTCTAAAAGCTTAAACTATAAAAAGTTTAAAATATAAAAGTTTAAAATATAAAGGCTTTCAGGTTGTTCTAAAAGCTTAAAATACAGAGATTTTCAGGTAGCAAGCGTGTCTAACCATTTACCTTCGATAACTGTTTAATGGAATAAGAAGCTAATATTAGTGGGGGATAGTTATGAGTTTCACGCTTAATATCGAAACTAATTTCTCGCCTCAGGAAGTGACTGAAGCTATTCGCTCGGCTCTTGAACATGAAAAGCACGTTGCCAGGTATAAGATCAAAAGTTATTCTGCAATCTGCAGGGATTTCGAAACAAAATTTGGGTTCAGTTCTGCTGAACTCCAGGCAAAGTTCGAAACTCCAACTATAAATAAAGAAAGCAGTTTTTTCGACTGGTATGCAGCAAAAAGAGGGCTGGACCACTGGAACAAAAGACTTGAAATCCTTTCAGGTATTTCTTTTTGAACCGAGACTTTAAGTTTCCAGTCATTACGTTGAAGCTTTATCGGTATGATTTTACCTTTTGAAGCTTTGTTTGAATATTTCTGTTTTTCTGTATAATTTACTTATTCCCTTTTGTACCTGGATTTCGAACTCCTGTTTTCGTTTCCCTGTTTAATCCAGAACTGGCAAATTATTTATGTATGTGTATAAGTATTAACAGGGTCAATCATTCTCCCTAAGGAGTAATTATGCTTAATAACTAATTCGCCATCTTATCTATTGATGATATGAAGATTGATTATCTTCTCTCTGGCGATTTTGGGTATTAAGTCTTTGGTTATAAAATACGCTGAGGTGTTAAATCTGGTTAAAAATATCCTAAAAAGTATGGTAGGAGAAGCTCTCATAGGCTCTGGTCCGGAAGTTGCGCACATAGACTTAGTTATCGGGCCTAGAGGAGGCCCAGTTGAAGCAGCGTTTATGAATTCGCTTGCAATGCCCAGACAGGGTCACACCCCACTTCTTGCAGTCCTGGAACCAAATCTCCAGCCCAAACCTGCGACCTTGCTCGTAAATAAGGTAACGATAAAAAACGTATCGCAAGCTGCTCTTATGTTCGGGCCGGCTCAGGCTGCAGTTGCAAAGGCAGTTATGGATTCCGTAGCTGATGGTGTGCTTCCCGAAGAACAGGCTGATGACACTTTTATTATTGTTTCCGTATTTATTGAGTGGGATGCAAAAGATAAGGACAAAGTTTACGAATTTAACTATGAGGCGACAAAGCTTGCAATAGCAAGAGCTATGGAAGGCAGGCCTACTGTCGAAGAAGCGCTTGCTAAAAAAGATTCAGCAAAACATCCGTTTGCCTGAGTTATAATTCCGCGCAATTTAAATTTCAAAAGTAATTTGTTTCAGGTTGAAACTTGACTTCTTAACTGCTGACGGGCTGGGATCTCAGAGTTTTTTTATTTACTCTAAGAGAGACTCTGCCTGCAGTCTTTTCTAAATACTCTCGGCATATTTCGAATAGAGATGCCTGTGTACATCTCTCCATCCCTTTGTATTATTTTCCTATG
Organism: Methanobacteriota archaeon; assembly: GCA_023399215.1. Lineage (GTDB taxonomy): Archaea > Halobacteriota > Methanosarcinia > Methanosarcinales > Methanosarcinaceae > Methanosarcina. Next base: position 92,801 of record JAEWQJ010000011.1, read on the forward strand.
CAGTACAGAACCAGTACTCGGTATGGACTACAATATTCGCAGATTGCAGTATCTCTGAACATCTGGTCTTTCCAGGGTAAATAATTCCTGATATACAACAGTTATATTGCCCTACTTTAACGATAGGCTCTAATGCTGTATTTATTATCCTCAATTTTCTATATGTATCTTTCAGGAGCTAAAAACACTTGTAAGGGATAGAAACCCGATCTTTTTGAAAACAAAGTCCGAAAAGTCGTATTCTTTGCTCAGGATTCTAAAGTGAGAATATATTTAACTGACCAGATGCCGAATCTACTAATAATTTTTTAGTTAAATGATGCCAAAAATCAGAAGTTTATTTTACGGTTTGTCCTAATAGTTAATCGGGAAAATATATATGCAGTAGGCTGATACCTTGATTTTCCGGCATGAAGTAACCTCGGTCCTTATTTTTTTCCTTTCTGGGGCAATTGTATGTCTCAAAGAATATCCTTCTTCCAAAATTATTTCCTATTTTTTGTTTTTAATTTCTGGATTTCTAGCTTTTCCTATGAAGTATGAAGCCGCCAGATGACCTGACGTCAAATATTATATAATAGCAGGGTGGCTTTTTCTTTCCGGATTTTGCGGTACTGGATGGTTATACTCACAATGTTGTATCTCCAGAATATTTCTCAAGCTTTATGAGTATAGTATCTCTGTTTTTGGAGTCGTTCAGGAGTACATTTAGGAGCGCGTTATGGGGCACGTTCAGTAGTACGTTCAGAAACAGGCTTTTGTTTTTTTCTTTTATTTCTTTGCTGAGAACGTTCTCGCGAGGACTAAAATTTCTGAGTTATGATTATTTTTGCAGGTCTTATTCTTTCCAGGCTTTTACCGGCCTTTATGAGGACTGAAACGGATATTGGAGACTTAGTAACTGCGTAAAAATTAAAAGCGCGGGCAGATAAATATTTATAACAAGTATAAGTAGTTTATATTGAAGTAAAAAATAAGAACTTTATAGTGGGGGAATTGCATACATGAAGATTAGAGTAGTTAGTTCCAGAGAGGAGATATTCACTCTCAATCCTAATGAGCGTGTTGTTCATCTGGCCTTCAGGCCTTCGAACAAGGACATTTTTGCACTCGTTGAAACCTGCCCAAAAATTGAGGTAATTCAGTTACCCAAATCTTACAGGCGCACGGTTTCGAAATCTATAGAAATGTTCCTTGAGATGCAGAGGATCCAGCTTATAGAAGGCGATGTCTGGGGCCACAGGAAGGATATTAACGAATACTACAGTATTCCTTCCTCAGTCATTGAGAAAATAAGGGAGCTGAAATCGGAAGGGACACCTGCTGAAAGAATTGAAGAAAAGGTCTCAAGGGAAAGCAAACTCAATCCTGAGATGGTTGCTTATATCCTGACCAAGGAAGCTTCTGCCTGAATAAGTATCAGATCAGGAATTTCCACTAGATTCTTGAGTGCAGGTAAAGTTATATAAATATTCTCAAATCTTTGAGAATATTCTCTATTATCTAGATTCTAGCTTAAACATTAATTTTAAGGAGTCTACATAGATTCCCTGATCCTGGAAAGTAGCGTAAGCTTTCCAGGGCAAGGAGACTCCGTATGTTTTTTTAATTATTATCTACGTTAACTCTATCTATGTTACACTCTTTTTATAAAATTGGTAGTTTTTCATTTACTCTTTATTTTCTGTTTAATTATCTACATCAAGACAAAACGTGGAAAACTTTTTCAGAAAAAACTCAGAAAAACTTATTTAAAAAAAATTCTTCCGTTTAATAACTCAGTCCAATTACCAATATGTCGATTTTAATAAATTTATATAAATAAAAAAGGTGGAAACAGTAATAACTTATATACCTTTGACATCTCTAATCTCTTTAGCTATATAAAATTCAATAGGAGACTGAAGGGTTGCAATTAGAACTTCTAGAGTTGATTTTTCTTTCCGACAAGCGAAAGCAGTTATTGCTCTTTCTGAAAGACGGGCCGAAAAATATGGATGAGATTAAGGGAACCCTTGAGGTAACGTCCACTGCCATTTTGCCTCAGATAAAAAAATTGAAAGAAAAATCCCTGGTCGTTCAGGAAGACAAAACCTACAACCTCTCACTTATAGGAAAAGTCCTTGTTGAAAAGATGCAGCCTCTTGTCAGCATAATTGATGTTTTCGAGGACAATTTTGATTACTGGGTTGAAAGAGATCTTCAGGGAATTCCTCCTTCTTTTCGAAGGAGGCTTGGAGAACTCGGAAAGTGTAAACTGATTCAGCCAGATCTGGACAGGATGTTCGAGCTTGATCCAGAGATTGTTGAAAACCTCTCTAAATCGAGTAGTATCCTTGAATGCATAGCCTATTTTGATCCCTCGCTTATTTCTATGTGCCAGGAACTTGCCAGAGATGGAGTCAAGCTCTCTTTTCTAATGTCCGGACCTGTTTTTGAGCATTACTCTAAGGATTACTTCAAAGACCTCCAGAATATACTGACCTTCGAGAACGTGAAGTTTTTTCTTTACTTTGGGGAACTCCAGATCGCAAATCTTACCGCAACCGACAGATTTGTCATGATTTCCTTTTTCCCGAAAAGTCAGAAGCATTTCGATAGGGAAAGCCTGATAAGTTACGAGCCTTCAGCTCTCCAGTTTGGAAGTGAGCTTTTTGATGAGTTGCTCAGGACCTCTACCCGGATTACGCAAGTACTACACGAGTAAATCAAAGCCTTCTAAAAAAACTGCTTGCCTGCAACCCTTTTAAAAACACTGCTTGCTCGCAACCCTTTTCAAAAAACTGCTTGCCCACAACCCTTTTAAAAAAAGGCTTGACCGAAAACCCCAAGAAACGTTTGAGTTTGAAGATCTTATCCCCAAACCCTATCGGCGTGATAAACCGGCGCAACGGTTGCAGAACAACCCTTTTAAAAAAAGGCTTGACCGAAAAGCCCCTTGAAACGACGTGAATCAAATGGGTTATAACGGTTGCACTCAAGAGGGCTGAATTATGATGAAGATGCTGAGCTGAGTCAAGGTGTTTTATTTACGGGTAAGAAAAATTATTTTTCATTTGCTGAAGATGGTCAAAAAAGAGGAAGGGTGAACCCTTCCGATATAAAGTTTTTAAATAACCTTGAAAAGCTCAGTCCACTATTCCGCCTGTATTTGCAGAGTGAACAGAACGCTGGTACCTTGCAAGGTAGCCTGTAACTTCCTTTTTTGGAGGTACGAATGCCGCCTTTCTTTTCTTAAGCTCTTCTTCTGAGACTTTAAGGTTCAGAACTCTTTCTGGAATATTAATCTCTATCATATCCCCCTCTTTTACCAGGGCAATTGGCCCTCCTTCGCTGGCTTCGGGAGAAACGTGTCCTATACATGGTCCGCGTGTGCCTCCGGAAAAGCGCCCGTCAGTTATCAGAGCCACAGACTCCAGCAGCCCCATGCCACCGATTGCGGCTGTAGCTGCAAGCATTTCCCTCATTCCAGGGCCGCCTTTTGGGCCTTCGTAGCGGATAACTACAATATCTCCGGGTTTTACATTGCCTGCAAGGATGCTTTCCATAGCATCTTCTTCACAGTCATAAACTTTGGCAGGGCCTGTATAAACGCGCATTTTAGGGTCAACGGCTGCCTGTTTTACGACCGAACCATCAGGGGCAAGGTTACCTTTAAGGACTGCAATGCCTCCTTCGGCATGTATAGGCTTGTCAAGAGTTGCAATTATCTCTTTATTGAGCTTCGGGTTAATAATCTCAAACTCGTTCAGGTTTTCCCCGATCGTTTTGCCGTTTACTGTAATCTGATCTAGGTGAAGTTTGGAGGAAAGCCTTTGCATGATCGCCTGAACGCCGCCTGCCCTGTCAAAGTGCAGCATGAAATTAGGGCCACCAGGGCGAAGTGAAATCAGGTGGGGAGTTGTCCTGCTCAGTTCATCAAATTTTTCAAGAGGGAGATTCAGCCCGAATTCATGAGCAAGTGCAGGAAGGTGCAGAGTGGTATTTGTACTACCCCCTACTGCCATGTCTACCATTATGGCATTTTCAAAAGACTTTAAAGTGACAATCTTTCTGGGAGTCAGGTTCTCTTTAACCATTTCGACGATACGCTCGCCGGATTCCTTGGCAATACGGACCTTTTTTGCATCCACTGCGTGAGCAGTTGCGCAACCCGGAAGGCTCAGACCAAGAGTTTCGGTCACACAAGCCATGGTGTTTGCGGTAAACATCCCTGCACAGGATCCGGCTCCTCCACAGGAAAGATTTTCAAGCCTTCTAAGATCAAGTTCTGAGAGTTTGCCTGCGCTGTAAGCCCCCACTCCTTCGAAAACCGAGATCAGGTCTGTATATTTGTCATCGACATAACCCGGAAGCATAGGACCTCCGGTTACGACAATTGCAGGGATATCAAGCCTGCCTGCTGCCATAAGGTGACCCGGCACGATCTTGTCACATGTGGGAATAAGGACAATTCCATCAAACTGATGGGCTTTAACCATAAGCTCTATCGTGTCCTCAATAACTTCTCTGCTGGGAAGGGAATATTTCATACCTTCATGTCCCATTGCGATTCCATCACATACTCCTATAGTATGGAATTCAAAAGGAACTCCCCCGGCGTTCCTGATTCCAGCTTTAACAGCCTCCGCAAGTTTATTCAAATGAATATGGCCAGGAATTATATCGTTCCAGGAATTAACGACTGCGATGAATGGTTTCCTCATCTCGGAATCTGTGACTCCTGTCGCTTTCAGAAGTGAACGGTTGGGAGCACGTTCAGGTCCCTCTTTGATGATATCGCTTCTCATTATAAATCTCCTTAATATTTCATGATGAAAACTAAGTATAATGTATAGATAGGAAAAAACTTCATAGTATAAACAGGTTGGGGAAGAAAAAATTGTAAAAACGAAAGAAGAAGGTACTGGAAACTTAGGGGAATTATCACAGAGATGCTGGATAAAAAGATAACTAATGAAATTAACTGCAATCAAGCTGGAATAAAAATCTGGCTTTGAAAATCTAAATGAAGAGTTTCATGGAAAAACTCAATTTTGAATAATATATATTACAATTGGATAAATGTCTATATTTTAACCGTAAAAGTTCCCAAATTTTTCACAAAAAGGCAAGATTCTATAATATCATCCAAATACTTATATAACGAATCAGATTTTTGTATCAATTGCATAGTGAACGGGCCTTCTCTGGACCACATCTACAAGATCACACCCGAACAAACAAACTATAAAAATTAACCATGGGAGGATTATACCCGTTCACAGTTTGTTCTGTTTTTTATTTGAGTATTTATTTAATGATTAGAACCGGGCGTAGTTTCAGAATCGTCGACTCTCTAAGTGTAATTTCGGAATCGCCAATCTCTTCAATACTAGGAGTGTTATTCCTGAATGAAACAAATTGTTTTTATGGCATGCTTGAGTTCGGAACTTTATTTTTCTCATGTCTTTATGATGAGATGGGAAATTAAAGCGTATTCTGAAAAATAGATCCTTGAAGTAGATCACAATACTGAAAAATAGATCCTTGAAGTAGATCACAATATAATAAGTATAAAGAAACTGAAGCAGGGTCTCCCTCATACCCTACCGCAGATCTTTAATGGAGGCTTTATGTTGTTTTAGACTTTTTGCCATTTTTGGGTTTGTTTGCCATTTTTTTAATGGAGGTTTTATGTTGTTTTAGACTTTTTGCCATTTTTGGGTTTTTTGCCATTTTTCTTTATTGTACTCCAGATTTACCGGTTTACTCAATTACTGTATCGTCTTCTAGAAATCCACTTACTTCACGCTTGCAGATAAAAGTCTTTTTTGAGATCTTTTAACTTTTACGTGTCTGATTAATGATGGGGTTCATGATAGACATCCAGATTTTAGAGACTATATCCATGGTGGTATAATTATGAAATTTAACACCAGAGTTTCTCTAGCTGCAGACTTGTACCTGCAATCCAGGAGTACGGATTCTTATTACCGTATATCTATTATATATATTTTTCCCTAAACGCGATAAAACAGAATTCGATACGCAAAGCCGAGTAATGGGGAGCTAAAAAAACTGATTATTTATAGTTATCGCTTTTATCATTAATAATAACAAGAAAATAAAACACTGTAATCAAAAAAATTGACGTTATATAGATAGGACTTACGCACTTGAAGCACAAAATCAAGCACTTCCGGCGTTATGACTTGCTTAATGTTTTAAACAGTTGAAGGTTTAATGCTATTGATTTCTCAATTCAACGGCCGTAAATCCTAATAGATATCTAATTATATAAACAAAATATAATAAAAAGCAAGAGCACAGAAAGCAAGAATGTGGGAACGCGGGAAAGGGATATTAAAGAACTCTGTGAAGGTGATTGTGTAGATGGATGAGGGTCAAAGGGCAAAGATTGCCAAGTTTGCGAGGGGAAGTGCTTTGTGAGGTGATTGTGTAGATGGGTGAAGAGTCAGAGGACTATGGAGCTTTAAATACGAACTTCCAGACCGCAGACAGTAAAAACAACGTAGGAGGAGAAGCTCTCCATGCAGCTCTGGAAAGAGAAGAAACTCTGAGAATGATGATCAATAACAGTCATGTAGTGCTCTTTCTCTGGACGAACGAAGATAAATGGCCTGTCGAGTTTGTCTCCGAAAATGTGACAAAATTCGGATACTCGGTAGAAGATTTCACTTCTGGAAGGATGCAATATAAAGATCTAATATACTTCGGTGATCTCAAAAAGATTGAGGAAGAGTTTGAGAATAAAGTAAAAAGTGGGGCTTCTGCGTTTAGCCTGGAATACAGGATTGTAACAAAAACAGGAGATGTCCGATGGATAAATGAAAGGACTTTTATCCAGAGAGATAAAAGTGGAGAGGCGACACACTTCCAGGGAGTAGTGCTCGATATCACCAGGCGGAAAAAAGGCGAAGAAGAACTGAATAAAACTCTTAAAATGCAGAAAGTGTTGACTACAGCAGTTAATAATAGTCCTGCAGTGGTCTTTCTCTGGAAGAATGAAAAGTACTGGCCTGCGATTTTTGTATCCGATAATGTAGTACAGTTTGGATACACAGTTGACGACTTTCTATCACAGAAAATTCAGTACGGAAGAATCATACACCCTGATGACCTGAAAAGAGTAGAAGAGGAACTTGACAGGAGCATTCAAAAAGGGGAGGTAAGCTTCAACTCTGAGTACAGGATTTTTACAAAAGCCGGAGATATGTTGTGGGTAAACGAGAGAACCTTTATTCAGAGAGATATAGAAGGAAGAGTAGCCTGTTTTCAGGGAATAGTACTGGATATAACCCATAGAAAGAAAACTGAAAAAGCCCTGAGAAAATCACTAAAAACGCAGGAAATGCTGAAAAGTATAATTAATAAAAGCCCGGCAGTAGCTTTTCTAAGGAAAAATATAGAAAACTTGCCTGCAAATTTAGAATACTGGCCTGTGGATTATATTTCTGAAAACGTAACGCAGTTTGGGTACTCAGTAGAAGATTTTCTCTCCGGAAAAGTACATTATGGGAACATAATCCATAGAGAAGATATTCAGGCAGTGGTTGAAAGTCTGGCACGCTCGGTAAGAGAAGGATACGATTCCTTCGAGATGGAATATAGAATTATTACCGGAGGCGGCAGTATACGCTGGGTCGAAGACCGAACACTTATCCAGCGAGACAGTAAAGGCAAAGTCACTCATTTTCAGGGAATAGTCATCGATGTCACTGGGAGAAAAAAGGCTGAGAAAATGCTTGAAATCCAGAGGGAGTTGGGCGTATCCCTCAGTACTACCTGGAATCTCCAGACCATGCTTAATCAGATCCTTGATGCCTGCCTGAAAATAGAAGAGATAGACTCTGCAGGCATATATTTGAAAGACGAACTTCTGGACCAGATTAATCTGGTTGCACATCGGGGACTTTCTCCCGAATTCGTGAAAAATATTTCTATATATAGGGCAGATTCTCCTGAAGCTCGGCAGATATGGACTGAGAAACCGGTCTACAGGATGGATTTTTTTGCAGATAAAATGGCAGATTCTATCAGGAAAGAAAAACTTACTGCAATCGCTGTGATTCCTATGAAGCACAGAGGAGAAATCATAGGCAGCCTTAATTTTGCTTCTCATACTACAGACAGGATTCCACAGAACGTACGCAATTTTCTTGAGAGTGTAGCCCTCCAGGTAGTGAACTATATATCTCCTCTCCGTATTGTGGCAGACTTTGGATAATATTTTTTCATACTTGAAGTCAACCTGATCCTGGACGAAACCCTTATTTAAATTAATTTTTATAATTAATGCAGGATTGAAAAGTGAGAAAACTTCGGGTCTCGCCTTGTTTTCCGTTTTTTGGGAAATATGCAAACCTGTTTTGATCACTTTTTGTTCGTTACTGGCGTTAATATAAGATCTTACATAGGGTGGGGGATAAGATTGAAGGCGATAGTAGTTTATCTCAGTACCTCTGGGAATACGAAAGCTATGGCAGAGGCAATAGCTAGCGGAATTGAGTCAAAACATGTGGATGCAAAAGCTATTAGCTTTTATGACGTAAAACTCGAGGATCTTTACGAAGCCGATGCGATCGCAGTCGGTTCATCGACTTTTTATTACAGGATGCTTCAGCCCATGGAAAAATTCATGGATGAAACTCTAGCTTCCACAAATCCAAAAGGAAAAATAGGGGCTGCTTTCGGATCGTACGGGTGGAGCGGAGAAGCACCTATTCTGATAGCCGAAAAAATGAGAGACATGGGAATGACTGTCATAGACCCTGTACTCAGGATACTGCACAAGCCCACAGATAAGGACCTGCAGGAGTGCAAAAGGCTTGGAGTTGACATTGCCGAAAAGCTAAAGCATAGAAGCAGCAAAACTCCACAACCACAGGGAGCACCGAGTTAACCTCAGTTTTGAAAGCATACGAACTTGATATCTAATCTACTCCAAGTCCGGTAACCATGAAAATACTGGACGGAAAACCAAATTAAACTGCAGAAACCATCGAAGATGCGGGAAATACCCAAAGACTATACCTCTGCTTTTTCAGCGTCTTCGGTATTAATTTACTTCGCTGTCGAAACTTGGAAAAATCAGTCTCTGAGCGAGTTGAATATCAGTTTCTCTAGCCTACAATTCAGTTGTCTTGAGCCAACCGTTGAGCCGCAACCGTTGCGCCGGTTGGATCAAAACCGTTGCGCCGGTTTATCACGCCGATAGGGTTTGGGATTAGATCTTCAAACTCAAACGTTTCTCGGGGTTTTCGGTCAAGCCTTTTTTAAAAAGGGTTGCGGGCAAGCAGTTTTTTAAAAAGGGTTGCGAGCAAGCAGTTTTTTTAAAAGGGTTGTAGGCAAGCAGTTTTTTTAAAAGGCTTGCGAAACTCGAGAATTATACAAGCAGGTTTACAGGATGCCGGGAAGCAGGCTCTATGCCGAGGTCAGCTACAGCCTCAGAAATCATTATATCGCTCATGGCAGCCATAGGAAATATGTATGGGGCATACTCGATGGGTCCATAGAGGATGAAATCTCCGGCTGCTGCCTGCTGCAAGCAGGTTGAACCTACATCACAGATTTTGTAGAGAATAGGGTCTTTTTCTTTCTTCTTATTCAGCCAGTTCCAGGATGAGGGTGCGTTGTGGATTCCCGAGCCTGTTGGGTGCCCCCATTTTGCTTTTGCGGTAATCGTCATCTTCAGGGCTACGCCTGCTCCATTTCCCATAGGAGTAATGCTCGGGTCTATAAGCTTGTTAATTATTCCGCATCTGTCTGCAATTGAAAGTAATCCCTCTTCCAGGAGGCCTGCCCCATTTTCCAGCATTTCCATCCTGCCCTGCAGGGATGAGTCCATTGCATTGAAGCCAAGGATTATCGAGCTATCAATATCAGATAGAGCAAGAGCTTCAATTTCAGATGCATTTATACTCATGTTTATGGAGTTATAGATTGCTTTGTCTGCAAGCCCGATCTCGCTAACATATTCTGCAGCATGAGAACGCACGGTTCCTTCAGGGGAGTCGATAAGAAAAGGAGCTTCTGAAATGTCGGTCACAAAATCAATGTAACGGGTAATGCTTTCAGGAGTCGTACCGAAAATGTGGATTATATGCGGGTTTCCTGTTTCTTCCGCACTTGATTCCTGCAGATTTATCAGTTTCTCGGCAGCATCCCGGTCAAACAGGCCTTTTGCAACGTCTTTTACGATTTCATGCTTATCATAAAAGATAGTGCCTGCAAGCACGGTCGGAAGCTCTCCTGGCTGTCCACCTATCTTCACTCCTGCGATGTTAACGATTTCCTGTTCTTTCTGAAACTTAAACATTTTTTACACCCTCAAAATCTACAGGCTAGTATTTTGTTTTAAAACACGGTAATTTACGCTCGAATAATGTACACTCAAAGTAGATCTCTTAATTGAAAATTAAAACTCCTTTGTCGTGCAGACAACTCCTGCAGCTGAGTCCATGACAAATTCTTCGGAGACTACTATATCACCTGAATGAGGAATTGTGAAAGTAGATTGTCTTTTTTTCTGGGAGATAGCTACAAGAGGTTCCTCAGGGTAAACTTCCCCTCGATCCTTATATTTTCTCACAATTTTCATTATTTCCTTGAGGTTTGTCAGTCCTATCCTGTCAAGAAGCACTACCTGTTGCTGAAAGCGTTTGACTGCTTCTTTAGATATGTTTTCAATGAAAGGGATAGCCCCCTCAGAACCAATAATTCTTCCCTTTTCGTCAATCCCGTTTGCATGGATTGCGAGCAGGGAATGGCCTGCCAGGTGCCCCCTGGATTCCGTCCCGCAGATAAGGATGTACCTTATATTGGAATTTGAGATGGTATTTACGATTATTTTTTCGACTCCCAGATTTTCGGTTTTTGAGCTCCCCCAGAGGGCCACTTCAGGTGAGGGATTTATCTGACTCGCAAGAGTTACCACTGCAATCCGGGACTTCGGATTTCCTACCGTGTAGTCGCCTTTTACTATCGGCCACATATCTGCAATGTTTTTCAATAAATCACCTTTTGTCTTTCCTTATTCAGGTGAGACAGTGCACTTGCAAGCATTATGGCTTTTGTAAAATGTCCACCTACCCTTGATGTATCTACAAAAACATAATCATCCATGAGCACCGGAGCTCCAAGCCCGTCACCTCCACCCAGGAAAGCAATTGTCCTGAAGATGAGGTTTCCCGAAATTCCATCAGGAGCAACGATAAAGTTCGATTCTTTTATGGCATCTTCAATAAGAATTGTATAATGCTTAGCATTGATCCCGAGTTCAACAGCCCGCCTTGTCACGAATTCTCCATCTGCAAGAGTTCTGTCCACACGTTTGTTCCTTCCTATATCTCCAATCCTGCCCCCGGACAGCACGCCGACTCTGGGCTCTATCCCGAATCTCCTTATATGTTCAGCGCCGAGCTTTATCATTCTGAGTTTATCTGAAATGGTATTTCCCTCATCAATCCCTACAGGGGCGAGAAAGAAAGGTGTCCCGTCAACTGTAAGGAGCAGGGCAAGCCGGCAGATTCTTTTCTTTCCTAGAGCCTCTTTAAGGTGGGTCAGGGTTCCAGATGCTCTTGCAGTACCTCTTATCGCTGCATCGACTTTTCTTGAAACCATAAGTTCTGCAAGAGTCTTCTCGGGCTCGTCTGTGTCCACTACCTCGAGTTCTGTGCCGATTTTATCAATTTCCTTCTTAATCCCCACCAGAACGACCTGTGCATATCCCAGTTCCTGGGCTTTCCAAGCACTTTCGAGCATTTTGGGAGTCGGGTCTCTTATTCCCATAGCTACTCTGGCCTTGTTAGCCCTGGCCCTCATTTCGATAGCTTCAAGGAGGGCATTCATGCTATTCTTTTCCATATGCATCCTGACTGTTGTGTAAGATTTTAAGTAGTTCAAAGAAGTACAAACACGATCATTAATTAATTTTGTCCCCCGAGTTCCGTCACCCGAGTCCCGTCTCGGGAGGACGGTGCCCTTTTCGCTCACTTCGTTTGCTCAAGAGGGCTGAATTATGGGTAAGAAAATATATGTTTTCAACTTACGAGTCCCGTCTCGAGAGGACGGTGCCCTTTTCGCTCACTTCGTTCACTCAAGAGGGCTGAATTATGGGTAAGAAAAGATATATTTTCAACTTACTCAAGAATATAGTCATATTGAGTTTTTTCGTACCTTTTCGTACTCTTGATTGATTAGAAAATGTTAGTGGGCTAAAATTAAGGAAGATATTTGCAGCCGGGACGAAAGGGGATATTAATACGTGTTTTTTCTGCCTAAATTTGTTCTGGCGATTGAAGGTATTGTTTTTATGAGAGCAAAAAGACTTTAACACATATCAAAGTGTAAATTTAGCGTTGTCATTTAAAAATCGACAGCAGAGGATTGTAAAAACAAAAGCATTTGAATAGTTAAAAGATTAAAATGTATAGAGTTAAGAATGAGTTCCTTTTTTATTGGTATGGTTTAAGATGACGTTGGCAATTGAATGGGCTGAGAAATACCGCCCACGGACCCTGAAGGAGATTGTAGGGAACAAGAAGGCGGTGCAGGATTTGCGGACCTGGGCTGAGAAGTGGCTTTCAGGCATTCCAGAGAGAAGGGCAGTGATCCTTCATGGACCTGCAGGAGTAGGAAAGACCTCTACTGCCCATGCTCTTGCCCGCGATCTGGGCTGGGAAGTCATCGAACTCAATGCAAGTGACCAGAGAACTGCAGGTGTTATTGAAAAGGTTGCGGGGTCGGCAGCTTCAATGAATACCCTCTTTGGAGGAAAACGCCTGATTATCCTGGACGAAGCGGATAATATTCACGGGACTGCAGACAGGGGCGGAATGCGGGCTATTGCAGGAATTATAAAGAGCACACTTCAACCCATAGTGCTGATTGCAAACGATATTTATGGGTTGACTCCTACTATCCGGAATCTCTGTATGGAAATAAAGTTTGGGTCCGTACAGAGCCGCTCTATGGTCCCTGCTTTGAAGAAGGTCTGCGAGAGCGAGGAAATTTTATGCAGCCCGGATGCAGTCCAGCAAATCGCTGAAGGGGCTGGAGGAGATCTAAGAAGTGCAATTAACGACCTTCAGGCTGCGGCTACCGGGAGGAAAGCGCTGGACGTTGAGGATCTCAGTACTTCAGGCAGGGATGTCAAGGAAAACATCTTCAAGGCAATGCAGAGAATCTTTAAGAGCACGGACTGTAAAAAGGCTCTGGAAGCAGCTCGTGGGCTTGATGAAAACCCTGAAGACCTTGTACACTGGATAGATGAAAACCTGCCTTTCCAGTATGCGTCTAAGGATGGAAATCTTGAGGATATAAAAACTGGCTTTGGTTATCTCTCAAAGGCTGACCTCTACCTTGGGCGCGTAAAAAAACGCCAGAACTATGGGATGTGGAGGTATGCGAGCATGTTGATGGTCTGCGGAACTGCAGTCTCAAAGACACGGCCCTACCCCGGATTTATCAAGTACCAGCCCCCATCTCTCTGGAAGAAAATGGGGCAGATACGTTCGAAACGAGACCTAAGGGATAATATAGCTTCTAAAGTTGGAGTACACAATTTCGAGTCCATGCGTTATTCAAGAAATAACCTGCTGGAGCTTTACTCTCGCATGTTAAAGAATGAAGAATCCGCGATCGAAATTACTGCGGGCCTCGGGCTTGAACTTGAGGAATTGATATATCTCTCGGGGAGCACAAAAGCCAGTAAAAAGCTGCAGAAAATCTACGACAGGGCGCAGGAACTTCTCCTTGAAGGAAAAGAAGAATCTGATGAAACTGAGTTTTTCAGGGCACCTGTTTCCTCAGGCAATAGTAAAGAGGACCCTTCCAACTTCTCGGTTAAGGCTCTTAAGGAAAAGGCTGAGAAACATTCTGAGGGGTTCGAAGTTCCCAACTCCAGGACTTCCCAGGGCGGGCAGAAGACCCTTAACTTTGGTTTTGATATCTCACCTGAGATCTCTCCAGAAACTACTAATTCGGAAAATAATACTTCCGATACCCTTACGTCTGATACCCTTACGTCTGATACCCTTACGTCTGATACTCTTAAGTCTGATACTCTTAAGTCTGATACTCTTATACCGGAGCAGGATCAGGACGGACTTGATGAGATCAAGATCAAACCTGGTAGCCTTACATGCAGTTCACCTGAACACGATAATCTTAAGGTTAAAAATTCTTCATCCCGGCCTGAGCCCTTTGAGAAGAAAGCTTTTTCTGACTCTGAACTGATAGAAAACAGCATCTCTCTCGAATTTTCCAGATCCCGGGAATCTATAAATCACGAGCTCATTATCAAAAAAATTTCAGATAAGTCTGAAAAACCTGAGACCAAAGCCAGCGAAACTCCTAAAAAAGTCGAGTCGAAAACGCAAAAAACTCTTTTCGACTTCTAATTTCCTTACCTTATTTATTTTCTTAATTTCCGCTAGTTTTCTTATCTTTTGTTAAGTAAGTAAGAGACGAATTGATTTTTCTGATTACTGCAATTACTGCAATATGCATCATATCAATTTTCCAGATTATGTGTAATAGATAAGAAAGAAGTTTAGATACAAAATTAGACGAGTTAGTATAAATTGACAGAATAAATTTCTAAACGGCTGGAAACAGTTTAAATAAACTGAGAAATTTATTGTGAGCGGGATGGAGAGTTTGGGGAATAGTTGGGGGAAATAGTTGGGGGATATTGTTTTGGGGTTATACTATGGAAAAAAGACCCGCTCACGCGACATGACTATCTATTCATCTTATAAATAGCTTTTCATTTCTATAATCTCGTATTTATAATTTTTACTCGATGTTTATAGGTTTTCCTTTTAGCTAGAAATCCTACTCCCTGAATTAAAAATCTATAATAACCATCGAATGGAGTTAAGGTCTAAACCTATCCGAATCTCTTTTTCTTAATCATCTAATTATTAAGTTGCCTTCTAAATGAGTTTCCAGAGTCATTTCATGGCCAGATATCTCAATTTATTTTCTAGTATTGTACCATAATAGGAACCCACAATTTAGAGCCTTTGAATTGTTTCCATTAATATATATTTCTATTTTGATGAGAATAAGATGAGCGGGTTGGGGAGTATGAATTGGGGTGTTGAGTGTTGGGGGTTATCATATAAAATAGAGACCCGCTCACAAATTACTTCATGCTAATCTCATATAAATATATTTTGCTTAGCTTTTTTACGCATCCCAAATTATCTCATTTTGGAGTATAAATTGTCTAATATCAATGTTTAAAATAAATTATTCTTAATTTTAATCTTCATATGAGTATATCAATCTAGGCTTTAAAAATAAAGTATACTTATTATTTTATATATTAACTCTCTCATGTAATCCCGTAAAACTTTTGCGTAAAAATTATATATGGATTATTTTTACTAAAAAATAATCAATTATTAAAAAATTTTCTTATATATTATAATATTAATATTATATAGCGCAACAGCCGTCTGATTTACTACAACAAGAATCCTATTCAGTAAAAGGTGTTCTTATTTAGCGAAGTAACTAACTTTCAGATCGCCCTGAGTTTCTCTCCTAACAAAAGAGATATATATAACTAGTGACATTTTGGTGTTGCTCTTAGAGCGATTCTAAAAAGGCAAACTGGGCTCGTGGTCTAGTCGGTTATGACATCGCCTTTACACGGCGGGGATCCTGAGTTCGAATCTCAGCGGGCCCATTCTTTTTATTATCTTTGTTTTCTGATTCTAAGTGTTTATTGAGCTTCTTTTCTAAGGCTTCAATTCTTAATTCTAGGTCTGACTTAGTTTCTTGTTGTACAACCTTGACTTTTCCATCAAATTCTTCATCAAGAGATATCAAGTACAAAGGTTTACCGTTGTATTCTGTTTTGAATATATGTCCAGTTTCTCCAACATGATCTAGTTCTGATTGTGGAAGCCTTATTAAAGTATATGATATTTCTGGTTTCGCTTGTAGTTTTGTGAGCTTTGATTTCCCTAAATGTTTCATTTTTTGTCTCCAATATATCAATAATTAGTTGTTAACCTTTATACAACTTTTTATTTTATATCACGTAGAAAAATGATTGGGAAAATGTTATACAAAATCTTTCATTATCTCAAACTAATTATTAAATAGTTCATTCAATATCTTTCTATATTTTTTGAAGTTTGCCGAAAGGCTAGAAATCCTGCACATTAAAATTTTACTCTAAAACATTTCTCTTGAGTTGCCTCAACTTGTGTACAACTGCATAAACTCTACTTTAACTCACAGGGTACCCTCCCCCATTAAAATTTTATAAAACTTTTTAAAAATACCGTGGTCTAAGTGATTTCATTTAGTAGAAAATAAAAAGAAGTAAAAGAGATATTCAGCAAGTATTTTTAAGATATTTCTATAATGTTTTTACTTGCACAAAGAATTATAAGTTCTTATATGGATTCGTGGTTAAGTGATATAATGTTAATATATTCTAAGAATTGGAGGAATTCATATTTCATCATCAGGCTTTTCAAAAAGCGCAGGGTACTTCTCTCTTAGTGTTTTTTCTAACTCCTTATCTAATTCTGCGTTGTAAAGTGTTTTCACTTTGGAAAGCTGGTCAATTGATAAACTGCAAGCTCCTTTAAGATAAGCTCCATTAAGATTAGTGCCTTCAAGATTAGCTCCTTCAAGATGAGCATTTAAAAGACTAACCCTTTGAAGACAAGCCCTCTGAAGATGAGCCCCTTCAAGGTGAGCCTCAATAAGTTTAGCTCCCTCAAGATAAGCGTCATCAAGGCTAGCCCCTTCAAGATGGGTTTCATAAAAATTAGCATTTTCAAGATGAGCTTCATAAAGGTTAGCATCGTTAAAATGAACCCAATTAAGGTAAGCTCCTTTAAGGTAAGCTCCATTAAGATTGGCATTTTTAATATAAGCTCTATTAAGATTAGCACCTTCAAGATTAGCTCCTTCAAGACTAGCCCCATTAAGGTTAGCTCCTTCAAGATTAACCCCATTAAGGTTAGCTCCTTTAAGATTAACCCCATTAAGATGAGCCCTATGCATGTCAGCATTTTGAAGACAAGTACCTTGCAAATTTAGAGGAATGGACTCTCCCTTATTCAAGCAGTTTTTACGTCTTGCGATGACAGTAAGAATTGCTTGAATGTCTAAAGGTATTTTCTTTACTTCTGAAACTTCGTTTTTTATATCATTCTTTCTAACATAAGCAGTTACAATTTCCATAATTGGCCAGTAATCTTTCTCAGATTCATTTGCAATTCTTTCAAGGGCGTATATTCCACCTAAACGAATCTCTATTGCTGGATTCCCATCCTTATCAGTTGCTCCTAATTGATCTACAGCCCTAGTGAAACGTTCAGTTATCTGACCTTCTCTAGCAGTTGTAAGATTCCCCCAAGCAAAATAAATACCAATACCGACAGCAATGCCACCGAAAATTTGAGCTAATGTAGCACGGGACTGGTTTTCTTGAGTGACTTTTTCTGTAACGTTGTTTATTCCTGATACTTGCCAGTGTGGAAGTGCAATTAATAAGATTGCAGCACTTACAATAACAATTATGCAAATTAGACAAGTTAATGGACGCTGTTTTACCTTTTCATAGAGATATCGCATCTCTTTTTTTGCATTCTCCGATAACTGCTTCAACTCTTCCTTTAATGCCATATGTTTTCCTTTATAACAAAGAATTATCTGTCATTAATCAATTGTGAACTAAAATAAACGTTGTCATTTTTACTGAATGGATAATAAATAGAAAAGCAAAATGAGCAACCTTTGTATAGTTAAAATTCAATAATAATAGCCATGACAGATAAAAAATGTTTTATTATTATGCCAGTTTCCACTCCACCAGAATTAGTTTCTGTTTATAAAGAAGATAGTGATCATTTCCAACACGTCATGGAGCATTTATTTATACCTGCAATTAAGGAGGCTGGATTTGAACCTATTCTACCTATAACTGAAGGTTCTGACATTATTCACGGTCATATTATTTCTAATCTTGAATATTCAGACTTAGTACTTTGCGATATGTCTACTAATAATCCGAATGTTTTTTTTGAATTTGGGATTCGTACTGCATTAAATAAACCCGTTTGCGTAGTAAAAGATCGCTTTGCGGAAAAAGTACCTTTCGATGTTGTTCCAATTAATTATCATATATATTCACCTGATTGGTCTCCATGGAAATTAGAGAATCAAATTGACAAATTAGCTAAACATATAAAGAATAGTTTTAGTGGAAATGAAAACTGTAATCCATTATGGAAATATTTTGGTACTAATACTCAATCTAAAGAAGTAATCACACAGTTTGAAGAAAATAGTGGTTTAGTAGATCCCTTGAGATTTAAAAAACTCGAAGGCGTTGTAGTTGCTGCAAGGTATGGACTAATAGCACGTTGCTCTGACTGCAATGAAATACTTCAAAAAGGACAATGTTCAGTTCACGGAAAAGTTAAGAGAACTTATGATTTATATTTAGAAGCAACACTTTATAATGGAATTTTTACTTATAATTTGACAATTAATAGACCTGTTATAGAAAAATATTTCGATACGAGTCTAGATATATGTATTTCAGTAGCAGTAAACAATCTAGATCCAGATTTAATATTAAATATGTTCAGTAAACAAATGATTGGAAACTGGTTTATACTGAAAGGAATCCATTTACCTTACAGCTTTGATGTTAAGAATATGGAAATTGACGAGAAATATAGCCATGAATCTGCTTTAAAACTGTATGAAAAATGGAAATCTGGTCAAAAACACTGAGTTATCTTCCTATTAAATATATTTTTATACTCAACTAAACTTAACTCTTTAACACCAAGTATCCCCCGAATTTTAACAGCCCTGTCACTAATTTTTCACTCTTTCATTCAGCATCTTGTAACTCTAGGAACTATTTCTTATTTATTTCAATTGATTTTTTACTCATTCAAAGCCTTTAGTATCTTCAAACAATCTTCTTATATACATATCAATCTGCTAAACTGCCAACTCAGTGTTATTTCTCTCACAAGCAACCTTCCTATCAAAATTTCATATAACTTTTTAAAAATACCGTGGTCTAAGTTAGTATGTGGAAAATAAGTGAATAATTTACATCAGTTTTTAGTTTTAATTTCAAGTTGAATGAAAAATTGGTAAATTATTCCATTAAATTTAAAATTGATGCAAAAATAGAAAAAGATTAGATAATAGTTAGTGGGATATTAATTAATTTCCCATTAAATTATCTTTTATATCCTCTTAAAGTATCTTTTGAAAGGTACTCGGTGTTGTGTGATTTGATTATTTATTTCCTTTCCCAGTTAAGAAACTGATATCATAAAAATAATTTTGAGACCTTCATTAATTTGACTTTTCCTTTATTTATATTATGTGAAATTAAATTGGTTTTGGAATTAGCTCGTGAAATAAAATTATGGCTCTTCGTCATTCCGTATGGATAAGATGATTTTCAATTCAAGACCGCATTGGTTTTTATGAGAGTATTATGAGGATATTCACACAAAACAACGAAGAGCCAAAATTATATGATAGCTAGTTTTTTTGGATAATGATAACATATATCTCTGAGCTATTAACTAATCTTAGTAGGAGAATGTTATCATATTTGAACAACGTGAAAAAACTTGATTTACATATAATTATTAATTAAAGCATTGAGTTCATCTCTGTCAATTAATTTTACATTATTTACTTCTCCCAACTCTAATGCAGATTCAGTAAAATAGCTATTTGTTACAACGAAGCAAGTAGTACAACCGTAATATTTTTTAGAAGCTACTACTTCTTGGATTGCTTTATTTGAAACTTTCCCTTTGTAATTTTTAGTTTGCACAGCAGTTCTTTCTCCTAACTTGGTAATTATAAGATCTGCTCCCTGATCACCAGATTTTGGAGTTAACTCAACTGAGTATCCCATTTTTTCATAGAGTGAGCCTATAAAGCTTTCAAAATCGTAACCATTCATAACATCAATATCATTAATTTTGAGTTTTATGTTTGATTTAGTATCTATATACTCCTTAATTTTAATATCCATATACTCGTTGAATTCTTTAAAAGATAAATCTGTCACTTTACGTTCTAATAGTAAAAGGTACAAATTATCCATATTGTATCTGCCACCTTTGTATGCATGCAGGAACGAATTTATATAGTCAATTTCTTTACGAGGGTTAGTTCTCAATATCATTTTCTTAAATTTAAAGTAGTTTTGCTTAGTTACTGAATAAGAAACTAGGTACTTTAATAACTTTATGTCGTGAAACCTTATTCCTTTTTGAAGTAAAAGTGTGTTCAGCTTCTCGATATCTAATATATTATAATAATTATTATATTTATTTGCAAATTTATATATCAGCTCAAGATCGTATATAGGTTTGAAATAATGTAAATGCTTAAGGTTATCTTCCTGATAAAGACTATGTGAAAAATACGATCTTATTGCATCTTCAATTTCATCAGAGGTTGTTTTTTGGGATAAGTATAGCAACCTTTTAAATTGCTGTATATGCTCTGGATAGTTATCTCCATATATCGACAAAAATGAGTCTGTATAATCCTCAACTGTAGCTGGATTTTTATCTAGAATTACTTTGAATTCTTCTTCTAAATCCTTTTTTTCGGTCATTAACTCATTATAAGCATTTTCTTTTTTTTTGTGTAGTTGTTTATTTGCATTATAAAGCATAAATATAACAGCGCAGTTGCCTAGAATTAAACCGAGTATAAAATTAGTGGGAATTATATAACTAATAAGCACAGCAGCAAAGGGAGAAATAAAAATAAATTGCGTTAGATCTTCCACAAAAGATAATCTAAGATTATCGATCTCACTAAAGCCATAAGTTTTCTTATAAATCATGATTTCAATAGAATAATATAATAGAAAGATATTTAAAGTGATATTATTTGAGCACGTAAATATATAATAATAGGATTCTTAACATATTATTACAAATAATAGGATAATCTGTATCTCAATTTCGTATTTTAGGTAAAAGCACTATAGGGAAGAAAAGCGAAAAATTTGTTAATCACACACCTATTTTTCCCATATAATTTATATTTTACCTTTATTTTATGTTTTTGGTGTGCATTTAAGTTTATTTCTTAAATTAGGTATTATTTACTATCTAATCAAAGTAAGCTATTAATATTTTATTCTATATCATTTTTAATTTGTAAAAGTCTTTACAACAATGATGATATAAATACTAATTTAAATACTCATTTTTCAAAAGGTACAGTAGTGTATATTAATAAAAATCTTTTTTTATATATCGTAGTTATACAGCAAGGAGCATCTTTTGAAATTTTGGATCACTATTATACAAAAATTTAATATTTATCTATATTATCACTCATATTTAATCCTAAATCATTACAACTTCGTATTGAGAAATACCATCGATAGACGTTTTCCATTCAAAATGGATTTGATCTTTACCCACAGTATATTTGATATCTTTTCCATGCTCATTTTGATATTTCTCAATAATTGTGCGTATACGGTCTTCTTTGTTAATAATAACCACCAATATCTATATGAATAAATAATTGTAACTATTATTAGAGTCTCAGGTAGGCTTTCTAATGCCTATTTTGAAGCTAATTGATAAATCTTAATCACTCATACTCTACAATAACCTTTAGTTTATTAACACCTTTTGGTAAATATATGCTTCCGTTAATTTTTTCATGTTCAAATCTAAATCGGTCGAAGTTTTTTGTCGTTTTATCTTTTTGTGTGTTTATTTCGATAATCGTCATTTTAAATACCTAAGTTTAATTTAATTTATGCAGTTTTCAATATTAATTATAAAACGATTAATATATATTAAGTTATAATTATCATGCCTGTTTTTTTGTATATTAAAGACAATCACCTAATACTGAAATTAAAAATAGTCTTATGCGAAAAGTCACAGTCATTTATTTGAAAGTTATATTAATTAAAAAGGTACTGTGGCGTTGGTAAAAATAAAGAAACGTTTATAATTATTATATTATTATAATATTGAAAAATTAAATACTCTTCCATTAGAGCAATTATTGATATAAGTCTGAAAGTTACTTCTGTACTTACTTCTATTATACTTCCAGAAGGCACTGGGTGTTGTATTCATATTCTTATTCCTTCTTGAAGTAAGGTCATCGTATCCCACTTACTTCTAGTATTGTTATAAGTAAGTACAGAAGTAATTATAGAATATACTTCAACCACCCAGTACCTTTTAAGAATTATCTTAAAATGTATCTTAATATATTAACTTTTAACATTAATTATAGAAGGTACTGGAGTGTTGGTATAAAGTTTGAAATTATTATTCAACCACCCAGTACCTTTTTAAAATAAGAAAGAATATTCTAAAAGTAAGAATATACTAAAATCATTATATAATAAATTTCTGTACTTATATTACTCTCAATATAAATAAAGGAAAAGTCAAATTGGTTCTAATATATAAATTTTCTGTTAGTTATTAAGCTCATGCAAATATGCAGTACCTTCGTCCTCAACTTGCAGATCAATTTTATTGAAATATAGCGAACATACAAAACTATGAACCCAATAAACTTGACGAAGATGTTTCTCGTAATTGTCTCCATACAAATATATAACAAATTCTGTAACATCAATAGTAGTTCCTGCCCGGAAGTATTTGTACACAATATTTAACATGATGCCTAAGATAGCATTTTCTTCATAAATATTCTGTAATAATGCTTTCTGATCATTCCACAGAGAAGCAAATACATATTTAGTTCTTTCAGCCACAAACTGAGATAGTCCAAAATAGTTAACGGCGATTTGAATAAATCCTTCTACGTATATTTCATCAGGATGACAATATTTGTATATTATATTAGGATCATATTTCTCAGGATTGTCCCAAACTTGGAATTTACTAACAAGTTTTCTTTGAAATTTTCTAGATTTTTTTGGAACATTTGAATAATCATACTTTGCTAATCTTCTCTTAATACTAGCCAATTTTTTTTTATAATTTGTCGTCATATTTTTCTCCTAAACGGAAAACACTATGTGATAGGACTTAGAAACTATCAAGTAGACAACATCGATACAAAAAATAAAATCTGCAATATCTTTGTAATTTAATTCAAAACAGAATTAGGTATGAAAAAAGTAATCAGACAAAAATTAAAATATAACAGTGTACGTCTACACAGTTTCCCGTTTGTTTAACATATATACATAAAAATCTTTCTTCATCGTTTTCAAAGAGTATGCTTGTAATATGAAACTACACTAATAGTAATATTTTTTATAACTTTCGTTGCACAGCGGGAGCATCCTTTGAAAGCTTCCCAACACTAGATTATTTTGCTTTTCTGATAGTATCCACTAAAATGATAATATCAAAGAATTCCTAACGGTTACTAACGTAAACACTAGCCTTTGAGCAACTAATCAGAAAAGATTATACTGAATAATTATAAGAGCAATAAATAAACCTCTTAATAATTAGATTTACAATTAATTTACATATTTCTCTTCATCAATTAGCAAAAGATTTATCAACGAAAAATATAAATATTGAAAATTACTCTAATGTTCATAACCAAAAGTTAAATAGAATGTCAATTTTTCAGTTAGTGCAGCTGCTTGATCTTACAACTAGATCTTCTAAAGATCTCACCGTTGAATTCAGCGATGAATTCGTTTTAGGCTCCAAGAGCACGGTTCGGAATTATTTCATCCTACTCAAGTTTTACCTCATGTTTTCCAGTTGTTTTCAACGCATACTTTTATGGCACTAATCTCCTATTAAGTTCATTTTCCTCTATGTTTGTGAGGTAGTCCATAATTTTGACCTTTATTAGCAAACTACCCCTTACTATACTACTCACTTATAATATAAATAGCTATCGTATATTCCTTAATGACAATGTTTCAATTTTATAGTTTAACTAAAATAATAAAAATTAAGTATTCCCAAATATTATGCCAATTATATAATATTTGGTGAACTGTCCCCTGTGCCATTCGAGATATATATTCATTTGAGCTCGAGAAAGATTATATTATATAGGGAATTTTTCTACAATTCTACTGTATTGGTCTGTTGCTTGCTGTACCTTATTTAAATAATGTGCACTTCCTACAGTAGCAGATGCTCTACCTTGAATAAAATCAGCTACGCTTTCTGTTATACCTTCTTTAATCATGAAGTTTAAGTGCCATTTTCTAATTGTTTTTGCAGTCACACGTCCACTTCTGATATCTTTCATGACGCTACAGTATGATTTAAGACTGCACAGTTTCCTTAGTTCAGGAATATATGAAGCAGGGAAAAATAGGTGAAACGTCTTCTTTGTACCACTGGATAAAAAAGAAGTTGGATAGTGGGCAACTTCACTTTCAATTATTATATTTCGTTCATCAAAGTTTTCAAGCATTTGATGAATATGGGTTAAGCGGTTTCCTGAATAAACTAACAGCTTGTAAATAGGTTTTATATCAGCAGGGCATTCTACATAGCCTTTTTTGATTTCCTCATCATTTACATAAATTTCAACGACACCTGACTTTTTGATCTTTACAAAGCGTCTCCATTTCTCAAGACTATAACCGCATATTTCATCCATTTCCTTATCTTCAAAGTAATTAAATAAATTACGTAATCCACGTTCTTCTTTATCCTTAAGTTGAATATCCCTGAACTCTATAGGTCTGCTTATTATTCGATTTTCGAAGAATCTCAGTAACGCATTAAAATAGTCCCTTTTAGTGATTTTCGATATATTTTTATAGCGCAACCAATCTTCAAAAGAATTTTTGTGTTTGACCCAAATATCATTGAGCATGCAGCTTTTAGACTTGCTTTCTTGTAGGGAGTCTGTTGTTGAGGAATGAGTATTAATTGGATTGCAATTTAACTGGCTTAATTGATCGTAAATTAAAGGCTTAATACTGTTGTATTTGCCAAATAGAGCCTTTACACGGCGGGGATCCTGAGTTCGAATCTCAGCGGGCCCATTCTTTTTATTATCTTTGTTTTCTGATTCTAAGTGTTTATTGAGCTTCTTTTCTAAGGCTTCAATTCTTAATTCTAGGTCGGAGTTTGCTTCTGGTTGTATAACTTTAATTTTAAAGTTAAACTTTTCTTCAAGAGTAATTACATACAAAAGTTTACCGTTATATTCTGTTTTGAAAATATGAGCAGTTTCTCTGGCAATGCTAACTCCCGATTGTGGAAGTCTTACTGAAGTATATTGTATCTCTGGTTTTAGCCTGAGTTTTGTGGGTTTAATTTTTTAAAAATATATTTCTAATGTACCCCTTGCTTTCAGTTTGGTCACTGCAGTAAAATGAAACAACTAAAATTACCAGGGTAAAATCTTCATAGAAACGGGACCGATTTAAAGATTTCATGCAACTTCTGTGTAGCTGGGAGTTTCATTACATTGTCAGATGTTTCATTTCCATAATAATCTAAAAAATATTGACTACTGTATTAAGAAGTAGAATCATTCCCACCCAGGTCCTGTCCCGGAATAGCCTTGACTTTTACACCGCCTGTCTCATTAATTTTTGCATGATATCTTATCTTACCAACCAGAGTATTCTCTTGTTCATTCCTTTTGGTTATTGTTTGCATCCAGTTGAATTTCGAAACTTTCGAATATATTCATTGATCATGGATTTTCCAATAAACAAGGAATTTATTTTGGAATTAAAGCGCTAGTCGCTTCAGTATTTTGGAGAGTATGAGTGCATTATTTTACGCAACTTCTCAGTTTTGTTTTCTACAATTTTAGTGTCTAGTATATACTCTTTATTAACTCTAATTTTATTTAAAAAGATTAACTGAAAGCTATTTCCAATTTTTTTCTGGTAATTTCCCTTTTTCTCTAGCCGCAAAAGGGAACTTGTCCGTTTAAATCTTTTTTCTTTATAACTTGAGATTATATATAGTACTGAAATTGTTATATAGAAAGGGGAACGATAAAGATTTAGAATCTTTGTTACCTACAAAAAGATATGCTTTAATATTTTTAAGGCGTAACTACTTACAAAGATTATTTAAAAACTACCGTGGGGGAGGAGTCAGTATTAAGAGAAGGAGCAGGACTGATATTGCAGTCGATATTTTAAGAGTAGCAATGAAC
This sequence comes from Methanobacteriota archaeon, assembly GCA_023399215.1. Classification (GTDB taxonomy): domain Archaea; phylum Halobacteriota; class Methanosarcinia; order Methanosarcinales; family Methanosarcinaceae; genus Methanosarcina. The sequence goes on from JAEWQJ010000011.1 coordinate 118,958, forward strand.
GGGGCAAAGAAAACTCACATTGTATATGAGGTAAATTTGAACTTTAATATCGCCCAGAAATACCTTGAAATGTTGAAAGAAAAAGAGCTTATCATACATGAAAATGGGCTTTTCATCACTACTGACAAAGGAAAAGTCTTTCAGGAAATGGCTAAGGAACTCAAACTCTAATCAATTTCTGTATTTTTTAATTTTTATTAAATTTTCCCATCTTTTTCTTATTTTCGATTTTCCAGTTTTACCATCCTAATATTATACTTGAAATCGACTTTTTCCGTGTCCATCCTTTTGTGTCCATCCTTTTTCTTGAATTACTCTTATGTAAAACTCAGCCCAAAGATCAGGTGAGGATAAAGCGCCTGGTGAGTAATTCAGAAATAACATTTCTAAATTCTAATGCGCCCCCGTATAAATAAAAGAAGTTTGGAAACATATATACTATGGTGATTAAGGCACTTTTTTTAAACTGCACTCTGAAAAAATCTCCTCGAGTATCAAATACTCGCGCTCTTGTTGACAAGGCAGTAGCTATCTTTGATGAACTTGGTATTGAAAGTGAAGTGATAAGGGTTGTGGATCATAACGTGGCTTTTGGGATTTCCTCCGATGAAGAGGGAGGAGATGAATGGCCTTTGATCCTTGAGAAGATAAAAGCCTGTGATATTCTTGTTATAGCAACTCCCATCTGGTTTGGAGTTCTCTCATCTGTGGCAAAGATGGTAATTGAGAGGCTGGATGGTACTTATACGGAAGGAGATCCCGAAACTGGTCAGTATCCTCTTTATGGAAAGGCTGCAGGAGTCATAGTTACCGGAAACGAGGATGGAGCACACGATGTCTGTTCAACTATACTCTTTAACCTTATTCATCTGGGTTGCACTGTTCCTCCAAATGCAGACTGTTACTGGGTTGGTGATGCAGGGCCGGGTCCAAGTTACATAGAAGCTGGAGGAGATAGGCATCTTTATACAAATCGGACAGCCAGATATATGGCACATAATCTGGCATATTTTGCAAAGCTGCTCAACGAAAACCCTATCCCTACCAATTTAAAGAAACTTGATGAAGAGGCAAAAAATGTAAGCGACTGATGCTGACCTATCTGAGAGCTGCTGATCTTTTCACAAAGTCCTGAACACTTTTACTGCTGGAAATGGGGGGTATTATTTGACTGATAGTAAGACAACGATAAAATTAAAAGTTGCAGAAGCCGATCAACGGGATGTTGGAAAAGGCATTGTCCGAATAGGCGAAAGTTTCCGGGAAAAACTGGGTCTTAAGCCTTTCGACGTCGTGGAAATCAAAGGGGGAAAATCGACTTCAGCCCTTATAGGGCGCCCGTACCCAAGTGATTCAGGACTTGAGATTATACGTATGGATGGGCTTATCCGTACTAATGCAAAAACCAGTATAGAGGAATATGTGGATATCCGCAAAGCCGACTGGAAAAAAGCAAAAAGTGTAACTCTTGCCCCTGTATCCAGGGGCATGCAGATCTATGCTCCAAGCGCAACTCTTAAAGCCGTATTCATGAACCGTACGGTTTCAAAAGGGGATTTTATTTCTACCACAAGTTTAAAAAAATCGAGGGAAAGTGAGACTTTCGGCAAAGGAGTTATGTTCGAAGATTTTTTCCAGGACTTTTTCGGCCAGGGCTTTGGGCCATCTTTCGGGCTTGGAGAAATAAAATTGCAGGTAGTTTCTACTTCTCCGTCGGGAATAGTAAAGATTACAGACTTAACGCAGGTTGAGCTTTTGCCTGAAGCGACCGGAGTAACCCCTGAACAGAATATTCCTACTGTTATGTATGAAGATCTGGGCGGGCTAAAAGAAGCCATCGGGAAAGTCAGGGAAATGATAGAGTTGCCTTTGAAGCACCCTGAGCTTTTTGGTAGGCTAGGAATCGATGCTCCAAAAGGGGTACTGCTCCATGGCCCGCCCGGAACGGGAAAGACTCTGCTTGCAAAAGCAGTTGCCAACGAATCCGATGCCTACTTTATTTCTATCAATGGCCCTGAGATTATGTCCAAATATTACGGCGAATCCGAAAGGGCGATAAGGGAAATTTTTGAAGATGCAGAAAAGAATGCTCCTGCAATTATCTTCCTGGATGAGATCGATTCCATTGCCCCTAAAAGGGCTGAGGTAACCGGAGAAGTCGAAAGAAGAGTAGTTGCTCAACTTCTCTCCCTTATGGACGGGCTTAAGGCTCGCAAGAATGTAATTGTTATAGGGTCAACCAACCGTCCTGAAGCCCTGGATGTAGCACTCCGCCGCCCAGGCAGATTTGATCGAGAAATTGAACTTAGAGTCCCGGATACTGATGGAAGGTTAGAAATTTTCCAGATCCATACCAGAGGAATGCCTCTTGCCGAAGACGTAAATCTCATGGATTTTGCTCAAATAACATACGGATTCGTGGGAGCTGATATTGCTGCCCTGTGCAGGGAGGCAGCTATGAGTGCCCTACGGCGGGTTTTACCTAAAATCAATCTTAATGAACCTGAAATTCCAGCTGAAATTCTGGATTCCCTCCAGGTAATAAGAGATGATTTTGAAAATGCTCTCAAAGATGTCCAACCTTCTGCAATAAGGGAAATCCTGATCGAAGTGCCAACTGTCAGCTGGGACGACGTTGGAGGCCTGGAAGAAGTAAAAAGGCTCCTGAAAGAGGTAGTAGAATGGCCTCTCAAGAATCCGGAATCTTACAGAGATATCGGGGTTGAAGCTCCTAAAGGGGTCCTTCTGTATGGCCCTCCGGGTACGGGAAAGACTCTGCTTGCAAAGGCAATAGCCCACGAATCGGATGCTAATTTTATCACAGCCAAGGGAAGTGATCTACTTTCCAAATGGTATGGAGAATCCGAAAAAAGGATAGCCGAGGTTTTTACACGGGCAAGGCAGGTTGCTCCTTCAATTATTTTTCTGGACGAACTTGACTCACTTGCGCCTATTCGCGGTGCTTCTATAAGTGAGCCTCAGGTTACGGCAAGAATCCTGAATCAGCTTCTCTCCGAAATGGATGGCCTTGAAGAACTCAGGGCTGTAGTAGTAATTGGTGCAACCAATCGCCCGGACGTTATCGATCCTGCACTTATTCGGCCAGGACGTTTTGATGAACTGATTCTTGTTCCGATCCCTGATGAGGGAGCTCGCAGGGAAATCTTCAAAGTCCACACCGAAAAAATGGCGCTTGCAGAGGATATTGATATCGAAAAGCTCGTTTCTATGACCGATCAGTATACAGGTGCAGACATTGCAGCCGTATGTAAAAAGGCAGGAAGGCTTGCTCTGCGTGAGGACCTTCACACAAAAAATGTTAAGCAAAGACATTTCCTTAAAGCAATAACAGAAACTGGGCCTTCAGTTACTCCGGATACGATGAAATACTACGAAGCTATAAAAGGCGAACTCAGGACAAGGAAATCTAAGGAGATCGAGAACCCCTCCTATATTTGAGTAAAAACGCTATAAACACAGGTTTGCCTTATTCCCATTTTTCCTGTTGATTTAGTAAATCCTTTCCTGTTAATTTATTAATTTTTTGTTCCCTGATTATTTGTTGTTTTTACTAACTTCTTTTTCTTACAACTTCAACAATTTTTTAAATATTATATTTACATTATCTGTTTTTAAACTGAATCTTTTTACTCAGTTATGCCATAGAGTTTTTTCGAGAATACTTCTCTGAATTTAATATCACCTGTTATGTCATAGAGTTTTTCCGAGAATAATTCTCTGAATTTAATATCACCTTTTTTTTAACTTTACAAATTATGTTAACCAATGATATTAAATATAATAATTACTATCGGTAATATACATGCAGCTTCCAACACCCGAAGATCTTAAAAAAAGAAGAAATGAACTCGGGCTTACCCAGAGCGATTTGGCTAAAAGGGCAGGAGTAAGTCAGCCCCTTATAGCTCGTATAGAATCGGGAGACGTAGATCCCAGGCTTTCGACTGTCAGGAAAATCCTTGACGCTTTTGAGGAAGTTGAAAAGGAACAGCAGATTATTATAATAGATCTGATGCATTCCCCTGTAATTCATGTCTCTCCAGGTGATTCTGTGGAAGAAGTAGTAAACTTGATGCAGAAGTATGGTTTTTCACAGGTCCCTGTGCTTGATGGTGGCATTCCGGTTGGAAGTGTTTCCGAAGACATGATAGTGAAATTGATGGCCGAAAGTAAGAAAAAATCAATTTCCCAGTTGAAAGTTTCTGAGATAATGGGAGAGGCCTTCCCAACAGTGTCTCCAGGTATTTCTATCTCAGTCGTGTCGCACATGCTGGAAGGAAACCCTGCCGTACTGGTAGTAGAAAAAGGAGCAGTTATCGGCGTCGTGACGAAACATGATGTAATGACGCTTCTCCAGGGCTAATTAGCAAAATTCGTTCTCCCTATAGAGCGGTATCCGGGATTAGGGTTTGAAAAGCACATCAATTATATACTATAATTCAATTAAACCTGATCTCTAAATTAGAATAATGCTTAATCATGCAAAGTAACTCAGTTAATAAGTCCTGTGACAAATTCCCTGAATAAGATACTGCAGGGCCTTTTAAGCATACAGTATCACAATGATATTACTCTGAATTATTCCATATTTGCAGTAGTTTAATACTGTAGGTAAATACAAACTCCTTAAACAGATACAAACGAAGTATTAAAACCACTTTGCAAATATTGATCACCTGGGAGCAGGTATAGAAGCTGCAAACAGGGTTCTTGACAGAGCCTGAAAAGGATAAAGTTATAGATTTAGACACAGGTAGAATATATCTACCAGATCTTTTCAGGAAAACCCTGAAAAGATTTTAACCAAAATTTCGATCGGATTCACATGCCAACAATAGGAATTGCAGATACCACGTTCGCACGCTATAATATGGGGCGTGCGGCAATTGATGAGATACAAAAAAACGTATCTGTAAAAATCAAAAGAGTAACCGTGCCAGGGATAAAGGACCTTCCGGTCGCAGCCAAAAAACTTATTGAAGAAGAAGGGTGCGATATCGTTATGGCTCTTGGCATGCCTGGAGCTAAGGAACAGGATAAAATTTGTGCTCATGAAGCTTCTCAGGGCATTATTATGGCCCAGCTCATGACCAATACCCATATTATCGAGGTCTTTGTCCATGAAAATGAAGGAAAGGACGAGAAGGAACTTGCTTTCCTTATGGACAGAAGGACCCGAGAGCACGCTTTAAATGTAATCAAACTGCTCTTCAAGCCTGAAAAATTAATTCGAGAAGCCGGTACCGGCCAAAGGCAAGGCTTTGAAGACGCAGGTCCATTGAGAACTTGAATCAATTTATGTAAAAACAATACTGGAGACCTTATCAGATGACTATCAGCCTAGGATTTGTTGTAGCTGAATTTAACAGGGATCTGACCTATCAGATGGAACTGCTTGGAAGAGAACACGCGGAGTTCCTGGGGGCAACAGTTAAAGAGACTATTCTTGTCCCAGGGGTATTTGACATGCCGCTTGCGATCAAGAAGCTTTGCCAGAGGGATGACATCGATGCCGTAGTTACTATAGGATCTGTAATTGAGGGCGATACTGACCATGACCAGGTGGTTATGCAGCACGCTGCAAGGAAAATTATGGATCTTTCTCTTGAGTTCAATAAGCCTGTAACTCTCGGAATTCCTGGCCCAGGTATGACCCGCATGGCGGCTCATGAACGTGTGGACTATGCAAAGCGAGCCGTTGAAGCTGCAGTAAAGCTGGTGCGGCGGCTGTGAATGTTATAATAACTAAATTAGTAAATGTAATACCAGGACCATCCCTATGTCATCCGCAAGGCTCAAGCGTGTAGAAGAATCCGCAACGATAAGGATCTCTAATATTGCGACTAGAATGATTAAAGAGGGTACAGACGTAATCAATTTCAGCCTTGGTGAACCTGATTTCAATACCCCTAAGAATATCTGCGATGCTGCGGCAAAGGCTATGTATGAGGGAAAAACCCACTATGCTCCTTCTGGAGGTATTCCTGAACTAAGGGCAGCCATTGCCGAAAAATTGAGGACTGAAAACAACCTCGATGTAACCGAGGCAGGTGTACTTGTCACCCCCGGAGCTAAACAGGGAATTTTTGAGGCAATGATGAGCGTTCTCGATGATGGGGACCAGGCTCTCCTGTTTAACCCTGCATGGGTAACTTATGATGCATGCATACGTTTTGCGGGAGCGGAAACAGTCTGGGTTCCGACAGTCCCTGAAAAAGGTTTCATTCCTGACAATTTTGAAGAGTACATCACTGATAAAACCAAGCTCATTGTTGTAAATAGTCCGGGAAATCCAACAGGTGGAGTCCTTGGAAAAAAGACTTTGCAATGTATCGCGGATCTTGCAATTGACCATGACCTCATAGTGGTTTCAGATGAGATTTACGAGAAAATTATCTATGACAGGGAGCATATCAGCATTGGCAGCCTTGATGGAATGCAGGAAAGAACTATCACCGTAAATGGTTTTTCCAAGGCATATGCCATGACAGGCTGGAGACTCGGCTACCTGACTGCTCCTCCTGAAATTCTCAAACTTCTACTTAAAATTCAGTCTCATTCGGTAAGTAGTGCTACTACGTTTGTTCAGTATGGTGGGCTTGAAGCCCTTCAGGGCCCTCAGGACAGCGTTAAAGCAATGGCTGACCGTTTCAAGGTACGCCGTGATGTCCTTATCGACGGTCTGAACAAGATGGGGTTTGAATGTAAAAAGCCCGATGGAGCTTTCTATGCTTTTGCTAATGTCAGCGAGTATGGAAACGGGACTCAGGTTGCAGAACGGCTCCTGAAAGAAGCTCAGGTAGCAGTTACGCCTGGAATTGCTTTTGGTTCATCTGGCGAGGATTTCGTAAGGATTTCCTATGCAACATCGATTGACCGAATCAGGGAAGCTCTTGAAAGACTTGAAAAGGTATTTTCCTAAATTAAATTCAGTAAATTATCTTTCTGAATAAAAGTATAAGTAAAGAATAACAGGCATAACTCAAATTGGGAAACGGTAGGGGCAGATTTACCCATACCGTTTAATTACCTCTTTTATAATTGCGCCTGTACTGCAAAGTGGGCATTCTTTTGAAAGTGGAATCCTTACCACATTTGCAGGAAGCCCTCTTTTATCAAGTTCTTCTTCCAGAAGTTTGGCGTCAAAACGCTGGTCGTAACCCAGGGCAATTATATCCGGTCTGATATACTTCAGGGGTTCAAACATATCTTTTTCGCTGCCTAGAAGCGCTTTATCTACTATCCCGAGCGCACTTACCATCTCCAGCCGCTGCTCCTCGGGTACAATTGGTTTTGGCTTATGAGTTACATTTGAGTCTCTAGCAACAATAACGAAAAGCTCATCTCCCAGAGCTCGGGCCTGGGTCAGAAAATAAATATGCCCGGGATGGAGAAGGTCAAAAGTCCCGGTAGCAAGTATACGTGTCAACAGATCACCTGGCCTCGGGTATATCTTCTTAGCATAAGAAACTTACTGAAATTAACCTCCTGGAGTATGAGATGATCTCTTGATTATTCAAACTGTTTGCCACATGAACTGTTATATCTATTTATATTTCTACTCTATAGTAAGAGAATTTTCAAATTATCGTAAGTAATATATATGGCCCATAATTATGAATATTATTTATTGAACTCAGGATATAAATCTGAAAACCTGAAAATAAATCAAATTCAGGCACAGCTTTTCGCGTCTTTAGACAGGGCTGTTACCTTTGACATTATCACAAGTAATATATATTTATAATAAATATTACAATTCATATAAATCTGCAAAAAGAGGAGACCCCCAATGGTTAAAAAATCAGTTCATGAAATTAATAGAAAAATTGAAGATGGCAGCGTCAATGTAGTGACAGCCGAAGAAATGGTCACAATTGTTGAGGAGCTTGGCGCTGAAGGGGCTGCAAAAGAAGTAGATGTAGTTACTACAGGCACATTCGGAGCTATGTGTTCATCCGGCTTAATGCTTAACCTGGGGCATTCCGAGCCTCCCATAAAAATCCAGAAGATCTGGTTCAACAATGTAGAAGCATACAGTGGATTGGCAGCCGTAGACGCTTACCTGGGGGCCGCTCAGATCTCAGATACGCGGGGAATCCAGTATGGTGGAGCTCATGTTATTGAAGACCTTCTCAGGGGCAAAGAGGTCGATGTTCATGCAACCTCGTATGGGACGGATTGTTATCCAAGGAAAGTACTTGATACGATAATCTCTCTTGAAGACCTTAATGAAGCCATTCTTCTTAACCCAAGGAACGCCTACCAGAAATATGCAGCAGCAACTAACAGTTCTAAAAGGACTCTGCATACTTATATGGGTGAGCTTCTGCCCAATTTCGGAAATGTAACTTATTCGGGGGCAGGCGTACTCTCTCCTCTCTCAAATGACCCCAGCTATGAAACTATAGGCATGGGAACAAGGATTTTCATGGGAGGAGCCCAGGGCTATGTTATAGGGAACGGAACTCAGCATTCTCCTTCTTCCGGTTTTGGAACTCTCATGCTTAAAGGTAACCTGAAAGAGATGAACCCTGACTATTTGAGGGCTGCTTCCTTTACCGGATACGGTGCTACTCTTTACATGGGAATTGGAATCCCCATCCCTATCCTCAACGAAAAACTTGCTGCCGCTACTGCAGTTCGTGATGAGGATATTGTAACCACCATTGAGGACTATGCTGTGGGAAGCCGGGACAAGCCGGTTATCAGAAAGATAAATTATGCTGAACTCAGGTCAGGTTCGGTGCAGATTGACGGAAAAGACGTGCCCACATCTTCCCTTTCCAGTTTCAAGAACGCAAGAAAGATCGCAAATGAGTTAAAGGCATGGGTTAAGCATGGGAAATTCTTTGTCACCATGCCCGTGGAAAGACTGTGTACTGAAGGAGTTGCCAAACCCATGAAGGAGACTCAGGTTGTACCTCTCGTAAAAGATGTGATGTCCAGTTTTGTTGTGACCATCAAAAGAGATCAAACTGTCCAGGATGCTGCAAAGAAAATCTGGGAGAACTCTTTCAATCATCTGACTGTGATTTCTGATGCTGGGGAACTGGTTGGGATCCTGACTGCCTGGGATGTCTCGAAGGCTGTTGCAGAGAATTGCTTTGATTCGGTGGAGAGTGTTATGACGAAAAAGGTGCTGACATGCGCTCCGAACGAGCCTGTAGATCTTGCAGCCAGGCGGCTGGACCGTTACGGGGTATCTGCAATGCCGGTGATCGATGCTCAGAGGCGGGTTCTCGGAATAATAACAAGCGACAATATCAGCAAACTCATTGCAAGGAGGTATTGAACGTGAAAATCAAGATCACCATTCCTACCGAAAGAATCCACAACCCTATCATTTCCGAGTCCATAATTGAAACCGGAATCCTGATTAATATAATGGTTGCAAATATCGACTCAACCTATGGGGAATTAATAGCTGACGTGAATGATCTCAAGTTCGATAGAATCAAAAATGCTCTGGAATCGAGAGGAGCTATAGTTTCCATCCTGGACAGGCCTATTCACAGGGACGAGGAAGAATGCATTGAGTGTGGAGCCTGTATTTCGGTCTGCCCTATGAATGTGTATTCTTTTGACGATTCCTGGAATGTCCTTGTAGACGAAAAGAAATGCATTCAGTGCGGCGTGTGCATTAAGATGTGCCCGCATGGGGCTTTGAAACTGGGAGAATGAATAAAGGAAAGACCGAATCACAACCTCCTCCCTTGGCAATCTATTTATTACTATGGGAGCGGGGTGGGGTGGCCGCCCGTAATTTGATTTTTCTTTCCTTCTTTATTCATTTCTTCTTTATTCATTCCTTTTTTATTCATTTCTTCTTTATTCATTCCTTTTTTATCCATTTCTTCTTTATTATTTACTTTTTTATCCTTTTTCTCTCTATTTTTTCCTTTTTTCATTAATTCTTCCTTTATTTTTAGTTTTTTTGTTTTCTCTCGTCTTCAGTGCATTTTGTTCTCTTTAACTGTATATCGAGATTTAGATATGGATACTGATTTCTATTTCGAAACTCCCTTTATTTATACATTGAAACAAATAATTACAATGTATCATACAAAAATCATATAGAAAATCGGACATTAAAGGAGGGGGTATCATAACTGAACATTAGCAGTTTCTCAAACACTTTTTCAAAGGTTTCCTCGCTGATCTCCTTTACCTCTGTTTTCCGTTCCAGAGGAAAAAGTAATCCGGATTTATATATACAACGAAATGGAAAGATGACAAAAATAAATTTCACAGTCTTTAAAAATAGGGGTAAGTTATGAAGATCCTCGTACTCTACTCAGGCGAACTTGGAAAAAAAGTTATCCAGAACCTTATCAATCCTGGAAATTTCTGCGTGTCCTGCGGAGAACTCTGTAACCACTGCAGGCAGGCCAGGAAGTCATATGCGAACCTGATCGTAGGAATCCATGAATTTCCTCAAGACCTGCCCACGTTTATAGAAGAACCCGAGCAGTACATGCCTCAAAAACTTCCGGAATGTGATCTGATACTTGCTATTGGCATCCATCCAGACCTTCTTACAGCTCTTCCGGACGTTGTGAAGAAAACGAAGGCAAAAGCCGTGATCGCACCTTCCGAAGACTCAAAGAAAACTCCTGCAGGGGTTCTTGAACAACTTAAAAAAGAGCTTGAAGCTATTGGAGTTGAGTTTGAAGGTCCAAAGCCTTTCTGCGCTCTTGAAAAAACCGGTAAACCTATTATAGATGCATTTGTTGACCTTGGTTTTGGGAAACCTGTACTTAGAATCGAAATGAGCTCTGATGGGAAGATGTTTATCGGAGCAGGAGTTCTCAGGGATGCCCCTTGCGGTTCCACCTGGTTTGTGGCAAAAAAGCTCGGCTGGACTGATACTGTTGAATATAAGGAAACTATCTCAGGTGCTCATCACTCGTATCCCTGTACTGCCAGCATGGACAAAGATCCTCAGCTTGGGGACACTATCCTTCACAAGGCCGGGTATATCATAAGGGAAGCTGTTGAAAACGCAATGGAATGTGCAAAAAAGGAAAAAGCCCGATTGTCTACAGTTTGCGGGGATGAAATCTCAAGCTCTAGCTTCTGAAAAGTGCCTACTGAAAAAGTCTTAAAAATATTCTTATTAGAAACTAAAATTTAATAAACCAAAATTCATTTATCTGAATTCAACAAGAAAACAAGCATGAACTTTGCGTTTTGGCAAAATTAATTTCGAAACCGAATACTGACAAGCATTAAGGGATTTGGGGTTAAATCCCTAGAAGTTAAAACTTTCTCATCCCTTTATGCGTTTAATTATAATAAGTGCACCTACTGGGTAAGTACCTGATGAGTACTTTAGCAGGTGGGACATTTGAGTTTCAGCGTAGCGGTTGCACTATCGGTTTTTCCATCCTTACCTTTTATTTTGTATGTGAAAGTGTCTGTGCAAGTACAACATTTTTTGGAACAACATGTTGATGATGCTTTATAGCAGAATTTACCGTCACTATATACTGTCACTTTTCCGCCCAGTTTGGTCTTGTAAGTGCCGGTAGTTGTAACTTTAAGGTTGCACCCTTTATCATTGTTAAGTAAAGTAGTATACTTGAAGCAATAAGCAGTATTTGGACAGCTTTTAAGACTAATACTATAACAATCATTTATTGCATCGGTTTTTGTATTACAACTGTTTTTATAACTGTTACTGCATGCAGCTCCTGTCATTGACAGAACAAAAAAGACTAACGTGAAAATACATATTGTCTTAAGCATAGTTTTTCGCATAACTTTTCCTCCATATTATCCTTTTATATTTTGTTTTCTCGGGTACGATTTCCTTTAATCCGAGAACACATGTAATCGGAACTCACTGGGAAATATTATCATATAAATATACTTATTTTTTTAGTCTTGAATAAAAATAGAAAAATGGATTTAAAACTTGATAATACTTTATCTGGAAAATTAGAAGAGCATAAAACTATTAATAACTATAACTGTACATAATAAATCTCGGAATAAAAATATACGGTAATTGACAAGTTTATGTTATCTAATCCCTTTTATTAAATCCATGCGTGGAAAAATCTTAGTCTGAAGAAGTTTTTTTTGTTAACTGCGAGATATTGGAGTCTTTTATTCATTTAAAATGGTGAATTTGTTTTATTTATTTAAAAGAAGGCATATTATTTGTACACAGAGTTATACTTTTTTCTTCGGTATTTTTTTGAATTTCAAAGTTCCGCATTTATTCGCCCTCACAAATTAATGTATATAGGGTTACATTTTCGTTATCTGTTCATTAGTTTATCTTCTTACTATTGGACTGAAAAGTTGATAGGACAATCTTTAATGGATTAAGGCATATTTTGTAATCATAATGCCTAATGTACTTGATTTCATTCTTCAAAGACGCAGAATCTTTTCAAGTATATTATTTTCGTCAGGTTGATCTGCCAGGGGTCGGAAGTATATGAATGTTTATATTCAGACATGCCTATGACTTGAAAATTTATATATTCAGGGCATATCTGTTAATTATATGAAATATGTACAACTATTATAAAATAGAAAATCTTGTTTTCAGTTTCAATTTAAGAGGTGAACCATGAAGCCAAAGATTGATTCCACGAGTTTTGGTTCTATTACTGTAAATGGAGAGACCTTTAAATATGATATACTTATTCGCCTCAATGGGCAGGTAGAAAAAAGAGAGAAAGGTCTGTCAAAGGAGCTCTACGGAACTTCCCATAAAATCTCGCTTGAGGAAGCAAAGCACATTTATGAGGAAGGGACAGAAAAAATCCTTATAGGAACCGGGCAGACAGGTTTCGTTAAATTATCTGAGGAAGCTGAAGATTTTTTTACAGAAAAAAAGTGTGGAGTAGAACTCTTTCCGACACCATGGGCAATTGAACGCTGGAACGAGCTTGAAGGCAGGATCACTGCCATGTTCCATATAACATGTTAAGTCCATATAGCTGTTAAGCTCATATAACTTGTCAAGTGTAAAAAGAGATATGGCGGTCAAGAAGTATAGACAGGTTTTCAAAAGAGGGATTGGTTATGCTTAATATAGTCCTTCCACATCGTGCCCCTCTTCAAGTACAATTTTTTCTTCCAGCACTGTCATATCCGGTTCCGTTATGTGTTTCCCACTTTCTTTTGGTTTAATTTCTTTTATATTTATATCCATCTGGGGGAACGGAATCTCAATTCCTTCTTTCGTATAAGCGTCAAATATTCCTGCAACAAGGTCATTCTTTACGGTTACCATTTCTCCTGTTTTTGCCCAGGCCCTGAGCTGCAAGTTTATCGAGGAATTGGCAAGTTCGGTAGTTACTACTGCAGGTTCGGGTTCCTTAAGGATAAGAGGGTGTGTTTTCATTAGATTGAGTGCTATCTCTGTAGCTTTTTCAAGGCTTGAGGAGTAACTTATTCCTACATCAACCGAAACTCTTCTTGTAGGCATCCGTGTCATATTAACAATAGAACTTCCCCATACAAGCTTATTCGGGATTGTTATGAGTTGGTTGTCAAGAGTCAGGAGCTCGGTTGACATGAGCCCTACAGATCTCACTTTTCCGGTTTGTCCGTTCACGGTTACAATCTCTCCCGTGTCAATAGGCCTTATTGCGGCAACACATACTCCGGCAGTCAGGTTTGTGAAGGTATCCTGCAGGCCAAGTCCGAGAACAATGCCTATTGCTGCAGAAACTCCTACTATATAGCTATCTACATCAAAATTTAGACTCTTCAAGAAAATAAGAATAACAATTACATAAAGGAGGATACTTAAAAAGTGGGTGAGAAATTGAACGGTAAGATCCGGAATCTTTGTTTTCTGTATTCCTCTTCTGAAAACAAGAATAATATACTTTGATAAAACGAACCCCATAACGAGCACTATTACTGCAAAAATCAGCCTGGATACTGTTATCTCGGTATATGGAATTACCTGTTTCATTATTGTCTCAAAACTCATTTTTACCTTCCTTCTTAATTTTCGTGGAGAATCTCAGTAGATTCTAGTGTAGCTTATTTAGTATAACTTATTAACAGTACCACTTATTAAAAATACAACTTACTAAAAGTAGAACTTATAAAGAATAGAACTCATGAAGAGTAGGTTTTATGAAGAGTATTATAAAGAATAGAACTCATGAAGAGTAGGTTTTATGAAGAGTAGGACTTATAAAGAGTAAACTTCTAAAGTAAAGTGCAGGATTAATACTAATCCTCTATTTATCAATATAAAAAGCACTTGATTTCTCTATGTGTCCGTAGATTTTATCTTTCTTTTATTCTGTCTTTTTATTCCCGGAAAGTCTTTTACAGAATAAATATTTCATATCATAAGTTTCAAGAATATGCAGAACTAAAGAAATAAGTTAAATAGTTTTATCAAACTCGGGGAATGTCAAGGTTGAAGTGGATTAAAAAGCTCTTTGGAAAAAAAGAAAGTTCCGATGTGGAGACTGGTCTCAAGGAGATTAGTTTTGAAGACCTACCAGCATGGCTGGATACAAGATCTCAAAAAATCTCTTCCAGGGTGGAAAAGGATGTATCCGATCTTTTGAGAGAACTTGAAGCTTCGCTTCTAGCACTCAAGGAAAGTAACTCAATGCTTGCGGAGGCTAAAGTCGAGGGAGACTTTGATGTCAGAGCTGTAAAGCGAGCCAAGAGCAACAGAGAAAATGTGACAAAACAGGTCACAATGTTGATAGATAAAATCAAAGTGAAGGAAAATAGGGATTTCAGGGCTCTTGAAAGTTTCTATGGGACAGCTACTCAGAGTCTTAATACCTGCCTGGAGCATATGAATCAGAGCTTCAGGTATACCAGAGGCGTTTTTTCTGAAGAATCAAAAGAAGTTAGCGATAGCCTTGCCAGTCTGGGTAAGATTTTTAACGAGCTTGGAGAGGTAATTCAAGTAAATAAGAAGGAAATGGACACCATAGAAGCAGCTCAATCGGATAATAATAAAATACAGGAGCTTTTTGCCTCAGTAGCTGCCGAAGAGCTGGAATTTGAGTCCAGAAATCGAAAAATTCAGGCTTTAAAGGCTGAAACTTCCGAAGCCAGTCAGGCTCTTGAGAACTTCAGAAAAGGACCCGACTGGCAGAGTTTACAGAAACTTCAGGCAGAATCTATTGTCGCCAGGGAAAAACTCCGAAAAGCCGAAACAGGCTTGAGTTCTCTTGTGCTTCCGCTTTCGGGGCATATCTCAAGAATTAAGAAACTTCATGAAAGTGGCAGGTATACCTTAAATCCAGAAGTAAAGAAACAGCTCGATATTTGCCTTGAAGCTCCTATACACGTAAATCCTTCTTTTTTCCCAGAACTTCAAAAAATATTCGAGGACAATGCCCTGGATATGCAAGCCCAGAAAAAAGAAAAAGCTCTGTTACAGGTAAAAGCTGCAATCTCAAACTTTCCAGAGCGGAAAAAAGAGTATCTTGAAGCCCTGAAAGAGTTTGAGGCAAAGAAAGCTGAACTCGAAAGCTCGAATACCGGAAAGCTGATTGAGCTCGAACATAAGGAAGTTGAACTTCTGAGCAGGACTCGCTCGCTTGAAGAGGACATTATGGATTCTGAAAAGAAGCTGGCCGCTTTAAGGGAAGAACTGGAACACCAAAAGAAAAAGCTTCTTTCCAGTCTCAGTTTAATCAATAGCGATCTGCATGTGAACTTCCCGAGTCCTGTTTCGGGAGAACGTCATGAGTTCAGTTAAGGCAAAATTATAGTTCCCGAGTTTAGACCCAGGAGCGCGGTCTGTTTCGCTTCCCTAGTTCCGTCACCCGAGTCCCGTCACCCGAGTCCCGTCTCGGGAGGACGGTGCCCTTTTCGTTCACTTCGTTCGCTCAAGAGGGCTGAATTATAGGCTAGAGTAATTAACCGTCTCTGGATGACGGTTCTTTTTCGCTCACTTCTTTCGCTCAAGCGGATTCATTTATTTATAAAGAAGTTTAGCTTCATTCGAGTTTCGTTTCGCTTGAGTTTCGTTTTCAATAATATGAGTGATTGAAATAATTTTTCACGGTTACTGTTTTTTGCACTCATGGAAAATCAGGTTGGTAAGGTCTTGGATTTTTACTCAAAACTGCATAGTTTATGTACTCTGACAGTTTTTACCTCCTTCAATAAAGTTTAAGAAAAGAGGTTTGGCAATGACAGAGGCGCTTTACTTCCTTGATTGTTACCTGAAAGAATTCGAAGCAACTGTCGAAAAAGTTACAGATAATAAATTTGTGGTTCTTGACCGTACGGCTTTTTATCCCGAAAGCGGGGGCCAGCCCAGCGATACCGGAAAGTTAATTCGTGAATCCGATGGGGCTGAGTTTAATGTCCTGTATGTGGGTAAGTTCAATGGAGATATCAGTCACGAGATAGATGGTGAAAATATTTCTAATGGATTAAAAGCAGGGGACAAAGTCAAAGGATTCATAGACTGGGATCGTCGTTACAGGCATATGCGTATGCATACGGCGACTCACGTAATCGCGAACGTAATTGAAAAGGAGGCTGGGGCTCAAATTACCGGAAATCAGCTTGGTCTTGACCAGAGCAGAGTGGATTTCAGTCTTGAGGTTTTTGATAGGGATAAGTTTGCCGAATATGAAAAAATTGCTAATGACCTTATAGCCCGGAAAAACCCTGTTAATCGCTACCTTGTAAGCCGCAAAGAAGCCGAAGAAAAGCTCTCACGGTTAACCACGCTGGCAAAAGGCTTTTCTGACGAAATAAAAGAAGTGCGCATCGTCGAAATAGAAGGAGTCACGATCGAAGCCTGTGGAGGGACACATGTTAAAAATACCGAGGAAATAAAAGGCATAAAGGTCATAAAACTCCAGAATAAAGGGAAGAGCAACAGGAGAATGTACTTTACACTCGTGGATTAATCTCCAGATCAAACCTGAACTTTTTCTTTATTACAACGGGAGTGCAGAGGGTCACGAATACCCCATCCTTTAGGGTGGGGTGACCGCACGCAATTTGATTTTTATTTTCTTTTTATTACCTTTTAAAATTTGGAGTTTTTTGTAAAACAGGCAGAGATTTAAGCTCTAATCTGTTTTTCGGGAATTTTTCAGTTTTCTACTTTTCATATCTAAAGTCGGTTACTTCTTTAATTCATCCTGAACAGTACCATTAAAAAAGCCGCATAAAAGGCGATTAAAGTTCCGCCTTCCCACCTTTTTATTTCCCAGTCTGTGCTGATAAACACGAGAAGCATTATGCTTATCAAAATCATAGCCGGAGCCGTAAAGAATAGACTTATTTGTTCGACAGCTACCGGATAGATTAATCCGGAAAATCCTAAGATTAAAAATACGTTTGCGATATTTGAGCCTATAATATTACCAAGGGCTATGCTCCCTAAACCCTGCTTTGCTGCAGATAGTGTCACTACAAGCTCTGGAAGGGATGTGCCAACGGCTACGAGAGTGGTACCTATTATAGTTTCAGGAACTCCAAGGAGTTCTGCAAAGAAGATTGATTTGTTCACAAAGTACTTTGCCCCGATTATAATTGCTCCGCAACTTAATACTAGAACCAGTATGTCTTTTGTGAAACCTTCTCTGGACTGGCAGTTTTCACCGTTAGCGTTGTCATTTCTTATGCAATTGAGCTTTTGCCTTGCGCTGCGTATACACTCAAACTTTAAAAAGTATATTATAAACTCTTTAAACTGTAGTTTCCCTTTGTATTTATCGTTTTCTTCAAACAGGAAAAACACATACGCAATGAAGATCAGTATGAAAAAGACTGATTCTAGTATTGAGAGCTTCCTGTTCAGAATAAAAACAAAGAAAAGCACAGCTGCAAAGAGCATGACATAGCCATCTCTCCTGAGCATCTCTATTTCAGTTTTCACTGGGGAAATAACTGCAGCCAGTCCGACAATAAGCCCTATATTTGCGATGTTTGATCCAATGATATTTCCTATTACGATACCGCTTGCATGCTGGAGAGAAGCAGTTATTGATGAAGCAAGTTCAGGAATTGACGTTCCAACTGCGACAAGTGTCAAACCTATAACAAATTCGGAAACACCAAGCTTCTCTGCAATTGTTGAAGCTGATTTTACAAAATAATCTGAACCTTTGACCAAAAGAACAAGGCCAAGTAGAAAGATTAAAAGATTTTCTGCGATCATAATTACATCTGGTCTATTTGTCTTGAATTTACTGATAGTGATCTTGTCTCTTATCTGGAAACTCCTATATTAAAGGTTTTCAGTAGAAGAAGAAACGAATCTCTTCTATATGCCAGGCAACTGAAGATTTTTCAGTAGCAGGCAAATGATTTATCTGGCGCTTTTATAAGAAGATAAGTCTTGATTTCTGGTAGTATGGAAGTATTATAGATAATATATATCTTCATCCCGTAGACTTATCATTAGGTTTATATTATAAAATTACTTTTCAAAACGATAAGCTGAAATCATATCAATTTATTTTCATGTGATCTCTCTGATCTTCAGTAGCTTTCAAGAACGTTTTTCTAAATATGTTGCGAATTTATTTCCTTATGAAGTGATTTTTCGGCATTGACTACTCTATTCAAGAGACTTTCTTCCTTAAACTTGACTTTTTTAAACCAGGCTATCTATGAGGGCATACCTTTCAATATATGCTAACCAAAAACCCTAGTTTAGAGACATATTCAGTTTTTAATTCTAAAAAAAAGCAATAAGCTGCTGGATCTAAATAGTCATCTTCTGCCAAACGTTTGAGTTGAATTCTTTTTTATATTATATTTTACATAATACTCAATGGTGGGTGGGCTACTAATTGGGGAAGGCAATAGCTACCTGAATCCAGGAAAGTGAACTTGCAATAAGTAATCCACGCCAGGCTGAAGAATCTATAACCGGCGGAGAATAGGTTATCCTGCAAGTAGAGACTACCTTGTAAAGTTTGCCGAAGGTGAACAGGCAAGCAATAATGTTCTGGATCTTCTAAAAGGATAATAGAGTATAACAGCCTTGAGTGGTTACCAGGAAAATCGGGCGTCTGAAAAGAGAAAGCATCAAATCGCCAAACCCAAAAAAGTACTGATTTACTAAGCAGGTGTTTTAGAACAGTACTTCTCTAGTCCCAGTGGTGCCTAAATAATAGCTTACTCTCTGCAAGAGGCAAGTTCTTGAACATCATATAATCAATATAACCGAGAAAACTATATATAATATATAAAAAGTGGGGGGAATTTATGCAAACCAGTCCAATTGAAGTTCAGAAGGCTTTGAAGAATATAGATTATCCCGTAAATAAGAAGCAGCTTATCGCTCACGCTAAGAAGCACAATGCTAGTGATAAGGTAATTGAGGTTCTGGAAGACCTTCCTGAAAAGGAGTACACCAATGCAGCAGCTGTCAGTAAGGAGTTTCAGGGAAAATAAACACAAAGGGGGGAATTTATGCAAACCAGTCCAATTGAAGTTCAGAAGGCTTTAAAGAATATAGATTATCCTGTAAATAAGAAGCAGCTTATCGCGCACGCTAAAAAACATGACGCCAGCAATGAAGTAATTGAAGTTCTCGAGGATCTTCCTGAAAAGGAGTATACCAATGCTGCAGCTGTCAGCAAGGAATTCCAGGGAAAATAACCTTACTTAGAGTCACGAAGGCATTAAATGGGGAGCGAGTAAAAAAGGCTCTCTTTTTATCCAAATAAAAGAGGAGGCTAGTAACCCTCCTTTTTTCTCCGGAATGCAGTATTTGATCAGGATTTCTGGGCTATTTCTGTGACGACTTCAGTGCTAAAATTTGGCAAGGATAATACAAGGATAAAAATACTGTAAATGTTCTGATAAATTCTATAATATGTTATATAATATGTTATATGATATGTTATATGATATGTTATAAAGTATAGTTATATTGTGAAATTTTATGAAAAACAGATTAATTTTAACTAAAATAATAGTACATATCTTAGTTTTAGTTCCTTAAATATTACTTCAGGAAATTTAAATATTGACGGAATTTAATGCAACACTTGAATATTAATGGAGTTTAATGCTAACTCGAATATTACTGGAGTTTAATGCGGTAAATATTTCAATAATTTAAATAAAACCGCATGGTTTACTGGAATAAATTACGAAACACTTGGCTCAAAATGCAAGAAATCGTTGAGCTCTTAATAAAGCTTAATGCAGTAAGAATAAATATCATTATACTAGATATTAATAATTCAATTAGTTCATCGAGACCCCAGACAATAACATGTTCATAAATGAGGCTCTTTTTGAATTATTTGATACTTCTCTTTGTGTGAACTTTAACGAAATATCATAGGGGAAATCATAATGGAAAGAAAAGGTTCCCAGAGTAGGGATCGGGGTTCCAGCAGAGAACGTGGCTATGGTAAAGGGCCACAGACGATGTACAAAGCAAAGTGCTCAGATTGTGGCGAAGAAACAGAGGTGCCTTTCAAGCCGGATCCTGACAGGCCGGTCTACTGCAGGGAGTGTTACGCAAAGCGCAAACCAAAAAGGTATTAATGTATTTGGCATCAAGCCTTGTGTTTTCATTCTGATTGATGATCTATTTACTTACTGAGGTTACCATTCTTACCTCAATTTTTCTTTTTTCCTTTGCTTTATTTTTATCTTTTCCTTATTTTCTTCTTTCTATTACTTTTTTCTTTATATTGCTCGAAACACACTATATGTTAGTTTATATATTTAAAACTGAATAAAATTTGAAAATGAATAGAATTTAAAAATGAATAAAATCTAAAAATGAATAAAATCTAAAAATGACGCAGCCCTATATTTTAAGAGTGTTATTCCAGTTCCTGGGTTTCGAGTTCTCTTTCTAACTGCGTTATATCCAGAGACACTCGAAAGAGAGCATCCCTTCCTATATCCCTTACCTCAATTTCTACGGGTTGAGCCAACGTAGCTTTGATGGTTCTCCAATTTTCCCTGAAGACATCAATAATTTCCCATGGGCCGGCAGAACTATCTTTAATCCTATCTCGGGAAAGTTGTAAAAGCAGGTGTTTCTTTTCGGTAGGGGTGAGATTTTCGATTCCTTTGACCTCTAATTCACTTACAGCCGCTTCGTCCATTTTGGATCGAGCTATCATTGGCTCTCCAGGCTCATCTTTTATTTTATTTGTCGCTTTTCTTTCCATCAATTTGCCCCCTTTATCTGTTCCCAACCCAGTTGCTAATCAATAATTAGAGTATAGGTCTGAAGGTTCTTGGGTCCAGGTAAATATTTTTCTGGCAGTAACTGCATCTTGTCTCAAGGTGCGTCCCTGCAAGAAGAGCTCTCTACCTCTTCCTGAGGTGAAATATACTGCGTCATTTCCTCTCCACAATAGGGGCACGTTATCTTTAGCCAGTCAAGCCTGGTTAGTTCTCTCAGGTTCTGTATTAGTTTTCCCAGAGCATCTTCATAAGCTTCAGGAGAAAAGACAATAGGCTGGAGATGGTGTATAAGGATAGG
Organism: Methanobacteriota archaeon; assembly: GCA_023399215.1. GTDB lineage: Archaea > Halobacteriota > Methanosarcinia > Methanosarcinales > Methanosarcinaceae > Methanosarcina. The sequence goes on from JAEWQJ010000011.1 coordinate 140,424, forward strand.
TAATTCGACTCCCGTTTCTACCAGCGGAATTATAAGCTGGTCGGCTCCGATTGCAAGGCCAATCTCCTGATTTACTTCTGGAGACACTGCACCTTTCTGTGTGAGGATCGGGATAACACAATCTGATTGGCGAATACCAAAACGTATCCTTTCACCTTGGGAAAGAATTCTAGCTTTTCTGTACAGGGATGAAAAGCTTTCCAGCTCCACGGCCCATAGAGCTCTGGCAAGTTCCTGAGCAAGTGGTTCGTCCTGCTCACAGTGAGCTATATAAATTTTCGAGTCATAGCTGTCTTACTTTACCGAAATTACTCTATTTTCTTTGGTTTCTTATCGTGCTCAATTTCCGGCTCCGGATGAGGTATCGGCTCAGGTGGAGGAGCAGGTTCAGGCTCAGGTTCAGGTATCGGTTCAGGCTGGAAAGATGGTTCTTTGTCTTTTTCTGGCAAAAATAAATCCCCCTTTATAATAATAACTTCTCCTCTATAAGTACTATAACTTTCAAGGAATTTACTTTCTAAATTACTTGTTGACAGAAATAGCATCTAATCTGAAAAATTCTCCTTATATGCACGCCTGCGGGATTTAGATACCTCAGACTTTTACGACCTGATAAGCACCTTGCTGATTAAAAAACCAGAATCACATCAACTGGTCCTGGAATGGTTCAAAGAAAAAAAGGCATCAATGCCGAAAGTCGTAACAGATGACGATGTAGTCTCAATAAATGATGGGCTATTGTTTGAATACTGGGAAGTTCCTGAAATAGTGAGCGGGTTATAAACTTCTTTTTTTATTTCAGTTGAATACCTCGCAGCTTGCAAGCTGTCCGACAATTATTGTTAGTAATAAAAAAGTGCTATCTTCGCAAATGTCTCAGTTTTGAGGAAACTTTCTTCGAGTACATTCATCATCTATTTTTCCTTTCTACTCCACCGACTCCAACAACTTTAAAAGCAATGCCTATAATCAAAATGTGAATTTTCACGACGACAAATTGGGGTTTACAATTCCTGGTTTGTTCCTGATAAAGCCGGGCTATTCTTCCGGTTTTTAATTTAGAAGCTTTACGAGAGATTAAAATGGAACTTGACGAAGTCATAATCACACGGGCAATTTTTGATGAGTACTCTAAAACCTTCCTTGACTACACGGACGTTGATGTGGCACTTATAGGAGGAGGGCCTGCAAATCTGGTAGCTGCAAGGTATCTTGCAGAGGCAGGAGCAAAGGTTGCCATTTACGAACAAAAGTTATCGCTCGGGGGTGGCATGTGGGCTGGAGGCATGATGTTCCCGCGTATCGTTGTACAGGAAGAAGCCTGCCGCATCCTTGACGACTTCGGGATCAGGTATAAAGAGTACCAGCCCGGGTACTATGTGGCGAATTCCGTAGAGTCCGTTGGGAAGCTTATTTCAGAGGCAACTTCAGCCGGAGCTGAGGTTTTCAACCTTGTGAGCTTTGAGGATGTAATGATCCGGGAAAATGATAGAGTTACCGGAATCGTCATCAACTGGGGACCTGTCACGGCACAGCGTCTGCACGTCGATCCTCTCATGATCCGAACAAAACTCGTAATTGACGGGACAGGGCATGAAGCGGTTGTATGTAATACAATTCTCAGGAAAATTCCCAATGCAAAAATCGGAAACCTCGGAAAGCTCGGAGAAAAACCTATGTGGTCAGAGGTTGGCGAGCGCTTGGCTGTTGACGCAACCAAGGAAATTTATCCAGGTCTGATCGTTGCGGGCATGGCTGCAAATGCCGCAACTTGCTCTCCAAGAATGGGCCCAGTTTTCGGAGGCATGCTTCTCTCGGGAGAAAAGGCTGCAAAACTTGCCCTTGAAAAGCTTAAGGAACTCTGATACCGATCCAGAAAGAACTTTTAGCCAGATTTTGTGCGTTTTGATAGCCGGAAAACAGAAGCTTTTCTTTTTCTGAGAAGAGTCTCCTGCCTTTTCCGGCAAAAACTTTATATAAAAAAACTCCTTCTATAGTTTGCTTCAATCTGAAGTACCAGATCCCCGTGGCCGGGGTAGGGTAGCGGCCATCCTGTGGCCCTGTGGAGGCTACGACCCGAGTTCGATTCTCGGTCCCGGCCCTAATTATTTTTTAAATTTTTGTTCTCTTATCTTTTAACAGACTATTTTGTTTCTGTGAAAGTGTTTTTTACTTTTTTATTCACTTAAATATATATCTTTCAACTGTTTTTACATCTGTAATTTACCTGTAACTTATATCTGACTGGACTGTATACATTCGACTATCAAGCAAATGGAAACAAGAATTTACATGAAAGCACTTATTATAGACGGCTATGTGGATGAACCTGCCTGTCTTGGGGTTCCTCCTTACCTTTCTCCTTATCCGCGTTATATAGCAGGCGCTCTAAGAGAACGCGGGCTTTCCGAAACGGAAATTCACTATCTGACCATTGACACCCTGCGAGAAAACCCGCCCGGAGCAGGGGAACTTACAGGGAAAGCGGACCTTGTTATCATTATAGCAGGCATGACGGTGCCAGGTAAATATCTTCGGGCTTCTCCAATTACACTCGGGGAAATCGAGACAATTTTCCGGACTGCACACGGGGTAAAAGTTATAGGCGGGCCTATCAGGCTCGGTTTCAGCGGCGAAGGCGGAAGGGCCGCAAAAGGTACTGAAAGCAGGATACACCTTTCAGGTGCAGTGCTTGCCAGAATGGACCTTGAAGCTTTTGTCTATGATCTTTTTAAGGACGGCGTTACCGGAAGTTCTCCTGCAAAACTCCGAAATCCTGAGGCTGTAGAGCAACGCTTCAGGACAACAGCCGAAATCGGACGCTGGGGGCCCAGGGGAGCTTTTTTGATCCGGCAGCACCCTGACTATCCTTATTGCATGTGCGAGCTTGAGACCTACAGAGGTTGTGGCAGGCATGTTCACTGTTCTTTCTGTACAGAGCCCTTTTATGGGGCTTCCGACTATCGGCCCATAGACGATGTAATTTCCGAAGCATCCGCCCTCTACTCACATGGAGCCCGCTACTTCAGGATCGGTAGGCAGCCGGATCTTTTTTCTTATCATGGCAAGGATGCTGGAGGACCTGTTCCTAAGCCTGATCCAATTGCTATTGAAAGGCTCTATAGAGGAATCCGAAACTCGGCTCCAGAGCTGTCTGTACTCCATATGGACAATGCAAACCCGATTACGCTTGCAACTTATCCTGAAGAATCTGAACAGATCCTGAAGACGATAATTAAATATCATACAGCAGGGGACGTGGCAGCTTTTGGGATGGAGAGTGCCGACAGGGCAGTAATTGAAGCCAATTCCCTTAAGGCAACCTCTGAAGAGGTCTTTGAAGCGATCAAACTTGTGAACAGGCTTGGGGCTGTTCGAGGAGCAAACGGACTTCCCGAAATCCTTCCAGGCATCAATTTCGTGCATGGGCTGATGGGCGAATCCAGGAAAACTTTCCAGCTTAATTATGATTTCCTGAAGGAAGTGCTAGATTCTGGATTGCTCCTGCGCAGGATCAATATTCGCCAGGTCATGGCTTTTCCCGGGACCCCTATGTACGGAAAAGACGAAGCTGCGAGGAAGCATAAAAAAATCTTTCTGGACTATAAGGAACGGGTAAGGAAGAATATTGACCTCCCAATGTTGCGGCGTGTTGTGCCTGAAGGTACCGTGCTCAGGGATGTAATGTGTGAGGTCCGGGAAAAAGGAATTACTTTTGGGAGGCAGCTTGGCTCATACCCATTGCTGGTTGGAATTCCTGCTTCTCTGCCTTTGCGGAAATTTACTGACGTTACGGTCACAGGACATGGAATGCGCTCGATTACTGGCATACCATATCCTCTGTCTATTAACACCGCTTCTCCCAATCTTATCCGGGAACTTCCCGGGCTTGGCAAGAAAGCTGCGGATTCAATAATTGCCGGAGTTCCCTATGTTGATAGAGACGACTTTCTCAGGCGTGTAAGTGACGGAAATAATTTGGTTCGGTTTATTGATATTTAATACTTTGTTGTATTCGAGTTATTAAGTTTCAATACTTATAGAATCAGTCTACGTTTCCGGAGTTATCATTCATGCTACCTGATGCTGAATACTGAAGATTCATTATGCTGGATACTGAAGATTCGCAGCCTTTAGCATTACCGGGCTCAGGATTGCCAGGGTATCAGGTAGCTCTTTAAAGGGAGATGTTTTACATCCCGATTTTTTGAGATGTCTTTTGATCTTTCTTTTTGACAAACACTTATTTATCCAATCGGGAATCATTTTTACTTGGGATTTCTAAGGGATTCTTTAAGGGGGGTTTTGTTGAGCGAAAGCGCGGAAAATTTATATAGAGTAAAAATTGCTCTTCAGCTCAGTTTCATTGTCTGGGTCATGCTTGCGGTTTTCATTTTCTATGCTACGTTTGAGACAACGATCAAAATGTACGGCACTTTTTTGTTGCTGTTTACAATAATCATCTTTACTCCTTTTCTGCCGGATGGGACAGGTTATGATGAAGGCAAGCCTGAGTAACTTCAAGATAAACCGGAGTTTCTCCTGTCAGTATAGCTGTCAGTACAGGTAGCTCTTAAAATTTTACTTTTTTATAAAAAATTCTCTTTATTACCTCAGCCGTAATGATATAAAGTCCTATTATGGTTCCAAGAATTAAAATGACCTGTAAAGGTAGGGGTTTGAAACCAAAGAGTGCTGCAAAAGGAATTAGCGGAAAAACAAGAGTCAGGACTACGATCAGCACAGTTGCTATCAGCAGGTACTTTCCTGGCCTGCTCTTGAAGAAAGGCTTTCGGCTTCGGATTACCAGCACTATCATTGATGCCGAAATAACGGATTCTATAAACCAGCCTGTTCTGAATTGTTCTATCATACCCGGCAGCAGGAGAAGCAGAGTACCGAAGGTCAGGTAATCGAAGACCGAACTGGTAAAGCCAAATACCATCATAAACTTGCGGATGAAATTTATGTCCCAGCGGTGTGGCTCTTCAACCAGTTCCTTGTCAACAGTATCCGTGGCTATAGTCATTTCCGGAAAATCAGTCAATAAATTGGTTAGCAGGATCTGTGTGGGCAGCAGGGGAAGAAAAGGCAGGAAAAGGGACGCTCCTGCCATGCTGAACATATTTCCAAAATTTGCACTGGTAGCCATGAAGACATACTTCAGGGTGTTGGCAAAGGTTTTTCTTCCGCCTTTGACACCTTCTACAAGTGCATCCAGGCTCTTTTCCATCAGCACAATTTGTGCAGCTTCTTTGGCGACATCTGCGGCGCTGTCAACTGAAATTCCTACATCGGCTGCATGAAGAGCAGATGCGTCATTAATACCGTCTCCCAGATACCCAACAACGTTCCCTCTCTTCTTGAGTGCAAGGATGATACGTTCTTTCTGGTTCGGCTCTACTTCAGCAAAGATATCAATGTCATTTACTTTTCCTATAAGGGCCTCGCTTGTCATCTGATAAATTTCGCTTCCGGTTAGAATTCTTGAGGCTTTAAACCCTACCTCCTTACCAATACTGGTAGCTACAAGCCTGTTGTCTCCGGTAATTATTTTCAGAGAGATTCCAAGTTGCTCCATGTTTTCTATCGTTTTTGCAATGTCTGGTTTAAGTGGGTCAAAAAACAAGAGAAATCCGAGAAAGGTCATTTCCTTTTCCTGTTCTTTTTTGATTTTAGTCTGCTTGTTCATTTCCCTGTATGCAACACCGAGTGTTCGAAACTCTTTTTCGCTGAACTCCTTATATTGTTGCTCGATTTTTTCCTTGACCTCTGAAATTTCTACAATTTTTCCAGGCTCTACTTCTGCTAAGGTGCAGACCTCAAGAATATTTGAGAGCGCACCTTTAGTGATCATCAGGCTATTATTCTCGTTTTTTGAGACAAGAACGCTTAATCGCCTGCGTATGAAATCATAGGGGATCTCGTCCAGGCTCTTATATTTTCCCATATCGAGCTTGTTATGTGCCAGGATTGCTCGGTCTATAGGGTTTTTAAAACCTTTCTGGTAATAGGCATTGAGACTGGCGTAAAGAAGGATTTTTTCACTCTGCCCTCCTTTTACATCCCGGATAGAATGAAGCTGAAGTTCTCCTTCGGTCAGAGTTCCAGTTTTGTCGGAACATAGTAGATTCATGCTGCCGAGATTTTCAATAGAGGCCAGCCTCTTGACAATTACTTTATTTTCCGCCATCTCTCTTGCGCCGTGAGAAAGGTTAACACTTATAATTGCAGGTAGAAGTTGTGGCGTAAGTCCGACGGCAAGCGCAAGGGAAAAAAGGAAAGAATCAAGAATCGGGCGCTGAAGATAAACATTGATTGCAAAGATTGCAATGACCATCAGCATGGTAACCTCCATCAAAAAATGGCCAAACTTTGCAATACCTCGTTCAAACTCCGTTTCTGGAGCACTGGTTCTTAACTCTTCAGATATCTTCCCAAACTCTGTTTTTTTCCCTGTAGTTACGACAAGTGCTTTTCCACTTCCGCTTTCCACACTGGTTCCCATCCAGAGGGAGTTTGTACGCTTTGCAAGAGGGGTTTCTGCGTTCAGGGTTTTTGTTGATTTTTCCACTGGGTAAGTCTCTCCAGTGAGAGTAGCTTCATTGACAAAAAGTCCCTTTGATTCCAGAATCAGGCAATCTGCAGGAACTATATCGCCTGCACCGAAGATTATTACGTCCCCAGGTACTATTTGTTCTATAGGAACTTCCTTTTCTTCTCCATCTCTTACTACTGTTGCCTTCACCTCAACTGCACTGAGCAATTTTTCAAAGGCATCTGCAGCTCCTTTCTCTTGCCAGAAGCCAAGCAAACTGCTGATCAGGATGATGGTTATAATAATTACAGTATCTGTAACGTTTCCAAGAAAAAAAGACAATCCGGCTGCAAAAAGCAAAATAAGAATAATCGGACTCTTAAACTGGGAAAGTAATATTTTAAGGGTATTTGAACTTTTTTTTGGTTTAAGGAGATTGGCACCATATTTTTTAAGGCGCTCACTACTTTCAGAGCTGCTCAATCCTTCGTTGGTTGTTTGGAACCTCTGGAGCATTTCTGGCACAGGAACGCTCCAGAACTCAACGTTACTCTGGCCGTGCGTCAACAGGATCTCTCCTTGGTGCCTGCCTATCTTTTTTTCAAGCCTCCTTAACCCTCAGGAATGCAGCAAGTTCTTCTCCTTCCTTTCCAATAGTTGACAGGTCTCTCGAAATTTCCGACTTTTCAAGATATTTCTCTGTCCTTGTCCCCCCTGGCTCTTCAATTTTGATAGTAATTTCCCCTTCAGTATATCCTTTTTCAAGGCATTCCTTTACCAGTCTTCCGTATATGGAAGCAATCAACTTCAGGCAGTCAAAAACTCTATTTTCTTCAATTACGTTTTTCCCGTCAAGTGTGATATTGATAAGCCTTTTCGATCCCACAAATTCGGTGAAGAACCCCTTTAGCTTTGTTATGAACGAATCGACTGAGTCCCTGTTTAAGGCAGCAGCCAGTTCCTGGTCTCGTGTTATCTCGTAGTCCCTGTGCATAATCAGGAAAGTTTTCTCGTCCGAGGAGATAGTAAACTTATTTTCCCCATCCTTGTCTTCAAGCACGGTTTTCAGGCTATTTTTTTCATACTCAACGTTCTTTATATAAAAGTCGGACACATCGATTTTTTTTACTTTTTCTTCTCTGGATAGGATTCCACCTTTTGACCATATCGGCAAGGTCAGGTTTTGCAGGTCTTTTACCTTCAAGGTGTCCTGTGTGAAAAGCAGTTCAAACTCATACTGCAGGTTGTCAACAAAACCAACCTGCTTTCCCTTCAGCGTTTTATCCTCCATAAAGGCATAGCGCGCATTTTGGGCTCCATAGATGCTGTCTTCAAAAAAAGGGCTAAGAGCTGAGAGTATCCTTGTATCAAGCTGCTGCATTTCCATGAGGTCCAGTTTATTTTCACTGTCGATCTCAGCAAGTTTCTCATTTTTCTTTGCCAGCGCCACGCTTGAGGAGGTATCAAGAGTTTTCTCTTTGACCTCAAGAATCTCAGGTGTATCTATTCCGGCTACGCGGGTCTCAATACATTCCCTCATTTCTTTCTCAAACAGGTCTATTTCTTGAATCATTTTTTCGAAGACTGCACGCCTTTCCTGGTTTTCATTTTTTATCGTGATAGCTGATTTTTCCAGAGGTATGACTTCCTTTGAAATCGCGATAAAATCCTGCATATCCTGAATAAAGTCTCTCTGAACTGGAAATTCGGTAGAGTTCTGGAAAGTGTATCGAATTTTAAAACCCCCATTCTTTTCGCATAAAAAAGTGTTTTTATTTAATTATACGCTTTCCACACTTTAAGTTTGTCAGCTTTGATTTCAATAAAGATAACGTGGTTTCTTTCTCTCAGGAGTTTCTTTGCTTCCAGCCTTGAAGAGCCTCTGAAATGTCTTTCAAAATAAGACCTTTTGATTTCTAAATTTTCTACTCACTATATCTTGTATTTTCAGGCTTTTTCTTTTTAAACTCTATCACTACAAAATTTTTACACCGGATTCTAAAAAATCGCAACATTTCTACTCCACAATCTAAACAATTTTTCTTAATATACGTAAGATTCTTTTTTAACACTAATTAAATTTAATCATTCTATTCTGTCAGAAAGATTTATATCAGTTATCGTGTAATCTTAGCTATATTATCATCCTAAGATAATATACTAAGATGTGTGTCCTGCATTAAAGTCAAAAGATTGCAGTCGGTGGAAATTTAGCTCACAACAAATTTTCATCTTTCGATAGCGTGCACATGTCTGATGTTCAGAGCTGTCCAGTCAGCACTGATACAAAAACAGGATTATCACCTCCCTGAGCAGCAAGAACAGAGAGGTTAATACTTGCCGCACCAGGATCAAATGTTACCCCACTTCTACCAAAAACGATTTCGGAGAAGCGTTGGGTTTCTTGTCAACCGAACAGATATAAATAATATCAGTTTAACTATATTGAGGGGGTTGGGTTGAGAAATAGGGGTAAAATATAATTTACAGTTACCAAACAGTATTAATTTATTTACATATCAAGTTTACAACTATCTCGATATTGATATACTGTTTGTCGAAACCATTTAAATAGCTGGGATCTGCTATATCTTTCAACTTAAATAAATTATTAATAAAGATCTATTCAATGTTTAAACTGGAAGAAAATTGGATATTTGCGGAATCTAGGTGAAAATATGAAACAAAAATTGATACTATTTAGTGCACTGCTAATTACGTCCCTTTTACTAGGGGTAGCAAGTGCAGCTGAAGAAGATTCAAGCGTTAATGTCACATACAGCAAAACCAATGTTATACCGACCGATGTTGTGACCATCAGCGCTGACTTCAATACAACTGTTGATCACGCCAATATAACGATCACTGACAATACTGGTTCATCTTTAGTTAATGAGTCTATGGGTTTACTGGATGCTGATGATAATTCCTTTGTTTATAACTATACTATTCCAGCGAGTATAATACGCGGTAATTTAAGTGTAGATATAAACGCATATAATGCAACCGGAGATCTGCTGCTGAATGGTGAACCTGCAGAAGATACTAACGCATTTGTGTTTGGCGTTGATGACTATTTGAACATTGCTCTCGGATATAACAAGACTGGTCCTTTTAGACCTGGAGACATTGTAAACATCATCGCAAATTTCAGCCAGCCTGTCGATCACGCCAATATATCGATTAGCAACGGTTTACCTGCAGTTAGTAATGTAAACTTAGTAGGCGCTAATTTAGTGACTGCTGCTCCGATGGAAGAAATAGACGATGACACCTTTGGTTATAACTATCAGATTCCAGATGATATAAGCGGTCCTCTGGATATAGGCATATCTGGATATGACGATTTAGGTAATCTGCTGGGAGATGAATCTTTCCCTGACGGGTTTGACGTTAGTGATCCGTACATAACGATAGTTAGCCCTGAATCCGAGTTTGCTGCCATAAAGTGTGTCGCCTTTAACTTCACTGCATACGATTCATACGGTCAGTCTGAGGGCCAACTTACCTACGCTTTCTCTCTCGACGGCGCCCAAAAGAGTAGTGGGGTTATAACCTCTGGTACATATAAAAAACTTGAGTTTGAACTCGCTGATGGTTATCACACTTGGGAAATTAGTACCAGAGACAGTTACGGAAACACACACACAACCGGGTCTCGTGCTCTGTATGTAGACACTAAATGTCCCAGTGTAATACTTACTTCTCCTCAGGATTGCTATAAAGAGGTAATAGGTGCTACTAAGTTCAACTTCACCTGTGAGGATGCTTTAGCTGCTCAATATAATCTTGATCTATCATATCAGCTGTATATAGATGGACAACTTGCTGAGAACTTCTCTGCCTATTCTTTGGGTGCGTTTTCCGGGACTGCAAAGGCTGGAGAATCGATAGCTAAGGAACTTGAACTTCCTGATGGCGCCCATAACTGGTCAGTTTATGTTGAAGACGGAGCTGGAAACAAAGCTACAAGTAAGGTTCGTGACTTCTATGTGAGCCTTGATGGGCTTAGTGTCTCTCTCGTTTCTCCGAATGGAGGATACGTTTCCTCAAACCCGACATTTACCTTCACTGTTACAGGACAGAATGGGGCGGGGGCAGGACTGCCTTTCAACTGCAAGCTTCTCGTTGACGGCAAAGAAGTAGATTCAAGCTGCGACCAGGCAGATGAGGACTTAACATGCAGCACCGTTGAAAATTGCAACTGTGGCGACTTTGTTGTCGGTGAAGATAACTATTCAATAACAGCTGCAGTAAAAGATGGAGTAAACAAAAACTGGACAGTAGTTATCACTGACTGTACAAGCAGCAGGACTTACCAGCCTGATATGAAGTCTTTCTCAGTTGACAGTGTTGCCCCGGCTTGTGTGGCAAACCTGAATGTTGTAGATGCACCTGGTTTAACTTACTGGCAATATGTGAATGATTATCCCGGGTTGTATGTTGGCTGGAATGCGAGCACTGACGCAGATCTTGCCGAGATGCCATACGAGGTTTATATCAGCACATCTAAGCCAAGCTGCATTGAGGATATGCAAAAGGTAAACACAACCGGATTAGAGACTCATACAGATGGGTCACTGACTCCAAACCAGAAACTAGAAAATTCAAGCGTCACGGATCTGTGCATTGAAGAAATCAACGGAACAGACCTTATTTACGGTAAGGACTACTGGGTGGCTGTAATTGCTCGGGACAACGCAAGCAACTACAACTCTAATTTCTCAATGTGTGGACCTGTAAGGACATATGAAGATATGGCTATTACGCTTGATGATGGCTGGAACCTGAAATCCGTGCCTAAGACACTTTTGAACTCCTGTACTGAAGATGTCTTTGGCAATGGCAGCACAGTCCTCTACTGGGATGGTTCATGCTGGCAGTTCCCTGAGACCGTTGAACCGTGCAAGGGTTACTGGGTCTACACTAAAGAGCCTCTCGGGACCAATGTCCAGTTCAAGGGAATGTCATCTGACAGTACTGACCCTGGTGTACCTGCTTCTCTTGAGCTCACTCCTGGATGGCACATGATAGGGCATACCTCTTCGTATTATGCACCGTGGTCCACAACTCTGTCTTCGCTCAATGACTTTGAGCTTCTTGGGGACTACAGGTTCTCCAACCTAATGACTTATGGTTCCAGTGAGGGTTGGGGCGGCATAATTCCTAGCATGACAGATAGCATACTTGGAAATGGATCTACGTCTCTTCAATACATAAGTAGCACTGATCCAAGACCAGTTGGAGCACTTCAGACCGATGGCTGTATGGTACCCGGACAGGGTTACTGGATCTTCATGAAGGATGCCGGTACCTACGCATCCATCGACAACTCGTACAAACCGGATATGTCCGAATACTCGAGTACGGAGCAAGTGTAATTTCTGAAACAGTTGACTGTTCAGCCTGTTCAGGCTGAATAGCTCTTTTTCTTTTTGTTGTTCACATATAACTGGAGGTCTACAATGAATAAAAAATTAAAAAATGGCCTTTTAGGAACAGCCGTGCTACTGTTGTTTTTCCTGGCCTTTTCCCAGGGTTGTATGGCAGCAGAGGACGTGCTTCCATCCCCCCCGATACTTCCGATGACAGTAATAGGAGTTGCTCTCATTGATGGTACGCCTGCTCCCGACGGGACTATTGTTGCAGCTTATCTTAATGAAAAGGAGTATCTTGCAGATACTTCCTCCGGAAATTACTCCCTATTTATTCCTGGTACTGCTGAAGATGAAGGAAAAACGATTACTTTTAAAGTGAATGGAAAAGATGCTGCGAGCAGTGTTGCCTGGGAATCTGGAGTTATAGTTACCCTCGAGCTACCTGATGGTAAGGCAGTATATTCCGAGACTACTACTGTAAGTAACTCAGGTAGTAACTCAGGTAGTAATTCAGATAGCAATTCGGATAGCAACTCAAACAGCAATTCAAATAGCAACTCAAACAGCAATTCAAATAGCAATTCAAATAGTAACTCAAATTTAAAAACAGATTCAGAATCTTTGACAGATAATGAAGAACAGAGAGTTTCCGCAGAGGATTCCAAAGCTAATGTCGTTGAGAATTCAGTCCTTGAGCGGAACATGGCGGCTTCGGGAAGTTCCAGCGAAAGTTCCGAGGTTAAAGAGGCAGCAGAGTCTTCTAAAAGTTCTCTCAAGTCCGAAAGTGCTCCAGGTTTCCTTATTGTCTATGCGGTTGCAGGCATACTTCTACTTGTTTTCGGACCCGATTTCGGGAGGGGATCTAGAAGGAATCGCTGAAGGACTTTTTCAAAAAAAAGTCTACATGATTAACGGTAAAATTTCAAGGTGACATGATGACGATCAAGGACAAACATTTAAGAGTTTTATTATGCCTGGTTATTCTGGTACTGGGCATGTTCCTTGTTCCGGCCGCATCTGCCAATTCTTCTTCTACTATTCCTTCTCTCCCCAACGCGTTTGAAGGAAGTTTGAAAGGAGATGCTGCACAAGCGGGTCCCGGACTCGTAATCTCTGCATATATAGATTCAAAGCTTGTTGGCTCGTACACTCTTACAAAGGTTGGACAGTATAAGGTGTCAGCTAATGGTACCGAGCAAGATAACGGAAAAGAGATAGTCTTCAAGCTGGGAGGTATTGCATCCGAGCCTGTTTCCGTAACTTATAAACACGGAGCTAATCCAGTTACACTTGACCTTACATTTTATGGAGATTTTATACCTCCTGAAATACAATCTTTATCTGCATCTCCAAAATACATCCTGAATGACGGAGAAGATTTCTCGACTGTCACGGCAAAGGTTGTAGATGACTCTGGAATCGAATCAGTGAATCTCGACCTAACCAGCATAACACAGGGCGTGGTTTCATTAAAGTCAGAGGGTGGAGATCAGTATACATATAATATAGTCAGTACTGTACCAGGCGAGTTCAAATTCAAATTCACGGCTTCGAACCCCTCAGGAAACAGTGTTGTAGATACAGACAGCATTTCCATCATTGTACTGAAAGAAAGTCAACTTGCAACAACGTTTGGAGGTTCTGACGGGGTATTCTCTCCTGAGGAAATTGAGGATCTTGTAAACAATAACGACGTATCTAGCGGGATCAAATATGCAGTTCTGGATGCGTATTTTGCTGATGGGTGGGATCGGATATGAAACGGGCTGAGTTAAAATTTGTTGTTGTACTGTTCCTGGCCCTGACTTTATTTACTTTCCCGGCTTCTGCAGGCAGTGCAGAAAGGACTTTTCCTTCTTCGGTTAGTTCCAATGAGGAATTCAAGGTAACAGTCAATGTATCTGACTACGGTGCTGCCGGACAGGTACTTGAAAAGCTTCCTTCTGGCTTCACATTTGTTAGTTCTACCCTGCCGGAAAGAGCTGTAACTGTAAATGGCAGCGAAGTTTCCTTCCTGCTCATGACTGAAAAGAGCTTCAGTTACACTCTGAAAGCTCCGTCAACAACCGGTACATACAAAATTGTGGGAATTTTAAGAGATATCAACAAAGCTGAATTCCCTGTTCTTCCTGCTGACTGTTCCATCTCTGTCAGTGGTAGCAGCTCAGGTAGTTCAGGTGGAGGCGGCGGTGGAGGTGGAGGCGGCGGTTCTGCCGAGCCTCAGAGTAATGTCGCTGCCAAAGAACTGTCCAAGAAATCGGTCACCGCTGGGGAGCGCGTAAGGTTCGAGTTCCCACAGGGTGTAACCTGCATAAGGTATGTGGAGTTTGATGCCAAAAAGAGTTTGGGAAAGATCACTACTATTGTCGAAATGCTGAAAGGACAGTCTAAGCTGGTTTCTGGCCTGCCAGAAGGTACGATCTATAAGAACGTGAACATTTGGATAGGTTCCGGAGGAATTGCAAATTCCAATAACATTGCAAACGCAGTTGTCGGCTTCAGAGTTGAAAAGTCCTGGCTCGAGAAGTGCGAAGCTGACGAAACGTCTGTAGCTCTCTGGAACTATAATAACAAAGCCTGGAGCAAACTTGAAACCACAAAAGTTGGTGAAGACAGCACCTACGTCTTCTTCGAGTCCGAAACTCCGGGATTCGGATCCTTCACAATTGTAGTACCTGATAAGAGCATAGAACTGGAACCTGAGGATCCAGTAGACACAACCACTCCCACCACAGAAAAAGTTGAAACGAGTAACCCTGCAACTAACGAAAACAAACCTTCCGGCTGGGGATCTATTCCGGGATTTGAGTCTGCAGTAGCTGTGGGAGTCCTTGGTACTGTGTACTATATCATGAGAAGAAAGTAAATACAGTACTGAACCTCAAAACAGATTTCAATTTAAAGCAGTCTTCAAAGCTGCTTATCTTTCTTTTTTAAAACAACAGTTGAGCCGCAACCGTTGAGCCTTTTTATCACATTGTTTCAAGGGGCTTTTCGCTCAAGCTTTTTCTCAAAAGGTTTGTAACCATGTACTTTTTGATCACTAAAAAATTTGGGTAGCCGTGACTAATTAAAAATTAGTTTATCTTTACCAATAATTCAGCCCTCTTGAGCGAACGAAGTGAACGAAAAGGGCACCGTCCTCCCGAGACGGGACTCGGGTGATGGGACTCGGGAAATACATCAGCCGGGATTCGAACCCGGGTTCGAGCGTTGGCAACGCCCGGTGATGACCGCTACACTACTGATGTTTGAAGTTTACAGGCTGTCCCTGCCGTTATACTATATATTTTCTAACTAATTAAGTTGATCTCTGAGAGATTTTCGGGAGATCTGGTTTTATATCACCTATATCCGAGAGGCAGTGTGTATATTTTCGTTTATTCTCTTTTAAAGCTATCTTTTTATTTTACATTCTTTTACATAGCTTCGCATGATATTGAAAACAAGCTGAAGAAAGAAAAGATGTAAAACCTGAAATACTAAATCTCTCCTTCAAACCTATAAACTTAAAAAAAGAAAAAAATGAGGAGTCCTCATTTTACTTATCCATTTCTTTTAGAAACCAACTTTCCTTGAGCATTATATAAATAAGCCGTATCTCCTTCGTTATTCCATATAAAAGAGTATTTATTCCAATACAGCGTGCTTCCAGAGTTTTTACCCTTGCTACTTCTGAGAATTACCGAAGCTTTAGATTTCAATGTGTATGAATAAAAAGTATAGGTATGCTTCGCACCCTTGTCTTTAATTTTCCAACCTTTCAGATTTACTGATTTTGATCCTTTATTTGTAATTTTAACATACTCTTGATACGGTTTTTCCTTAGGAGCTCCAACGTCTAAATAACTTATATAAACCGAGCTTGTCGAACCACTTGTCTTTTCAGTAGCACCCAGAGCAAAAGGAACGGTATCCAAAATCAAACA
This sequence comes from Methanobacteriota archaeon, assembly GCA_023399215.1. GTDB lineage: Archaea > Halobacteriota > Methanosarcinia > Methanosarcinales > Methanosarcinaceae > Methanosarcina. Next base: position 156,269 of record JAEWQJ010000011.1, read on the forward strand.
CATAACTAAAAAGATAGCAACTATTCTATTTTTTATTATATTATTGCCTCCAATATCTACTCATCGTTTTTATAATGTTACTAAGTAACTTATTGGGGGTGTATATTTCTTCCGATCTAACTTAACGAAATCAAATTTATATTATAAGAACTATCCAAAGTTATGTGAGTTCATCCCAAAACTTGAAATTTGCTTCTTGGATCTTGTATTTCGAATAATTAATCAAGCTCATAATCATGAAAACAATTCTGAAAATTCCCAGCGATTAAGAGTATAGTGGCTTTTGGGATAGACTCATCAACTAACTTACAGAGCCAGAATACTATAAGTTTTTATGTCATGAATGCAAGGTTAAATAGTGAATATGAAAAACAGTTTCAAACAGAAATCATCGATTCCTAATAAATATTTAATTTTGATTGCAGGTATCGTTTGGATGTTTGCTGGAACTATGGTAATAGAGACTGGATTGCCATATTTTATAACTCAAGGGAGATATATTTTTAGTGTTTTTTTAGCCGCTTCAGTATTTTCAGTATTTTACTTTCTCATTTTCTCTAAATTAGTTGAGAAGCACACGACTCGAATAAGTAAAGATAATAGAAAGAAAATGTTTGTTATGGAATTTTTTGATAGAAAGTCATACCTGATTATGGTGGTAATGATATTAGGTGGAATTACTATTCGGAAATTTAGTCTTCTGCCAGCTTTCGACATAGGATTCTTTTATGTTGGGATTGGTTTGGCATTGTTCTCATGTGGCATGAAGTTTGTATATAAATTTACGACTTCGTCTTTGTGATTAAATAACCTTGAAGAACTATCTACATGGTCTATCTGAGTCTATTATGACCTTTTTGAAATTTAAGAAGAAATAATGTTAATAATTTACTTAAAAGGAAATGTGTTTTCTGTTTCCGTTTTTAAAAAATTAAACAGGTTTAAAATCTTTTACCTACCATGTAAAAAACTCTTCGGTTATTGAATGTACAAAGTTTTATATTATCAAGCCAGTATAGACTGATATCTTTTATACTCTGTCGGCATGTGTTATTTGATTTTCAAACCGATATTTTTGATTTTATTACTGAACTTTTTGAGTGATGGATTTTGAGCGAGCTTGAGAAACTGATAGATCTTGCAAAAAATGCAGCCGAAAAAATCCGGAAATACAGATTTGTGCGCGTAGTCTCACATAATGATGCTGACGGTCTGACCTCAGCCGGGATAATGGCACAGGCCCTGCTGCGAGCAGGCATTTGTTTCCAGCTTTCAATAGCTGGAAGGCTGGATGAAGCTGTGATTGAAGACGTGAACAGGAGCATCTCCAGGAATGAACTTGTCATCTTTTGCGATATGGGCAGCGGGCAGCCTGAACTTATTGGTAAGTTGGAAGCTGATGTTATAGTGCTTGACCACCACCAGCCTGTAGGGCAATCTCCGGCAAAAGCCATTGTAAATGCCCATCTGGTTGGAATAGATGGGGCAACTGATATCTCGGCTTCTGGCACCTGCTACCTGGTAGCGAGAGAAATGGCAGCCGATAACGTTGATCTTGCAGGGCTGGCTCTTGCAGGTGCAATTGGAGACAAGCAACTCTTTCACACAGCCAATGCCTTCATCCTGGAAGAAGCCTTAAAAGCAGGTGTCGTGTCTATTCGGAAGGGGCTCAAAGTAGGAGATGGAGACCTTGTAGACGTGCTCGCATACAGTACTGAACCTTTTCTGGATATAACTGGTTACCCTGAAAAAGTTACAGAATTTTTGAACCAGCTCGGGCTTTCAGGAAAGATTGAAAACCTGTCTGAAGAGGAAGTCTCAAGGCTTGCCAATGCTGTCGCCCTGAAACTTGTCAGGCAGGCAAGCCCGGAAGCTATTGAAGCTGTTATCGGAGAAGTTTTGCTGCTGAACAGGGAGCTTGTAAGAAACGTTTACGATTTTATTTCTATTCTTAATACATGCGGAAAGCAGAAAATCTACGGGCTGGCTATTTCTCTTTGTCTAAAAGACCAGGAGATTGTTAATGAAGCCCTTTCTCTTAAAAGCGAATATGAAAAGAAACTTGCACTGAATGTCAGGGAAAATGTAGAAAAAATTCGCAAAGGAGAAAATCTCTGGTATGTTGTTACTGCTGATGCCATTTCTACCGGGAATCTTGCAAGCACGGTCGTCCGCTACCTTCACCCCGAGCTGCCCTTCATTTGCATAAATGAATCCGAAGGAATCCTGAAAGTCTCCGCAAGAGGCACCCGTGAGCTTGTCTCAAAGGGCCTTGACCTTGCTTTTGCCCTGAGGGAAGCTGCAGGTGCAGTTGGTGGAAGAGGAGGCGGACATAATGTAGCTTCCGGAGCTGCAATTCCTCTTGGTAGTGCCGAGGAGTTCCTGAGCATTGCAGACCGAATCATAGGTGACCAGCTCCAGAAGCCCGGAACGAGAAATCAAAAAACGAATATAAAGTTCTCTGAATAACAGGCACAAACAAATGAAAGTACTTGAAATAACTTTCATGCCAAAGATAAAGATAATAAGTTGGAAAAGCGATGGGAGTACTTATGAAAATTACAGGTACAATTGAATTTCCGGATCCCGAATCAAGAAAATCCGCTGCGAAAATTCTGCAAGCTCTTTCTCCGGATAACCTAAGAAGCATGGAAAGTGAAATCCATGAAGATAAAGTTGCTGTCAGGTTTCATTCTGAGAAAATAGGCTCTCTTCTTGCAACGGTTGATGATTTTCTCATGAACGTTAAAATTGGAGAAGGAATAGAAGAGGCTATGAAAAAAGACGATAAAGTCCAGGAAAGCTAATTCACTTACAAGTTTTCTTTCTTCTGTTTTCTTTTCTTTACACTTTTTCCTTTGTTTTCTTTCTTTTTTCATACATTTTTCTCTTTTACTTATTTCTTTATTATTGTGTTTATTTTCTTTCTCTTTTCCTTCTCTTTTTCTGTTTTAATTTTTTTATTTTCTTTTTTCCTTTCCATTTTCATCGCGGTAATCATCAATTCCCTGAACCTTCCCGCCATAGCTGTATCAGTTCTATGAGCCTCTCGTCCGTGAGTTCTGCTCCGGTTTCAGGGATCTGTATGCCACTGCGATAGATATGGATAGCTTCTTGCAGCTCTTCGGTGCTTATATTTTCCCCTTCCTGGGAATCCGGGCTATCCCAGGGATTCCATGTGCGGACTTTCCAGTTCCAGTTCTGTGCAATGTTTTTGTCTCCTGTTCTGGCAATTGCTGTGACATTATAAAAACCTGGAGAGCGGATGGTCTCCGTGTATGAGCTATCCTTAACGCTGGATTCGGAAACTTTACTTTCTCCATTAAAATACCAGCTTATATCGCAGGCATAATTTGTACTGATACTGAACTCCTGTTTCTCTCCTTTGTAGGTTGTTACATTCTCTACGGGGCTGGCTGAGTCAATTGAAAGGGGGACCACTTTTATATAACCTATTTTAGTTTCGGTGTCAGACCCTTTACTGTTACCGATACTCAGAGAAACAGCATAATTTCCATAAGATCCGTAGGTATATATTGGGTTCTGGGCTGTTGAGTCGATTTTCCCATCTCCGTTTAGATCCCACTTCCAGTAAAAGGCATTACTGGAAAGGTCTGTGAACTGGACTGTAAGAGGAAACATTCCTATTGTAACGTTTGAAGAAAAGTCAGCCTCAGGGAGCACACTGGTTGTAAAAGCTTTAATGCAGAGATTTGCTTCCGAATTGCTTGATATGTCTTCCCACATGACTCCATTAGGGCTCACATAACTTTCTCCGGAATTGGCCTGGGCCTTGCTACTGTAATGGGCTACAGGTTGTTCGGCTGCAAGAGGACCTGAAGCTGAAGGATTAGCGAATCTTATAACTATTGAAAATTTCTCTCCGGCATGTAATGGCACTCCCGAATTCAGCACATGTGTATGGTATCCTGGGAAAGAGTATCGGCCGCTTTCCTGTACAAGGTACCCCTGTCCAGAATTCACAGGCCCGGAAACAGGATTTTTGTATATGTATATCTCGTAAGCTGTATTAAGGTCCGTAGTATAGAACCCTATGGCTTTGAGGGTTTCGTTCCTTTCAGAGGAGAAAACATTACCTCCCCAGGCAACAAGGCTTCCTTCATATTCTTTTGATACTATCCATCCAAGAGGGTCATACTGGTAGACGTGGTCATAATTATCCTGACTTTCAGATGTGAACACGGCGTTTTCATTGTATCCGAGTTTTGTGTCGTAGTAGGAAATATAAAAATATCCGTCTTCTCCCCAGGTGTCATCCCAGCTATTTTTCACTATAAAAGCCCCGTCTCCTGGAGGTACCTGTGTAAAGGAATTCCTGTCAAAAGAATCATTCCAGCCCACAATGGCTACAGCATGGTTGACGGACAGGCTTCCTGGGTATCGATAAGCATAGTTTCTTTGCTGATAAGACCCAGAATTCCAGTATATTGTGGTGTACACAGCCCCGTACTCCATAATTGCATTCTTGATAACCTCGTTATCCAGGGATTCTGTCTTTTCGGGCAGGAAAAGTGCCTCTTGCACATGTTTCTGTACAGAAAGACCTGTGGGTGAATAAGAAGATGAATCATCATAAGGATCCTCAGATTCATTTACAGGCCCGCTCCAGCGAGAAAGGTATGCTGTTGATATAAATGCATTGCCACCGTCATCAATAGTAAGATCAAATCCCTGAGAATAGTTCTTTGAGACAAGGTTTTTCATGTTGTTTTCAGAAAAGTCATAGGTTTTTCCTTCTTTTCCCAGAAGATAAGATTCAAGGGAAGCAATACTTGAAAAAGCCCAGCAGCTTCCATCTTTTCCCTGGTTCTTTACTGATGTTACTTTTCCTTCCTTACGCAGGTCATAAACAGCCGGCAGGTCTGAACCTGAAGCTCCCAGTAATAGTCTTTCTTCAGAGTTTGCAAGTTCTGACAGGTCTACAGGTGAGGGTTTATACCCTGTACTTGAAAGCTGTCCGTAACTGCCTACAAAAGAAAAAGCTTCAATTGAGTCAGTCTGCTGGTCTTCCAGAAAGTCGGGGTTCATTGGAGCTGTTTTAATTACGGATTCGACCACTGAACCATCAGAAGATGTGCAGTTTTGCAGCATTTCAGAGTCTTCGGTATTTCCGGCGGCAAACCCCAGGCTGCCTGGCAGGCACAAAATCAAAACCATAAACAAAAGCAGAAAATATTTTGTTTTTTTAAGCAGGGAAAGTTTTATTCTTTTCAAGATCTTTAGCCTCGGTGAGATCGGTTCCTGGCGAGCCGGTATAAGCTTTTTTGGAGCTTGCCGGGAGGTGCACTTTATCATTATTTTGCAACTGACTTATAGAACTATTTATGAGATTTGCCTATAAGTTCTTTTCCAACTGAGTAATCTTTTTTATTACATCTTATGAACTATTTTTCTTCACAAAAGCTAAATATCGATTGCAACTAACAAATTAATCTCATCTCAATTCTTTCTAAACATATATTAAATAATATAAATAATTAAATTGTTATATCCATTTCTAATTTAGTTTCATTTATCTGGTTTTAATCTCATTTATTTAATTTTTACAAACTATTTTATTGAGGCTGTAATTTCCAATAGAAAGAAACATTACTCTTGTCCGTCCATACTTTATAGGGACACTTTAAGGAGGGGGTGGAAACCTGCTTTCGGAAGCACTTGTAAACCTTGAAAAAACCAGACCAGAAGATCTTGAAAAAGAGATCCTTAGAACTGCCATGATTGCAGAGCTGGATGCTATCAACATTTATGAGCAAATGGCAAATCTGGCAAAAAGCGAAGAAATTCGTAAAGTCCTGCTTGACATTGCCAGAGAAGAAAAAATCCATGTAGCTATGTTTGAAACCGTGCTCTTGCAAACTGATAAAGAGTTTTTGAAAATCTATTCGGACTATGCTCTGGCTAGAAGCAGAAAATAAGCTTAAAATCCATTTGCAACCATATTTTCTATTGATCCTCCATGCCTGAAGAATACGAGAAGAAAAGACACTTTCAAAAAACGCCTGAACCGCAGACCAGTGATTTTAAACAAAGCTCCGACAAACCGATTTTTGTGGTTCAGCGCCATGATGCGCATAAGCTTCACTATGATTTTCGCCTAGAAATGGATGGAGTTTTGAAAAGCTGGGCTGTGCCAAAGGAGCCCCCGAAGGAGGCAGGTACCAGACGGCTTGCTATCGAGACCGAAGACCATCCGCTGGCATATGCCGATTTTGAGGGAGAAATTCCGGCCGGAGAGTACGGAGCCGGCAAGGTTGAGATCTGGGATAAGGGAACTTTTGAGCTTTTGAAACGTGAGGAAAAGGAAATTGTAGTGGCACTTGAAGGAGAAGAATTGAAAGGGATTTATGTTTTAATACGGACAAAATACGGAAAAGGCGAAAAAGGCTGGCTCTTCTTTAAAAAGTCCAGCTAAAAGCAGACTTTGACTTAATATTTCTGAACACGCAGGCCGTGCCTCAAGAGTGAAACGTGGGTCAGACCCTGATCTTTTTAAACCATTGCGAGTATAAGCATATGGGGATACTTACGGAAGAAAGAGTAAAGATCAATGTTTTTGAAATTGCCGGGGAAAACTGCTGCGTTGCCGTCTGTGACGGGCAGAAAGTTTATGATATTATTATGGCTGCGCTCTGTGAAAATAAGAAAATAGAACTCTCTTTTGCATACGTGAATGAGCTTACGCCTGCCTTTTTGAATTCGGCAATAGGACAGCTTTATGGCTGTTTTCCTGCAGAGCAGATTGAGAGCAGCCTCTTATTCACGGATATCTTCGAGGAAGACGAGATTATCCTTAAGAGGGTTATCGAGCGGGCGAAAACCTATTTTGAGCGTGCATATGCCTGCAGAAAGGCGTTGAAAGACGTGCTTGGAGGAGAAGATGCGTAAGAGCGTTCACCAAGCAACTGTTTTTCCAGTTAGGCGCCGCCCAAGGCTTCGCGCCGGAGTGCCAAGACCCGTAAAACCTGCTCCTGTAAAGGTACATTCCATAGAAAAATATGATTTTCCCGAAGGCAAAAGCTATTTCTTTGACACCAACATCTGGCTGTACATCTACGGCCCAATAGGCTGGCCTGACCAGCGGTCGGACGCCTATTCAAAGGCTTTGAAAGAAATAAGGAACTCTGAGGGCACGATCTATATAAACTGCATGATAATTTCAGAATTCATAAATACCTTTGCCAGAATTGAGTTTAAGCAGCAGGCCGAATTTACGAGGTTCAAGGAATTCCGAAACTCTCTGGCATTTCGGGCAATTGCCCAGGATATAGCCTATAACGTAAGAAAAATTCTTAAAAACACCCTCGCCTGCGACCCCGAAATGGAAGCTATAGACCTTCCTGAAGTCATGGACATGTTCGCACAGGGAAAATACGATTTTAATGATCTTATCTTTGCCCAGATATGCCGAGCAAAAAATATGGTTTTCGTAACCCATGACAAAGATTTTAGTGAACTTGGAGTCGAGATCCTAACCGCAAATGAGAGGCTGGTAGATGTGGGGAGAGAAGGGAAAGAAGGAAAAGAAGGGAGGAAATGACCGGTTTTTAGTTTCCTATTTTTCAGGCTTAACCTCAAGATCTAGTTCAGTTGATTTTTTATTCTTCTGTTTAATTCGTCAAGGGTCTCTGCCTGCGTGTGACATCCAGGAAGTTCAGGTATAGAAGCTACTTAAATGCCGCTTTCGTCCTGTTTAAATGTCAATCTTCAAATCAATTTTAACTTTGGGATTTCATAGTCCAGTTCTTCAGCTATGGATAAGTCCAGATCTAAATAAGGTTTTTCAAACCTGTTTTCGTCAAAAATGGTGAAATTGCCTTTTCCTGTTTTGATTATAAAGCAGTTTTTATCCCTTAGCTCCTTAGATTGCTCGGAGTAGAAATCAATTGAAAGGTAATTCGGAGTGAAACTTGATACTTTTAAATTGTGCCTTGTTTTGTACTCGGAGAAATTTCTTTCTGTGGAGTGACCTTGCGTGGAAAGTTCTTTGAGAAACTCGGGGTCATCGAGGAGCGTAAAACATACATTATGCATAATATATAACAGTAGGACGACAGTTAATAAGTTTTTTTATTAAGAAACCGGTGAGAAACTTGGCGAAAATGATTCATGCTGGCTCACAATCGAATAAAAGGCAAAATGGTCTGAATATTTCTATAAAAATATATTTTTTGCGACTGCTGCTCCCCTCTCTCCCAACCTGCCGTTTTTTCCAAAATCATGAAATTCTCAAACCGGCCCCCAAAATAGATAATTCTTAATAGAACCGGGAATACCTGAGATTTTTCCCACGACAAATTTATCATTTATGCAAATGAAAATACTATTAATTCCATTTTACTGGTTGAAAAGCTGGCTTGACGGCTCCAGAAAAAGGTTACTGAAAGGAATTAATAGTAGTGCTCTTATAATCAGATTTACCAAACCGGGGAGAAGATAATGCTTACAAAAGAAGAGATAGAGAGCCAGATTATGGACCTCTGGGATGAGATCTTTGATCTTGACGACAAAAGCAAAGAAGAATTAGAGGCTAAGTATGCAGAATGGCGGGAAGTAGAACCACGACTGAACGAAGGGGTAGATGAACTCGTAATACATATCGAGTCAATGAAAGGAATCAGTGAAGAAAGCCTGCTTATCTACAAAGAGGTTAAAGAAATCAAAATCAGGTACAAGCAGCAGAAGGATGAGATACAGGCAAAAATAGATGCACTGAAGAAGGAAAAAGAACGGGTGTAAAGATGTTACTGGCTGCCTTTCCAGAAGAGGCCGAAAAGTAAGATACTTTCAATACATTTCATAATTATTTTGTTCTTGTTTTTTCATGCAAGGCTGCCACTGGTAAGTTCTTCAAAATTAAATCTCTTAAAAAATATATTTTTTAAGCTTTGTGCCCCACTTTGTGCTCCCTTTGTGCTCCCTTTGTGCTCCCTTTGTGCTCCCTCTTTCTCAACCCTCGACAAGTTCCAGTTTCCTGTAAGTTTCCTCTAAAACATCTCATGGCAAAAAGACTGATCTACATCAGAATTTTCGAGCCGGCATCAGCAAGATAAACATTTTATAGCAATGCGTAAATCTGTTAATTATGGTCGAAATGTACAGATTTTCAGCTGTCATCCAAAAAGAAGGAAAATGGTATGTTTCATGGTGCCCCGAACTTGATATTGCAAGCCAGGGAGAAACAATTGAAGAAGCCATTGAAAACTTAAAAGAAGCAATCGAACTCTATCTCGAAGACGAATATGCTCAGATCCCCGCAGCTGGCCAGGTTTTTACCACAACGGTAGAGGTCTCTTCCCATGCCAAAACTTCCCACCCCGTCAGCTCGTGAAGTTATCAGGGCACTCAGCAGCCAGGGGTTTCAGGTGGTTTCTCAGAAAGGAAGTCACGTAATTTTGCAAAGAGAATCAAACCTGGTCACTGTACCTTCTATGATCCTATAAAAAATCTACATTAAACGCAATCCTGAAGCAGGCTGACGTTTCACTTGAAAAATTGCTTGGGCACCTTTAATTTTAAGTGACTTTTTTTGAACAGCTTAATTTTGTGCAAGATTTGATTGACTGAAACAGGGATCTTCGATTGCTTTCAGACGGGACAATGCAGAGTGTATTTCAAATAGCCTACATAATTATTTCTATAAAAATATATTTCCGGCGCGTACTGTTTCCTTCTCTCCCCACCTGCCGTTTTTTCCAAAATCATAAAATCCTCAAACCGGACTCCTGAATGCAAAATTTTTGATAGTGCCCGGGAATTCCTGAGATACTTGTTGAAAGCTTAAGGAGGAGATTTTGGAATTTACTGGGAATATCTGTTGGGGAACTTGTTGATGTGAAGGAATTATTGATGAACTTTACGGGATCAGGGGGGTGAAAATGTTGAGAGGGTGCAGGAGAGGAAGAGGGAGATTTAGTTGGAAAGTTCTACTTACTGGAGCTTAATTATAGTTCAAATTTCATGTTGCTGCTAACAATAAATTAATGATCAAAATCGATGACTATCGTCTCATTTATATTGGAAATTTTGTATTAAACATGGCAAAATAATCGTTTATGATTTATAAATCAGCAAAAAATCATCTTTGATTCTATGCTGGTAATCCCAGTATTGACCATTGTATTTTTGGGCTACAGTTTTTAAGTTTGGGATCTCGAAATAATTAAAGATGGATCTTGGAAGATGGTTCAGTGATATTTGAGGAGATTGTAGAATTTCTCTTGAATATAATTCCAGCATAATTCTAAACTGCTCGTCATTCAAAGGCAATCGCCTCTTTAGTATTGCTTTATTTTCTTTTTTTTCAGCAATTCCGAAATAATCAAGTGTTTGAATAAAGGATCTCGCAGACCTCCCTACTACATCTCTTTCTCCAAATTCATCAATCATTTTCCTTTTCAGGAACTGTATGTCAAATTCTTCTCCGAAATCATACAACCGGAAGATATGTTCTGAAATTTTAAACAGAGTTTCTGTTTTCCCGATCAGGTAAAAAAGGTATATCGGCTTCATAAATTCAGGACCATACTCTAAACTTAGATCTTTCAGGATCAGATCCTTTCTGACACGAGCTCTATTGTTTTCAGATCTGAGAAAGCACCTGAATAAGACCGTCCTTGCCTTCCTTTTTCCTTCCTTTCCGGTCAGTTCAAAGGCGATGCTTTCAAAAGGCGTATTTAACTCAATTAGTTTTTGATCAGAAGTAGCGAGAAGCAAACTCTCATAAATCCAGTGGGGTCTTAGAGGTCGGTCAAATCCTATCATTTTGATACCTCTATGAATGGAATGATGACTTCTTCAAGGTGTACTCCCCCATGATTTATGCCAATGATATCTTTTTTTGCGAACATTTTTCTTCCTTTCGGGATAATGATGGAGTCTGTTCCAAGGGTTTCATAGTTATGGAACAGATAAAGCTCTGTGGATTTATCTTTATAATAATCTCTTGCAAGAACATCCTCAGTGTATTTTAAAGCCCTTTTTGATTCTGGGTCAGCAAGATACTTCTCTACAACATAACCGTTTCCCTCGCACCAGATCGTCCCGTGATCCGATGTGATGAAAATTTTGTATTCTGCTTCTAAGAAAGTCCTGAAAGTTTTTGCAAGTTCAGACTTGTAAAGCTCCGTTTTAAGCAATTCTTGCATCGGAGATTTATTTTTTATATCTATTATATGGGGAAGGTGGTGAGCTATGTTGTCAATGAGATTATTGATGATCCCAATATATTCAAAATCCAGATAGTTCTGGTTCCAGTTTGAACCTGCATTTCTGAAGCATTTAATGTACTTTCCTTCCTTATTTTCCCAGTTTTTCTCCACAAATTCCACAAACCCTTTATCTTCGGGTGTGAGTTTGCCTGTATTTTTCTCTCCACAGAAAAGTGCCCTTCTTGAGATGGAAGTTACTGTGGGCAACATGGCATAAATTGCATTCTCCTTGAAGCCGGAAATCCCGTTTTCTTGCAGGTAAGATTTTATGCAGTACCATTCCTGAAAAGCCATGCCATCAAAGCAGAAGAGAAGCTTCTTTTCTCCTTCTTTTTGCCCTATGTACTGCATTGCTCTGTCAATGGTGACAAGGTTGTCCCGGGAATTTTGAAGGAATAGTTCTTTGTATTGACCGATTATAAAAGGTTCAAACCGAACTGTAAGCTCAGCATCAAGTTTTCTGTAATCTTCTTCTTCAATAAATCCTTCATCTTTGAAATAGGAAGCTTCTCCCCATTTCATTGCAATGATGCGCCAATCAATAGGGTCGCATTTAAGAATCTCCCATACTTCCTCAATTGATTTGGACTTTACGAATGATATGGCAGTGGACTCATCAGATTGCATCTTTTCCCTGAATCCTGTGAGAGATAAATTAGAAAAGTCAATGTCGAATTCCTTATTCATTGTGTCCGCTTTTCTGTATTCCTGCCACTTTGATTTAATCCAGCTGTTAAAAGATGCAGCATTTTTCCAGATTGTTTCGGGAAGGGGATCTGATTCTTGAAAGTCAGACTCAATTTTTATCAGATTTGCTTTAAGAGGTTTCGGTATCGTGTCAATATCTCGATAGGCGATGTACAGGAAAGAAATAAGCTGCTCTCTGGAGACGATTCTCTGGAGGTCTATTCTCCATATCCAAGAACAGATAAGATTCAGGGTAGATTTTTCATCAGGAGTTTGAGGCAAGTATACTGAATTTTTACATGAGGTGTACAGCTTCTGATAAATGCTTGCCGGAAAGCTCCGGATAGTTTCATAGTCCAGCTGGGGAAATATATTTTTCAGGCTCCAGTTGAAAGCCTCTGCTTTATTTTCTATATCTGAAGGGAAGTATACTTCTTCCGAGGGCCTGAAGATAAGTAATTTTTTTGTGAAAGATTCTTTGGTTCCTTGAGAAAGTTCCTGTTTTTTGCATGTTGAGAGGAAGCCCCGTAATTTTAATTCGCTTTTATAGTTGTGTATATGGAAGTCCTTTTTAAGCTGTTCTTGGATTTCAGGCACTGACTTGAGGTTATCTGGATCGGAAATTGCAAGTATGTAACTGTAAGAGTTTTTCACCTGGGCTAACAGCTTTGTATACCATTTTTCTTCCATTATACAAACTCCACGTAGGCGATCTGTTCACACTTAAGGGACGGAACAAGCATTTTTCTCTGCTGAAGTTCTGCTCTGTTGTTTTCGATGTCTCTGTTAAGTTCCCGAAGTTTTGCTTGCTTGATGTTTTCTACAGCTATTCTGTTTATGGATTCTTCTTTATCTCTAAAATACTTCTTCATTTTATTTTCTATTTCTGTAAGTCGCTCATTCTGGGATGAGGAGCATTCATAGTATATTTCCTCAGCTTTTTGTTCAAGAGTTTTTTGTGCTACTTCTTCTACAGCATCAAAGGCAAAGTCAAGTTTTCCTGCAATGAGCTCGGAGGCTTTTATTTTTGAAGGATCTGCAAAGTACTGGAAAATTCTGTTGTTGTGCTTGAGACTGCTGTTAATGAATACGGGAATAAGGTATTTTTTAGGAGAGTCTATGTTATTTGTGATACTCAAACTGTGGACAAATAGGAAGCCTGATTCTCCTGCAAATTTACCTTCGTGGATCTGCAGGCGAGCTGTGGTATCATTTTTAAGGTTTTTGTCCAAGTGATGAATGAGATTTTTTACGTAAGGATGGGAGAAGCTAAAGAGTTCGCAGTTTTCGTTTTCCACAGAAGCTTTCTGGTCAAAGATGACATTTGTAATTCTCTTTCCTGAAAGAGGGTCTTCAAAGTAATATACGTGCTCTTTTGTTTTGTAAGAGGCAAGATTCCTTCCATTTTCTGTAAGGTAAGCTTTTATAAGGTTTTGGACCAGAATGTTCTGTTTTTCCAGTTCATGTTTTGAAATCGAGTACTTTTCTTCAAGCCCTGAGAACGGAATCGTGATATCTCCGCTGTTTATGATTTCCTTTGCTCGGAGGTAGATCTTCTCAGCAAGGGTGTTGAGATTTTCAAGGTTCAGTTTCCTTTTCTTGACGGCGTCGATGTAAATTTTTTCAAAGGAAAACTCGTCCTGAAGGGTGCTGAGGATGTCTGCAAGTTTGTCTTCCCCGTCATTGAATTCCATTCTGACTGTCCCGAGTTTTGTTTCAATGACCTCTTTTACCCTCTGCTCCACAGTGTCTTCGAGCTGGAAATTTACGATCTTTACATCATGCTCCTGCCCTATGCGGTCGATCCTCCCTATTCTCTGCTCAAGTCGCATTGGGTTCCACGGCATATCATAGTTGACCATAATCCAGCAGAACTGCAGGTTTATGCCTTCCCCTCCGGCATCAGTAGAGATCAGGAACTGGGCTTTGTCTTGGAACTTCAGCTTTTCCAGAAGCTTTTCATCCGGGGACATTTTCCCATTTATGAGTGCAGTTTTATACCCGAGGCTTTTTAGGCATTCATCTATGTATTTTTGAGTCTCAACGAATTCGGTGAAGATGATAAATTTGAGTTTGGGGTTGTTTTCCCTGATGATGAACTCGTCAATGATCTCAAGAAGTTTCCTGAATTTTGCATCATTCCTGCCGGTTGATGCTTCTTTTGCAAGGGTTATGATATTTTTGAGATTAAGAATTTCATAGTCAATATATTTGCTTTTGGTCGGAATGTTTTCAGGCGATCTTGCCTTTTCGAGAGCTTCAAGTTGTTCTTCGGCAGTCAGGTCTTCGAGATTTTCAATGTCGATCTCGTTTTGAGTTTCTCTGCTGTTTTCACTTTCTGCCTCTCCTCCTGTTCCTTCAAGTGTCCTTTTTTCATCCTCAAGAACATTTAGGCGTCTGGAAAGAGCATTCAGGATCGCCCTTGAACTGCTGCTCACCATGCGCTGGTAGATAAGAAGCAGAAACATGAGAGTTCTGTTATTGAACCTCTCCGCAAGGTCGTAATATTCGGATACATATTCAGTGACTTTCTCGTACAGTTCAAGCTCTATTTCATCTTCCTGTAAGTATCTGTCAATTTTGCAAAGGGAAGTTATCCGTTGTTTGAAAAGCCTGTTTCCGGAAAAGTCCACTGCAGCTCTTTTGTTGTTCCGGACAGTAACCTTCAGCACATTTTCAGGCTTGAGCTCGCAACTCTTGTAGAAAAGGTAGGGATCGATCAGGTGCAGGAGATTCCTGAATTTTGCAGAATCCCCCTGGTGAGGGGTTGCGGAAAGCAGAAGGAAAATCGGCACGGCCTCTGACAGCTCCTTTCCTATTTTATATCTTGCAGTCTCTTCCCCGGAAAAGTCCTTGGTTAACTTGTGCGCCTCATCGATAATAACCACATCAAACCCCGCTTCCACAGCCGCCTCAAAGACATGCTTGTTGTGCCAGGTTCTGTTTCTGAGCGTTCTTTCACTGAGGTTGTCTCCCAATTTTTTAGGCTTGATGAAATCCACAGACGTGATGACTCTGTCTGCAAGTTTCCAGACATTAGTCTCTTCCCCGTGCATTTTCTTTAAGGACTTTACTGTATCCCTGTCATAAAGCGCAAATTCCTCTGAGAACTTCACCTTCAGCTCGTCCCGCCACTGCCCGCAGAGCCCTGATGGTGCAATGATCAAAACTCTTTTTGCAATCCCCCTCGCCTTAAGCTCTTCATAAACAAGTGCAGCCTCAATAGTCTTACCCAGCCCCACTTCATCTGCAATCAGAGCTCTTGGTTTGAACTGATCCAACACGAAATTTACTGCAAGTAATTGGTGGGGTAAAGGCAAAATTTTAAAATTTCCGGCAGCTTGCAGCCCCTCCTGCGCCGCAGCCGCAAGGATATGGTCCTTCAGCAGCCTCAGCATAAACTTTGAAGCAGGGGAAAACTCACCTGTCCGAAACTTTTCCTCTGGTGTTCTCACTCCAGAAAGGTCAGATACAGGCAGGGTAAGTTTCTCCCTTGTCCCTTCAAAAAAAACGTCAGCATACTCCTGCCCGAAAACCTCTCTCGTCACCAGCACCGTACCGGCTCCTTTTTCTTCATAAGTGCGGCTGAGAACAGTATCCCCTATTTTCATTTGAATAACCTTCTTTTAAAGACCCATTTTTTAGATGTAAAATAAGCTCGAAGATTTTCTTTTTTACTTTTATAGTTTTACGAGATATAAATAATTATTATTTTGATGATGTATAATTCCTTCTATGTTTTTTTATTCTTGTCTTTGTCTCAATTTACATTCTTGAGGGAAAACAAAAATAAATAACTTTTAAATATGTTCACTTTTAGTTTTAATATAGTATGTCTAATTATTTAGTAACATTGTAAATAATTTTTTCAAAATTCTTCTTTAAATGAATAAATATGTAAGCCTGATGCAGGTGATAATTTGAGCGCGAGTAAGAGAAAAATAGGGTTATATTCTTTGGAGTTTGTTAACGAAGATAATTCCAAATTGGAAGAGATCAATTTAATAAACTATTTTAATTCTTTAATTCAAACTATAACTAATAAAGATTTTGAGGCTAAAAAAGAAAAAATTGAGACTTCAAATAAGTTCTATTTTATCTCTTATCACAACGTAATAGATGAAACACCAGATGCTTATCAGAAAGGAAAAATAATTGAAATTATATTTGAATCTGCTAAAGTAGGTCATCGTCCAGATTTAATCGATGAAACAACAGGTTCTAAAAGAAAGAGCCCAAAAAAACTTCATGAAGGCGAAGATGAAAGAACCCACTTTGTGGCGAAATATAAAAAAGACGAGATTATAGTGGCTTTAGAAGAAAGAAAAGTCGGAGTGACCATAAGCCAAATAGTAAATTATTTTAACAAATATATTTCCCAATTACCCGAAGAAAAACAGTATCGTATTGGATATAATATAATTCCCTATGATGGTTTTCTTGAAAATCTTGATAAGTTTGAACGGATTTCAATAGGTACGATATTTATCAATCAACAAGACATTGGTAGTGAATTTTTAAATGCTGCAGAATTTGGAAAATCAGTAAGAGATAATATTGAAGTAACATTCAAATCTCCATCCCGAAAATCAATTAAAAGAGGGCTTGTAAAAAAATGGTATGATCTTACAGGTAGAAAGAGTAAAATCAATAGAATTAGATTGGAAGGGAAATCGATTGATGGTGCAAGAATTCGATTAGATACCGAGAGTCTCAAACTGATAAAACATGTTGATGCAAAAATCCTTGAAGATACAGGTTTAGTTGATTCGGATGATCTGTTTGTCCATCTAAACGCTTTGGTGAAGGAACTGTAATGAGTATTTTGTACATTGAATTTGTTTACCCCATAAAGCATTACTTCCAAACAATCAAAAAAAATGAAGCTATCTTTGATCTTATATTCCCTTTATTGATAGGGCTGATTGGATATTATATTTTAGAAAAATATCAATGCACTATCTTGGTAACAGATGCTGTTGACCTTTTAAAAACAATCATAACCTTGTTATCAATACTTGTAGGGTTTACAATTTCAAGTATTGCTATTTTAGCGACTACAAGTGAAAAATTGAATCAAGAAACTGAAAGAGTAATTGGAAACAAAAAAATAAACCTATACCAGTTGTCGAATATTACATTTATTTTTGCACTTTTTTCTGAAATTTTGACTCTTGTTATAAACTTGTCTGCAGTGGTGTTAATTTCATACGATGTGATCTCAGTAACAGACCATCTGAATATCCTTATTGCAGTAAATATTGTATTAATCTCTCATATTTTGTTGATTAACATTAGGAATATTACCAATTTCTATTTCATATTTCACTACGTCAAATCAGGAAGCAGTTAAAAACGATCGTAATTTTGAGTATAATTTTTCTCAAGAAATTATTTGGGAGAAGATGCCTTCTCCTATTCATAATTCACCTGCCTTCATCCTCGCAATTTCTACAAAATCATTAATCTCGCTGTTGTTTTCAAGGATATCATTATCAAGCTTTTTGGCCACAGAAAGAATATCTTCAAAGCGTTTTTCTTGATAGGCCTTGGTGAAGCCTAATTTTATTGATTCTTTTCGGATAGATTTGATCTTCTTGCTGCTGGATCTTGCTTGTAGTAAGATCTTATCAAAGGTCTTGAGCAATTCCTTTTCGTTCTTTTCTTCTTTTTCCACTCTTTCCTTATATGTAAGGGGTCGACGGTACAGTCCATTTTCAAAAATGAAGTTGATATCGAGCAGATCTTTCAATTCGGGGATGTCGTCATCAGAGTTTGTTCTTATCTGGTTATAAGTCGTCAAGATATCGCTGTAAGTTTTAGGAGTATTAAGGAAATTATATAACCAGACGAGAGACGATTTTTCGTCGTTGATAAAGAGCAGAGATTGATCTTTAAAAATTTTTTCAATGGCTTCAAGCCCATTTTTCTTTTTCCACTCTTCATATTCTGATATCTGTTTGTCTATGAACCAGTAACCATCAATTAACTTAAACTCATCCTTTAATAAGTCGTAAAACTGTTTTGCATTTAATTTTATCACGTAGCCATTTTGAATATAATAGGCAAGAAGTTTTGAATAGAGCATTTGCTCAGTTCGTTCAATATTAGGTTCAACAGGCAGGTGATCTAAATGTTCTTGGATGAATTTTTGCTCAAGACCCTCCCCCGAATATTTCACAAAATTGTCATGAATATTTTTTTTGAGTTTATAAGCATTTATTACAAGGTCTTTTTCCACAGATCCCGGCGCGGTTACTTGTTTGAAACTTTCTTGTTTTTTATCTAACACTGTAACCTGAGCTATTATAAAACCAGCTTTAGTGAGAGAGTCTTGAATTGCGCTCCATACTAATGCTTTTGAGTTATGAAACTCAACAGTAATCCATCTATTTGGTTTAAGTATCCTGTACATTTCACAAAAACACGCATTCATTAAATCTTTGTACTCAATAAGACTTTTCCTTTGAGAATTATTAATTATTGCTTCAGATCTATTATTTGTAAAAACCTTAAGCCAAGATTCTAATATAAAATTAAGCTCAGAATACATCAGATTAGATCCAAATGGAGGATCCGTAAAAATATAATCTACAGAATTATCTTTTATTGATAGTTCTACAAGACTAGAACATGTAATAATAACAGGATTATATGATTCCCAGATAAAAAGAAAATCTTTCGCCTTTCTTTTAAAAAGTGATATTACATTATTTTCTTGAATTGTAGATGGTATATAAAGTGTTCCAGAAACGTTGCCGCCTTTTCTATTTGTTCTATATCGATAAAGTTTTGATCCATTAATCAGACAACTTGTAAAGATTATTTTTGCATCTGATAATTTGCTTTTTTCCAATATAGTTGAAAGAACCCACAAATTCCTTTTTGTGTAAAAGTGGTGAGAGTGTGTTATTCCAAAATGATATCCTGCTCTCCACGTATCTCCCCATTTTTCTCCAATGTTCATCATTAGAGTTGCAGGAAACCAGTACGGAATGGAACTATTTTCTATTTTATTTATCAATTTAAAGTCAAAATCATCTGGAACCTTTTCGTATTTTTTATTTCCAATGGAATAACTAATAAGCACGGGCACCTGCTTAGTTTGCGTGATATTCTTATTTATTGAACTATCAAAAAAGGTAGAAGTAGCTCTCTCGCAATCCGTTTTTCTAATTATTGATTCACAATGTGGACACTTATATTTATCGCGAAATTCTCCTTTTTTTTGGTCTATAGCGACATCCCAGAACACGTATTCATTTTTACAGTAAGGGCAAATTAAAACGTCAGACCATACTGTATTATTAATTACACCCTTTGTCACTCCATCAGAATGTATAGTTTCATACATCCAGTTACATTCAGAACTTACTTCATGAAGTATATATTGAATTTCTTCTTTTAATTTCGGTACGTTTTTTGGTTTATTATAATGGTGAGATATAAAAGTTGCACCTGCGGACAAATCACATAATATAGCTTTTCTTTTCACTTGTTGAGATGCAACTCCTGTCATGCCACTACCACAAAAACCATCAAAAACAATATCTCCTTCTTCTGTATAATGCTCAATAAAAGGTATTATTGCTTTATACGGTACTTTTGTATGATACCAGTGTGCCATGTATATTTTATCATTTTTTCCTTCAGTTATATTTTCGTCAAAGGGTTTCCTATCATATGTATCTGTATCTTCATCATATGGTTTTCCAAATGCCTCTATAAAATCGTTGATATAAGGATTCGGGCAGGCCGTGTACCATGGAGCATCCGATAAGGCAAGGATATCTTCATCCTTGCCTGTGGGAAAGCCTTCAATACCTCTTACTGAGTCAAGCAGCTCTTCCAAAGGTTTGCAGGAGGCTGCGAAGGCTTTCATTTTTTCTTTTTCAGAATCCTTTTCAAATCCTTTTTCATTAATAAGCTTCTTTTGCATTTTTTATTCCTGCTGGGCAAGCTTTATTCTCACTTTTGAGAGGTCTTTGCCGGCGACGAGTTTTTGCATGAGTTTTTTGATGCGGGCGTCGAAGTTTGTGTAGTCCATCACTTGTGATTCTTTGAAGACGGCTTCAAGGAATATAGTGGGGTTTACTTCAACAATTTCTAATTCACGAAAGAGGTTGTTTAAGGCTATTACAAGAGAGTCCTCAATGGTTTCAGGGAGCTGGGAAGAGCGGATTATAGCTTCTATCAGGGTTCGCTCTTCTGAGGAGAGATACTGGAGATTTCCGCGGTAGTTTTCCAGCTCAGCGAGGAGGGTATTTTCCCAGTCTTCATAGATGGAGCCAATTTTTTCGTCAAGACGGGAGATCTGGAACTCTGGGTTTTCGTTTTTGAAGCCTTTTGGAAAGCTGCATTTTGTGCAGACAACATTTTTGTCCAGGATATCCACATTGAAGGAGGAACACTGGAGGTTACTCAAAGCTGAAATCTGGTTTTCGACTTCTATGAATTTACGTTTGTTAAGAAGTTCCACATTCTTTAATTTGCGGAGCTTGTGGTAGGTCGAAGAGCCTGTAACTTGTGTGAGTTTTGACCAGTTTACTTTGCTGCCCACATTGTTTTCATGGGCATGGTAGTAGGCTGACTTGTACTTCCTCCGGATGCTCTGAAGTTTACCGAGAAGAGGGTTGAAGTCCTCGGGAGAGAGGAGTTTTTCTGCATCTGAGAGGATGGCAAAGGAGTCATTAATAAAGCTGTCAACACCTTCTACCTGGATAATACCCGGGTAGTCGTCCATGACCTTTTTGACTTCAAGGGCATAGACCAATTCAGATTCGATTTCTTCAAAGAATTTCTTGTAAAAGCGGTGCAATTTTCCAAGCAGCTCGACAGCTTCTCCGATTTCCTCTATTTCGCTGTCAGAGTAGATTATCTTCTTCAGGTCATTTGGTGTTTTCACAAGCTCGAAATCGGAAAACGGAATGCACTTTAAGGTCTCATGCCTTGCATTCAACCCTTCAATGTCAATGATGTTTGAGTGCTGCAGAGAGAGTTTTTCAAGCCTTTGTTTTGCATCATCGAAGTTCTCCTTGAGTTCAAGATAGCTTTTTCTGAATTCTTGGATGGCTGCATTTCTCTTGCTTGACTCAAGGACTTTCCTGGCAGTTCCCTGGTCCAGGCCTACTGCCATAAAGAGCTTGATTATGGGCTGCTTGTCAAACTCACTTTCAAGGGTAAGGTACTTTATGTTTTCAAAAGCTTCGATGCTGCTCTTAAACACATCTGCTACTTCGGAGGAACCAATGGTCTTTCCTCCAGCAGCTTTTAAAGCAATTTCCCCGGTGTAGGTTAGCGCCACCATCACAAATTCTGTCATTATCGGGTCATATCCATAAGGGGATTCCTTAAATTTAGAAACGAACTCGGCCACCGGTAAGTTCTGCCCTGCATCTTCCTTTGCAGCTTCTAGGATTTTCTGAGCCACTTCTGAACCTGTAGTCGAAGTATTACCCTTATCATCGAGCAGCTCAAGAGCGTTCAGAATGGACTTTGAGCCGCTGAAAAGAGTTGTCTGTGCTCCGTTCTGAGAGACCATATTCTTTACAGCAGTGCTAAACTCTCCTTTGATATTGTCCCTTGTAACCGAATTTGAAAACTTGGGATGTTTTTTATATTTTTCATTAAAGTAAGAATCAAATATTTCTGGTTTTATTTCGGAAAATAACTCATCAAAGTTACTGAATTCCCTGACAATGAGGCTCTTTATGCTCTTTTTTGCGTCCCCTATCTCTACAATCCCGTTTTCAAGGTAAGATGTGGAGAGTAGTTTTGTGAAATCTTTTTTCCGGGAAGCATACTTATTTTGGATTATACTACGCTGATAATTGTCATTTATCAGGGCTTTTGCCGAAGCAAGCATCTTCAGCTGCTCAACAACATCCTGTGTTAGTTTTCCGGAAATTTGCAGCCTGTTATTTAGAGACCTGTAACGTTTTCCGGCGCAGAAAGGCGATATAAATAAAATCTGGAAATCCCCCTCGATCTCCTCTGTTTTATCTCCTTTTCCGGTCTCGTATACAAATTGCCCTTCACGGAATGATTTTTTCGATTTCCAGTGGCAAGTGTCTCTAAAAACTCCAAAACCTGTTTCTTCTCCAAGCATCAGCTGGTCTTTTAGAATTCCGAGGATTTCGTCATCGAGGGCATTTTCCGGAAGGTTGTCAGATTTTCTTTTGATAACCTGGTCATAGTCAATGTTGAGCTGAAGGTCGAGGAAATAATATCCTTCTTCAGTGCGGTTGATAAATTGCCCATCTGTAACCTTGCGGAGTTCGTCCAGCACGAGGGTGATTTCGTCCTCTGCTTCCAGCATCTTGTTGCTCGGTAGAACAAGCAGAGTGTTTGCAAGTTCCTGGGCATTAGCTCCGTTGTTTGTGCTTTTTCCGTAAAGCTTCAGGACTCCAAGAGCCTTTACGATCTCAGCAGCCGTTTGCTGACGTTTTCCATCGAGGAGATCGATTTTGCTGGCTAGTGTCTGTACAGCATCGACTACGGGGGAAACAGTCTCAAGGTTTTTGACTGTGTGTTTCGACTCGATCTCATCGTAGATCAGGTCATAGGTTATCAGGTGTGGGAATTCCCTATCAAGGACCTTTTCTACTTCTTGAATCGTAAACTGGATCACGCCGCGTTTTTCAAAATAAGGAAGTTCGCTGAATACCTGAATCACATAGGGGTGGAGAGGGAAAAGATCAACAAACTCGTTAAGATGTGCCTGAATCGCAGGATAATACTTGGTGTAATCTGAGAACAATTTCTCAAGCTCAAGCCTCTGCTCTTTTGATTTGTTCAGCACACGCTTTGCAATGACTTTCTTTATGTCTTCCCTTTTGATAGTAATAATCTGGAACCTTTCAGAAACCCGGCCAAAACTCTCAGCTTCATCAACATACTTGGGATTGGTGAAGATATGTTCCTGCATGGCCCCAATAAATGTAAAATCACTTTCCTGGGCAACCTGGCCGAGAATTCTTAGAAACTGAACATCCCTTGTAATTTTTTCTTTGTCTTTTTGCTTGAGGAAATCTGAGATCTCATCAACAACAACAATCAACCCCCGAGTATGGTCCTGTACTTTTACAGCCTGTACCACGTCGTTGATCATTTTTTTGTGGTCTACAACTTCCTTTAAGGGGAATTCGTACTGAATGCCGTAGTTTTCCTCAAGCTGCTGTTCGATCCTGTCATAGAAATAGGCTGCAAGCTCGACATCATTAGGCTGCAGTTCCCAGCGAATAACCACAAAATCCCTGTTGATGTTTTCGGCTGCCTCTCGAACTTTTTCATTCTGTATTGAGGATCTCAAGCTTTTGTCACTAAGAATAGAAATAATGAATGCGAGCAAATGTGACTTACCGGAACCGTATCCTCCGATTACCTGGACTGCTTTATGTGTGTCTTTTTGAAAATCATTAAGGATATTGATAAGGGATTCTTCCATTGACTGTGAAATTACATAATTTTCAACCATCTTCCGTTTGTCATATGAAGAATCAATATCAATTACATCTTTTATCTTCTCAAAATTAATAAGTTCTTTTATTTTAGGCATCAATATCCTCCATTTTCACGTTTATCAGTTCACTCACATCCATCTCAACATGATCTTCTTTTCTATATTCTGAGTACTGGATTCGTGAACCTGAAATCTGCCCTTCAAGAATTACAATGCACTCCTTGTCCCGTGACCTGTATTTAAATGCCCCCACAGGGGTCAACTTTCCAAGCTCGGGAGAGTATAATATATTAGTGTTATAAAGGATTACTTTGTCTGGAAGTGAGTTAAACCACTGCTTAACTTTATCTCCTATTCGAAGTTTGATCTTATTTTCCGGAATATCTTCGATTATACGGAGGATATTTTCGTTTGCATCGTAGCTTGTCCAGCCTTCATTCTTAAGAGCATTGATTATTTTTTCATGCTGCTGATTGTTGTCCACTATTACAAGCATTTTGTAATGATTGGTTCGGTTTTGTTCCAGCAAGGTATCCAGTCGCATATTCTCATCTCAAAGGTTTAGACAATATTTTAAAAGAGATATAATAAACCTTTCTAATTTATTGAACTATCTAAGTAACTTCAAAAAAATGCAGAAGCCCGATCAATGTTTCTCCTGCTTGAAGGTGCTGCAAAGATGGTTAAGTTTTGCGTATTTGATAATAATACCTACTATTATACACCGCAGGCAAAATAAACACTTTATGAAACTCACTGTCCTTGTTGATAATAACACCCTTATTGACAGGGATTTCTTTGCCGAGCCCGGTTTTTTTCTTCAAACTTTTTCTTTACACTTTTTCTTTACACTTTTTCTTTAATTTTTCCCAAATTTTTCTTCAAACTTTTCTTCAAACTTTTTTCCTTAGACTTTCTTCAAACTTTTCTTTACACTTTTTCTTCAAACTTTTTTATTTTCGCTTTTTAGCAGATAGGCAGAAAGTGTTTCTGACCGATTTGTTTATATACTGACATGATATGTATAGTGAGCCATTAACTAGTTAGATGCCGCTAATTTCTGAGATCTTCTGGCGATTTTCCGGATCATATTTTTTGATTATCAGGAGCCTGTAGTTGCCGGAATATAGGGGACGGGTCAAGGTTCGGAAGCCTATTGAAGCTCGGAAGTTTCATCTTGAAAGGGAAACGCTAGTGCAAAAAGCACCACAAACTGCGCCTGGAAGCGCAAAGTCTGTGCAAAAGCGCTGAAGGTCATTCATGCTCATTGATTAAGGAAAAAGCTCACCCGAGCATCCGGAATAAGAAACTGAAAGGCTTGAGGGCCGCAGGATAAACCAGCAGCATACAAAATTCAACAAAAATACTAGAAACAACATAATAATCGTAAAAAGGAACATTACTTCGGAGGAATCACTTGGCAAGAAAGAAAGTACAGAGAAAGCTTGACGGATGGAAGTCCAAGGAATGGTATAATATTGAAGCTCCTGCTTACTTAAACAGAGCTATTGTCGGTAACACTATGGCAGGAGATCCTTCTCTTCTCGTAGGACGCAATATTGAAACCACTGTTGGAGAACTTACCAACGATATGACCAAGAATAACACTAAGGTCATCCTCAGGATCAATAATGTCGTAGGAGACGTCGCAACTACTGACCTTATGGGCCACGAACTTACAACCGACTATATCCGCTCAATCGTGAAGAGGCAGACCTCCAGGATTGATGCGAATATCGACGTTAAAACCAAAGACGGCTATGTCATCCGTGTAAAGCCTACCTGCTTTACCATCAAAAGGGCACGCTCAAGCCAGATTAAAGCCATCAGGGAAATGATGGTCAACATCGTCGCAAAGCGTGCATCAGAAGCCGATTTCGAGACCTTTATGCAGGAAGCAATTCTTGGCAGACTCTCAGCAGCCATTTACAGGCAGGCCAAGTTCATCTACCCGCTCCGCAGGGTCGAAATCCGCAAAACCCAGGTCGAAGCAGCACCTGCACCTGCTACATCCGCTGCACCCGAACCTGCAGCAGCATAATTTCGTTCTGGTTCAATATCAAGAAGCAGGGGAAAATCCGAAAGGATTTTCTTATCTCTTTTCTTAGTTTCTTTTAGTATGCGAGTTTCTCGCTCTTACTGTTCTAATTGTTCTTCTTCATTGTTCTAATTGTTCTTTTTCACTGTTCTAATTGTTATTTCTAAGGGTTTTTGATTTCAGGTTTTTCAGGTTTTTTTACTTCCTCTTTTTCAGGCCTGCAGCCGATACTTTTGAAGTTTTTCTTTTTGCTTGGGTTACTTCTGGGCTTGATGCTGAACTTGTCGCTGAACTTGCTACCGGTTTTGCTACTGAACTTGCTGCAGGGCGGCTTACCGAAGCCTTTTCCTTGATCCTTGTTTCGGCTCCTTTGCCTGGCCTTTTCCAGTATTTTCTGCCTTCCGGGCAGCGCCGGTTTATACAGAACTCTTCCTCAGGGCTGTCGCCTTCTTCTTTTAACCTGAACAGCTTCCAGCCGCAGATTTCACAGGTCTTGTCAAGCAGGGTCAGTTTTCCGGTTTTTGGGACTGAATGAGTGTATCCGCAGCGTTTCGTGCAGCCCAGGAATCGTGTGTCTTTAAAGTTTATCAGGAACATGCTTCCATCACATTCCGGGCAGGGACCGACCGTTTCTGGGGGATAGCATTCTTTTTCAAGGTCGCAGGTAAAACAGGGGCCTATGCCTACAGCCCAGTTATATTTGTTTCCGACTTTCAGGACAGCTGCTCCTCCTTTTTTACATTCCTTGCTCCTTAGTACGGTCAAAGCCCCGGCTTTTGGCAGAGGATACGAGTTTCTGCAGTCCGGATAGCCTGTGCAGCCCACAAAGCGGCCTGAATCCGTCTGCACAATTCTTAACACATGCCCGCAAGCCTTACAGGTTCCGATGTAGTTTTTCTTGTCTTCGAGGGCAGCTTCGTCCTTAATCGTGCCTGCTATGCTTGAAGTCAGCTCCTTTTTATTTGCCTCAAGCTGGGCGTACATCTCCTTTATCAGGACTGTGCCTTCTTCAAGGGCCGCTTCAAACTCTTTTTTTCCATCCTCGACTTCCTGAATAAGGGCTTCGATCTTTGCCCTTATTTCCGGCTTTACTAGAATAGGAACGGTCAGAGAGAGCCCATCCATAAGGGTAAAGCCTGTATCGAGAATAGAGATTGTTTTTCCCTTTGTCTCAAGATATCCCCGCTTTTTATTTGTTTCAATATGAGTCGGAGCTGTTGCCTTTGTCCCGATTCCGTTTTTGTCCATAAGGGTCAGAAGTTCGGCTTCGGTCAGTTTCTTTGGAGGGCTGGTTTTGGACTTTGTATTGCTGAGCTTTTTTATGCCCACTTTCTGGCCTTCTTCTACAAACGGAAGAAGTTTATCCTTTTTATTTTCGAATGGATAGGCTTCGAGCCAGCCCGAATCCTTGAGCACGGTTCCGGATGAGTCAAAAGGCTCTTCATTTACGAGCAGGTGGAGATGCGTTTTTTCGAAAACGGCTGCAGGCATAAGGTTTGCCAGGAAATGCCTTGCTATAAGGTCATAGACTGCAGGGGCCTGAGGGATATTTACTGCAGAGCTAACCTCTCCTCTTGAAGCCGCCCTGATTGGGTGGATAGGGGGGTGGTCGTGTGCATCTTTTTCTCCGTTTTTCGGTACAATTGGGGCTATAAGAATAGACTCTGCAAAAGGCTTGTATTCCTTCTGGCGTGCAAAATCAAAGACAAGGGACTTGAAATCAAAGTCTTCAGCGTATTTGTTTGTCTCGGTCCTGGGGTAGCTGGTAAACCCTGCAAGGTAAAGCTGTTCTGCAACCTCAAGGGCAAGTTCTGGGCTTATCCCGAGGAACTTGGAGGCCCTTTTGAGGAATTCTGTAGTATTTAAGGGATTAGGAGGACTGGTTTTTGTTTCTTTTACTGTCTTTTTCGCAACTAACCCTTCCTTTGCCCCTTTTAGCCTTTTGAAGATCTCAGCGGCTTTTTCTTTATCGTGAATATTTCCTGCCCTGTGAGTACCTTCAAAATCTCTTCTTTCTTTTCCACCTTCTTTTTCGCCTTTTTTTTCGCTTTCTTTTTCGTCTTCTTTTTCACTTTCTGCCGAGAATATCGCAGTTATCTTCCAGAAGTCCTTTGCCTGAAAAGCCCGGATTGTCTTTTCCCTTTCGTATACAAATCCGCAGGTAGGCGTCTGGCAAGGACCGATAGAAAGTATATCTTTTGTTCTTGCTCTCTCCCTGACCGAAAGCGTGACAAAGCGGGTGAAAGCTGCTCCCATTTTAAGGTCCAGAATCTGTCTGGCTTCTGCAGCCATTGCCATGTTGTAGTCCGGGTCTATCAGGCTTTCAAAAGCTTTTTTTACCTCTTTTGGGGAGAGAGACGAAAAACGAGCCCTTTCAACCGGTACATTTGTTACTTCCTCTGCAAGTGTTTTGGCTTCAAATCCTATATTTTCTCCTTCCCTGTCATAGTCGCAGGCAAGGACAATCTTGTTTGCTCTTTTTGCCAGATTTTTTACTGCAGCAGCGTAATTAGTTCGCGTTACAAGTTTTTGCGGGTCGACTCCAAGAAGCACACCCGGATTGACTTCATTCCATTTGTTATACTGCTCCGGAAAGTCATAATTCATAATATGTCCGGAAAGTCCCATTACCAGCCACTCTTCACCTTTCCACTTGAATTCATATGCTGGCAGCCCTTCAACTGTTATCCTCTCAACTTCCCCCTCGCCCAGGATGCTGGCAATCTGGGATGCTGCCTTATTCTTTTCTGCAAATGCGACAACTGTCATGTAAAATACCCTGATTCCGTTCTTGAGATTATATTGGGATCTAAAATAGTATTAATAAGAAATGTGTAAGGAAACGCATAATAAGCTAATTGAAACACATAATAAAGTAAATTAGGAAATGCACCTGAAAGATTTCCCTTCTTTTTTCTCGCTTTTTTATGTGCATCGGCTTAATCTTACTGGTTAAATTCAATTATTTTACTGGTTAAATTCAATTATTTTACTGGTCAAATTCAATTATTTTACTGGTTGGGTTCAATTATATCAGTAAGCTGTAAAAGCCTTTACTTTAAAAACAGTTTCCGTGGTTTTCTTTCTGCGCATGCTCTAAATAATAACCTACATTATTTATATATTTGTTTGCTTATACATATTATATGACTTGCCAGACGTGAAAAGATATATATGAGTTGTCTGTTCTAGTCTGCAAGATATAAGTACTGGATTTATCTTTATCCTTATTATTCTAGTCAACCTTATAATATGCTTATGAAATGTTGGTTAGTTACAGTCAATGATATTGCTGTTATTTGACATGTTTTCATCGAGATCTGTTAATTAATATAATATTATAATTTTTCATTAACCTGCAGTCTGGAGTAACAATGACACTAATGGAAGATGCGAAGAAGGGAATCATCACCCCCTCTATAGAAGCCGTGGCAAAAGCTGAAGGAATAGACCCTGAGACTGTTCGCTCCTGCGTGGCAAAAGGACTAATTGCTATCCCCGTAAATAACAGGCGAGAGACCCTTCCTATAGGTATTGGCAAGTATATGAGCACAAAGATCAATGCCAACGTAGGAACATCGAGAGACTATATAGACATTGATGCCGAAATCGAAAAAGCAAAGGCCGCAGAAACTTTCGGCGCTCATGCCGTAATGGACCTTTCTACAGGCGGAAATCTGGACGAAATTCGCACTCGAATCCTGAAATCCGTTAACATTCCAGTCGGGACGGTTCCAATCTACCAGGCTGCAGCTTCCAGGAAAGTTGTTGTGGAAATGACTTCGGATGATATGTTCAACGCCGTCCGGAAACATGCCGAACAGGGAGTTGACTTTGTGACCGTGCATGCCGGGGTTAACTTAAACTCACTTGAAAGGCTGCGCCAGAGCGACAGGATCATGAATGTCGTGAGCCGTGGAGGCTCTTTTACCCTTGCCTGGATGCTGCATAACGGAGAAGACAATCCCTTCTATGCCGAATTTGATTATCTACTTGAAATCGCAAAAGAATATGATATGACCCTGAGCCTTGGAGACGGCATGCGTCCAGGCTGTATTGCCGATGCCTCTGACCGCCCGAAGTTTATGGAATTTATCACACTCGGTGAACTTGTAAAGCGGGCAAGGGCTGCCAATGTCCAGACTTTTGTGGAAGGCCCCGGCCATGTGCCTCTGAACGAAATCGAACTCAGCGTTAGGGGCATGAAAGAGCTCTGTAATGGTGCTCCTCTCTATCTTCTGGGCCCGCTTGTGACTGATATTGCTCCCGGCTTTGACCACATTACAGGTGCAATAGGAGGCGCAGTTGCAGGGATGTACGGTACGGATTTCCTCTGCATGGTAACTCCTTCGGAACACCTTGCCCTTCCAGCCCTTGAGGACATAAAAGAAGGTCTGCTCGTAACAAAGGTTGCAGCCCACACTATTGACCTTATAAAAGAAGGCCCGAGAGAACGCGCCTGGGAAAAAGATCTGGCAATGGCATATGCCCGCAGGGACCTTGACTGGGAAAAACAGTTCGAACTGGCAGTCGATGGCAACAGGGCCCGCAAAATCCGGGATGCCAGAAAAACTGAAAGCGATACCTGTTCGATGTGCGGAGATCTCTGTGCTTTGAAAATCGTAAAGGAGGCTTTTGAGAATAAGAAAACGGAAGAATGAGATTTTTTTCGATTCTTCTCTCATTTAACTCTTTTTTCAACTTTTATTAACTCTTTTTTCAACTTTTATTAACTCTTTTTCAATCCTCATTAAGTTTTTTCAGCCATCCTTCAACTTTCTTTTTGATTCTTTCTTATGTAGAACCTTAGTTTTTCAAATCGTTAAATTAACATCACTGAATTCACAGTACCGTCAGCTTTGAGGTATTTCTCCTAATGTATTTATTGTTCAGTGAAATCGCTAACTGTCGTAAGAATAGCTTCTCTAAAATCCTTAATTAGCGTTGGGATAAAGTTCCCATCTCTTGTTGCTGTAAGCCAGGGACTCATGGTTGTAGAAGAAATGAAGTTCATCGTAAGCAGACTGTCATGATTCACACCCAGGCGTGCCATGAAGTTTCTCACAAAATTTTCTCCATAGGCCTCCGGATCAAATTCGGAAGTTGTGATAATTAAAGGAGTCTTTTGTGTCTGATCCGGATCCGCAGAAAGACTTAGTTTCTTAAAAATTGCCTTATTGAACTTATTGGCTATGAGGGGATCTGTATTGAGTTTTCCATCCTTGTTTTTGAAATTAAAGGCATAGGTAATTATGATTTGGTCAGAGCCTAATTCCTTTAACAAGGACATAGCTTCAGGATCATTAACCAGATCATCATTTTCTTTGTTGGCAATGTTTTTCCGAATGTATTCTAGCTGTTGTTCAATTTCCTTTTGGCTTTTACCTTGCTTTTCAGCTGGTATCTGCTGTACTGGAACAACAATAAATGGGTCATCCGGTTCTGCCATAGTAACAACCGCTGCATAAAACCTCTTGCTGTTAAAAAGCGCTTTTCCGAGGATTTGCCCATAACCGCTTTGATCAGGGCGAATAATACGGTGACTTAGATACACTCCAGCAGCTGCTGCCCCAGGTTTTGAGCCTTCAATTCCGTATATTCCCATACTTGCATCAAGACTGTCGCTATGATATACTTCCGGTGCCAGAAAAGCCACCAGATTTCGCATACACGAATTGCGATAGCAGAGCCCTCCGGCTGGATAAGGAATATAACCAGCTTTATGGGGGTCTATTGTTATTGAGTCTGCAGCAGGCAAAGCTTTGTATTGTTCTGTAACGTATTCGCTTAGCTGCAATACAGGGGTATCCTGTAAATTGTTATTGTTATTTTTTCTGGCAATGTTATTCTCAGGCTTTCTAAGGAGGCTGGCAAAATATCCACCCCAGGCGGCATCAACATGTACTACAAATTCCAGTCCGGCCTTTCTATACTCTTCGCGTATCGAAAGCACTTCGGATAGAGGATCGACTGCACTTTCTTCTGTGGAGCCCAGAACCACTACGACCATAATTACCGGCTGCCTTCTTTCTAAACACCTATCCAGCTCTGTACGCAGGTGTTTGACATTCATCCTGGCATTTATGTCTATGCTAATATTTATGAAGTTGTCTTTTCCGATACCCAGAACAGCTGCATTCTTAGGCCAGGAATAGTGTTTTGTAGAACAGCCCATTACAACGGGCTCGAGAAAACCGCTTACAAATTCTCTATTGAATGAATCAAAACCCATACTTTGAAGCAGGTACGGATCCAGAGCATTGGTAATATCCTGGGAAGAGATCCCGTACTCATTTTCCATTCGCGTGGCCAGGTTAAGTATAACATCAATATTGAGGTTAAGAAGTGTCCATGTATCCAATTTAATTAATCGAGCCCTGCTACCATCGTTTAAAGGAACGGTCATATTTTTCGCCGGCTCAAGAATTTTTTCGTTTCTTAGAGCTGCAACTACTGAAAGAGGATAGTATTTTAGATTTCGTGCGGCCCACATTGCTTCCAGATTAGCGACTGAACCATCACAGGTAATATGACCCCATGGTCTTATTTCCGTAGAAGATTTTTGAGAAGATTTGATACTGGAAGTTACATTTTGAGGTATCGAGAACCCCAGCATTTTGCAGAGGTCATCTCCTACCAACGCCTCAAGTTGAGATGTAACCGGAGACGCTTCCAGTGCAACATTGTTCTGATTATAGAGCATGGCTGCAAAGTAACCCAGCATTCCCGGAATGGTTAAGTCCCAATTCATGTGAGCTTGATAACGATAACTGAAAAAAGGAACAGAGCCTTTCAGGTTGTCCAGAAGTTTTTGGTACTCAGTTTCTAGCTTGTCTACGCTTTGATAATATTCTTCGTCTTTTCTTTCAGGCGTAACATAAGGAGGATCATTTGGAAAATACCCAATTCTATCTTTGCAGTTAGCATCAATTCCCTTTAATATAAGGTCCGAAAACAAAGCCTGGTTTTCAGCTTTTGGTCCCAGGAACCAGGCAGCTAACGAATTAGTACCGGGACCTTCCAGATGAAAGCGTTGATTCAAATCCTGTTTTTCCAGATATTCAGTCATGAGTCTGGCAAATTCCTTATGTCTATTTAAGGATGAGGTTTTCATTTTATTTTTCCCTTCTCGTATTTTCCAGCATAAAATCTGGAATTTTTTAGTAATGTATATTCAAAATAAGTAAAAATCCCAATAAACATTTTCCAACAGTCCACACTTTCAAAAAATTATTCGGGTAAAGCACAGTGATGTTATGGTTCATATAGTGTTTTTACATATCAATCTCCTAAGTCGCCATTACATCTAAAACTACTTCATAAACTTTAAATGTTTTTATGTTAGGACTCAGGTTATGGTGCGAAAATAATATTTTGAAATGAGCCTCTAATACGAAATAAAACGTAAAACAAGATTTTTAATAAGGTTCTTCGCTGTTTTGGATAGGTTATTTGGAACGGTGACGTGAAGATACCCTGTTGCTTGCAGCGGGGTACGCCAGTGCAATTTCGGTTCTATATATCTCCTTGATCTTATCTTCTTGATCTGTTTGAAACAGAAAACACAAACTTGAAAAATACAATTATTGGTCACAAATATTTGGCACAGCCTATGATAAGATTTCTTTTTGAAGAATACCTCCAAACAAAAAAGGCAAGGAAAAATTAATTGTATTGGCTCGCAGGAACCTGGAGTTTTTGCAAGAGCAACTGAATAGTTACTTTTAATTTTCCCATGCAGAGTCTGTGCAAAATTTTATAATTACTTAAAACAATTTTAAAAGCATGTCAACAATAAGCTCCAGTGCCGTAACCTTGGTTGGAATCCCTGTAATCGATATTATATTTTTTATTATTTTCATATGTGTTTTATATCTAATTTATAAAAAATTTGGAAAATAACATGAACCTTAATTTAATATTCAAGAGTTTCACTGAATTAGGAATCCCTGAAATATACACAATGATTTTTATTATTATCCTTTTATATCTATTTCTTAAAAATTTAGACAATAAAAGGTAAATCGGCACAAACATAGGAATATGTATTTTAAAGAATCTTAAATTAGTATTACAAAAAATTTACTTAAATTTAAGCTCTAATATATGATCCTTTTTAAGTTCAAAAAGTAAATGGATTCCGTTCTTTTTAAGATTTCTTCTATTTTTGAGACATTGTATAATCTCTTTTGCTGTGAAAGGCATACTTGCTCCAAGGATACCTAAACTTGGCTTATATGCTGGTATGTATTAGAGTGCATACTCATGTGATTAATGGAAAGAAGGTTCGCCGTTTGAGCGAATATACCTCTACCATGTGGTGCGGATGATATCTCAGCTTTGCTTCTCGAAGTCCACTAACACCGAGATCGCTTTCCCGGTTGATATACTCCACCTCGCTGGCAAGAACTGCTGCGGTTTCGGCATTGATCACCTTGTATATTCCTTCATACTCAGTCAGCCCTTTCTCAAAATGGATTAGTGCTGTATTAGCGTTGAGACGCTCAAAAAGGGAGATGGCACCTACCTGTGAGCCAACTCTTATCAAAAGGCCTCGCAGGGGCAGTTCGGCTAAGTGTTCGATCGCGTAGGAACATGCTTCTATTTCGTGGTCAAGGGTGAAATTGTTCCTGTACCTTTTGCTCTCACGCCACTTTACCAGGAACTCCATTATTTCTTCTCGGTTTTCTGAGGTTATCGGCTCGACAGTGTGCCGGTAATTTTTCCGAAATTTGTTAAGCTGGCTGCGAATTTTGAGGTATTTCTTTCCAGGAAGTTCAGCAAGGTCACGAGCACGGTACACATACTCAAAATGGTTCAGATCCGGAACCATAATAAGGTCAGGATCGATTTTCTTCATCCATTTTGCAGTCTCAGGGTCAATGAGCATCAGGGGTTTATTGTCGTCGCCTATGTCCAGCGCCAGCCTTATTACCTCCTTCATAAGTTCAGGATCACGGGGGCCTATAGGCGGATGTAATCGGGTCACTCCTGCGGCAGTGCACGCTATAATTACATTTCCTTTCACGTATGCATACTGGTAATGCATGAAATGATTCCAGCAGACCATATTCGTGAAAGTATTGTCGCTGTGGGTTTGCGGGTAGAGTGCATAATGGCGCTCAAAAAAAACTCTATCTGCAAACGTGACCGGTTTGAAATCTTTTTTACTAAGCATTTTAAACAAGACTTTTTTGCTTCATACTTATTGCTTCACACTTATTTTTGTTGGAAATCTCAGGCTAGCAAAAATTACATACATTAAGAGTGGATTCAAATAAACTTAGTCTCATATTCAGTTTCATAAATTCAGTTTCATAAATTCAGTTTCATTTAAACCAATTATCTAGATCTATTGATTTAATAAGGAATCGGAAAATGTCAGAGCCTAAAAAACTTACAGAAAATAATGTGAAGCCAGCAAAGGACGGAGTAAAACCCGGCTTGAAAATCCGCGCTGCAGAAATTGAAGATGTTCCCCTGATTCTTGAGTTCGTCAAAGGCATTGCCAGGTTTGAAAACCTTTCTCATCTGGTCACAGCGACAGAAGAAACCCTGACAGAGGCCATGTTTGGAAAAAGACCCTATGCCGAGGTTTTCTTTGCCGAACTGGATGGGGTTCCGGCCGGGTTTACTGTCTTTTTCCACAACTTCTCTACTTTTGCGGGAAAGCCTGGGCTCTATATCGAGGACATTTTTGTAAAACCCGAGTTCCGGGGAAAAGGAATCGGGAAAGCAATGTTTCTCCACTGTGTAAAGCTTGCAAAAGAAAGAAGGTGCGGAAGACTGGAATGGGCAGTCCTTGAATGGAATCCTGCAAGGGAATTTTACGAACATCTTGGAGGAAGCCCTGCAGATGGGTGGCAGATCTATCGGATGGATGAGGAAAAATTTGAAAGTGTATTTGAAAAATGAATTTGAGGTAAAATTTCTCAACAGGGCTAAAATCGAATTCAGATCGCGATTTCTACGTTGGAAACAGGTCTTTACCTTGTAGCCGGGTCTTTATGTTGGAACTAAGTTTTTATGTTGGAACTAAGTTTTTAAGTTGGACTACGTTTTCACGTTACATCTTCCTGCTGAATAAAAGAGTGGTGTTCAAGGCGTTCAATTCTCTTTTCAAGGTTCTCTATTTGCTGAAGAAGTTCTTCTGAGGCTTTTCCTCCTTCGCCTTGCCCAGCTCCTGGACTTTTTCCTCCGGTTTCTTCGGTAAGTTTTTGGGCAAGCTGCATAAATTTATCTAGTTTCATAACCGGAAACGTTTCGAATTTGCACAGCCCTATGAAAGGAAAAACGCAAGCTGCATATGTTTTTTCGTCTTCAGTTTCATATATTATAAACGCGCGATAGCCAGTAAGGTCAATCCATTCGTCAATTACTTTTATGCCTTTTGGATATTCGTAATTCGCATAGAATTCCGCGACTTTTATGGAGTCTTTAGGCTCCCAGGTTATTATATCCATGAGTAACATTTCCTCATACCCCCAATATCAAAACTCGGTTTGAATCCCGTTTAATCGAAATTCTGTTCTACCAAACTCGAATCGGCTAAAAATACATCTGGTAAAGTTAAGTATTGTTTCTCTTCAAATGGGCATATACTTTTAGGAACAAATGTTCAGCAAAACAGGTCCGAAAAAGGTTTTTTATTTTTGCTTGCTCTGTTTGAGATAAAACTCAAGCTGTCTCTGGTTAAAATCTCAAAAAATTTTGCGATCTTGTGTTCGAGTTGAGTCTGAATAGAGCCTGAGTAGAATTTTAAAAACGAAAATCTAAAAATTAAACCGCGTATTCTGGCTAGAAACTTATTTATTTAAAATCTGAACATAATTTTCTATATACACATTTTTGGGTACTGATCTCATTGCAATGTATAAAAGCACAGGGACGATTATTATGTCATCAATATGACCAATTATAGGTATGAAATCCGGTATTAAATCAATTGGCGATAATGCATAGCCTATGGCGATCCATAACAGTATTTTTGCGGTTTTGGGAGTTCTAGGATCTACATATATAAGTTTGCATAGTTCTATGTACTTTTTTGCGTTATTTTTTATTTCTTTTAGTTTCAACATAACTAACATAAATACAGAACTGATTGTTTATAAATAATTATCTGTATTATTTAAAATATATATTTTGTATTATGTAAAAACAATATTCTAGTCAGTGAATAATCTCGTAAAAATGAACAAATCATGACTTTAAGAGTATTTAATAAAAGGACTCTGCAACCTGGGAGCAGATGCATTGTGGAGTGAGGCTCTTATTTTGAGATTGAGGGATATAAAGAAATTTTTATCTAAATTTCCTAACTTACTAAGTTTATCTAAAAAATCATAAAATACAACTTAGGTATGAAATACATTAAATAATTCGTTTACAAATAAATTATTAATTTATGCCGGAAATTTTTGGGGTGTCTGGTTGTTGGACATATTTTTCTCTTAGCTACTATCTTAAAATTAAATAATCTTTGTTCTCTAATTTTTCATATATTAAGGTTCGAATTTTGAAAAATTATATATTATTTTAAAAATACTTCAACTTTTCTATTTAATGGCATATAGGAAAATTTTTCAAAAAGTTCTGCTATTGATGTCATGAGTAATATGAACAAAAAATATCTACAGCTTGTAATGTTAAGTACATTAGGCTTGCTTTTGATAGCAAACACCGCTGCTGCAAGCACCTATCTAAATTGGTGTGGTAAAGAGTGGTGGGTAAGAGACGGAACTGGTAATCCTGGTAGTAACAACTGGAACAGTTCAGGCAACAGTGTTTGGGTTGATGAAAACCAGAAACTGCACCTGACAATCCAAAAAGTCGGAGATACGTGGTATTCAACAGAGGTTGATACCACATCCGCAAACTATACTTATGGTGTATATTCGTGGACGGTTTCATCACCAATACTGAATCTTGATCCTAACATTGTAGCTACTATGTTCTATCGTCATAACGATACCAGTGAGATAGATATCGGAGCTACTCAGTGGGGATGGATGTACAGTGACAGGCTTAACTATGGTGTCGCGCCAAATGCATACCAGAGTGCAATACCTTATGACTCTCCTTACCAAAACGCTACAGATGTTACATACAGTTTCGATTGGGAGCCAACGTATGTCCACTTCACCGCAAAGCTTTCTAACGGAACTGTCATATCTGACTGGAACTGTAC